>CACZDV010000048.1 GCA_902780025.1 uncultured Prevotellaceae bacterium
AAAATGGCATCGGCTATGGCGGCGTTGACAGTAATGGCTCGGTAGAGGCTGACACGCGAATAATCTTCAATGACTTCCCGTTTGAATAATACTCTCCCTAACCCTCTGTAATAAATATCCGCCGAGACATCCATTGTGATGCCTCGGCGGTTTGGCCTAAAAGGACGCTTCGCAGTTACACGCTTTTTTCGTCGCTCGACGCTTGCGTCGCTTGCTTTTTGCAAGAACTCTGCCGTCAAGACGGCGAAGTTTTTCGCTTTGCTCAAGGAAACTCCTACACTCGGCATAAAAAATAAATGAATTTATTTTGTTTTGCTCTCAACTTTTCGTAACTTTGCACCCCGAATTTTAACTTCAAACATATATTGTAGATATGGAAATCAAAATTACCTTCCCCGACGGGTCTGTTCGCTCGTATGAACAGGGCGTCACGGGATTTCAGATTGCCGAGAGCATCTCGCCGGCTCTGGCACGCAGCGTTGTCAGCTGTGGCGTAAACGGTGAGACCGTAGAGCTGAACCGTCCCATCATGGAGGACGCTACCATCGCGCTCTATAAGTTTGATGACGAAGAAGGTAAGCACACCTTCTGGCACACCTCTGCTCACCTGCTGGCCGAGGCGCTGCAGGAGTTGTATCCTGGCATCCAGTTCGGTTTCGGACCTGCCGTCGAGAACGGATTCTTCTACGACGTGCTGCTGCCTGACGGACAGATGATCAAGGAGAGCGACTTCCCCACCATCGAGGCTAAGATGAAGGAACTGGCTGGCAAGAAGGAGCCTGTGGTTCGCAAGGAAGTTGCTAAGGCCGACGCGCTGAAGGAGTTCGCCGCCGACGGTCAGACCTACAAGTGCGAGCACATTGAGCAGGACCTCGAGGACGGCAGTATCACCACCTATACACAAGGCAACTTCACCGACCTCTGCCGCGGTCCGCACCTCGTGGACACGGGCGAGATCAAGGCCGTGAAGCTGACCAGCGTGGCCGGAGCCTTCTGGCGTGGCGACGCTACCCGTGAGCAGATGCAGCGTCTCTACGGCATCTCGTTCCCCAAGAAGAAGATGCTCGACGAGTACCTCGTCATGCTCGAAGAGGCCAAGAAGCGCGACCACCGCAAGATTGGCAAGGAGATGGAACTCTTCATGTTCTCAGAGAAGGTGGGTAAGGGCCTGCCTATCTGGTTGCCGAAAGGTACCGACCTGCGCCTCCGTTTGCAGGAACATCTGCGCAAGGTGCAGAAGCGTTACGGCTATCAGGAGGTCATCACCCCGCATATCGGCGGCAAGAGCCTCTACGTCACCTCAGGTCACTATGCTCACTACGGTAAGGACTCGTTCCGTCCCATCACCACTCCGGAGGAGGGCGAGGAGTATATGCTGAAGCCCATGAACTGTCCGCACCACTGCGAGATCTTCGCCTGGAAGCCCCGTTCGTACAAGGACCTGCCGCTGCGTATTGCTGAGTTCGGTACGGTCTATCGCTATGAGCAGAGCGGTGAGCTTCATGGTCTTACGCGCGTACGTTCCTTTACTCAAGATGATGCCCACCTCTTCTGCCGTCCCGACCAGGTGAAGCAGGAGTTCCTCAACGTGATGGACATCATCGGTGTGGTGCTGACGGCCTTCGGCTTCAACTTCGAGGCACAGATTTCACTCCGCGACCCCAACGACCACGACAAGTATGTGGGTACCGACGAGGACTGGGCACTGGCTGAGAAGGCCATCCAGGAGGCTTGTCAGGAGAAGGGCCTGCCCGCTAAGGTGGAATACGGCGAGGCTGCCTTCTATGGTCCGAAGCTCGACTTCATGATCAAGGACGCCATCGGCCGTCGCTGGCAGTTGGGCACCATTCAGGTGGACTACAACCTGCCGAAGCGCTTCCAGCTGGAATATACCGACGAGGACAACCAGAAGAAGACACCCGTGATGATTCACCGCGCTCCCTTCGGCTCGCTCGAGCGCTTCTGCGCCGTGCTCATCGAGCACACCAGCGGTCACTTCCCCCTGTGGCTCACACCCGAGCAGGTGGCTATCCTGCCGCTGTCCGAGAAGTATAACGACTATGCTCAGGAGGTCTGCCGTCAGTTCTCACAGGGCGGCGTCCGTGCTACCATCGACCTGCGCAACGAGAAGCTGGGCCGCAAGATTCGCGACAACGAGCTGAAGCGTATTCCCTATATGGTCATCGTCGGCGAGAAGGAAGCTGCCGACAAGACTGTCGCCGTGCGTCCCCAGGGTGGTGGCGAGCAGAGCGTCATGACCATCCAGCAGTTCATCGACGAGGTGAACTCGAAGGTGGCTGAGATGACCAAAGACTTCTGATAGATGAAGTTATGAGAAGTTAGAAGAAGTTATGGGAAGTTAGAAGAAGTTATGAGAAGTTATAAGAAACTATTCACGATAATGGCAGTAGCTTTTACGGCTACTGCCATTTGTGCTCAAGAGAATATGGGTCCGACGATGGGATGGAGCTCGTGGAACACCTTTGGACTGAACATCAGCGAGAGCATCATCAAGGGCCAGGCTAATGCGATGGTCTCGAAAAAACTGAGGGACGTGGGCTACGACCATATCAACATTGACGACGGCTATTTCGGCGGTCGCGACAAGACGACGGGTCAGTTGCTCATCCATCCTACACGGTTTCCGAACGGACTGAAGGGCGTGGTCGACTTCATCCACTCGAAAGGCTTGAAGGCCGGCATCTACAGCGACGGCGGCTACAATACCTGTGGCAGCTACCACGGTGGCGACAAGGATGGCGAGGGCGTGGGACTCTACAAGCACGACCAGCAGGACTGCGACTTCTTCTTCAAGGAGTTAGGCTTCGACTTCATCAAGGTTGACTTCTGCGGAGGCGACCCCATTCACAACAAAGACGGGCTGGATCTCGACGAGAAGCAGCGTTACACCGCCATTGCCAAGGCCATCAAGAACACCGGCCGCACCGACGTGCGCATGAACATCTGCCGCTGGGCCTA
Organism: uncultured Prevotellaceae bacterium; assembly: GCA_902780025.1. Classification (GTDB taxonomy): domain Bacteria; phylum Bacteroidota; class Bacteroidia; order Bacteroidales; family Bacteroidaceae; genus Prevotella. The sequence goes on from CACZDV010000048.1 coordinate 2,980, forward strand.
TCCCGGCACGTGGGCCAATGATGCCGGCTTCTCCTGGCGTACCACCGGCGACATCTACGACGGGTGGAAATCGGTGAAGGGCATCCTGGCCGAGAATCTCTACATGAGTGCCTACTGCAGCAAGGGCCATTATAACGACATGGATATGCTTGAGGTGGGACGCTCGATGACCGAGGAGGAAGACAAGACCCACTTCGGTATGTGGTGTATCATGAACTCGCCGCTGCTCATCGGCTGTAACCTGGCGACTATCAAGACTGCTGCGCTGAAACTGCTGAAGAACACCGAGCTCATCGCCCTCAATCAGGACACCCTCTACCAGCAGGCCTACGTGGCCGGCTTTGCCGACGGCTGTCACCTGCTGGTCAGGGACATCGAGCGGTGGAACGGCAACCGCCGGGCCTTTGCCGTCTATAATCCTAACGACGAGGCCCGCACGTTCACCGTCAACTTCCGCGATATCGACCTCGGCGGGGAAGTCAAGCTGCGCGACGTGTTCCAGAACAAGGATGTAGGTGCTTTTACGGACAGCTACGAAGTTGCTCTCCCTGCTCACGGCACCCGTATCTACGTGGCTGAAGCCGAAACCCGGCTGGAGCGTGTCCGCTATGAGGCCGAGACGGGCTACAGCAATGCCTACTCGGAGATAGAGTGGAACGTCTGTCAGTACTCGGCCGCCGACTTCTGTTCCGGCGGCTACAAGGCCGGCTATTTAGGACAGTCAGACAAGAACGACCTCCAGTGGCGTAACGTCTACAGTCAGGAGGGTGGTGACTATAAGCTCACCATCGGCTACCTCTGTGGTGAGTCGCGCAATATCGCTATCAGCGTCAACGGCAAGCGAATTAAAAGCCTCAGCTTCAACTCCGGCGGTTTCGACAAGGTGGGGCGCAAGTCTCTTGACATCCAGCTCCAGCCCGGTCAGAACACCATCCGCCTGTCCAACACCTCCGGCTGGATGCCTGACATCGACTACATCGACGTGGAGCCCATCGTCCCTGCCGCCGTCACCGCTCCCGCCGCCGATCCCCGCACCACCACCACCACTACCTACGACCTCCAGGGCCGTCCCGTCACCGCTGCCACTCCCCGTGGCATCGTCATCACCAGTGGCCGCAAGGTGCTGCGTTGATAACCGTCGGTTGTTAATAAACCCCAACAAACCGCAAAAGTTCTGAAATAACTTTTGCGGTTTCTTCTTATGACAAAGATATTTTTATAGCCCTGTTGCCGCGATGATTGTCGCCCGTACACTCAAAAGAAATTGCCCCCCAGATTTGGAAATGTCAGAATAATGTTGTAACTTTGCCCACGATAATACAATCGATAGAGCAATTAAGAAACAATGAACAACGCAGACTTTTGGGCTTCCGTCCGTACCATTATTACCGAGGGTTTCACGCCTGAAGGTCTGTATAAATTGGATACCTATGCAGCAGAATTCATTAGTGGGCGGTTGGTTTATCAACGATTTTCACCGCAAGAACAGCATGGCTGCACAACGGGAGGTCATGCAAATGTCATTGCATCCCTGCTCGCGGGAGCAGAAGTTGGCTCAGATAGCCAAGATTCACCAGCACTCAGCGACTACGAAAGAGAGTGCCAACGCGGAGCGCAGCAGGAAGCAGCAATAGAGAGGTGGGCTAAGGCCGTGGGCCTATGGACGGACGAGGTTGACAAGCGTCTGCCTCAAGCTCTTGGTGAAATCTGAGCGATATGCACGATGAAAATGTTATCTGCTCAGCGGCTGGTTCCATTTTTGTTGTTGACTGCGACATCCGCATCAACACACCAGAGTTACGAAATGGTGGCACAAGGGTATTAACGACAGAGGTATCCTTGCCTCGATAGTTGTCGCACCTGCCTGCTTTTTTTCTGTCCCCATCCGTGTCATTACTGCGAGCACTCGTGGGCTTTCGACAAATCTTCGTTGTCGTTTTCTTGCCCTACGGAGGATGCAAGAAGTCACAAACAATGTTAAGAATTATTATAAGACAATTATTATAGTATGATAATTGAAGAATAATAATTATATTTGTGGTCAAAAAGAGCGCTTACGTATGGTTAACAATCCTTTTATACTGTATGGCTACGAGTCGGAAGCCTATTTCTGTGACCGAAAAAACGAGACGGAACAGTTGTTCCGATTGATAGAAAATGGCAACAATGTGGCACTGATAGCCCCTCGCCGCATCGGGAAAACGGGTCTGATAGAGAATCTGTTCCACCAGCCGAAAGTCAGGAAGAACTACTATACCTTCCTGATTGACATCTATGCGACTAAGAACATGGAGGATATGGTTGTGACGATGGGCGGCAGTATGTTGTCGGCCTTGCGCCCTTGGGGCTCCAAGGTCATGCAGAAGTTCACCGACCTTCTGACCTCTGTACGTAGCGGTATCTCTTTCGACCCTATGGGGAATCCCTCGTGGAATGTAGAGGTAGGCGACATCCATACACCCAGGATAACGCTTGACGAGATTTTTCACTATATAGAGTCTGCCGATAAACCGTGTATCGTTGCCATCGACGAGTTTCAGGCTGTCAGCAGCTATCCTGACAGCAATGCCGAAGCCCTGCTGCGTACCCATATTCAACGCTGTCGTAATGCCAACTTCATCTTTGCAGGTTCACAACGCACCATGATGGCCGAAATCTTCACCAGCCCTTCGAGGCCGTTCTATCAAAGCACATCGATGATGAATCTCGACTGTATTCCGATGGACAAGTACTGTCAGTTTGCCCAAAAGCACTTTAAGGCCGCCGCCAAGACACTACCCGCCGCAGTATTCCAAGCGGTCTATCAGCGGTTTGAGGGAGTCACTTGGTATGTGCAACGGGTGATGAACGAGCTGTTCGCCATCTCGTCGCCAGATACCGACTGCACGGTCGAGATGATAGACATTGCCATTGATAACATACTGCGATCCAACGAATTCAACTTCCAGTCGCTGTTATTCCAACTGCCACCCAAGCAAAAAATGCTTTTGATTGCCATCAGCAAGGCAGGCAAGGCCACCGCCATCACCTCGGCAACGTTTATTCACCGCTGGCACCTCCCGTCGACCAGTAGTGTCCAATCAGCCATCAAGGGACTGCTTGAGAAGAGTTTTGTCACCTCGAACCTCGGCGTCTACGAAACCTACGACAAGTTCTTTGCCATGTGGCTCCTACGTCAATAGCCGCCATCGTTGCCTCGATAGTTGTCGCACCTGCCCGCTTTTTTCTGCTTTGTATTCTTTTTTCGCATCTTTTGTCGGTTACTGTATGTGGCATTTTGTTGGAATGACGCACTCAAAACAGTGTTCGTCGAGTATGATGTCATTCTGATATGCTATCCGAAGAAAAACAGGCGCTTTTTGGGGATTTTGGCCCTATATAATATATATAAGGTACGCGCGCGCGTAAAGAGACCTGTTTTTTCATAAAAACAGGTCTGTCGGTATGTTAATATGGGCCAGATGGCTTCTAAAAACAAGCCATTTGGTGCAAACTTTCAAGCCTGTTTTTCCCTAAATAGTGCCTCCGCGTTCCCTAAATAGATACGCCGCGGTGGGACCGCGGAGCCCCTTTTTACACAACGCGGCGCCCCTTTTTGCATAACGCGAGGCCCCTTTTTACATACCGCGGCATATACTTTTTCCAACCAGCAGGCTGCAATCGCATTACAGTATCCTTCCTCTTTGCCTTCAATTAACAAGGTTTAACGTGAGAAACAGGGTGTTATAAGGATGATTCGGGTGCGGATTTGTTTATATTTTTCGCAATAGAAAAGGGGATGTGTCATTGCTGGCACATCCCCCCGTATGAATCGTGATTAACGATAACCACTTAATCCAGCGCGGGTCACCTGCCCGCTTTTATAGCCCTGTTGCCGCGATGGTTGTCGCCCGTACACTCAAAAGAAATTGCACAAAAATTTGGAAATATCAGAATAATGTTGTAACTTTGCCCACGAATATGCTATAAAGAGGATAATCAAGGAATATGACGACAGTACAGTTGAATGCAGAAGTCTATCGCACCATGGGGGTCATTGCAGAAGATGAGGGTCTGCTCCGGCAGGCCCTAAAATACCTGAAGAAGCTTGCTGTCAAGAAGCAAGATGAAACGTTGATGACGCGTGAACAGTTCTTTGCAAGGGTGGATGAAGCTAAGCAGGGCAAATCTGCGACCATGCTTCCTGGTGAAAATCTGTCGGACTTCCTAAGGAGGCAGGGTTATGACCTATGAGGTAATAATCTATGAGCAAGCTCAAGCAGATTTGGCTAAGCTTGCCAAGTTTGAGCCAAAGGCTTTTTTTTTGCTGAACTTGTAAACAGTCAATGCCTATATGAAGAAAGGCCACACCCGCATTCAGGTGTGGCCTTTCTTTTGTTCTGGGGACTCGTCACTTGATGTTGGCGATGGTGCCAAGCAAGGCGCTGTCGGCACTGCTGTTACCAGTCAGAATCTCATACCGGCCCGGGATGACGCACATGGTGTTCGTCGAGGCATCCCAACACTCGAAGCGCTGGCGGGGTAGGGGAATGGCGACTGTCTTCACTTCGCCAGCCTTGAGGCTGACCTGCTGATAGGCGCAGAGCGTCTTCAGGGGACCTTCCTTGTCGGCGATGCGACGGAAGTAGACTTGAACGGTCTCGATGCCGTCGCGGTTGCCACTGTTCTTCACGCGCACCTGAACCTTATTGTTAGTATAGACGGGCTTACCGAACTCGAAGGTGGTGTATGACAGTCCGTGACCGAAGGGGAAGACGGGCTCACCAGTATAGTAACGATAGGTACGGTTCTTCATGGTGTAGTCGAGGAAGTCGGGCAGGTCGTCAACATTCTTGTAGAAGGTGACAGGCAGCTTGCCGCTGGGGTTGTAGTCGCCGAAGAGCACATCGGCCAGGGCACGTCCACCCTGTTCACCGTCGTACCACCACTGCAGGATGGCATCGCAGGTCTCCAGTTCGGGCACCAGTCCCATGGCACCTCCTGAGCAGTTGACGAACACCACCCGTTTTCCGGCTTCATGGAGCATACGCAGCACGTCGCGCTGGGCTTGTGGTAGTTCAATCGAAGTGCGGTCGCCACCTCGGAAACCGGGTTCGCTGACGCGCATCTCCTCGCCTTCGAGCGAAGGTGAGATACCGCCGACGAAGATGACGGTCGTGGCATCGCCCACCTGTGCCAACAGTTGTTCACGGGTGGGGGCGACGCGGCTCTGGATGTCGAAGTTCAGTGCGCCGTAGCCAGCCTCCTGCACATAGTCAATCTGCAGGCGGTAGTGCTCGCCGGCCTTGACTGTCAGTTCCTTCCGGCCCACCTGTATGCGCTGACGGACATTCCAGAGGTTGACCAGCGTATCGCCGTTGACCAGCAGGCGCACCCTGTCGTCGCCACTGATATTGAAGGTGAGAGTTTCGTCGCGGGTAGGAATAAAGGTGCCGTCGAGACGGGCCGAACAGTTCTCGAGGTTGACGCCCGGGGCAAAGACGGTGTTGCCGCCGTTGCTCAGTTGGATGGGCTGTGTCTGCGTGACGGTAATGACGGGAGCACCGTCCATCTCGACGTTGTTCCAATAGGCTATCTGCATGCCAGGGGCGCCGAGGGGCGACTTAATCTCGTTGAAGCGACTCTCGAACACCTCGTTGCGGGTCAGTCCGCAGGCGGGGATGTACGGAATGGTGAGTGGTGAGAATTTCTGCCAGATGCCTTCAAGGGCGGTGATGGTGCGGGTGGGATAGCCCGAGTAGTTGCCCCACATCATAACCGAGTCGTTGGCGTTAGGTCCCATGACGACAATCTTGCTTGTGGGCTGCGCCTTAGTCGCAGCATACGATAAAGGCAGGATGCCGTTGTTCTTTAGCAGGACGATGGACTTCTGGGCCATGCGGTAGGCCAGGTCCTTGTGTTCCTTGGAGGCCACGGCCGACTCAGGAATCTTTGTCCAGCTGACGAGCTCGTCACGGTCGAAGTCGCCAACCTTAAAACGGGCGATGAGCAGACGGCGTAGCGAACGGTCGAGGTCAGCCTCCTTGATGTCGCCACGACGCACGGCTTCAGGCAGGTTACGATATTCCGAACCGCACTCCACATCGGTACCGGCAAGCACGGCCTGGGCCGAAGCCTCGGCACCGTCCTTGGCGGTGTTGTGCCAGCGGGGCAGGAAGTCGCGGATGGCACCGCAGTCGCTGGTAATCAAACCGTCGAAGCCCCACTCGTCGCGCAGTATCTGCTGCTCATAGCGGGTCTGCGAGCAGCAGGGCTGACCGTCGATGCGCTGGTAGGCACACATCACCTCAGCCACCTCGCCCTCCTGCACCAATGCCTTGAAGGCCGGCAGGTAAGTCTCCCAAAGGTCACGTTCGGGCAGGTTCTCGACGTTGAAGGTATGGCGGTTCCACTCAGGTCCGCTATGCACGGCGAAGTGCTTGGCACAGGCCAGTAGCTTCATCCGGTCGGCAAGGGGTTTGCCGTCGTATGTATAGCCTTGCAGACCTCGGACGACGGCGAGTCCCATCTTCGAAGTGAGGTAGGGGTCTTCGCCGTAGGTCTCCTGACCGCGTCCCCAGCGGGGGTCACGGAAGATGTTGATGTTGGGTGTCCAGAACGACAGACTCTGGTAGCGCCGGATGTTACCCGAACGCTTGGCCTGCTGCGCTTTGACACGCGCCTCGTCGCTGACCGCCGTAAATACTTGGTGGAGTAGCTCGTCGTCCCACGAGGCCGCCATGCCCATGGTGATGGGAAATACGGTGGCATAGCCATTACGCCCAACACCGTGCAGTGCCTCATTCCACCACTGGAACTGCGGGATGCCTAAGCGCTCGATGGCGGGCGAGGTGTCCATCATCAGTCGGACTTTTTCTTCGAGTGTCAGTCTGCCGAGCAGGTCGTCAGCGCGCTGCTCAGCCTTCAGCTGCGGATTCTGATAGGGTAATGTCTGCTGTGCACTCACGGTGAGTGTGCAACATGCCAATAGTGTGATAATAGTTGTCTTCATTGTTATTTTAGTTTTGTTTGGTCTTTAGTGGAAACAGGCACGCAACCTCCTTTCAGGGGGAAGCGTGCCTGTATGAATGGCTGAACTAACGATTACTTAATCCAGCGCGGGTCACCGATGCCGTAGAACTTGACGTCCTCGTTGCTGACGGTGAAGTCACCGCCTGCAGCATTGGCATAGCCAGGATCGAGCTCACGGCCGGTGGTGTCGATGAACTTGCCAGCTCCACCCTCAGCATTCAGGGCTGCGGCGTTCCAATAGTTGTTGTTCTCGAAGGTGGGAACAGCGGTGCTACTCTGGTTCGAGAAGTTGGCCAGCGTGTTCGATACGATGTTGTTGGTGAACGTGATGCTGTTGCCTGCGAAGCGTACGTAGAGGATGCGCTTGCCAGCCAGGTTCGACACGTCGTTCAGTGTGCAGTGGTCGATGGTAATCTGCGGCTGAACACCCTCGAAGTTGCTCGACTTGTCGTCGTAGCGTACGAAGTCGCGCTCCAGTGCGCAATGCCAGATGGTCGAGTTCGTGATGTTAATCTTCAGGATAGCACCTGCACGGCAGTCGAACATATCGCCGCCCGAGCACTCAATGTCGTGGATGAGGCAGTTGTTGATGGTGATATCGTTAATCTTGGCTGCCTTGTTCACGTAGTAGAAGCCCTTGGTGAAGCCAAAGATTTCGCAGTCCTGAACGTTCAGGTGGTCATACTCACCGTCCTCGGTGTAGTTGAAGGCCTGGTCGCCCGATGTCTCCTTACCGTTGATGACAACCTGATTGAGGTCGAGCGAGGCACCAGCCGAAATCTGGAAACGTCCGCGGATGATGGCACGGTCTGAAGACTTGGCACTGCGGATGGTCAGGTTCTTAGAGATAGCGAGCGAACCGTACTTGTAAGCAGCTTCGGCATCGGCACCTACAGTGTATTCACCGGGCATCAGTGCCAGCACTTCACCGTCGGCAGCGCCAGCGATGACAGCCACGAGGTCGGCACCAGCCTCCACCTTCGTTGCACCGTTGAGGTTGAGCGGCGTGGTGAACTTCATCGTGCCACGAGTCTTCGTGCCACGGGTCATCACGGCGGTGTAATCGGTATCGTCGGTCAGTCCGTTGATGGTGACGGTACCAGCGGCAATCTCAGCATCCGTCAGGTCGTGACGGATGTCACCCGGCTTGATGGTGATGTAGTCGGCACGCTCGCCGGCAGGCCAGTGCAGGGTGACGCTGGTGTTAGTAAGGTCGGCCTCGGTAAGGTCGGCAAAGATCTGCTCACGCCCCGTCTGCACGGCAATGCCCGACCACTTCGAAGTGCGGCTGTCGTTTCCTTCTGTGATGGCCTGCACACGGATGCTGTAGTTCTCTTCACCCTCAAATCCCTTTAAGGTTACAGGTAGTTCAGAAGCTGTCACTGTAGCTGTCTTCACTGGCGATCCTGCAAACTGCATACTGTCATTATAGACTTCCAGATTGTAGGTCGTTGCACCTTCAGAGGGAGTCCAGTTGACGCGAATCTGTGTCTGGTTGACTACGCGGGCTTCCAGATTGACGGGCGAGAAGTTACGGCTGTAGTTGTTGCTCGTAATCTCGTCGTCGGGCTCGCCGCATGCAGTGAAGGCAAGTGCAGCCAGTCCCGCGAAGATGAATTTATTGATGATATTCTTTTTCATAACGTTGTTTGTCATTAATATTCGTTTGATTAGTCTGACAGCTGGCCGTAGATGCCATCGTTGTTAAGCATATTGTTGCTGGCATTGATGAACGTCTGCCAGATAGGCCACAGGCAGTGAGTGCTGGGCTGGACGGTGTAGAGACCGTCGATATACTCCTGAGTGAGCACAAACTTGCCGCTCGACTCGAACCAGTTCTTCGACTCCCAGTTGTTCTTGATGTCGTCGGAGGGGTTATCTTCGCCCTTGTTCAGACCATAGACTTGGATGGCGTTAGCATCTTCGGCATTATTGATATATGCCTTGTCGGGCAGTCCTTCATAGATACCGGTACGCTGCTGCAGGGCGGTGAGTTTCTCCTTAGCTTCAGCCATCTTCTGGTCGATGTTGCCCCAGCGAACGAGGTCGGGCTTGCGGAGAGCCTCACCGGCGAACTCGAGTGCGCGCTGGTCGTAGATACCCTCGCGGAAGGCCTGCTGACTGGCGGTGTACTTAGCCTGCAGAGTGCTAACCTTGTCGGCGGGCAGCACACGGGCCAGCACAGGGCGCATGTAGTTCCAGGCAGTGCCGGTGTTCCCCAGCTCGTTCTCTGCCTCGGCAGCCATCAGATAGACGTCGGCCAGACGCATGTACTGGAAGTTGATACCGTCGTCGTTGGTCGAGGTGACGATACGCTTCATCCACTCGTAGCGCAGCTTTCCGAAGCACCACTTGTTGATGGCGCGGAAGGTAACGAAGGCATTACCGTTCTTCAGGTCCTTGCTCCACTCGTAGGGGACACAAGTAATGTCGCGGCGGATGTCGTCAGCATCGTAGTCGTAATACAGGTAGGCGATAGGTCCGTTGACACCACCCTGAGCCTGCTGTGTGTACTGATCCTTTGAGTTGTGCTTCACACCCCAGGTATAGAGCACGCGTCCGCGACCATCAGAGAAAGGAATCTCCCAGAGACTCTCGCCACCGGCCGTGACGTTGTCTTCGCACAACTTGACGAAGTTGTCCTTGAAGCTTCCGAGGGTGTTGCAGCCCTGATTGATGATGTCCTCACACTCTTTGCGGGCAATCTCGTACATCTTCTCCGGAGCCAGTTCGGCGTCCTTTGAACGGCGATAGCCGTCGCCACGGAGTCCATAGCCGCCGGCATAGAGAGCCAGACGTGCACGCAGGGCCTTCACGAAAGCCTTGCTGACGCGCTCGGTGCTCTTGGTAATCTTGTTCTCGTTGGGCCAGTAGCAGTAGTCCTCGGCCTCAAGGAGGTCAGCCAGCAACTGCTTGTAGATGACGTCGCGATTGGTACGCGGCAGGTACATATTGTCTGAGTTGTTGGGCTCAAAGCGTGCGGGCACATCGCCCCATGCCTTGATGAGGTCGTTGTAGATGACGGCACGCAGGGTCAGTGCTTCACCAAGCAGCTGAGCCATGTCCTTATTGTTCTTGATGTCACCATACTCACGAAGACCCTCGATGGCCAGGTTGGCACGCTCGATACCCTCATAGAACTTGGCGTAGGCGTTGTTGTCGGTATTCATCTGGCCGTTGGTAGGCAGTGTGTTGTAGTCCCACAGGTCGTTCTTGTTGTCGTCGCCAGCCTTGGTGATGTCAGGCGAGTTACCCACTTCTACGTCAGTATTCACACCGTAGTAGGGCAGGAAACGTCCGCGATAGGAGTTGGTCTCACCAAACGACACATGGATAGACATCACTTCGGCTTCAGCCAGCGAGTAGGTCGAGTAGACGGTCTCACCGTTGAGCGAAGATACACTGGGGGCATCCATGTCGCATGAAGCCAGTGCAACGAGCGACAGAGCCATGATGGAAAGCTTAATCTTATTTTTCATCTTTTGTTTCCTCCTTCATTTTAGAAATTCAAATTCAAACCTACTACGAACTGGCGGCTGCGGGGATAACCCGAATAGTCGACGTTGGGCGTAAGAGCTGTTGAGCGGATACAGTCGGACTCGGGATCGAAACCGTCGTAACCGGTAATCGTGAATACGTTGTAGGCGGTGACGTAGAAGCGCAGACTGTTGATGTTGGCGAGCTTGGTCAGCGAAGAGGGCAGTGTATAACCCAGCGACAGCGTGTTCAGACGCAGGAACGAAGCGTCCTCGACAGCCCAGTCGGTGAGCACCATCTTGCTGGTGTACGGGCTCCACATCGTAGTGTTGGCGTTGAGCTGAGCCAGGCGCTCGGGGTCGTTCGTGAGCAGTCCGGTCTCGGGGTCGAGGTTTGTCCAGCGCTTGCCGTCGGCCATGATGTCAATCATGTTGCGATACTGGTACTTACCGGTCTGGGTGTACATAATCTTGTTGGCGTTGTACTCCTTGTTGCCCACACTGTAGTTGAAGTTGGCCACAAGGTCGAATCCGTAGGCACGGCCCGTGATGCTGAAGCCACCGAAGAAGTCGGGGCTGACGTTGCCGATGGTGGTGATGTCTTCGTTGCCGATGACGTTCTCGGCACCTTCCTTGTCGGCGATGTTCTCAATCTTCATCGTACCGGGACGCACCTTACCGACGACGGCCGACGCATCGGCTACGCCATCCTTGAGTTTCCAGGTGTCGGTAGCAGCGTTGTAGCTCTCGAAGTCGCTGACCTCATAGCGGCCGGCGCTCTTGAAGCCATAAACCTCGCCAACAGCTCCGTTGACGGCAATCCAGTAGTCATTGCCGATTTCCGTTGAAGCCCAGCGGGAGTCCTTGCCAAAGTTATCCATGATGCCGAGGCTCTTGATCTTGCTGGAGTTAGTGCCGAAGTTGGCGCTGAAGTCCAGTCCGTAGTTCTTCTTGTTCAAGATATGATAGGTGAACGAGACCTCAAGACCCTTATTCTGGGTCTCGCCGAGGTTGCGGTACTGGTTGTCGTAGCCCGTACCCTGAGTCAGGAACTGTATGAGCAGGTCTTTCGTCGTGTTGATGTATGCCTCGATGGTACCGTTCAGCTTGCCGCCGAAGACGGTGAAGTCGATACCGAGGTTACGGGTGATGGTGGTCTCCCATTTCAGGTCGGGGTTGGCCATGGTCTTCGAGGGAGCCCAGTAGTTATTAAATCCGTTGACCCACGAGGTAGCCTTGTTCTCGTACACCTGGACGAGCTGGCCTACGGGGATGTTGTTGTTACCGGCGGTACCGTAGCTGACGCGGAGCTTCAAGTCGTCGAGCCAGCTCTCAGTGCTCTTCATGAACGGCTCCTGCGAGACGCGCCATGCCAGTGCTACAGAGGGGAAGTATCCCCAGCGGTTCTGCTCGGCAAACTTCGACGAAGCATCAGCACGGAAGGTGGCAGCCAACAGGTAGCGGTCCTTGAAGTTGTAGTTCAGACGTCCGAACCAGGAGAGCAGCTTGTCGTCGGCAGCGTAGGAGTCGTCGACCGTATAAGGAACACCCTGTGAAGTCAACTTCCAGGCAGTAGTGGCATCGTAGTCGACGGGGAATCCGTGAACGGTGTTGGTGTTGGCGTGCTTCTTGGTGATGACATACTCATGGCCGACGAGCAGGTTCAGGCTGTGGTCCTCGTTATTGATGAGTTTCTTGAAGTCGTAGTTAGCCGTATTCGTATTGCGGAAGCGGTGGCGGCTGGTGTTCACCAGGTTGATGGCGGGCATGTTCTGGTTCTCGCTCGCGGGTACATTCTTAATATAGTAAGTGGTAAGACCCCAGAAGCGCTGGTCGTACTCGTTGTAATCGTCGTAACCGAACTCGGCCTTCAGCTTCAGGTCGTCAATGACTTCCCATCCGAAGCTACCTGCTATGTTAAGGTTCTTGCGCTGCTTCTTGCGGTCGTTGTCGGCGGCAGCGGTCACGGGGTTGTAGAGATTACCCAGGTCGTCGTCGGTACCTGCCGTCGGGTCGAGGTTTGACAGGGGAATCGGGGTGTAGATGACTGAGTAGGCCAGACGGCGGTCAGTATCGTAGGCACCCGTAGCCTCGTTGGCACCACCGCCACGGATGTCGGTGATGGCATAGCGGGCCTGGAAGTCGAGCGTCGTGCGCTTGGTGGGCTTGGTGTTCAGCTTCAGGTTGAAGTTGTCGCGCTTGAAGTTAGAACCAATCATGATGGCCTTGTCGTTCATGTGAGCGTAGCTGAAGGCATACTTGATTGTCTCCGAACCACCGTTGATGTTGATGTTGTGGTTGAAGGTGTGGCCTGTGCGACCGAAGGTGATGTCCTGCCAGTCGTTCTCGGGCATACCCTTGTAGAGGTCGATGTCCTGATAGTTGCCGAAGAAGTCGGTATAGGAGGAAATCTTCTCGGGGTTGTTGCTGTTCTTCAGCAGGGCCAGCTCATACTGCCACTTGGCATAGTCATAGGCATCGAGCACGTCCATCTTCTTGGCCATCGTCTTCCAGCTGTAGTAGGCATTGTAGCTCACCTTGGTCTTGCCGGCCTGTCCGCTCTTCGTAGTCACCAGGATAACACCGTTAGCACCGCGCGAACCGTAGATGGCGGTCGAAGATGCATCCTTCAGCACGGTGATGTCCTCAATGTCGTTGGCGGGGATGTCGCTGATACCGTCAACGGGGAAGCCATCGACGATGTAGAGCGGGTCGTTGGACTGGGTGATAGAACCGCCGCCACGCACGCGAATCTTTATTTCAGCGTCGGGCGAACCTTCAGTAGAGGTAATCTGCACACCAGGCATCTTACCCGTCAGGGCCTCCGAGGCGTTGGCCACGGGTACGGCAGCCAGCTGCTCGCTGTTGACGGTTGCCACAGAACCCGTGATATCCTTCTTCTTTACGGAACCGTAACCGATGACCACCAGCTCGTTCAGCGTCGTGTTGTCATCTTCGAGGACTACGTTGATGGAGGACTTGCCCTTCACGTTGATGGTCTGGCTCTTCATGCCGACATACGAGATGGTGATGGGCTTGCCCGTAGACTTGAGTGTGAAATTACCGTCGAAGTCGGTGATGCCACCATTCTTAGTGCCCTGCTCAATAATGCTGGCACCGATGACGGCTTCACCGCTCGAGTCCTTCACGTTGACCTTAACGGTCTGCGCCTGTATTGTGCCCACAAACATGAGGAGGGCAAGGACAAGCGTCGCTCTGATACTCTTTAATTTTTCAGACATAAAATTTAGTAGTTTTAATTAATTATTGATAAGTTGTTTTGTCGAATGTAGTTCTAATACGTACGGTTTTTAGTATTTTACGTTGCAAAGATACGCATAAAATTTTAAAAAATGAAATGTTCTGTAGTCTTTTTTTCGCAAACGTTTGCGCCAAAGTGTTAAAAAAGCGTGGCCAGACAACCGCCTGACCACGCCTTAATAATTAATAAGGTATAGTGATTACTTCACGACCACCTTAACTTCGTTGAGCTCGTTCCCGTTCTGGAATGTGAGCAAGCTCTCATTCCTCTCACTTAATCACGACCTTTTTGCCGTCCATGATGTAAATGCCCTTATTGACATCCTTTACACGGATGCCCTGCAGGTTGTAGACAGTGCCGGCAGCGTTGTTGTAAACTTCAACATTGTTGATGACACTGGGGATGACAGAGACAGAAGCCTCAGGACCGAAACCGCCGCGAGCGTTGGCAGCACGAATGGTTAGTGCATCCTTGTCGGGGTCAATGGTAACGTTGAAACTCGAACCTTCAGTGATGCCAACGAATTCGCCGTTCAGGAACAGCGCGTAGGCAATGGCACCGTTGTTGGCAGGTGTCCATGTCACCGTACCGTTGTCGTACTTGGCATTGGCGGGAGCGTCCAGTTGCTTGGCCTGCTGCTGAGCTTCAGTTGCCCATTCGCCGAGCACGTTCTGGATGGAGTAGGTCTCCAGTGCTGAAGCGTCGAGGATGGTGTTCATCGTTGTGCCCTCCTTGGGGAAGGTGATGGTGTTCTCGGCAGGTGTGATATTCTTGCCGCTTTCATCCTTCGTACCGTACTCACCAGCAATGCTGTAGTCGCAGTTCAGCGGGTTGGTGGTGTTCCAACGTGTCTCAATAAGCTTGCTGGGGTCGAGTAGGGTAGTATTCAGGTAGATACAAACGGGATGGTCGCTCCAGGCACGGCCGAAGTTGTACTTGTCGGCATGGTTCTCAACGGTGCAGTTGTTGAACACGTAGAGCTCAGAGTTAGCCGTGATGGTCGAGCTGCTACGCTGCTCGTTCACCAGCTTCACCTCGTTGTAGTAAACTTTACCGTTACCGCAGAGGTAGTCAACGGTGCCGTGAAGTTCACCGCCCTCCCAGTAATAGAGACCGCCTACCTTATGAGAATAATAGGTGTCCTGATGGGAGAGCAGAATGACATTCTTGCAGATGGTCTTGGTACCCTGATCGTGCAGAGAGGCGGCACGTCCGTCGTTACCAGCGTAGGCAAAGTCGTTCTTCAGTGTCAGATCCTGCATGTAGAGGCCTTCACCGGTATTGTTCAGCAGATCACCTTTGCCCAGGCCTTCCTCGGCGGGACGGGTGACGATGATGGTCTTCTCGGCACTCTGTCCGATGAGTGACACGTTCTTACCAGAGATTACGGTTTTTGCAGTCTGTCCGAGGTCGTAGGTGCCGTTAGGCAGGAATATCTTGGCTCCTTCTTCGGCACTGGCTGTGTTGATGGCCATCAGCAGACCGGCAGCGTCACCAGCGGGAACGATGTAGTAGCCAGAGGCATCCTTAGCCAGGAAGTCGGTGACGTTGTAGACGGTCACCATGTGCAGATAAGTCTGCTCAGCAAAGGTGAAGGTCAGCTGTGTGGCCGGACCGTCGTAGGTAAGTGAGGTCAGACCGCCGTCGTTCTCAGCTTTTGCGGGTACGTCGTCCTTGATGACGTTGCCTGCTGCATCAGTCACCTTGATGGTGGTGCCGTTGCCATACTGGCAGAGCATCAGCACAATCTGAGCTTTGCCGGCCACATCGACAGTGAATGTGCCGCCAGCGTTGAACGTCCAGCCGTGGTTGTTGTAGTATGAACCGCCCTCGGTGCTGATGGTCTCGTGGTCCTCAGGATAGAAGGTGGCCTTTGTCAGGTCGTAGGTCTGAACAGATCCCACTTCTACAGACTCAACGGGAGTTACACCTGCCTTCAGTGTCACATTGCCTGTGACGATATCGCTGGTTTTCACCTTGATGTCGTTGGCATAGTACCAGCCACGGAACTTCTGACCGTCAGGAATGGTCAGGTCTGCCTCGCTGTAAGGAATCTCGCCGATGGGGTCACCCTCATAGACGGTCTTGGTACCGAGCACTTTGTTGTCCTGGTCCTTATAAGTGATGACAGCCTCCGACACCTCGGTGGCCTCGGCCTTGAAGTAAGGCAGGTAGGCAATGTTCGAGAAGGTCAGTGTGGTGGGCTCACCTATATAGAAATAGGTGGCGGCAGCCTTGTCTTCATGGTAACAGGTAGCGGTCTTCAGGTTGGGTTCAGCCAACAGTTCGCCAGCAGCATTGGTAACCTTGCAGGTAGCGGGGTTGGCATACCGACAGCCACCAATGGTGAATTTCACGGTACCGTCGACGGGAACCGTAATTGTCACGTTGCCATAGCCATGATTGTCGCCACGATGTGTGCCATTAAAGGTGACACCAGATGGCAGCGTTGAGCCGTCGAAGCCTTCTGTCATCATCTGCTCATTGGTAATCTCGAAGTCCACGAACGAGCGGGCGACGTTCTCCTTGAACACTATCTTGCAGAGCACACCCTCGGCACCTGTCTTACGCTCGATGTAAATACCCGTCACGTCAGCAGGAATGTCGATGCTGCCCGTGTTGGGACTGGCATCAATGGCCACCTCACCGATGAGGTTACCCTTTGTAGCTGCACCCTCGGCAATGGTACAGGCATAGACGTTTACGGTGTAGGCATCAGCAGTCTTGCGGTTGCCGAAGGTCAACGTCAGCTTACCAGCAACGGCAGGCTTTTCGAAGAAGGCATAGCCCGAGCTGTTCAGTTTAACACCGTTCAAACCCATGTTGGTGCTTGGAGCGTCGTTGACGTAGGCACCATAATAAAGGCCGTTGTCCGGACCTTTGGTCGGAATCTGATTGCTCGTGTAGTCCCAGGTCAGCGAGACGGCGGCAGCTTCAGCCTTCTGCGTGACGCTTATGGAGAAGAGGTAGGCCGTGTTGGTCGCAATGATCTGCACGAATCCGGCTGACACCTCCGAGGCTTTTGCCGTATGGGCATAAGTGTCGGCATCGGCCTCCGAACCGCCGACGGTGTAGTAATGGTAGTTAGGATAACTTGTGACGGTCACTACGTCAGCGGTCGATTTTACAGGAACCTTAATAATCGTACCGTTGTTAAACTGTGCGTCTCCGCCGCCACGCGAATAGAGCTTGCCGTTGTTCGTAGCGTCAACGGTCAGCGTGATGGTGCTACCGTCGCTGGCCGTAGCGTCCAGAGTGCCGACAGCGTTCTGGATGTTTGCGCTGCCAGCAGCATAATAGTTACCATCGGCCGAATGGAAGTCCCATGTAGCGGTGACGTCCTGGGCACGTACTGTTACTACAGCTACAAGTACTAACCATAGTGTACTTAATCTAAGTAGATGTCTTTTCATCATTGTTTTGGGTTTTATAAATTATGTTTTAGTTAGTTGTCATCAATTTTGTCGCAAAGGTACGACATTTTTTTGAATCCGCGAACGTTTACGCATTTTTTTCTTTTTCTTTTCTTTTATATGTCAAATTAAAAGCGTATCTTTGCGGCAAAATCCATAAATAACATTTAATATTAACTAAAACAAAAACGCTTATGAAGAAATTATTTACACTTATTGCTATGGCCGCTGTGGCTATTGGGGTGCAGGCAGAAACTTTAATCAGTTATCCTGCCTCCAAGAATGGCATCACCTTAGGTGGTACTACGTCGTATGACGTTGTGAAGATCAAGACCAACACAACAAGTATTGACGGTATTAAGTTTGCCAACAGTTACACCACCGAAGAAGTCGTTAACGACAACAAGGCAGAGTTGTCTGTCGAAGGTGGTTTCAAGGCAGGTGATGTCATCACGATTGCGGGAGCCTTCAATAACAGTGACGATTCTAAATCATCGGCT
>CACZDV010000049.1 GCA_902780025.1 uncultured Prevotellaceae bacterium
TACTCCCATTCCGCAAGCGGAACTGACTGTTATTTTTGCATTCCACCATTCTGCATAATCGTTTGTCGCACCAGCCGCCCACTGGCATTAGCTTAACGTACGCAAGGCCTGACAACACCTTCAGGCCGCAAAGATACAAAAAGATTTTGATAATAAGTGGATTTCTCAGATTTTTCTTGTAGGAAAGGCTCAAAAAGAAGCAATTTAGAGAAAATTGACCTTACGGTTAGTCATGCTAACTGACCCATATAGATAGGCTAACTAACCTATATAGCATCGTTAACTGGCATAGTTAGCATTCCTCTCTCGTAGGTGTGCAAAAAACGACACTTGAAGGGGACTCTGCCGACATTCCCACGACGGGAATGTCTGGTTCCCAGGCAGGGAATAGAAGGCTCCCGCCGTGGGAATATGTAGCGCAAAGCCACTTTATCTTCACTTCACTCTTCACTTCTCACTAGCGAAGCGCTTAAAAATCCCTCATCCCTCCCGTCGGATGCCGCAAACCCCTATCCACAAAGGGTTTCCGTCAATTTCATCTCTCCCGTCATCCCTCCCATTTCCCTCCCATATCTCTCCCGTCGTCATCTGTATCCGCATCAATCGACTATCAATCTCTGCATGTTGTGATGGGAGAGATATGGGAGAGATATGGGAGGGATAGAAATTATCTCTCCCGTGCCGAAACCCTTATCCACAAAGGCATTTCCGAAGATGACGGGAGGGATGGAGAAAAATGACATGCTAATAGAAAAGAGCTCGTTTTGAATATAGTAAAAGAAAAGCGAGCTTTCCTTTTGTATTTTGCTCAACTTTTCGTACCTTTGCAAACGGTTATGCAGAAAAAAGAGACTATCGGGGAATTCTTACGGTTTGGCATTACGGGGGTCATCTCCACGGCCGTCCACTACGCCATCTACTGGGTACTGCAGCATTGGGTCAACGTGAATGTAGCCTACACCGTGGGATATGTTCTCAGTTTCCTGATGAACTACTGGATGACGGCGCATTTCACCTTCAAGGAGCGTACCTCGGGCAAGAACGCCGTGGGCTTCGGAGGTGCCCATCTGGTGAACTACTGCCTGCATATCGTGCTGCTTAACTTCTTCCTATGGCTGGGACTCAGCCGCGAGCTGGCGCCCTTGGGGGTCTACGCCATCGCCATCCCCACGAACTTCGTTCTCGTCAGGTATGTGTTTAAGCACGTGAGTGTGACGCCGGTGATGTTTGCCCGCGACAAGAGTCAGATGTGCAATAACCTCCTGCAGTATGCCCATGTCTATGCGTGGGGTAGGGAGCATGGCCGCAAGGTCGTCTCGATGCGCTTCAGCTATAAATACCGCTATTTCCATATCTGCCACACCTCATTGACGGGCTTCGGCTGGTATCTGCTGGCCAAGTATGCGGCTGCGCTCCGTCTGCTGCCCACAGCCAGTTTCAAGGATAGCGACTGCGACCGTGAGGCTTTGGAGCGTAAGATGCTGGCCCATCCCCATATCGTGGTCAGTGGCTGGCACGTGCGCTATTACGACCTCTTCCTGAAGTATCGTCAGGAGATCTGCGAACTGTTCACGCTTGACCCGCAATTCACGGCTCCCGTCAAGGCTAAGATGAATGACACGGGAATCCGCCTGGGCGTTCATATCCGTCGGGGTGACTATGTGCACTGGCAGGGTGGGCGATACTGCTTTGACGACGACGTATATATTCGTCATATCAATCGTTTTGCAGCGATGCACGAGGGCGAGGAGGTGCATGTGTACTTGTCGACCAACGACCCCTCGGTCGATGCCGGACACTATCAGCAGCATTGTCCCGCGGCCGTCATCCATCACCTCCAGGGTAGTGCTCCTGAGGATCTGTTCATGCTCTCCGAATGTCACTACCTCATAGGTCCTCCCAGCACTTTTTCACTGGTGGCTGCCATGTATAAGGACCTGCCCCTGTACAGGATGGACAGTCCGGAGGCTGAACGCATGACCGCTGCCGACTTCCACCTCTTTGACTATTGGTTCAGAAGAATCTTATAAGCCATCATTAAGTATTAAGTATGTCACAGCTCCGAAAAATCAGATATCGCCTGTTTGCCTGGTGCCGCCACCCCCGATTAGTGCCGGCACAGGAACCGATTGACGTTGTCATCCCCATTATCGCCAAGGACCTCCACATCCTGCCATTATGTCTTGAGGGCGTCCGTAGCCAGGTGTCGCACCCCATTCAGAATATCTATATCGTTGCACCGTCACAGCCGGAGATTATCCAGTTCTGTCGGGAACGGCAGTTGGAGTTCGTTGACGAGCAGACCGTCTTTGGCTTCTCGCCTTCCAGTCTCCAGCTGCAGGTCACGCTCCCTGACGGGCGTGTCAAGGACCGCAGCGGATGGCTCTTTCAACAACTCGTCAAGCTCAGCGGGCGTATAGGGACCTGTCGCCATTACCTCTGTATAGATGCCGACCACGTCCTCATCCGTCCCCATGTCTTCCTGACCGAAGCGGGCCAGACGGTGTTCTATATGAGCTACGAGGAGCATCAGCCCTACTATGACAACATCCGCCGGCTGATGCCTGAGCTGCAGTTGGCAGCACTCTCATTCGTAGACCATAAGATGCTGTTCGACAAGGAGCAGCTGCAGACGCTGCACACCGCCCTCGAACAGCGCACCGGACAGACTTGGACCGAGGCCATTATCAACAGCTATGACCGCCGGTGCGAGGCCGGTTTCTCGGAGTTTGAGCTCTATGGAAACTTCGTGACAGAGAAAGTGCTCCGCCCCTGGCTCCAGAAGCGGTTGCCCTATACGAAGCTTGCTGACTATGAAACGCTCCGCAGGAAGTATGCCTCGTCACGCTGGTCACTCACATTCCCCGACTATATGCGACAAAATCATAACAGTAGCGATGAATAGAACAAAGAAACACTTCAGACTTTTTGCCGTCCTCCTGCTCGGCGGCCTCCTCTTCTCCAGTTGCGAGGAGATAGAGAAACTTGACAGGGAAACAAGAGAGCGTAACCTCAAAAACCTGCAGGAATGGGTCGTCAACAGCACCACCTCGCAGGAAGCCATCAACCAGTTCGGCTACGAGAAATGCTTTACGATTACCACCATCGGTGAGTACTACTGGACGGATTTCATGAACTACTATGCCGGCGACAAGTCTGTCATCACCAAGGACCAGCTTGCTGCCGTCCGTTCGCTCTTCTACGACAAGCAGATGATGGACCCTATCAAGATTGGAGAAATCATCTGCAACAAGAGTATCTCAAGTGATCTCCTTGACATCTTCCGCAAGCTCTACGAGGCACGTTACAGCATCACCGAGCTTATGCCCGTAGGAATTGCCACCTATGAGCGGGTCACCGAAGATGTCAACGCCTACTACGGCCCTACCTTCTCTTTCCAGTATATGGGCGACAACGTCATCCTGGCTCATGTCAAAGGCCTTGCTGTAGTGCTGAATCCCGGAACCCCGCCTACTGCCGGTGACCTCGCAGTAAAGCTCTTCAAGGAACATGGCTTTACCTGGGGAGGTGACGAACCCGGAGGCAAGGCCTACTATTTCGAGAAGAAATAAGCTGACACGAATCTTCAGAACTTCCAGCGTAGCTGGATGTCGAGGTCGGTCTGCGACGAGGAATTGATCTGTTGCAGGCCGGTGCTGATGGTGCTGCGGTCAAAGTAGTGGGTGAAGCCTGCCTTGGCCGTCAGCATCAGCTGCTTGGCTATCGTTGTCTGCACCATCAGCATCAGGCGCAGACCCTCGCCGTAGAAAGCGGGAAACGAGAAGTTGAAGAGCGGACTACGCTCGTAGACATACAGACGGCTGGCATAGCCGGTAGTGTGGAAGTAGCCGCCGCTGGCACTTGCCTTCAGCTTTCGCCACCGACCGCCGACACTTTCGCTCAGCATATAGCCCCAGTCGTCGCCCGTGCTGACGGCATCGGCCTGCGTCGTGGCACTCAGCAGTTGTCCGTTCCTTGTCAACGACAGGCGTCCGCGGTGCTCGGTGTAGTCCGTCAATGCTTTCTTCGTCTCGTCATCATGTTGGCGCAGGTGTAGCCGGTAGCGGCCGCTGAGGCTCCAACGACCTATGTCGTAGACGGCCGACAGCAGGTTGTCCCAGGCGTGTGAGGGTTGCGACACTTGGTAGCGGGCCCAGGCGAAGTGGGCATAGTCGGTATAGGCCTGTAGCTGCAGGCGAGGCGAAGGGCGCCAAGTGGCCCCCAAGTAGACGGCACTCTCGTTCTGTACGCGGCCTCCCTCAGCCACAGAACGGGCATAGAGAGCCGTGTAGCGGTAGCTGTAGAACCGCTGCAGCAGCATGACGTTCAACCCCTCGGCAGCTTGCAGGCTGAGGCTGTTGATGGTGGCTACGGCTCCATCACGGTTGATGGCGGTCTCACCGCTCAGCGCAAAGCGGGGATGCACGTAGCCGTAGTCGGCACTCAGGTTCAGGAAGTCCTGCCCTTGGGCATAGTATCGGCGGTAGAGGGTCTTCGTGTCAGGCAATAGTTCGCGGTCCAGATGAGTGTAGACGACGGTGGCACCAGCCCGCAGGCCGTCCTGTCGCCAGGCTATGTGGGTGCCGGCATCGGTGGCGTGGCTGTTGTGCTTCTTCTCCATCTCGGCAGGGGTGCGGTGGTAGCCGTCGGTCACGATGGTGCGCAGGGTGCCGTCATTGTTGAGCGTTCCGTCGAGTGGACGATACGACAAGAAGCCTGTCAGTTGCCAACGGGGCGACAGGCTGACGGTGGCAGCAGCTCCCTGGAAACTGCCCGACGGCGTCCGTGAGGCATGGGGACGGACGACGGTGGCGTTGTTGCGTCCTAACTGTTGCAGCATGGCCAACTTGCCCATTCCGAAACTGTTGTTGAGTACCAGTCCCATGCCAACGGAGAGTTTGTACTTGCCTACGACGATGTTCTCCAATCGTCCTAAGTGCTTCACCTGCAGGTAGTAGGAGTAGAAGTCGTAGCCCATGCTGTTGCGTCCTGAGAAGAACGGCTCGCCCGCATCCTGGGAGCCCACGAAGCCCGCCTTCACATAGTCCTGATAGCTGAACTGATAGCGCAGCCAGTGGCGGTAGGGGTAGCCTAAGTAGCCGTTGTCGTCGCCCTTACGTTTGTAAAAAGGTATGCGCACGTCGGCCATCAGTTCGTGACGGCCGTATTTCAGGATGTTGTCGAACTGGGGGAATCCCGTCTCTTCAGACCTTTCCTCGACATAGGCGAAGTAGTGCAGCAGGGCTATCTGGACGTGATCCAGCGAGCGCATCATGCGCAGTTCGTTCATCGACTTCAGGGGGCCGTAGCGGTCGCGGTATTCCATCATGTCCTCCACCTGCCGTGCTGTGAGGAAGGGCAGCGATTCCAGTTCCTCGCGGCTTACCGTGTTGAGGTCTAACGGCTGCTGCTCCAGTTCGTACAGCATATCGTAGGTGTCTTCCCACGTCTCCGACTCCATGTCCTCAGCCGTCATTACCTCACTCAACAGCTGTACCCACGAACGCTCCTCCTGGCCGCAGGCGGTCAGCGTGATCATCAATAAAAGGAGAGTCGTGAGTGCTTTCATATTGCAAAGATACAAAAAAAAGGTGAACGGTGAATGGTGAGTGCTGTTTTTTTTGTAATTTTGCAGGCTGAAATGAGACGTGTACTCGCAGTTATGCTGCTATTCGTGTGTGTCCTGGGCGTGTGGGCACAGGAAACGGAGCCGAAGGAACAGTCGGAGGCCGGCAATCCTACGTTTGTCCCTACCGTCAAGGTCAGCAAGGTGCTGCGCGACGGTGACAGCATACAGTACATGGAGATGTCGAACGTCTACGTCTACCCCCAGCTGACGTTCAGCAGCAAGCGTCAGGAGGGCAGCTACATGCGCTTGGTGAAGAATGTGAAGAAGACGCTGCCGCTGGCTAAGGAGGTGCGCCAGATCCTGATTGAGACGGCGGAATACTTAGAGACTCTTCCCAACGACAAGGCCAAGCAGGAACACATCAAGCGCGTGGAGCAGAGCATCTTCAAGGAGTATAAGCCGAAGATGAAGAAACTGACCTACTCACAGGGTAAGCTGCTCATCAAACTCATTAACCGCGAGTGTAACTCTACGAGCTATGAGGCCATTCAGGCCTTCATGGGTCCCATCCGTGCCGGCTTCTGGCAGGCATTCGCCTGGGCCTTCGGTGCTTCGCTGAAGAAGCAGTACGACCCTGAAGGCACCGACCGTCTGACGGAGCGCGTTGTTTTATTAGTCGAAGCTGGGCAGCTTTAGCGCTTCGCGAGTGAGGAGTGAAAAGTGAGAATCTGTTATTTTTCTGAGAAAAGCACTTGAATCATCGTTTGTCCGACAGCCTGTAGCGTGTTGCGGTCAATGTGCTGCATGTCGTCGTTGACGGTATGCCACGTAGGGCCGAAGCCGCTGGCGTCGCAGTCGGGGTAGTAGGGGATGATGTCGATACAGGGAATCTTTGCCTTCTGGTTCACGGGCACGTGGTCGTCGGTGATGCCGTGGCCCTCTTCCTTAGGGAAGAGACTGCCATAGCCTACGGCTTCAGCCGCAGCCCACACCTTGCGGACAACGTCGGGCGCATAGTACTTTGACACCTGCTCCTGGTAGAACTTCGCTCCCTGACCGCCTACCATATCGAGCAGGATGCCGTAGCGGATGATGAAGGGTGAAGGGTGATGGGTGAAGTTTTCTGCCCAATGCTGTGCGCCGAGTGCCCAGGTGTCAGCATCGCTGCCCTCGCTGTCAGCCCATTGCGGGGTGCCCCAGTCCTCGGCATCGAAGCAGACGAAGTCGACACCGATGGCGAGTGAGTCGCCTAACAGCCGCGCTACCTCCAGCATGACCGCTACGCCCGATGCACCGTCGTTGGCAGCCATCACGGGCTTGTGGTGATTGGCCTCGTCGGGGTCGTTGTCAGCCCAGGGACGACTGTCCCAGTGGGCACAGAGCAGGATGCGCTCCGTCTGTTCAGGACGGTACTTGGCTATGATGTTCGTGCTCTTCAGCGTAGTGCCGTCGTAGCCGCGCAGGTCAGCCTGCTGCAGCGTCACTTTCATACCATAGTCGCGGAACTTCTGGGCAATCCACTCTCCGCAGCGGTCGTGTGCCTCGCTGTTCATGGTACGCGGTCCGAAGTCACATTGCTGCTGACAGAACGCGTAGGCAGAGTCAGCCACAAATGTCGGACCGACGGGCAGCATCGCCGCCGCCGTCTCCACCGTACTCTTCTTCGTGTTGCCGCAGGCCGCCATCAGTAGTGCAGCCAGCGATACTAATACTATTTTCTTATGCATGGTCTCGATGGAAATGAGGTTATACGCGCTGCACTTGTGCCATTACGCGGAGGAAGTTGCCGCCCCAGATTTTCTGGATGTCGCGCTCGGAGTAGCGGCGGGCCAGTAGCTGGCGGGTGAACTGCAACAGCTCGGATGAGTCGCGCAGACCGCAGATGCCGCCGTCGCCGTCGAAGTCTGTGCCGAGGCCGACGTGGTCGATGCCCATGACGCGGATGGCATGCTCCAGATGGGCGATGGCATCGAGAATGGTGGCCTCGCCGTCCTTGACGAGGAAACCGTTGTAGAGGGTTATCTGCATGACACCGCCCTTGGCAGCCAGACGGCGCATCTGGTCGTCGGTGAGGTTGCGGGGATGGTCGCAGAGGGCGCGGCAGGACGAGTGGCTGCAGACGATGGGCATCTGACTGATGTCGAGGGCGTCGTAGAACGACTTGTCGCCTGCATGGCTGAGGTCGACCATCAGGCCGAGGCGGTTCATCTCGCGGATGACTTGTTCGCCGAAGCGGCTGACGCCGTCGTGGGTGTTGCAGCCTCGGCAGGAGTCGCAGAGGTCGTTGTCGCCATTGTGGCACAGCGTGATGTAGACCACGCCGCGCTGGGCGAAGTGCTCCACGTTCTTCAGTTCGCCGCCCAAGGCCAGGCCGTTCTCAATGCCGAGCATGATTGACTTGCGCCCATGACGCTTGTTTTCGTAGAGGTCGCCAGGGGTACGGGCCAGTGCCAGGTAGTCGGCGTTGGCATTGACTATCTCGCCTATCTTGTCGAAGATGAGGTCGGCATACTCCGTAGGTGTCTTGACGTCGGCTTCCACCTTCGAGGAGAAGGTCTCGCCAATCTTCGGCTGCGGCAGGTAGCTGACCATGATGGTGGCATCCTGTCGGCCTTCCGTCATTTTGTGGAGGTCGACGAGGATACGAGGGTCGCGCTGCTCGAAGTGAATGTCTTGAGGGAAAAACATCGGCGTGTCGCAATGGGTGTCGAGCGTCAGTACGCGGTTGTGTACCTCATGAACCTGACGGTAGGCCCGGGCCTCAGCGACAATCCACTGGAACAGCGGCAGTCCGCTGTCCATACACTCGGGATGCCATTGCACACCGATGATGCTCTTGAACTCAGTACTCTCGATGGCCTCGACGATGCCGTCCTTGGCTGTAGCCACCACGCGGAACTTGTCGCCTGGCTCGCTGACGGCTTGGTGGTGGAAGGAGTTGACATACAAAAGAGGAGAGAGGAGAGAGGAGAGAGGAGAGAGACTTGCCTTATATATATTAAATAAGGTGGAATCCTCTTCGATGGTGACAGAGTGGGTGGGCTCCGAGCGGTCAGCATCCTGCGAATGTTTCACAGCTGTGGCAAATTCTTCACTCTTCACTCTTAACTCTTCACTTCCTATATCCTGACACACCTTTCCTCCCAGGGCGACGGCCAACGTCTGTATGCCGCGACAGATGCCGAGCATGGGCAGCTGGCGGTTGTAGGCCAGACGGGTGATGAGCAACTCGGGCAGGTCGCGCTCCTGATTGATGCCGTGCAGGCCGGGAATAGGCTCCTCGCCGGCATAGAGGGGGTTGATGTCGCCGCCGCCGCTCAGGATGAGGGCGTCGATGTGGTCAAGGGTGTTCATCAGCACCTCTTTGTCGGCCGATGGTGGGATGACGACAGGAACGCCTCCGGCACGAATGACCGACTGATAATAGCCCTTACCCAGTTTGCAGGTAAGGTTTTCGTAATTGCCCGTGATGCCGATGACAGGACGTCGTCCGGTAGCGGGGAAGGCGGCATACACCTCGTTGAGGTGCGCCTGTAAATCAAAGTTCTTCAATTTCTCAATCCTTCAATTTTTCAGTCCTTCACTCCTACAATTTTTCAAAGTGTACGGGAATCTCGCGCTTGATGCTCTGCTCCAGGGAGATGAGCGTCTCGGTAGACGTCACGCCGTGGATGCCCTGTAGCTTACCGTTGAGCAGGTCCATCAGCTGTTCGTTGTCGCGGGCGTAGAGTTTGACCATCATGGTGTAGGGGCCGGTGGTGAAGTGGCACTCTACGACTTCGGGTATGTGCTGCAGTTCCTCGACGACGTCCTTGTACATAGAGCCCTTCTCGAGGGTGATGCCTACGTAGGTACAGGTGGAGTAGCCCAGACTCTTGGGATTCACATCGAAGCCGCTGCCCGTGATGACGCCGGCCTCAACCAGATGCTGTACACGCTGATGGATGGCGGCGCGTGAAACGTTACACTCGGCGGCAACATCCTTGAACGGGATGCGCGCATTCTTTGACAAGATGCTCAGAATCTTCTTGTCCAGATTGTCAATCTTTTCCATTGTTTTATGATTTCGTTACATTTTGTCAGCAAAAGTAAGCATTTTCGTTGAATTATGCAACAAAATCGGCGGAAAAATAAAAAAAGTGCGCCACTTTCGTGGCACACTTGATAGTTTTTACTTCTTCTTGGCTGTTTTCTTAGCGGTCTTGGCTGGCTTTGCTGGCTCAGCCTTAACCGGCTCCTCAGTCTTGGGCTTGTCGATGCCTATCAGCTCAACGTCGAAGATGAGCGTCGAGTAAGGCTTGATGTTACCCGCATTGCGCTCGCCGTAGGCCAGCTCCTGGGGGATATACAACTGCCACTTCGAACCGACGGGCATCATGGTCAGCGCCTCCGTCCAACCCTTGATAACCTGATCGGCGCGGAACTCGGCAGGCTTGTCGCCATGCTTTGCCGAGGCATCGAAGACCGTACCGTCAACGAGGCGGCCCTCATAGTTCACCAGAACCTTATCGGTTTTCTGGGGCACTTCACCCTCGCCCTTGACGAGCACCTTGTACTGCAGTCCGGAGGCAGTAGTGATGACACCTTCCTTCTGGGCATTCTCCTTCAGGAACTTGATGCCGGCGTCGCGGTTGGCACCGTAGAGTTTCTCTTCCTTGGCCAGCTTGTCGGCTTCTTGCTTCTGCTTGAAGAACTCCTCGGCTACGGCCTGCTTGAAGTGGGTGGTATCCTGCTTCATGGCATCAATGAATCCACGATAGAACAGGTCGCTGATGATAGAGTCGGGTGAATCCTTGAACTCACTACTGATACCCGGCAGCATACGGCCGCGCACCTGGTTGGCAATCTCTACGCCGGCCACCTTAGCCTTGGCCTCGGGGCTTTCACCAGCATTGATGACCTCCTCGAATGCCTTCAGGAAGATACCGATGCTGGCAGAGTCGATGCCGTGCTGCTGCTTGAGGAAGGGCATCAGGCCATTGGTGATAGCCATACCGGCAGCGTAACTCACGGAGTCAGAGCTGTTCTTCAATTCAACAGGAACGACAACTTCCTTCTGCTTTACCTCTTTTTTCTTCTTTTTTGCATCAACGGTGCAAAAAGAAGCACTCGCCACGACAGCGAGTGCTAAGATGATGATCTTCTTCATTGCTTACTTCTTGGGGTCAACCTCTAAGAGTTCAATCTTGAATTTCAGGACAGAGAAAGGCTTGATCATGCCCTGCTCACGCTCACCGTAAGCCAGTTCCTGAGGAATGTAAACCTCCCAGATAGAGCCAGCGGGCATGTTAACCATAGCGTCGGTCCAACCCTTGATGGTCTGGTTGCAGCGCAGGGTGATGGGCTCGCCGCGCTTGTAAGAGCTGTCGAAGACAGAGTCGTTCAGCAGACGACCCTCGTAGTGAACCTTCACAAGTGAAGTGTCAGCGGGGATGGCACCAGTACCCTCCTTGATGACCTTGTACTGAACACCGCTGGGGAGCGTCTTCACACCGTCCTTCTTGGCATTGGCAGCCAGGAACTTCTCACCCTCTTCCTTGTTAGGACCATAGGTCTTCTCCATCTCGCGGGCCTTGATCTCCTGCATCTTGGCCTGAGCCACGGTACCAGCCTCGTCGATAGACATCAGGCCACCCTTACCAGTGGTTCCGCTGATGAAGCCAGCCATGAAGTTCTTCATGGAGATGGTCTTCGTAGAATCTTCACCAAATACCTCGTGATTGATGCCCTTCACCATCTGGTTAGCAATCTGCTGACCAATCTGGATACCGGCATAGTAGGCTGCCTTCTTCTTGTTGTCGCCAGCGTTGGCGCCTTCGGTCAGACCCTTGATGAACTCGCCCATATAAGCGGTATCAACACCAAGACGGTCAACGAGATACTCTTTCAGACCCTGAGTCTGAGCCATACCGATAGCATAGCTCATAGAGTCGACATCACTCTTCAGGCTGGCCTTCGGAGTGCCATTGCCGCAAGCGGTGAAACCAGCGGCTACGATAGCCATAGCGGCTACGAACATTAACTTTTTCATTTTGTTGTTTTATTATGTTTAAATTACTTGAATCAGTTCTACGTCGAAAATCAGCGTGGCGAAGGGAGGAATCATTCCGCCGGCACCACCCTCGCCGTAAGCCAGGCGGTAGGGGATGAAGAAGCGGTACTTGGCACCCTCCTGCATCAGCTGCAGACCCTCTGTCCAGCCAGCAATCACCTGCTGCAGGGGGAACGTGGCAGGCTCACCGCGCTGTACGCTGCTGTCGAAGACGGTACCGTCGATGAGGAAGCCCTCGTAGTGGCACTTCACTGTGTCCTTGGCCGTCGGCTTCTTGCCGTTGCCTTCCTTCAATACCTGATATTGCAGGCCGCTGGGCAGCGTGATGACACCGTCCTTCTTGGCGTTCTCTGCCAGATACTTCTCGCCAGCCTCCTTGTGGACCTTGCCTGCTTCGGCGCGCTGTGCGTTCATCTTCTGTTCCTGTTTCTGAAAATACTCCTGTACAATCTGTTGTGCATCGCGGTGCTGAACCTTCAGTTCACTTCCGCTGATGACGTCCTTGATAGCCTGTGCGAAATCGTCAATGTTCAGCTCGGAGGCACCCATTTGTGCCAACTGCTGACCAATGCCCAAGCCCAAGGCGTAACTAACTTTATCCATGCTTTCTCTTAATAATAATGTGTAAATTTTCGAAAATCGGCGGCAAAGGTACTACTTTTTAGGGAGTTAAAGGAGTTAAAGGAGTTAAAAGGAGTTAAAGGGCGATACCTTCTTGATAAAAAAGCGTATATTTGCACAAATTTAAACGATTTTGTGATGAAAAAGATTGTGGTTTTGACAGGTGCCGGTATGTCGGTGGAGAGCGGTCTGAAGACTTTCCGCGATGCCGACGGACTATGGGAAGAATACCCCGTAGCTAAGGTGGCAACCCACGAGGGATGGTTGGCTGACCCTACGTTAGTGACGAATTTCTATAACATGCTGCGCAAGAAGTGTTGGGGCGTGAAGCCCAACGAGGGACACCGTCTGGTGGCTGAACTGGAGAAGCAGTATGACGTGACGGTAGTGACGCAGAACGTGGACAACCTGCACGAGCAGGCTGGTTCGACGAAGGTGATTCACCTGCATGGCGAACTGATGAAGGTGTGCTCCAGCCGCGACGTCGACGACCCGCGCTACCAGCAGACGCTGACACCCGATAACTGCGAGATAGAACCAGGAACGCTGGCTGGCGACGGTTCGCTGCTGCGTCCGTTCATCGTATTCTTCGGCGAGGCCGTGCCCAACATCACAGTGGCTGCCGCCGAGGTACAGGAGGCTGACATCCTGATTGTCATCGGCACATCGTTAGCAGTCTATCCTGCTGCCGGTTTGCTGTACTACGCCAAACCATCTACGCCCGTTTATCTGATAGACCCCAACCCCATCTCGGCTGGCGACCGCGTGAAGCAAATCATGAAGGGCGCGTCGGAGGGCATGAAGGAACTCTACGAACTTCTGATGAAGTAACTCCCCCCTATTTCTGCAAAGAAAGTGCATATTTCCAAGAAAAGGAAGGAAAACATGCACTTTCTTGCATTTTCTTTTGGTTTTTCCGCCAAAAATGAATAATTTTGCAGCCGCTTAGAGAAAGAAAGGTTTCAAAACTTAATATAGTTATGGCAGAAAAATTGGAAGTGAAGGAGCTGGACCAGGTTGTTGTCCGCTTCTCTGGTGATTCCGGCGACGGTATGCAGTTGGCCGGAAACATCTTTTCTACGGTCAGTGCCACCGTTGGTAACGGCATCTCGACATTCCCCGACTATCCCGCTGACATCCGCGCCCCGCAAGGCTCGCTGACGGGTGTCTCTGGTTTCCAGGTTCACATTGGTGCCGGCAAGGTCTATACTCCTGGCGACAAGTGCGACGTGCTGGTGGCCATGAACGCTGCTGCGCTGAAGACGCAGTACCGCTACGCCAAGCCTGGGGCTACGATCATCATCGATACCGACTCCTTCGGTCCGAAAGACTTGGAGAAGGCACAGTTCACGTCTGAGGACTACCTCGGCGAGATGGGCATCGACCCCGACCGCGTCATCCAGTGCCCGCTGACCACGATGGTCAAGGACTGTTTGGCTGACTCAGGTATGGACATGAAGGCCATGATGAAATGCCGCAATATGTTCGCCCTGGGACTCGTCTGCTGGCTCTTCGACCGCGACCTGAACCTCGTGGCCAACTTCCTGAAGGAGAAGTTTGCCAAGAAGCCCGCCATTGCTGAGGCAAACATCAAGGTGATTCAGGCTGGTTACGACTACGGACACAACACTCACTCCTCGACCGTCAACGTCTATCGTGTGGAGTCGAAGGTGAAGGAGCCCGGACGCTATATGGATATCACGGGTAACAAGGCTACGGCCTACGGTTTCATCGCCGCTGCCGAGAAGGCCGGATTGAAGCTCTACCTCGGTTCTTATCCTATCACGCCGGCTACCGACGTGCTCCACGAGCTGTCGAAGCATAAGTCGTGCGGCGTCATCACCGTCCAGTGCGAGGACGAGATTGCCGGCTGTTCATCGGCCCTCGGCGCATCGTTCGCTGGTGCCCTCGGCGTTACCTCCACCTCTGGTCCTGGCATCTGCCTGAAGTCTGAGGCCATGAACCTCGCTGTCATCATGGAGCTGCCGCTCGTGGTGCTCGACGTTCAGCGTGGCGGTCCTGCCACTGGTCTTCCCACGAAGTCTGAGCAGACCGACCTCCTGCAGGCTCTCTTCGGCCGTAACGGTGAGAGTCCCATGCCCGTGATGGCTGCCACCAGTCCTACCGACTGCTTCGACGCTGCCTACCAGGCTTGTAAGATAGCCCTTGAGCACATGACGCCTGTCGTGCTGCTGACCGATGCCTTCGTTGCCAACGGCTCAGGTGCCTTCAAACTGCCCGATATGGCGAAGCTCGATGCCATTAATCCTCCGTATGTTCCTGAGGAGCTGAAGGGTAAGTGGACTCCCTACATGCGTGCCGAGAACGGCACCCGCTACTGGGCTGTTCCTGGTCGTGAGGGTTTTGCACACATCCTCGGCGGACTGGAGAAGGACTCGAATACTGGTGCCATCTCCACCAATCCTGAGAACCACGACCTGATGACGCGCCTGCGCCAGCAGAAGATTGTCAATATCCAGGTGCCCGACCTTGAGGTCGACGGCGATGTCAACGATGCCGACCTGCTGATTGTCAGCTTCGGCTCTACCTACGGCCATCTGCGCTCGGCTATGGATGAGCTCCGCGCTAAAGGCTACAAGGTGGCTCAGACCCACTTCAAGTACCTGAACCCGCTGCCCAAGAACACCGCCGCCGTCCTTACTAAATATAAGAAGGTGGTTGTGGCTGAGCAGAACATGGGTCAGCTCGCTGCCTACCTGCGCATGAAGGTCGACGGCTTCGTACCCTTCCAGTTCAACCAGGTAAAAGGTCAGCCGTTCATTGTTTCCGAACTCGTTGACGAGTTCGAAAACATAATTAAGAGTTAAGAGTTAAGAATTAAGAAAAATGGCTCTAGACAATCCTATAGAGAAACGAACATATCTAAAACAGATGCTTCGTAGTGGAACTTCAATTGGTGCTATGATGCGCGAGGCAAAGTTCGCCCAAAGTCGTGCAGACTTTGTAAGCAAAACCTCTATTGCATTAAAAGAGGCCAATGAAACTCTCTATTGGATTGAACTCTTACATGATGGCAATTATATAGACGATAAAACCTTTGAGTCTATTCACGGTGAAGCAAACGAAATAACATCTATTTTAGCTTCTATAGTGAAAACGACCAAAGAAAACTCTGAAAAGTATGGTATTACTGAAAGATTATTTCTTAACTCTTAATTCTTAACTCTTAATTAAAAATGTTTACAGCACAAGATTTCAAGAAAGGCCAGCCTCGTTGGTGCCCTGGTTGCGGTGACCACTTCTTCCTGGCTTCACTCCATAAGGCTATGGCCGAGATTGGCGTAGCCCCTGAGAACGTCGCAGTCATCTCGGGTATCGGCTGCTCCAGCCGTCTGCCCCACTATATGGCTACCTACGGCATGAACACCATCCACGGTCGTGCCGCCGCCATCGCTACCGGTGCCAAGGTGGCTAACCCCAACCTCACCGTCTGGCAGGTCTCTGGCGACGGCGACGGACTGGCTATCGGTGGTAACCACTTTATTCATGCCAATCGTCGTAATATCGACCTCAACATGATTCTCCTCAACAACCGCATCTACGGTCTGACCAAGGGCCAGTACTCGCCGACGTCGCCCCGTGGCTTCGTCTCGAAGTCCAGCCCTTACGGCACGGTAGAGGATCCCTTCCGTCCCGCCGAGCTCTGCTTTGGTGCCCGCGGCCACTTCTTCGCCCGTTGCGTGGCTACCGACGCCAAGGGAACGGTCGAGGTGTTGAAGGCTGCCTACGAGCACAAGGGTGCCTCAGTAACTGAGGTGCTGCAGAACTGCGTTATCTTCAACGACCACTGCCACGACGTGGTTTACAACAACGAAGGTCGTAAGAAGAACGCCATCTACGTCCGTCACGGCGAGAAGCTCGTCTTTGGCGAGAACTCTGAGTTCGGACTCGTCCAGCAGGGCTTCGGCCTGAAGGTGGTCGAGATTGGCAAGGACGGCTACACGCTCGACGACGTATTGGTTCACGACGCTCATTGCGAGGACAACACCCTGCAGTTGAAGCTCGCCATGATGACCCCCGAGGATGGATTCCCCATCGCCCTCGGCGTTATCCGCGACGTAGAGGCCCCCACCTACAACGACGCCGTCTACCAGCAGCTCAGCGAGGTCTCTGCCCAGAAGAAGTACCACAACTTCGCCGAGCTCCTTGAGACCAACGACATCTGGGAAGTAAAATAATCAGATTCTCCTACCACAAATTACACGAATTTCGCGAATCGTTTTGCCGCAGATCATCAGGCAAATCATTCGCGAAATTCGTTAACCATAGATACTTACAGTCCCAGGATGAGCGGGTCGTCGCCACCTCCGTCATCATCAATGATGCCGATGATGTCCACTTCGCCCTCGTTCAGCAATGAGGCGGCAATCATTTCGGTGGGGGCAGCCGCCACCACTTCGATGACAGGCTGCTGATACTTCTTTCTCTTCATAACGTCTGTCCTCCACTACTTGATGATTACCTTCTTACCATTACGGATGTAGAGGCCTGGCTGGGGCTGCTCCACACGGCGGCCTTGCAGGTCGTACACGACACTATTCTCTATTCTCTCTTCACTATTCGTTAGCGAAGCGCTGATCCCCGTTGCTTCATCTTCATCGTCGAACGCCAACCTTAGTGCGCTGCGGCTGGCTGCCGTCTCTGCCGGTATGGTGAGGTAGGCGCGGCCTGCTGCCAATGTCGTGCCATCAGTCGGAACCCGATAGAAGCCTGTGCCGTTGGTGCCGCTGCCCAAGACGTAGTTGGCATAGCCACCTGTAGTGGCTGACAGTTTCCTTTCAACGGTGACACCACGCAGCAGGTTACTGTAGATGCTGGCTGAAGGACTCTCCGGCACTTCGTAAGTTCCAGCCGTTCCCTTCACCAACAAGCCTGTGCCTGCGGGTACATCATATACCCTGGTCATTGTCAGTACACCCGTCTCGCGGTTAAAGCCGCTACCGATGTATGCCTTCACGGTGGTCAGCGTAGTGAAGTCCACGTCCACCGTTGGGCAATAGGTGGCTACGCCAGCCTCGCCGATGACCAGATCGGACCCAGCCTCTTGAGGTGTCTCGCCGCTGCCGGAGTCATCATTTATGAAGAAGAACTCCTTCCACTGGTCGGCAGTCTGATAGGCGGCGAGGCTGTTCTCAGGCACGTGGAGCGTACACTCCCACTTGTTGATGTCGTCCAGGGCCTGTGAGCCGCAGGCGGGAGGAGTCGCCGTCAGGCTGGTAATCTCCGTAACGGAAATACAGTCAGAGAAGGCCTCCTTGCCGATGGTCTGCAACTGTGAGCCGAACGCGAGGCTCTTCAGGCTGGAGCATCCCGAGAAGGCCCAGTCGCCGAATGTGGTCACGCCGTCGCCCACCTTGAAGTTCTGGAGATTGGTGCAACCATAGAACTCGTTAGCAGAGATTTCCGTCTCTTCGTCGGTGATAACCACCGTGCGCAACGAAGTATTGTGGTAGAAGGGTGAGTAGCCGTAATTACTGGCTGTCTGGTACGAGATATTGCCACCAATATACACCGAATCAAGCGGACATGCAGAGAACAACGGTAAAGAACCGTTCGAGCCAAGTGTCAGGATGGTACTACGGTCAGTGATATAAACATCCTTCAACGACGTACAACCACTAAACGAATTATCATTTATCGTCATCACCGATTGTGGAATCTTCATCTTTGGCAGCGACGTGCAATTCAGGAACGCATAGGAGTTGATAGATGTAACCTTACTGCCTATCTGCATATCCGACAATGTTGAACAGCCACTGAATGCGTACTGGCCAATGCCCGTTACATCTTCACCAAGTGTCGCTGTCTGTAGAGAACTGCATGATGCGAAAGCATAGTTACCAATGGCACCACCATTGTTGGCCAGTACTGTCGTCAACTGTTGGCAGTTTTCAAAAGCATTGTTGCCGATATCGCCAGAACAAACAATTGTTACATTCTTGACGTACTGGTTGCTGTAGAGGGCGTAAGGCATTACTTGATTCACGCTCATCTGTATTCCTTTATTCTCCACCGTCTTACCTATTGTAATATTCTCGGCTTTGGGATTATAGGTGCAGTCAATAGCATCGCAAATACGCTCTGAGGGGCTGACAGGTACATATTTTACACCTTCAACCTCAAACATCGAACTTAGGAACAGATACGCCACTCTATTGCTTAGTTGAGTATACTGGTCGTTGGCAACATAATTCACCGTTCCTGCTGCATAATTATATCCGCTTGGAGGCGTATTTGTCAACCAAATCACTTTTGCTGGGCGGTGACCGTTAAAGATATTATTGCCTATGGATAATACCCCCGAACCAATAGTTACTGATACCAACGAATAGCATTCGGATAAAGCATAATCCCCGATACTGGTCACAGAGTTGGGGATAGTGATGCTCGTCAAGCTGCTACAATCGCGGAACGCTCTTGCTCCGATGCTGGTCACAGAGTTGGGAATGGTGATGCTCGTCAGGCCACTACACCAAGTGAACGCATAACTGGGTATGTTCTGGACATTATCACCGATGATGAGGGTGGTAAGAGAAGAACAACCAACAAAAACAGAAAAATCAGATGACCCCATGGTAGTGCAATTGGAAGCATTGTAAGTGACATCTGTTAGGCTGCTACAATTCTGGAATGCACCTTTACCGATGCTGGTCACGGAGTTGCCGATGGTGATGCTCGTCAGGCCGCTACACCAATAGAACGCAAAATCTCCGATGCTAGTCACGGAATTGGGGATGATGATGTTCGTCAGACCACTACATCCCCAGTATTTGCAAAGACCTTTATATCAACGACTTGTGTGTTAAACGGTAGAAAAGTGATGACGCAGATTCTACAGAGATTAGAAAAGATGCAAATTTAACGTTTTTAACTTTATTAAATAGGACGCGAATTCAACTGGCAAGTGCAATCGCACTTTCTATTGTATGAAGTCCTCTTCATCCTCTAGGACCTCCTTCACAGTGACGGTGAGGATGTCTGTGCATCATATATTCGGTCTCAGCTGTGCTGAACTGTCGGTAGGCATCCTTGAGTCTGTCGTAATTGTATTTCTTCATCTTCTTTTCCGTTTTGTGTGCAAAGTTACTATTCTTATTTGAAATTTGAGTGACACTTTTTGAATTTTTCTTCAAAACAGGCCATTGGCGTCTCGAATCCGAGCTTTTTCCTTGGTCTTGCATTTATCTTGTCTGCTATTTCCCCTATGTCCTCTTCGTCAAGTTCCGAGAACGGCATGCCCTTTGGGATGTATTGACGTATAAGTCCGTTGGCATTCTCTATGGCTCCCTTCTGCCATGATGAGTACGGGTCTGCGAAGTACACCTGTGCACCGAGAGCCTCTGTTATCATCTTATGGCATGTGAACTCCGTTCCGTTGTCTGTCGTTATGGACAGTATGCTGTCTTTGAAAGGGCTGAGCATGGCGATTACTGTACGGGCAAGCTGCTCCGCGTCCTTTCCATACTTGAGCTTCTCCATGAACAGCCTGTTGGTATTCCTCTCTATGACGGTGACTATTGCATGCTGGTTGTCGGCCCGACTATGGTGTCCATTTCCAGGTCACCGAACCTCCTGCCGTCCGCCTCTGCGGGCCGCTCGTGTATGCTGACCCTGTCGGGGATGTTTACCCGTTTTGCCCCCACTGGCCTGCTGCGGTGCTTGAGTCTGTGCCTTAGGTGCTTGTACAGGGTCCCCCTGTCGCGCTTGTCCTGCCTGATCCACTTGTAGATGGTCTCATGGGATATCCTTATCCCGTCTCTTGCCAGATAGCCGGATATCTGCTCCGGAGACCACTGGTCATCCACAAGATGTTGCCTGACTTCGCTCCATACAGCCTTGCTGATGGCACGGTTACCCGGCTGGCGCCTGCTGCGCTTGTCAGCCCTCTTCTGTGCCCAGTCCCATTTGTACACCCCACGCTGGCTTGAGTTGCGCTTCAACTCACGTGTAACAGTGGAAGGATGGACACCTATCGCTTCCGCGATTGACTTTTTTGAGCATTTCCTTTGTAGTAACACAGAAATTGTGTACCTTTGCTCCGAGGTTAGTTGTTTGTACATAAGCAATGCAAAGTTAATTAATCTCTGGGAGATTCCGGTCTCCCATTATTGTTTTTTGCATTGCCAGATTGAAATCAGCTCCCTTTCTCCTCTCTTGGGGGCTGCTCGCCCCCAAACCCCTCGGTGTTTTTCAGGTATTAGCCTTGGCTTCGCCTCTACCTGAAAATTGCACTTCTATCTTGAACTTAGGGGAATAGTGTTCATAAATATTTGTTTTCAAGATTTCTCTCAACTACTTTTATAATTATTTTTCACTTTAGGTGACTGTCATAGAATTTTCCTAGTCCTAATGCAAAACTTTTAGCAAAATAACCTGTTGGTTGAATATTATTAATGTGTATTTAACTTTCCCTATGGGCCTATGATTGAGAAGATTGAGATACTGCATGGTGAATGCCGCAACCTTGGCAGCCATCCTCGCGAGAAGAGGCCAGAAGGCTTCTTGCATGCAAGCGTCCTTCAGCCGAGCGGCGTATCATCATGAGGTGGTCATTCAGTTGAGAAAAGACGGTCTCAATTCTCTTTCTGAAACGTTTGTAGGCTCATGTGGGCGGTGTCCAGTTCTTCTAGTTCAAGCCTGTGCGACATCATGGTTCGCTCCGACAATACCAGTCATCCGGCAGGTTTCTTTAGTTCCCGGCTTTGGCCCGAAAGAGCGAGGACCGGAAGTGATAGAAGTGGATGGACGGTGATGAGGTGTGTCAGTTGTTGTGCCTCAGTCCACGCTCGCTATAGTAACTTCGGTCGAAACACCACATAGGACTACAGGAAAACACTGCCACAATAACAAACCATGTCCGCTCCGTCGCTGATGACGAGTCGGACATGGTATGTGGGGCTAATATGTGCGGGCGGCGGTTTACTTCACGACCGTATTCTGGCCGTTAATAATGTAGACACCGGGGACGGTGGGAGCCGTGTCGAGGCGGCGGCCCTGCAGGTCGTAGATGGCGGCGCTGCTGTCGGCGGCATGCTGCTCTGCAGGACGCACGGCGGTAGAGGACTTCAGACGCTCATACTCCTCGCGGGCCTTGACCAGCTGGGCACGGTACTCATCGGTGCTGACGACGGTGGCGAAGATGCCTGCCGCCAGCATCAGCGAAGCGTCGGTGTCGCTCTTCCAGTGGTGTCCGCAGACGATACGGTTGTCGGCGTAGGCATGTGCACGGTCGAAGAGTTCCTCGGCACATTCGGGAACGACGCTGGCCAGCACCAGGGCATACATCCATCCGCGGCTGGAGTGGCCGGAGGGGAAGCTGTAGGTGGCGGCCTCCTCCTCATCGGTCTCGGGCTTCAGCGAAGGCTCCTTGAACTGTGCGAAGGGGCGGACGCGCTTGTAATGGTTCTTGACTACTGTGTTAGCCCTGTGTACGTCGGTGGTGGCCCGTTCTACCAGATTCATGATTTCGGGCGTGGCCTCATACGACAGTTCGATGTCGAGAGCCTCGCTGAACACGTCGCTCAGGGGAGCGCTCTCGTCGCTCAGGGCCTGTTCGCCAACGCCTTCCACTTCGCGCAGCTTGCGTCCAAGCTGATAGTAGTAGAAGTCGTAAGTGAACTCACCCGAAGTGAGATCGGGCGGCTCGGGCAGCCAGAGCAGGCCGTTGGGCCGTGTCTCGTCGCTCAGAAAGGGTTCAGCATACTTTTGTGCCCAGCTGGGGGCAGCGCTGAAGCCGCACAGTGTCACGGCTGTCAGCAGGACTTGGAAATACTTTTTCATTTTTCTTATTTGGTTAAAATATTAATAAAATCACCATAAGCCCGTGACGCTCTTCTCACGGGGCAGCGTGTCGCCCTTGCCGTCGCGCAAGGTGGAGACATAGTTGCTGAGGTAGAGCGTGAAGAAGCTCTTGCCGGTGCTGACGTGTGTCTGCACGTTGGTGTCGTAGGTGACACCGTGGAAGTTCGGCCCGGTGAAGGCCTCGCGGGCACGCTCGTAGTTGACGAAGGGCACCACCTCGTCGTGCTTCGAGTGGAACACGATCATCGGGTGTTGCGGTTGCCAGTTCTGGGTCAGGTTGTTCATGTCGAGTGCCTGGCTGATGGCGGTCATGGCAGGCAGGGAGGTGACGGTAGCGACGGCTGAACCGTCGGGAGCGGCGGTCTGGCTTCCGAAGTAGGCCCTCACGTCGGGTCGCAGCACGACGTCGGCAGCGGCATAGCGGTCGCCGTAGTTGTCGCGCCAGTCGTAGCGCTTGTTGTTCTCGGCGGTGATGGGCTGGAAGCCCCGGTCCTTGCTGCTGAGCCAGCCGGTTGACTCCGTAGCGTAGCCGTACATCATGAAGACGGGCTCGTCGTCATCGACGGTGTAGGCATGGGTGCTGCTGGAGTGGTCGGCAGAGTACTGGCAGAGGCGCTTCTGTATTTCGTCGGTGCTCATGCCCTTGCCGCCGATCCAGTCGGCGATGCCCGAGTTCAGGAAGTCGTCGCAGAGGTAGTCGTCGATCTTGTAGCGCCCGGCCACGTAGGGGTTGGCGTCGCACATGCCCTTGATGATGAGCGGTGCCACGACGGGCATGTAGAGGCGGTCCTGGCTGACATACTCTTGCAGCGTGGCCACGGGGTCGTAGGGGCCGTCGCCGCAGACGGAGCCAGCCAGCCGGAGGTCGTCGGCCAGCGGGGCCTTGCCGCCGATGCCCTGCTCCAGGTACTTGTGGGTGGCCATGGCCACGGAGCCACCCTGCGAGTAGCCCACGATGACGGTCTTGTAGTCGTCGGCGAGCGTGCCGCCGCGCTTCTCCAGGAACTGCTGGCGGGCGGCCACGATGCCGTCGATGACCTGCCGTGCGGTGACCTCCTGGTAGAGGTAGGGATGGGCGCGGTCCACGGTGGAGCCATAGCCCTCATAGTCGGGGAAGACGACGAGTGCTTTCGATGCGAAGAGCATGCAGGTGATGCCGCAGTCGCTGGTCATCTTGGTGCTTATCGAGGGGCAGCCCTTGTTGTCGGTCATGGTGATGTGGCACCCGCCCAGTATGTACTGTGCCTTGCCGTTCTCGGGCCACGCCATGCGTCCGGTGAGCCACACGGGCTGTCCGTCGGCAGTGGTCGAGAGGTAGGTGTAGCGGCAGGTCTGGTACTTGCCCGAAATGAAGTTGCCCTGCTTCTTTGCCTCTTCGAGGAAGAAGTAGATGGAGTCCTCGGCACCGTTGTGCTCGCCCAGCAGGCGGCTCAGTTCTTCGTCGATGCTGACATCGTCGGGCACGTCGTCACCGGGCTTGCTGTTCACGGGCTCCTCAGTGGGAGCAGCGGGTGCCTTGTCGTCGTCGTCGCTACTGCTACACGAGGCGACGCTGAGACTGAGGCCGCACAGGAGCGCGGCCATCAGCCAGAGGTTCATTAATCTTTTCATTGTCTTTTCCTTATTTAATAACTTATTTTGATGTCTCACTGTCTATTGCGTGTGTTCCCGTCACCTGCATTAGTGGCCTGTTCTGGGCGTTGGCGGAATCTTCGTGAAGAAGCCCACGTCGAACTTCTCACCGTCCATGAGGCACCATGGAAACTGGCCGGGGTTGTTGGCATTCTGCAAGACGGACACACCTACTCCGAACCGGAAACTCATGGCATGGGAGTCATCCGGTTTCGAGACGATGGTGTAGGGGTCGCCCTCATAGACACCGCGGAAATCGCCCGAGGGGTCGTCAAACGCCAGATGGCGCAACACGAGAACGGGTTCATGGTAGGGTGTCTTGAAGATGCTGGGCGAGCTGTTGAAGAGCCTTGCGTCGAAGGCTTCGGTGTAGCAATTATTGACGGTAAAGTCGCCCTCGCTCTGCTTGGTGTCGGTCAGTACTTTGCTGCTGAACTCGTCGGCCTTGAACGGACTGTCGGCCGTGACGAAGCCAGCGTCCAGGAAGGGGTGAGTGAGGTCCAGCGTACGTCCGCCACCGTCGTTATACTTCTTGAAGAACCACAGGCGCGGATATTTCATCCAGTCTTCCAATACATTCCTGCCGTTGAGTCCGCTGCTGTCGAGAATGAATCGCAGGTAGGGCTGTGTGCCTATTAAGCGCCCACCCTCAGGCTCGTAGGCGATGTTGATAGCTTCTTGATTGCCGAACAGTCGTTCTCCCTCGTAGTCCATGTAGGCATCGCGGCGTACCTCGTAGTCGGAGAGATCGACGTTGAAAGCATCCTTGACACGTTGGCGCAAGTCGACGAGGGCCGGGGATGCGCCATCGCCGTCTTTCTGGCAGTACTGGCTCAGGACGCAGGCCACGACGGGCGCCCAGCGTTCAGGCACCAGGTCGGCGTTGTCGACGAAAGTGCCTGGCTTGTTGGTGCCTCGTATGTTCTCGCGAGAGACGGTCAGCCCGTCAAGACTGATGAAGCGCGCCTTGTGGTCGGCGGTGGTACCAATCTCTTCCTTGTCGTACCAGCTGGCATAGCAGAGCCACTTGTCGCCGCTGGCATCCTGGATGATCGTGCCCGGACAGATGGAGCCATATTCCCCATAGACAGGCA
The DNA here is from genome assembly GCA_902780025.1 of uncultured Prevotellaceae bacterium. Lineage (GTDB taxonomy): Bacteria > Bacteroidota > Bacteroidia > Bacteroidales > Bacteroidaceae > Prevotella. Next base: position 24,791 of record CACZDV010000049.1, read on the forward strand.
GGATGTCTGCGCTCGTCTCCGGCCGTTTTGTCAGGTCCTTATTGTATATCTTGTTATAAACATAGACATCCTCGCAGTTTGTGATTGGCGTCTTCGGGTCGTATTGTCCGCCCCCCATCTTGCACAGTTCGGCACCGGTGGCATTGCGCACGATGTAGTGGCAGGCATCGTCGTCGAAGAATTTCCTGCCGCTCTGGCTCGTCAGGTCGGCGTTGTCGAGATAGGGCTTGGCCACCGTGTACTGGTGGAGCACGTCGAAGTGGATGTCGTCGTCATGGTTGCGCTTGTTGACGACCTGCCTGGTAATGCTGCTCTTCTTCACCTTGTGCATATTGCTCTCGGTCTTGCTGCCGTTGGTATAGACTCTCTCATAGAGTGTCAGGTCGTTGGAGATAGACCATTTCCACGAGTAACCGTCGTACATCAGGTGGAGGCCATTCTTCTCTATCATATCATAGAAATCGCTTTTCTCTAATCCGAAGAGCAGCATCCACATGTCCTTCACGCCGCCGACAGGGTTCATCCACATGTCGTCGACACGCTTCCAGAAGGCGGCACTGTGGTAGTCGATCTTCTTCTTGTCGAAGTCGTGGAACATCCTGATGCCCTTGCTGAAGAGCGTCTTGGGGTTCCGGCCGATGTTGTCGGCCCAGTCATCAGGGGCATTGATGGCATAGAGCATCTCGGCCAGGTTCTGCATCTGCTCGCTGTTGTCGCTGATCTTGGTGGGCATGGTGTAGGTGTTTCCGTTGCTAGCCGCGTAGGTCTCGATGTTCTCGGCAGGCAGCGGCGAGACGCTTATCCAGTGGCTCTCACCCTTGCCCTCGGGCTGGAACGACGGGCGCACGCAGATCCAGTATTCGGTCACGTGGTCTCTGCGTGTACGCTTGATCACGTCGCCGAAGCGGTAGTAACAGGTGGAGTATTCGGCGTTCAGTCCCATCTGCTCGGGGGTCATGTAGACCAGCTGGCGCAGGCTCGGTATCTGGCGGATGCTGACATCGACCGTGGCCAGGCTTGTGCCGTCCTGCGTCTTGGTGTAGGTGAGCGTGCCCACGGCGGGGTCGCTCCAGGTGTAGCTGGCCGTCTCCTCGCTGACGATACCCTCGTCGAGCCCCGCAAGACTGGCAAAGCGCTCGGCGGCCGTCTCGGCATCGTTGGTGGCGATGATGCGCACGGTGGCATCGTCGTCCTTGGGCGTACCGATGGTTGGCTCGAAGGTCTTCGACCGGTAGTCGTCGGTGGCCTGGCTGATGCCCACGAGCTGGCCTGCCACTCGCCAGAACCTGTCGGCCTGAGCGGCCTCGTCGAGCTCACGCTGTTCTACACTGTCCTGACTTGCGTCGTCATCGTCCTTACAGCTGGCCGTACCGACGGCGACACTCACCGCCAGCAGGCCCATCAGCCAGTAATTGAGAATCTTTCTTTCCATTCGTCTGTTACGTTATTTCATCATTACTATATTTCAGTGTGGGCATCACCAATGTTCGTCGGCCGTAGGGAATCCGTTGTTCTTGACATAATAGTGAATGTCGAACTTCTGGCCGTCCATGGAACACCAGACGAAGGAGCCAGGGTTGATGGTGTGGTGGAGCAGGAACTGGCCGGCACCCGTAGTGCGGAATATCATTTCATAGTCGCCGGTGGGTGCGCTCACCAGGGTGTACCGCTTGCCGCCGTAGGTGCCGCGGAACTTGCCCGACGGGTCGTCAAATTCCAAGTAGCGCACCACGAGGGCGTGCTCGCGGTAGGGTGTCACATATTGGGCGGGCTGCTGGTTGTATAGCAGTCCATTATACGGTGTCTGGTAGATGTCAGCCACGGTGAAGTCGCCGTCGCGACGCTTGGTACTGGTACGCACACAGCTACTGAACTCGTCGGCACAGACGGGATGGCCCACTGTGATGAAGCCACTGACTGCGAATGGATGTGCCAGGTCGAGCAAGGGACGGTAGTCGGCATTATAGTGCTTGAAAAAGCGGTGGCGGGGATGTCTGAACCATTTTGGCAGCGATGAGCGGTCGGTCATACCACTGCCGTCTTGGATATAGCGCAGGTAGGGCTGGGTGGCCTGGCTGCGTCCGGCCGCAGGCATATAGGCCAGACTGAGATGTTCCATTGTACCGGCGTATGCCTTGCCGTCGTGGATGAAGGTACTGTCGCGCGAGATTCTGAACATGGTCAGGTCGATGTTCCACAATTCCTTGCACTTGTCTTGGAAATAACGTGTCGGAGTTTTCTCCATTAGTGAGGGGATTGTGAATTGGCTCAGGACAATGGCTGCAACGGGAGCTTCGTGCTCAGGCATGAGGTCGGCATTGCTGACGAAAGAGCCTTTCTGGCCGTTAGGGAAGGTTTCGGTGCTGGTGGTCAAGCCGTCGAAACTGATGAAGCGAGCCTTGTGGTCGGCGGTGACTTCCGTGTCATTGTCGTCCACCCATCCAGAATAGCAGATCCAGCGGGTGCCGTCGGCATCGCGGATGACGGTACCGGGACTGATGGATCCCCACGTCTCATACTTCACCTCGTTTTCTTCCTTAATCATCTGCTCTGTCTCCAGTGCCGTGCGCACGTCCTTGTTGGTCACCTCGTTGTAAACATAGACGTTTGTGGTGTGGGGCAGCGGCTTGTAAGGCGAGGGCGCGAGAATGGAGCCTGCCAGATCCTTGCCCGAGGCGTAGCGAATGAGCCAGCGGCCAGACTTCTCGGCAAAGCCTGTATCGGATATGCCATTGTAGAACTGTACCAGTTCTTTTTGGATGTTGGTGCTGGCTTCGGGGTCGCCGGCGAAGGCGCGCACGTCGAAGCCCCGTGTGACGTCGAACGTCATCTTCCTGATTGACTTGTAACTGGTACGGTAATCCTTCGACTGGTAGTAATAGATGGTGGCCTTGTTGCCGTCGAACAAGCCCCAGCTATAGCCCTGGTTGAAGAAGTCCAGTTCTGTAAATTCCTTCATCTGCTCGCGGGTGCGGTTGAAGAGTATCTGCCAGACGGTGTAGCCGTTGGCCGTGGGCTCGTCCCAGAAGTTTGCCACCCGCTCCACGAACAGACGTCCATTGTATTGGGGACTGAACCCGCCCAGGGCATAATAGCTGTGGCGATTATAGGTGTCTTCGTAAGCGGCGGGCTTGAGCAGGGCCTGTATGAGCTGGCTCAGGTTGTGGGTGTGCTGGTCCTCGGCGGGCAGCTTGGTGGGCAGCACGATGGGGGCGTTGCCGTATTTGTCCTTGTTGTCCCACTTCTTCTGCAGGTACTTGTCGGGAATCTTCATGCCGTCGCCCGATGCCGAGGCGTTGAAGATGTTGATCCAGTGGGAGTCGCCCTTGTCGGG
>CACZDV010000050.1 GCA_902780025.1 uncultured Prevotellaceae bacterium
CGTAACTCTGGTTGGAGAGGTCGAAGTCCTCGACTATTGTCTCGCGGCTGGCACCAAGGGCAGCCAGGAGGAAGGCCGATGCCCATCCGGCACGGTCCTTGCCCTGCGAGCAATGCCAGAGCACCCCACCCTTGGCACGGAGCACTCCACGGAGGAACTCACCGTAGTAGTATTGCGCCGTGGAGTCGGTCACGATGGCAGGATAGAGCTGGCGGGCCATGGTCTGCGCCTTGGGGTCGAAGGCATACTTCATCAGTATGGCCAGCATGTCTCGCATGTCCATCTTTGTCGTATCGACACGGCTGGAGCTGAAACCCTGAATGAAGGCTTTGGGCAGCGTGGAGAGGTGGGTATAGCTCACCCCGTCAATCACACGGTCGGGGGCACCATTAGCCTCGGCCTCGAAACGGAAGTCGAACACATCCGTCAGATGATACTTCTGCTTCAGCACCGCCACGTCGCCGTCGGTAGCCTTCGCGAGATTTCCGCTGCGCACGAGCATTCCCGTGCGGACGGTCTGCCCGTCCTGCATGACGAGCGTACCCATGTCGCGGGCATTCTCAATGCCTTCCCATGCAATGGTGCGCTGCTGGGCTTGCGCGGTGTGGAGAGTGGAAAGCATCATAACTAATGTAATAGTGGTGATAAAACTTTTCATTTCTACTTAGGCATAAATTGGTCGAACATTTTCAGGAGGGCCTCAGAGGGAGTCCCTTTGCCATTACTCAACTTGCAGACGAGGAAAGCAATCTTGGTGGCGATGAAGGGATACAACTTGCGCACCTCGGCCTCTAACTGCTCTTTTGAGTCAGTGCCATAATATACCGGCGCAAAGGCTTTCCAGTGGGCTTTCAGTGTGGGCGGTTCCAGGTGGAAGATACTGTCGGAACGCTCGGCAGACATGAAGTTGGCGGTATAGTACAACATGCAGAGGTCCCACTCAGGCACGCCGTAGGCAAAGTCGCCCACGTCGATCCAGAGGTCGCGCTTCCCGTCGGTGATGATGTTGCCGATGTGCAAGTCGCCATGCAGGCAGGTGGATGCGGAAGGAACGGTATCGAGAAACCGGTGGAAACGCTCTTTCCAGTCATCGGGCAGCAGTTCGAACTTGTCAATCCATGAACCTGCCAAGTCACGCATGTCAGGCAACCGCCCAGTGTCGGCAGGGGTCTGGTGTATCTGTCTAGCGAGCACGGCGAAGCGCTCTGACAGGGGCACCAGCTGGTCGGGTTCCTGCGATATGATGCGGGTGAACGAGCGCTTGGGGCTGATCAGCTCATACTCGGCACCGAAGCGTGTGCCGTCGGTTATCAGGCGGATGGGCTTCGGCGTGGGCAGTCCGATGTCATAGACCACCTGACTCGCACGGAACTCGCGCGCGGCATTGTCAGCAGCAATGCTCGACATGAAGAGCTTGGCCAGTGTCTTACCGTCCTTATGGTTGTAGGTGAGGGCCGTCCCACCCTCGCCGGTCTGGACATAGTCATCCAGGCTTATTCTTTCAACGTCTTGCATATTCCTTATTTGCTTGTGCGGTCAATGTAACTCATGATTACCTCCACAGCATCGTCCTCGGTCAGACCGTCCATATTGATGACGAGGTCGTAGTGGCGCGTGTCGTAACGGGAAACATTAGGCAGCGACGAACGCAGTTCGGGGTTCATCTGGACGTATTTCTTAATGTAGGTATCACGGCCCTTATCGACTTTCTCGATGGTGTCGATGGCCTCCTCACGGCTCAGTCCCTGTCTGGTCATCACGCGCTCAATGCGGCTCTCCATTGAGGCCTGGATGAAGATGCTCACGCTGTTGGGCCACTCGCGGAACACGAGGAAGCCCGAGCGACCGGCCACCACGCACGACTCCTGGGCGGCCAGCTCCTGCAGGATGCGCTGCTCGGTGCTTATCATCGAGGCCGTGGTCAGCACCGTCTCCGCCTCCATGGGCAGTGTGGTGGCACTGCGCGTCTTGTAGTAGTTGTTGAACTCCGTCCACCACGTCTTCTTCTGCGCCTTGATACGCTCTATCTCCTCCACAGTCAGACCGAACTTCTTGGTCAGCCCCTCTATGAGAGCCTTGTCGTAGTACTTCACCTGCAGCCTTTCAGCCAGTTTACGGCCGACGGAGCGGCCACCGCTTCCAAGTTCACGGTTCACGGTAATCACAAATTTTTCTTCTCTTTTCATAATTGTCTGTACTTTATATACTATTATGTGTAATTTAAGTTTCGCATTCGCTCTGGCTACTCTGGAGTTCAGGAGTTTAGATACTCAGACCGCTTCTGTTCAAGATCGTCAATCTTGTAGGTGTCGCCAACCTTCACCACGGTGAGCAGCACATCGTACTCGTAATTCTCATACTTGTTCTCAACAAGAACATGCTGTTCGTCACGAACGGTGACCTGGCGGGACGTAAGTCCGCCGCAATCACCGCCACCCTCATAGAAGAACAACCATGTGGCCAGGCACTCACCTTCGCATTCATAGTCGTAAGAATTGATTAAATATTCGAGCATTTGCGGGGTAATGTGCTGTTTCACATAGTCATAGTCTAACAAGTCACGTTCCTCCCAGTCAGCATAGAACTGCTCAACGAAGGCCTTGAGGTCCTGCTCTTGAGCCGATTTGTCAACCGTGACCGTAGGACCGTCATTAACGACTGCCCGTTCCTCTGTGGCAAGCGTATCGGCAGTGGGGCCGGAAACCTTGTCCGATGCCTTTACGTGGCATGAGGCACTGCATAACAAGAATGCCATAGCCAGTACCATGTTCAGTTTCTTTTGTAGTTTCATAACGTTATGGTTTTAATGAATGATAAACATCACTTTTCTTCAAAGAAGCCGAAGCCTCCCAATGCCTTGAGCATGCGCTCTATATAGTCCCACGAGGTAGGACTCCATTGGAAGCCAAGGCGTAGGAGTACCTGCGTCGTGTAGTTGTTGTCGCGCCTGACGTCGGCGGTTTTTTGTCCGTGAGCCACGTCCTTGTAGGCCAGCATAGCAGCCATCTGCTTGGCTTTCTGCGGGTCTTGGCCGGCCTCGTCCATTGCCTTCTGGAACTCCTCCTGCTCAACAAAACGTATGCCCTGTCCTACGGAGGATAGCCCGCTGAGCACATCGCCAAGGTACTGGGCGTGGATGTTGTACGGATGGAACACGGTACACGCTTTCGGTGTAGTGGCCAGCAGAACGATGGCGCGCGATACCTCGTTGATAGGCGAGAACTCCACGGGGGTGTAGCACAGGTTGTAAGGACAGCAGCCCAGCATGTTGTAGATGCGGATACGGCCCATGAACGAGTTAGTGGAGAAGTTGGCCTGGAACTCACCGTCGGTAGAACGGGCTGCGAGGTTGCCCACGCGCATAATCTTAGCACTCAGTCCGTGCAGGGCCACGGCATCCAGTATCAGTCGCTCAGCCATGTATTTCGAGTAGATGTACTTGTTGCCAAGATACTGGCCCATGTAGAGCCGCTGCTCGGTATATACATCCTCCTTGATTTCACCAGCCCACAGGCCACGGGTACTGGCTGTGGAGATATGGATGAGTCGGGCCTGCGACTTGATGCAGAAATCGACGCAGCGCTGTGTACCCCCGATGTTCACATCTTCAATCTCCGTACCCTCGGAGAAGTGCTTTACTACGGCAGCGCAGTTGAATACCGTATCAACCTTCAGGCTCGTGTCAATATTCTGTGTCACGTCGCCGAGAACAATGTGTAGGCGCTGTCCGAACAGTTCCTTGAAGGAATTGGCAAAGTAGTAGAAAAGCAGGGTGCGCAGACGGCTCTCTGCGGCTTCCTTAGTCTTGCCACGAACCAAACAGTAGATGTTGGGAGCATCGCTGTCGATGAGTTCACGCAGGATGTGGATACCCAGATAACCGGTAGCGCCTGTCAGCAGCACATTTCCCAACGGCTGTCGATTGCCGCTGCGGAAGATGGCGAGGGTGCCCTGTTGCAGCAGATTGTCGATGGCGGTATAGTCGAAGTTGGCAATGGGGTCTTCTTTTTCCGGCAAAGAACCGTCGGACACTTGTATTTCGCCGGTTATGAGGGCTGCCAGTTTGCGGGGAGTCGGGTTGGCAAAGACATCGCCGTAGGCCACATGTATGCCGGCCTTGTCGGCCTCGATGATGACCCGGGTGACAACGAGTGATGTGCCGCCCAGTTCAAAGAAGTTGTCCGTGGCTCCCACCTTGTCCATCTGCAGGATGTCGGCAAAGATGTCGCAGAAGGCACGCTCGGTGTCATTGGTTGGTGCTTCGTAGGTACTGCTGACGGCCAGCTGGGGTTCGGGCAGGGCCTTGACGTCGGTCTTGCCGTTGGGCGTCATCGGCATCTCCTTCAGTTGCAAGTATGCCGTGGGCACCATGTACTGTGTCAGGCTCTTCGATATTTCTGTCTTCAGGGCATCGGGTGCTATCTCGCGGTCGGCAGTATAGTAGGCACAGAGGTGCTCCTTGCCGTTCAATTTGCGAATCATGATGACCGCCTTCCTAATGCCTTCCACCTTCAGCATGACGTTCTCAATCTCGCCCAGTTCTATGCGCAGTCCGCGCAATTTAATCTGATGGTCGGTGCGCCCGAGGATGATGACATTGCCGTCAGGGAGCCACTTGGCATAGTCACCCGACTTATATATGCGCTGCCCGTGGTATTCCACGAAACGCTCACGGGTCATCCTGTCGAGGTTGTTGTAGCCACGTGCCACGCCGCGACCGCCGATGTACAACTCGCCCACCACGCCTACGGGCAGTTCGTTGCCGTCGCTATCGACGATAAACTCCTTGACATTCAGTTGTGGCTTGCCGACGGTCACCAGTTGGGCATTCGTCAACTCGGCATTGTTAGATGCCACGGTGATCTCCGTAGGTCCGTAGCAGTTGAAGATGCGGGCCTTGGTCACGCTGCGCATTAGCGACAGCAACTGTTCGGAGAACTTCTCGCCACCGGCGCGGCAGATATTGACTTTCGAGATGGCATCGCAGAAGTCAGGACTCGTAAGCCAGGTCATCCAGCGCGACGGCGTGCCGCTGACCATGTTGACCTGTTGTTCATTGATGAGGTGTGCCAGGTCGAGCGGGTTGTTGGCTTGTTCCTCGGTGGCGAGAACCAGGGTCTTGCCATTATAGTAGCACATGCCGATGTCCTGAAGGGCGGCATCAAACGAGATGGTGGTGACGCTCAGCATGCGCTTGGCATCGGTTAGCACGGCATTGGCGAAAACATTGGCCGGATGGCCGTAAAGGTAGTTGCAGATACCTTCATGGCGCAGCATCACGCCCTTCGGGCGACCAGTGGAGCCACTGGTATATATAAGGTACGCGAGGTCGTCGCCGGTAATGTCTGTTGCGACAGCGTCACAGCATACTGTACCGACGAGTGTCTCAACATCGATGGCCTTGTCGGCAGGAACCGTGTCGAGACGGTCTCTGGTGGTGATGATGTAGCGGGCCTCACTGTCTTCGAGGATAAGTCTGACACGGTCAGCGGGGTATTCCGGGTCGCAGGGGATATAGGCTGCTCCGGCTTTCAGCACACCGAAGAGTGAGAGTATCAGCCGACTGGTGCGGGGCAGGAGCAGCGCCACGCGGTCGCACTCCCGGACGCCACGCTCGCGCAGACCATTGGCAATGCGGTTGGTCATTTCGTCCAGTTCACGGTAGGTGAACTTGGCATCGCAAGCCACCAATGCCTCATGGTCAGGCTGGGTCTCGGCGTAATGAGCGATACACTCATGGAAGAGCTTGAAAGGAGCATCGTCCGTAGCCGTCAGGCGAAGACGCTTCAGTTCTTCTTCCTGGTTCTGGCTGACGATGGAGAGCCAGCGCACCTTCATCTGCGGTTGTGCCACCATGCGTTCGGCCACGGCTACGATGCTCTCGGCCAGTACCGTGCCCAGGCGGGCGGAGTACAGCGAATCGTCGTACTCTACCACCACGCCCCGGTCTTCTATCTTGATATTGATCTTGAACATCGGGACGTTCAGGCCGAGCAATTCCTGACGGATGGTGCCGCCACCAACAGTGTACCGTGACAGCACACCAACTTGATAGGCGTAGGCGATGGCAGGCGTGAAACCATAGTCGGTGGCGATGCGGGCGAAGGGATAGTCCTCATGCTGCAGGGTCTCTACGATGTTGTCACTGGTCTGACGCAGGAATTCACCGACGGTGACGTCACTGATGTTGATGCCGAGGGGCAGCGTATTGACAAACATACCTGCTGTTTCGGCTATCTTCAAGTTAGAGCGACCACTGCTGACGGTGCAGAGCCATACTTCCCTGTTGTTGGTGTAGCGCGAAACGACATAACTCGTAGCGGCGAGCAGCAACTGAGCCGGCGTGATGTGAGTGGAGCGTTGAGAGTTGAGAGTTGAGAGTTGAGAGTTCAGGCTCTCAAACGGGATGGAACAGACAGCCTCACCGATGTGACCCTGCGTGGGTTCACCGTTCTTCGCCGTACGGGGAGGCAGGTCGGCGGGAATCTCGCTGGCTCCCTCGCAGGTTTGCAATTTCCCGGCAAAGAACTGCTGAGAGGCCCTGAAGGCATCAGCGTGTTCAGCCTTCTGCTGGTCGGCCACGAAATCGAAATAGGTATAACTCTCCTTCTCGATGGGGAAACCGTCGAGCACACTGCTGATCTGGCGGATGAGCAAATCAGCGGAAGTCCCGTCGAACACCAGGTGATGGACATCCATCAACAGGCGTACACCGCTTTCAGTTCTGACCACCTCAAAATGATAGAGCGGTGCCCGCTGAATATTGAATGGACGCACAAACTCCCTCTTATGGGCTGCGAAAGCCTCTTCGCTCATACAAGTGACAGGAACCTCAACAGGCACGCTGCCTGCCAAGGTCTGCACGACGGAGTCCCCCTCTGTGGTGAAGTGTACGCTCATTCCGGGATGAGACTCTACGACCAGTTTAACAGCACTGGCCAGTTTGTCAGCCGCCACGCCCTCGGGATAGTAGAGCACACATGCGGTATTATAGACCGTGGACAGGGGATTCTTCAGACACTCGAAATAAACGCCGGTCTGGGCATAGGACAGGGGTACGCTCGTCGTCTCTTTTCCACCTTGCGTGGCAGCAGCCTCGTCGCTAGTCTCTTTTGCCTTCTTACTGAGTATTTCGCTCTCCATACGCTCAACGGTAGCCTCCTTGACCAGTGCTTTCGAATCGAGCGTGACACCATATCGCTTATACACTTGTACGGCGAGTTTTATGGCCGACACCGAAGTGAGGCCGGCCAACAGCAACGGCGTGTCAATACCAAAGTCCGTGGTGCCTATTTCCTTGGCAATCATCCCGTGCAGTTCACGCTGCATGTCGGTCTCTGGCTGCCGCAGTTCTTCCTGCGCCTGGCGCGAAGCACTACGTGAAGGCTTGGGCAGCCGGTTGCGGTCCACCTTGCCATTATAGTTGCGTGGTATCTCGTCAATCTGCATCACTACCTCAGGCACCATGTAGTGAGGTTTCCGACTTGCCACATAACGCTTAATGTCCTCCCCGTCCAGTTCGCCATTGCCTGTGACGTATGCCACGATATAGGTGCCGTTCAGCGTGTCGCTGGCCGACTGCAGGGTGGCACCTGTCACCCCCGGACAGGTAAGGACGCAAGCCTCTACCTCACGCAGTTCCACGCGGAAGCCGCGTATCTTCACCAGTCCGTCGCGACGTCCGGCAAACAGCAGGTTGCCTTCGGCATCGCGGCGCACGTAGTCGCCCGTACGGAAGCATCGGGCATATTCAGGTTCGTCGGCGGCAAACGGGTTGTCGGTAAAGACATTGGCAGTCAGTTCGGGATGGTTCAGATAACCGCGGCAGAGTTGCGGGCCCGACACCCACAGTTCGCCCATCTCTCCGTCGGGCACCTGCTGCCCGTCCTCGCCGACTATATACAGGCGGTAGGCGCCCCGCGCCTGACCGATGGGCACGTTGGCCTCATTGCCTTTGACAGCATAGCTGGTTATCATACCGCAACACTCCGACGAGCCATAGACGTTCAGGAATGTGAGTCCGGGTGTCGGGGTGACGGGGGTTACCTTCTCACCACCCACAGAGAGGCAGCGCAGCGTCGGACAGTCGTACATGGTGACAAACTCACGCCCCGTCATGGTGCTCATAATGATGTGGGTGATGGCATTGTCGTTGATGAACTGCGCCAGACGGACGAAGTCGAACCTCACGTCCTCAGGGATAATGTAAAGCGTGCCGCCCGTTGTCAGCGTGCCGAAGACGTCGTGCACGGTGGGCACAAACGAGAAACTGGCGTAAGAGGCCACGCGGCAGCTGCTGTCGAGCCGGAAGACGCTCCTGGACTCCTCTGCATTGTGGCTGATGTTTCCCTGCTCTATCATGCAGCCCTTGGGCTGCCCCGTTGAGCCACTGGTGTAAATGAGCAGGGCAAGCCTGTCAGCACTGATGTCTGATGTCCGGGGGCTGACGTCCGGGGCAGGGAGTGCCAGTTCGTCAGTATATAAAACGGGAACGCTCCTGCCCTCCACGTTCACTGCCGCTCCCTCCGTTTCGAGTCCGCTTGCGGCAAACACCTCGCGGTCTGCAATCAGCAGTTTGGCATGGCTGTCGCCCAGCATGAAGTTCAGACGTTCCGCAGGATAGGCAGGGTCAAGCGGCATATACGCACAACCGGCTGTCAGCACGCCCAAGGGGCCCATGGCCATCCACTGGTTACGCGCTATCAGGATGCCTACGACATCTTCCTTGCCCAGCCCCTTTTGGGCAATCTGCTGTGCTATACCATTAGCCTTTGCCATGACGTCACGATAGGTATAACTGTTTTTACCGTAAACCACGGCAATGTTGTCAGGGGTCAGCGAAGCCTGACGTTGAATGAGGCTGATAACGGGCTTCATACTCATAATGTGTTACATCAATTTAAATGATATTGTTGGTTAGTTTACTTAAAGCATTCAGGTGCAGCACCGCGCCCACCAGCATAAAGACGGTAGCGGTGGCTGCCAGCGTCTGGAAGATGCCTACGGACGAAAAGCCGCCGAGGTATAGTCCCTGTATCGACAGCACACCCAGCAGGGCTGCGATGCTATAGAGTGCATTGAATAGACTCGTATAGACGCTCTTCTTTTCGGGGTCTATCATCATGCTGAATCGCAGACAATAGATGTACATACCGCTGAAGCCGAAACCGAAGACCGCCATCATCATGGCAATCTCGATGATGTCGTGATGACCCGTCACCATCCGGTAGGCGAGTGCACCGAAGGTGGCCGTCAGCACAATGAACTGATGAAAGATGAAAGTGGCACGCGGCCCATAGTGCTTTTGGATATACATGATAGGGAATCGTCCGGCAAAGGCACCTGCTACATAGACCACGATAATGCCACCCAGTTCAGCCGCATTCAGGCCCAGCTCATCGACAAACAGGAAGGAGACAATGGCCATGAAGCCACCGTCGAACCATGCCATCCATGCCAGTGAGAAATTCAGTGGCAGCAGTGGTGAGTGGCGGATGACCTGACGATACTCTCTGAGCGTCTGCATAGGGGCGAACTTAGCCTTGGGCAACGAAGGGTCTCGCTGCTCCGTACGCTCCAGGATGCGGAAAAAGCTGAACAAGACCAGCATCGTGACACTAAGCACACCCAGCACGATGAAGCAGTATTGCCACGACACCGACTCGGCAATGAATCCGCCAACAGACGGAGCCAGGATGGGCGAGATGGTGATAATGATGGTGTACCAACTGAGTCGTCTGGCCAGATTGTCATTGTTAGAGATACCCGCTATCCAGAGTTGCATGGTGAGCATGATGGTGGCGCGTGAGACGGCCTCGATAATCTGCGCTACGTCGAACATATAGATATTCGTCGATACGGCACTCAGTACGCAACTCAGCGTGCAGATCACAAGTCCTGCCTGTGCCAGACGACGAGAAGTAAACAGGTCAGCAAAGGCCGCAAAGCAGAACATACATATAATCATGCCCAGGCGGCTGAACACCATGTTTGACGACATAGCAGCCTCAGCAACCCCCAAATCCCGAGCAATATAGGAAGTCGCAGGGACGAAGATGCTGTTGGCAGAAATGATGACAACAGCCGCTGTCATCATGAGTGTCCAACTAATACCAAAACGTCGTTTTTCTGTTATCATACTTCTTTCAGCAAACCTCTTTTGCTTATTCAAATTCGAAGATGCTGATGAAGCCTGTTAACTTAAACACGTTCCTGATGTCGTCATTAACGCCGCGCAATGTAACCTTGCTACCACTGGCTTTGGCTCCCTTCAGAATGCCGAGCAGAATGCGCAAGCCGCTGGAGGCAATATACTCCAGTTTGGTACAGTCGATAATGACATCCTTGCCGCCCGCATTGTAGAGCGTCTTTAATGTTTCTTCTGCCTCAGTAGCTGCTGCTGTGTCCATCTCTCCCTCTAACGTGGCAAAAAACTTGCCGTCCTTTTCTTCAATCTTTGTGTTCATAATGATTCTTTTTTATTTGATTTTCTTTTTAAGTGTCAGCACATTCATTCCATCCTCGCGCTCGTAGTTGATGCTGTCCATTAGTTCGCGCACCAGCAGGATGCCCAGTCCGCCTATCTGCCGGTCTTCGGCCGACAGCGTGGTATCGGTTTTCTTCTTTTCCGTAGGGTCGAAAGGAACACCCTCATCGATAATCTGGAAGTGCAGCACGCGCCCGTCGTACATCATCTTGACGGTAATGTCGCCCTCAATGCCTGCGGGATAGGCGTAGTCTATCACATTGACGACGGCTTCCTCGACAGCCAGACGTATCTGGCGTGCCAGCGTTGTACCGATGTCAAGTTTTTCCATTACCGACTTGACGAAACTGCTGAAGCATGTCACCTCATGGACATCATTCTTGATGACGAGTGTTTCTGTCAGAACGCTCTCAAACTGCTTGGGTGTATAGTGAATGGCCAACATCGTCAGGTCATCGCTTTGTTCGGCATCTTTGACGAATCCTGTAACGGCAACAAATACTTCCATCATCAACTCCTTGGGTATCTTGTCGGAATAAGTACAGAGCACTGTCTTCAGACGTTCTATTCCGAACTGTCTATGCGCCTTGTCTTTGGCTTCGGTCAGTCCGTCGGTATAGAGGAAGATTGTGCTGTCTGGCTGTATAAGTGTCTCCTGTACGCCGTATGCCATGTCGTCAAACACACCGATGGGCAGATGGGGATTGACCTCGAGAGACGAGAACTGTGGGGTAAGTTGTAAGCGGTTTTGTACGAATGGTGCATCGTGGCCTGCATTGCAATAGCGCAGGCGGCCTGTCGGCAAGTCTAACACACCGATAAACAGGGTGATAAACATGTTCGACTTGTTGCCCTGGCAGATAGCTTCGTTGATGGCATTCATGATGCGGGCGGGATTGCTCTCGTGGGCTGATGACGAACGGAACAGGGCATGGCACACCGCCATCAGCATAGCCGAGGCTGCACCCTTGCCGCTGACGTCGCCGATGCAGAAAAACAGTTTCTCGTCGCGAATGAAGTAGTCGTAGATGTCACCGCCCACCTCACGGGCCGGAATCAGCGAGCCTGATATGTCCACATCGTCCTGATGAAAGTGCGCATCAGGCAACATGCTCTGCTGAATATTGCTGGCCACGCGCAGTTCTCCATGAATACGGTTTTTCTCGGCATTGGCCTTGCGCAGGCGCTCCAGGTTGCGCGAACTGCGCCAGACAATGAACCCCACGAACAGCAGCCCGACCATGATAGGCAGTAGCAGGAACATGCGAGTGCGGCGCATTTCGCCGAACACCTCGGCATCATCGAGGACATTGATCAGTACCCAGTCTGTCATTCCACCTACCGGCGTATAGAACACGTGCTGCGTCTTACCCTCCTCGTCATCCATCGTCAGGTAGCCCTCATTGTCTTTATCTATTGACACCATCTGCCTGAGAGCCTTCTGAAACATCGGGGTGTTCTCGCCCGCCAGCAGATTGTAACTGCCTGTGGTAAGAAAGCGCTGGGTCGATTTGTAAACCCTGTCCTCATTCATCACATCTGTCAGGAAGTCGAGCGAGATGTCGGCAAAAACGACGGCAACCCGCTTTCCTCCGTCCGACTGAATGGGCACACTATAGGTTGTCACCTCCTTGCCAGTGGCATCCTTGTCTAAATAGGGCTCGCTCCAGTGGCTCTTGCCCGTCTTCATCACTCGCATATAGAATTCTGACTGGGTGTAGTCGTGCGAGGCTGAGCCCTGCTGCCCCACCACTATGCTGCCGTCGGCCTTACGAAATGCATTAGGCTCAAACCATCGTCCTCTCTGGGGGTAATAGTTGGGTATGAAGCAAATGCCGGCACCCGTGATTGACGGATTGTTCGCTACCAACAGTGGTGGTATATCAAACATCAACTCCGAACTCTTCAGGTCGCGCTCCACCACCCACGACATGTTATTCATCGTCACTTCAATATTGGCCAGTTTGTTGCGTATGCAGAGGTTGAGGGCTATCATCTCGCGGTTCATCAGACGCTGCATGGTGCTATGCAGTCTGCTTTGCGCAGTATAGTACATCACGCCCGTTGTTACCTCCAGCAATAGTGCTGCAGCAATAATAATCGTCAGGCTGGTGTAGGTCTTGAAGAAGCCGTTCAACTGATTCCTTACCCCCTTTTTCATACGTTTCTTTTTTGCATTTGCTTTATGCAAATCCGTAGTAAATATTAAGTGATTTTTTATTTTTTGCTGCAAAAATAATAAAAAAAAATATACTTCGCAATAGTTTCGCCGAAATTTTGTACCCGTTATGGAATCATCCGCAAACATCATCAAAGAAAGCGCCAAGATCAGTCTTGTCGTGGTGACAATCCAGAATGTCGGGTCACCTGCCTAACCGCAAATCCTCTTTGAACCGATGACCACGATGACAATGACATAGGCACTTCCGTACACAAAAAAGTCCCTTCTGTGTATTGTACATTGTTCTGCAGCAAGTGACCTCCCCTCGCTCGGCCCGCAGGGACGCTTGCCAGAGCAAGAACCCCTCCTGTAGGAGGGGGACCATTACGACTCAAGGGCATGCACACATAGCGTTCTCCCCCTACAGGGGGAGTCAGAGGGGATCAGGAGTTAAAGGGGGTAAGAGGTCCGAGGGCTTTCACTTTGCCATAATCAAACTACCAGTTTGCCGTAACCAAACTGCCACTTTGCCGTAACCAAACTTTTACTTGAATAAAAAGCATAAAATAAAGTAATGTCCTTGTGCCAACTGATATATCGTTGCCTTTACAAAAAGAAAAAAGTTGGCATTCCTCACGGGATGCCAACTTCGTGAACTTAATAAAATCTATCGGCGAATTTCGCCCAATTATTACCTTAATTTTTGAAAAAGTCCTTAACAGCTTCGTTAGGAACCATTTGCTCGTCAAAGATGTAAGCACCAGTCTTGGGGCTCTTCACCATCTTGATAACTTTCGTGTAAGCGCGACCATCCTTTGAGCCTTCGTGGAGGGTAGCGACGGTTTTCTTTGCCATAGTTTACCTTCTTTTACTTAATCTCCTTGTGAAGAGTCATCTTCTTCAGGATGGGGTTATACTTCATTAGTTCCATTCTCTCAGGAGTATTCTTGCGGTTCTTCGTCGTAATGTAACGGCTTGTACCGGGCATGCCTGAGTTCTTGTGCTCAGTGCACTCCAGAATGACCTGTACGCGGTTGCCCTTTGCTTTCTTGCTTGCCATAGTTTCTTAGTCTCCTATTACTTTAATGTCCTTCCAATCTACAAAACCCTTGGCAACAGCCTGCTTCAGGGCAGCGTCCAGACCTACTTTGTTAATCATACGCAGACCAGCGGCACTGATCTTCAACTGAATCCAGCAGTTCTCCTCTACATAGTAGAACTTCTTGCTGAACAGGTTTACGTCAAAGACACGCTTTGTGCGGTGCTTTGAGTGCGACACGTTGTTACCACGCTGTGCCGTCTTTCCTGTAATTTGACAAATTTTCGACATTTCTATCTACTTTTTACGTGTTGCTTTTTACTAACTTATTCCAAACAGGGTGCAAAGGTAATAAATAATTTACGATTTGACGAGTTACCATTTACAATTTCCCGCAATCTTAATATTTTTTAACTCATAACTTCTTGCTACACCTGTTCTTGGGGCTCTTCTGCCTTCAGAAAGTCAAGGAAAAGCTGCATGGCCTTGTTAGTGGCAATGGCCAGATTGATGTCGCGCCCGTGGTCTTCTTCCACCTTGAGGGTAACCACCTTGTCGGCTGTTCCGCAGGCCAGCCAAATGGTGCCTACGGGTATCTCCTTGGAGCCTCCCGTGGGGCCTGCCACACCCGTGGCTGCGACGGCATAGGTGGTGTTCAGGGTGCGGCAGGCTCCCTTCACCAGTTGTATAGCCACATCTTCGCATACGGCAGTCTTCTCGTCGAGCAGCTCTTGGCTGACACCGAGCAGGTTGGTCTTCACTTCGTCCACGTAACAGATGATGCCACCCTTGAAGTACTTGGATGCTCCAGGCACTGACATCATGCTCTCGGCTATGCGCCCACCGGTGCAACTCTCTGCCGTTGAGACGGTTTTTTCTTTTTCGTACAGCAGCTGACTAATGTCGCGGCTGATAATCTTGCTTTCAAAATCCACCATTATGATTTACGATTTACTGATTTACTATTTACTATTTAAAGGTGACCTTCGAGAAGGCGGGAGCATCGATGGAGCAAAACTCCTTGTCCAGATACTTGTAGTAACCCACGATGCCTATCATGGCAGCATTGTCGGTGGTGT
Organism: uncultured Prevotellaceae bacterium; assembly: GCA_902780025.1. Lineage (GTDB taxonomy): Bacteria > Bacteroidota > Bacteroidia > Bacteroidales > Bacteroidaceae > Prevotella. Next base: position 14,766 of record CACZDV010000050.1, read on the forward strand.
AGCTGAACTTCGGTATGTAGATGGTCCAGCCATAACGGCGCGCATGGTCGTGGAAGGCGTTGCGAAGCCCATTGTTGGCACTCACGCCGCCAGCTACAGCCACATGCTTAATGCCTGTCTGCTTGACAGCCAGACGCAGCTTCTTCATCAGGATATCGACGATGGTCCATTCCAGCGAGGCAGCAATGTCCTCCTTGTGGTGTTCCACGAAGTCAGGATCTTCTTCCACCCACTTACGTAGCGAATAGAGGAACGATGTCTTCAAGCCCGAGAAGCTGTAATCGAGACCTGGAATATGGGGCTCAGAGAACTGGTAGGCCTTGGGGTTACCCTGACGCGCCAGACGGTCAATGATGGGACCTCCGGGATAACCCAGCCCCATGACCTTCGAACACTTGTCGATGGCTTCGCCAGCAGCATCGTCGATGGTCTGCCCAAGCACTTCCATGTCGTTGTAGGCATTGACTTTAACTATCTGCGAGTTACCGCCCGACACCAAAAGGCAAAGGAATGGGTAAGGGGGATGAACCTCCTCTTCTGGTGAGGAGTCAGGAGAAGTAATAAAATGCGCCATGACGTGTCCCTGCAAGTGGTTGACGTCAATTAGCGGAATTCCGAGCGAACGGGCAAAACCCTTGGCAAAGTTGACACCCACCAAGAGAGAGCCCATAAGACCTGGACCACGGGTGAAAGCAACGGCCGAGAGCTGTTCCTTCTGAATGCCGGCGCGCCTGATGGCTTCGTGAACCACTGGCACCACGTTCTGCTGGTGAGCACGTGAGGCAAGTTCTGGCACTACACCGCCGTAAGATTCATGAACGGCTTGGCTGGCTGTCACGTTCGAGAGCAACAGTTCGTTCTTCAGAACTGCTGCCGACGTGTCGTCGCACGAGGACTCGATGGCCAGGATATAGACGGGGCTTATGGGGCTTATTGGGCTTACAGGGCTTATAGGACTCATAAGGCTAATAAGTTAAGATTTCTACTCCGTGCTCGGTCATCAGCAGGGTGTGCTCCCACTGTGCTGAGGGCAATTCGTCTTCGCTGATGACCTCCCAACCGTAAGGGTCGCCCTCGTCAATAAAGACTTTATAGGTTCCCATATTGATCATCGGTTCAATGGTGAACACCATGCCCGGCACAAGCAGCATTCCGTTGCCACGCTGGGCAAAGTGGGCCACCTCGGGGTCATCATGAAAATGGAGGCCGACACCGTGGCCGCATAGGTCTCGCACTACGCCGTAATGATATTTCTTGGCGTGCTTTTCTATAGCACGGCCAATATCGTTGACCCAGCCCCAAGGCTTGGCGGCCTCCATTCCTATTTCCAGACACTCCTTGGTGACGCGCACCAGCTGTTCCTTTTCGGGGGTGGTCCTACCGCCTACAATGAACATACGAGAGGCGTCAGCGTAGTAGCCATCAAGAATAGTCGTAAAATCGACATTAATAATGTCGCCCTCCTCCAGCACATCTTCCTTTTTAGGAATGCCGTGACAGACTACCTCATTAATGCTTGTGCATACACTCTTGGGGAAAGGCAGTGTGTCCTTGTCGCCACCATAGTTCAGACAGGCCGGTATGGCCCCGTGCTGACGGCAGTACTCCATGCAGATATCGTCAATTTCCTGGGTGTTCATGCCTGGGCGAATGGCTTTTTCTACAGCATCAAGCACACCGGTGTTCACCACACCCGAGCGCCGTATGCCTTCTATCTGCTCGTCATTGAGCACCAGTTCGCGCGTAGGAACCAGCGCACCTTTGTTTTCCAGATACATGATGCGCTTGTCAAATTCGGTGGGTTGTTCACCCGACTTGCAGCGCCATCTTTGTTTTCTTCTTGCCATTTATCTTTATTTACAATAGTTTATTTAGTTTCTGACGTAGCGTCTCAGCTTCCGACTGACGAATGCGGAGCCTGATTTCGCACGTATTGTCGAACGTCTGACTGACCACCCGCGGTTGCATCTCCTTCACAATGCGCATCACGTCGTTCATCTGCGGATAGGAAAAGCTATAGACGATGTCTTCCTCCACCTGGCGCGTCACCACCTCAGCATGGGCAATAGCGTCGGCTGCGGCTTCGCGGTAGGCCACTATGAGTCCGCTCGTGCCCAGGTTCACACCGCCATAATAGCGCACCACCACAATCAGCACGTCGGTCAGCTCGTTGCTGTTAATCTGTCCGAGTATAGGCTTTCCGGCTGTTGACGAGGGCTCGCCGTCGTCATTGGCACGGAACTCTGCCCTACCCGCCCCCAGCATGTAGGCATAACACACATGGCGGGCGTCGTAGTACTTCTTCCGATAACCGGCAATAAGTTCCTTCACCTCGTCCGTGCTTTCCACGTGGTGGGCAAAGGCCAGGAACTTACTCCGCTTCTCGGTGTAATAGCCCTCGCCCCCTGCTGCTATCGTCTTATACTCGTCAGTCACTACTCGTTACTCACTTAGCTTGTGAATCACCAGTCCTGAGCGCAGCTTAGGTTCGAACCAAGTGGCCTTCGGCGGCATAATCTTTCCGCTGTCGGCAATGTCCATAATCTGCTGCATGGTAACGGGATAGAGTGCCAGTGCGGCACGCATCTCACCACTATCGACACGACGCTTCAACTCACCCAGACCGCGCAGGCCACCCACGAAGTCAATACGCTTCGATGAGCGCAGGTCACCGATGTTGAGAATCTCGTCGAGAATGAGACGGCTGCTAATATCCACGTCAAGCACGCCGATGGGGTCAGTGGGGTCATAGGTACCCTCCTTGACCGTCAGGCTGTACCAGCGTCCGTCCAGATAGAGCGAGAACTCATGCTGACGGGCTGGCTTGTAGATGTCTGTTCCCTTGTCCTCGACAATAAAGTTTACCTGCAAGGCAGCCAGAAACTCTTCCGACGTCAGTCCGTTCAGGTCCTTCACCACACGGTTGTAGTCCAGAATGGTCAGCTGGCTGGCCTGGAAGCATACGGCCATGAAGTAGTTATACTCCTCGGTGCCGTTGTGGTTGGGGTTCTGCTTCTGTTTCTCAGCCCCCACCAGCGCGGCAGCGGCTGAGCGGTGGTGTCCATCAGCAATGTAGAAGGCGGGCATCTTGCCGAACTCTTCGGTCACGGTGGCCATGTCCTTCGTGTCGCTGATGACCCAGAACTGGTGCCGGAAACCGTCAATGGGAGCCACGAAGTCGTACTCCGGCTCGGTATCGGCATAGCGCATAATAAGCTCATTGAGCACCGCATTGTCAGGGTAGGCAAAGAAGACCGGCTCAATGTTGGCATTGTTCACACGGACATGCTTCATGCGGTCCTCCTCCTTGTCGCGTCGGGTCAGCTCATGCTTCTTGATGCGGCCCTCAATGTAGTCATCGACGTACGCACACACCACCAGTCCGTACTGCGTCTTGCCCTGCATGGTCTGTGCGTAGATGTAGTAGTGGTCAGCCTTGTCCTGCACCAGCCAGCCCTTGTCCTGGAACATCCGGAAATTCTCTGCGGCCTTCTCATAGACGCGCGGGTCGTACTCCGACGTACCTTCGGGGAAGTCAATTTCAGGCTTAATAATGTGGTAGAGGCTCTTTTCGTTGTCACCGGCCTCGGCACGTGCCTCTTCACTGTCGAGCACATCGTACGGACGGCTCTCCACCTGCTCCACCAGTTCCTTCGGCGGGCGTATTCCTTTGAATGGTTTTACTATCATAGTGCTTTCTTTATTTTCTCAATCATATCCTGATACTCCGCATCGGTGAGATACACCTTACCGGGATTCATCTGGAACGTGCCACCGTAGTCGGGACCGTCCACATACTTCGGGGCCAGGTGGAAGTGCAGGTGCGACAGCTTGTCACTGTAGGCACCGTAGTTAATCTTCTCGGGGTTGAAGACGCGCTGCATGGCACGTGTCACGCGGGCCACGTCGGCCATAAAGGCATTACGCTCCTCGT
>CACZDV010000051.1 GCA_902780025.1 uncultured Prevotellaceae bacterium
GGAACACATACGATATTGCCTCCAACTTCTCTTCTACACTAAATTCTTTCTTCATCTTGAACCTTTAAGTTGTGTCCAACTTTCTGGGTTCACTTCAGTCCCTATGATTCTTTGATATTTGTTTGAAGAAGAATGAAACTTTGAAATGGTTTCAAGAAGAATTAAAGAAAGAATAAATGCAGCCATTTCTGACTGCATTTTATAGTTTAGTGCCAACAGGTATATAGTTACCAAAAAGTATTATGAATTAGGGGAAATAAGAGTCAGCCGAAATAATATTATGCTCCCACATAATCCATCGCGTTTCGCTTGATGACAAGAGGATAACGTTCGGGATGACGAAGACTGTCGATTTCGAGGTCTACGTCAAGGTCAGGCCACTCAATGGCAGCTGGGCCAGACATTTGGACATTCAGGACACTACGGATGGGGGCATCCTGCATCCACGGGATGCGATTATAAGACAAGAAGTAATCTTGTCCAAGCACAGAAAGCATAATACCTTGCGCATTAATCATTAATACGCTTACCGATGTGCTCCTTGAATTGTTCCTTGAATCTGTCTGCATTTCTTTCTACGATTTTCTTTATCTTTGTCAGTCTTTCCTCAGCAATGCCATTATTCTCTGCCAATTCCACTTGTGGCTCTAACCAGTACTTGGCTTCATGCCCATCGTGAATGACATGAATGTGCATCCGCTCCTCCTCATTAAGGAGTAAATCTTGAATGTATATTCGCTCTCGCGTCGGAATACTGGACTCATTATTTGTATTTTTGCATTCTGCCCGCAAAGATAAGGATTATTTCTGAAACTTCCAAATAGTTGAAGCAAAAAAAGAGAAACGGGAGAAACGGTTACAACGAGGAGAATCACGGGTACAGGCTTTTGATTCCCGCTCCTATTTTGTGCAATGTGACTGACGTGTTATTTATGCCTGCGAATCCAATTTCTTATCTGTACCGCAATAATCAAGACTGCCGCTATAATAAATAGGGGTATATAACTGTCCAGGTCATTGGTTATGAACTGGCTGAATCCTTGAACGATTCCTTTTCCAAGTGTTTGAAAGAATTCCATCTGGCTGCAAAGGTACTAAGTTTTTTTGATTTCACCAAATAAATGTGACTGACACGTTATTTATGCTTGTTAATCCAATAAGCGTTGAGAATTTTTATGCTTCATTCTTGCTTTTCTCGTTTTTTCTTCTTATCTTTGTGCCCACAAGTACTTTCTGTAAGCTCTAACGGGGCTGAAGAGACTACAAATAAAAACAAAACTATGAAAAGATTACTGACTGTGTGGCTGGCTTTCGTGCTCGTAGCACTGACGGCTCATGCCGAACCCGTTACACGTGAGCAGGCCCAGAAGAAGGCCGAGGAATTCCTGAACAAGCAGAAGAAAGCCCGACGGCTGAGCCCCGTGCAGCATGGCCGCCGACCGTCAGCCGCGCGCCGACAGGCAGCGGTCAGCGGGATGGATGAGTACTACGTATTTAATAAAGGTACGCGCGAGGGCTTCATCATCGTGTCGGGTGACGACCAGACGGAGCCAATCCTGGGCTACTGCGACGAGGGCGAGTTCAACTACGACCAGCTGCCGCCCGCCCTGCAGACGATGCTCGACGGCTATGCCGACCAGATAGACGCCATCCGGCGGGGTGCACGGCCCAGCAAGGTGCCGCCTACGCACCCCAAGGTGGAGCAGATGATGACCAGCAAGTGGAGTCAGGGTTCACCCTATAACGACCTCTGTCCGCTGGATGCCGGTAGCCGGTCGGTGACGGGCTGCGTGGCCACGGCGATGGCCCAGATACTGTACTACCAGCGCGAGAAGTCGGTGACTGAGACGACGGCGGCCATTCCAGGCTACTCTACGTGGACGAAGGGTATCAGCGTGTCGGGCATCGAGGCCGGAGCGCCGCTCGACTGGGACAACATGCGCGACACCTACGGCTCGGCCACCGAGCTCCAGAAGCGCGCCGTGGCCCAGCTGATGCTCTACTGCGGTGTGGCGGCCAAGATGGACTACACCAACTCCTCGTCGGGAGCGCAGTCGCATGACGCCTACGAGGCCTTCGCCAAGTACTTCGGCTATGGCAAGTCGGTACGCTATGTGGACTACACGACGGTGACCAGCGACGACGAGTGGGACCGCATCGTGTATGACGAGATGCAGGCGGGCCGTCCCGTCTATGTCAGCGGTGCCAATTCCGAGGTGGGTCACGCCTTCGTGGCCGACGGCTACGACGGCAACCTGCGCTACCACATCAACTGGGGCTGGGGCGGACAGAGCGACGGCTACTACTATCTGACCAACCTGACGCCCGGCGACGGCCAGGGCATCGGCGGCAGCAGCGACGGCTATAACGGCTGGAAGGAGATTATCGTCGGCATTGAGCCTGAGAACTTCGGCGAGAAGGCCGTCAGCTTCAGCGACGCCACCGTCAGGAAAATATGTGTCGAGCAGTGGGATGCCGACGGCGACGGCAAGCTGACCTACAACGAGGCCGCAGCTGTAACCTCGCTTGGCGACGCCTTCACGGGCAAGACCATCAAGAATTTCTCCGAGCTGTACTACTTCAATGGGCTCCAGTCGATTGACGACCACGCCTTCGACGGCTGTACGCTGCTGGCGACCATCCGCCTGCCCAAAGGGTTGAAGAAGATAGGTGCGAGTGCCTTCAAGGACTGTGCAAAGCTGCCGCAGGTAAACCTGCCCACCAGCGTTACGGAGATTGGCAGTGCTGCTTTCGACGGATGTAAGTCGCTGACCGCCATTGAATTGCCCGCCGGTATCAAGGTCATTGAGGACTACGCGTTCCGCAACTGTGCTACGATTACGTCTGTCAACCTGCCCGTCAATGTCGCTAAGATTGGCGTGGAGGCCTTTGCCGGCTGTACGGGTCTTGTCAGTTTCACCGTCAATACCTATCAGCCCGATCGTATTACGCTGCTTGACAACGTCTTCGACCGTGTCAGCCTGGATAAGGCTACGCTGCACGTGATGCAGGGCACGAAGACCTATTTTGAAGGGGCCGACCAGTGGAAGGACTTCGGCAGCATCGTCCAGACGCGCGACATCTCGGGCGGTAAGTTTGCCGAGCTGGCATCAGGCAACACCTACTACCTGTACCACCTGGGCACGGGCCGCTATCTGACCCGTGGCGAAGCCTACAAGACGCAGGCCGTCGTGGGCACGGAACCCATGCGCTTCAAGATTGTTCACCCCACGACCAAGCCCGACGGCGTCTATTACCTCAGTTCGCCCGACACCGGCAATGAGGGCAAGTACCTGTTCCGTACGTCGACCGACGGCAACGTCGGCAAAGGTGTGAAGGCCACCTTCGTCGACGGCAAGAACCTGGGCGACGCAGCCTACTGGAGTGTGGAGGAGACGGAGCCTGGCGTCTATGTCATCCAGACGCCTAACAGTACGGCGCAGCAATGGTTAGGTGTGCAGACCGACCATCAGAGTGACGCCGCCTCGCCCACTTACGGTGCCTACTGGGACGTGAGCGACGTGGATAACTGCAAGTGGAAGTTAGTGAGCTACGACGAGCAGACAGCCAAGACCTTTGCCGAGGCCGAGACGCTGGCCAAGCTCCTGGCGACGGCCAAGAAGTCGAACCTGAGGGTGACTGGCGAACAGGCCGTCTACGACAACCTGGACAGCTCTCTCGAGGAATTGCAGGCTGCCCAGAGTTCGCTGCGCAAGAAACTGAAATTCATAGAGTTCTACCATCCCGAGGTGCGCGAGATGTGCATCTCCTACTTCGACTCCGACACGGACGGCGAGCTCAGTTACAAGGAAGCGGCTGAGGTGACTGACTTCGGCTGGCTGTTCAACTTCATGAACACCACGTCGCTGGTTCGTGTCGAGGAATTGCAGTACTTCAAGAATGCACAGGCCATTCAGGGCAACTTCATGCAGGGCTGCACCAACCTGGAGACTTTCGTGATGCCCAAGGGCGTTGAGAAGATTTACTACTACGCCTTCAAGGGCTGTCGGAAGTTGACGGCCATCAACATCCCTGAGTATGTCAACCTGATAGGCGAGGATGCCTTCCAGGGCTGCAGCGCCCTGCGTACGGTGACGGTGAGCGTCGCCGACCCCTCGTCCATCGAGTTGGGCAACAACGTCTTCGGCGGCGTTCCCCTGGCCAAGTGTACCCTTCAGGTTCCCAACGGCTCGAAGGCGCTCTACGAGAAGGCACCCGTCTGGAAGAACTTCGGGCAAATCGTCGAGGTGCGTGGCCGCATACAGCCTAAGCTGTCGCCCATCATGGTCAATCAGAAGGGCTACCTCATGAACGTTTCCACCCGTAAATATGTCAACATAGGCGAGGCTTACGGCACCCAGTCGGTGGTGGAGCGTAACGGAATGGTCTACGGGTTCTGGCGCACGGAATCGATGCCCGATAGCGTCTACTGTCTCAGCGACACGAACGGCAACGTCATCTTCCGTACCAGTACCGATACCAAGGTGGGCAGCGGCGTGAAGGCCTGCTTCGGTGACGGTACGCTGTCGGCAAAGGCATACTGGAAGGTGGCCTCCGTGGGCGACAACATCTATACGCTGCAGGTTCCTGAAACCGATGCCACCTACGTTGCCGACGAATACCTCGGCGTGGACGAGTCGCACAAGAGCGATGCCGCCAGCCCCACCTACGGACTCTACTGGGACGTGAAGGGCAACGGCACACGCTGGGCCTTAGTCACCGTTGAGGATTTTGAGGCTGCCAAGCAGGGCAATGCCGTAGTCGACGAACTGGCCGAAATCCTGGTAAGGGCTCGCAAGGCTGAGGTGGACGTGACGGCAGAACAGGCCGTCTACGACAACTTCGACAGCAGCGTCGAGGAACTGAGCCAGGCCGTGAAGTCGGTGCGCGAGAAACTGCACTACATCACCTTCAGCGACAGCAAGGTACGCAGTCTGTGCCTGCAGAACTGGGATGCCGACGGTGACGGTGAGCTGAGCCGTGAGGAGGCCGCCGCCGTGACGTCGATAGATGAGGTGTTCACGGGCAGCAGCGCCATTAAGAACTTTGACGAACTGCGCTACTTTAGCTCGCTGACCGAACTGCCCAAGAACGCTTTCCGCAATGCCCTGTCGCTGCAGAACATCACCCTGCCCGCAGGCATCGCCGCCATCGGCGAGTATGCCTTCACGGGCTGCAGCGAACTGAAGTTCATCGTCATGCTGAGCGAGCAGCACTTCGTGCCCATGGGCATCTATGGCATACCTAACAAGAGCGTCCTCTTCGTGCCGGCTGCCATGCTGGACGCCTATCAGAACGACCCCGAGTGGACTGAGAAGTGCCGCGTGACGGAATATACCGGCAAACCCGTGGTGACGGCTGAGGCCTCACGGCAGTATGGACGTATGGCCGCTGCCATCAACGTACTGATAGAGGGTGCCCCCATCGAGGGCGCTCCCGAGTGCGTCTGCGAGGCTGTGGCTGACCGTACGCTCCCTGTAGGCACCTACCCCATCACCGTCCTGCCTGGCACGGTCACCACCCAGGGCGTCGAGCTGAAGGACGGTGTGCTCACCATCGAGCCCGCTCCACTCACCGTCACCGCCAAGAGCTATACCCGCCAAGTGGGACAGCCTAACCCGACGTTCGAGGTCAGCTACAAGGGATTCCGCAACGGCGAGAAGGAGGAAGTGCTCACCGTGAAGCCCGTTGTCAGTTGCGAGGCCAACGAGACGAGTCCTGCCGGCACCTACGCGATAACGCCCAGCGGAGCCGAGGCCGCCAACTACACCATGAACTACGTGGCGGGCGTGCTCACCGTGGAAGACCCCACGGCCGTCAGCACCCCGACAGCCGACGACGGCCAGCGGCAGACTGAAATCTACGACCTGCAAGGACGCCGGATGGTGCAGCCAAGGCGCGGTATCTACGTTCAGGGACGGCGGAAAACCTACAAACGTTAACAAGATGAAGGAAAACAAAAATACGACTACACCTATTTATAATAATAAGATGAACGAGAACGACTACAAGCAGCAGATAGAGGAACTGAAGCGCATGGTGGATGTGCTGCAGAAAGCGAATATCGACCTGATTAACCGCAACCTGCAGATGGGACAGCAGATTGACGCTTTCTACGACGTGCGCCGCCGCATACAGATGCTCAAGGAATTGGTGATACGCCACAAGGAGCTGATAAAAAATGCCGACCTGCGCGACGATGCGGAACTGATGGCGCTCATAGAGACACGACTGGAGCAGGAGCTGCCCCACGAGAACCCTGACTTCGGACTGAAGGAACTGGCTGAGTACGTGGGCACTTCGCAGACACGACTCATCGACCTCTTCCGCCATTCCAGCCAGTACCGCTCGGCTGACGACTATCTAGACTACCTGCGCCTGCTGCGGTCGATGTTCTACCTGCAGAGCAAACCGCAATGGGGCATTGCCGCCTGTGCCCAACAGGCTGGATTCACCGTCATCCGCACCTATAACCGCAAGTTCCAGGACGCATTGGGCATGACGCCGCATGAGTTCCGCCAGCTTCTGGAGGAGGGACGGGAACAAAAAGACTGAGAGTGCCGGCCTGTACACAGGCAGACACTCTCAAGTGTTTATCATATTCTTAGTCTTAGGTATTTTTAGATTGGTCATGCAAAAGTACAACATTATTTTGTAACGACCAAATTTATTGGAGGTTATTTTCATAATTCCTCTTTTGGGGTAATTGTCGGGCAAAGAAAGTCTGCCATAATTTTTGTTTATTTTGCATTTTTTTTATTGAAAAGTGTTTCCGTTTCTAATATTTTTATTATCTTTGCAGGCGCAAAAGTTTTCCAAAACGGACAACTTTTTCAAAAACGAGGAAGCAAAAGTTTTCCAAAACGGATAACTTTCCACCTGAAGAACGACAATTAAATAACCGAAAACATATAGAGAAAAATGGAAATTAAAAACTTTACGATTACGAAACGAGACGGTTCGAAAGACCAGTTCTCACTCGACAAAATCATGAATGCCGTTGTCAAGGCCTTCGAAAGCGTAAACGAGCGCGCCGACCTGGGTACGGTATCAAAAATCCTTAACCATCTTGACATGCACGACAACATCACCGTGGAGGACATTCAGAATCAGGTAGAGGAAGCACTGATGAGCGAAGGGTTCTATCACGTGGCCAAGTCATTCATCCTTTATCGCCAGCTACACTCTGAGGACCGTGACACGTTGGAGAAAATGATGTTCTTGTCCGAATACACCGAATCGGTGAATGCCGCAACAGGTTCAAAGTACGATGCCAACGCCAACGTAGAGCACAAAAACATTGCCACGCTGATTGGTGAACTGCCCAAATCGAACTTCATCCGCCTGAACCGCCGACTGCTGACTGACCGCATCAAGAAGATGTACGGCAAGCAGCTGGCCGACGAATACATCGACAAGCTGACCCACCACTTTATATATAAGAACGACGAGACCAGCCTGGCCAACTATTGCGCCTCCATCACGATGTACCCCTGGCTCATCGGTGGCACCACCTCCATCGGCGGCAACTCCACGGCGCCCACCAACCTGAAATCGTTCTGCGGCGGTTTTGTGAATATGGTCTTCATGGTGTCGTCCATGCTCAGCGGTGCCTGCGCCACACCCGAGTTCCTGATGTATATGAACTACTTCATCGGCAAGGAGTACGGACTCGACTACTGGAAACGTGCCGACGAGCAGGCCGACCTGAGCCTGAAGAAGCGCACCATCGACAAGATTATCACCGACTACTTCGAGCAGATAGTCTATACGCTGAACCAGCCGACGGGAGCCCGCAACTATCAGGCCGTGTTCTGGAACATCGCCTATTATGACCGCTACTACTTCGAGAGCATTTTTGGCGATTTCTACTTCCCCGATGGTTCGAAACCCGACTGGGACGGTCTGTGCTGGCTGCAGAAGCGCTTCATGAAGTGGTTTAACAAGGAACGCACGAAGACCCTGCTGACCTTCCCCGTTGAGACAATGGCCCTGCTGACTGACGAGAACGGCGAATGCAAGGATCCGGAATGGGGCGACTTCACGGCTGAGATGTATTCTGAGGGACACTCGTTCTTCACCTATATGAGCAACAATGCTGACTCGCTGAGTTCCTGCTGCCGTCTGCGCAATGAGATTACTGACAATGGCTTCAGCTACACGCTGGGAGCAGGCGGTGTGTCAACAGGTTCGAAGAGCGTGCTGACCATCAACCTGAACCGTTGTATCCAGTACGCCGTCAACCACCAGATCAACTACCTGGAGTATCTGAGCCAGATTATCGACCTGTGCCACAAGGTACAGATGGCCTACAACGAGAACCTGAAGGAACTGCAGGCACACGGCATGCTGCCGCTGTTTGATGCCGGCTATATCAACATTGGCCGTCAGTACCTGACCATCGGCATCAACGGTCTGGTAGAGGCTGCCGAGTTCATGGGACTGAAGATTACGCCCAACGACGACTACCTGCACTTCGTACAGGGCATCCTGGGTCTGATTGAGAAGTACAACAAGCAGTACCGCACGAAGGACGTGATGTTCAACTGCGAGATGATTCCTGCCGAGAACGTCGGCGTGAAGCATGCCAAGTGGGACCGCGAGGACGGCTATTTCGTGCCGCGTGACTGCTACAACTCCTACTTCTACGTGGTGGAGGACGACTCGCTGACCATCATCGACAAGTTCAAGCTGCACGGCGCTCCCTACATTGAGCACCTGACGGGCGGCTCGGCCCTGCACATGAACCTGGAGGAGCACCTGTCGAAGCAGCAGTACCTGCAGCTACTGAAGGTGGCTGCACAGGAAGGTTGCAACTACTTCACGTTCAACATCCCCAACACGGTATGCAACGACTGCGGCACCATCGATAAGCGCTACCTGAAAGAGTGCCCGCACTGCCACTCGAAGAACGTTGACTACATGACCCGTATCATCGGCTACCTGAAGCGTGTCAGCAACTTCTCGCAGGCCCGCCAGGAAGAGGCAGCAAGGAGATTCTACGCTACGGCGTAATGAGTTAAGAATTAAGAGTTAAGAATTAAGAGTTGTCGGCTTTGCCGATTAAGAATTAAGAGTTCTTTGCAAACAAAGCGGCAAAGCCGAGCGAAGAATTAATTCTAAATTCCAAATTCTTAATCACAGCGAAGCGAGAATAATTCTAAATTTTAAATTCTAAATTCTTAATTTTAAGAATTCCATGCTGAAGTATGTAAACACAGACGTAGTATTCCAGGAGATACCCGACGAGGTGACGTTGGCCATTAACATATCCAACTGTCCCTGTCGGTGTCCTGGTTGCCACAGCCACTACCTGTGGGATGACATCGGACTACCGTTAGACACAGACGCCATTGACGAGTTCGTGGGCAAGTTTGCCTCCGACATCACGTGCATAGCCATGATGGGCGGCGACGCCGACCCCAAAGGCGTCAACCTGTTAGCGCAATATATCCATGAGGAATATCCGCTGATGAAGGTAGCGTGGTACACAGGGAGGTTGCGCATCCCCTCGACAGTCACCAAGACAGACTTCGACTACATTAAAGTAGGTCCCTACATACGTCACCTGGGACCGCTCAAGTCGCCGACCACCAACCAGCGGATGTATCGCCAGAAAGAGGACGGGACATTCGAGGACATTACTTATCGGTTCTGGAAAAAGTGAAGGGCGAGTGGTGAAAAGAATGAAAAAGATGAGAGAAGAAAAAGGACAGGCGCGTTGCCTGTCCTTTTTTTCAAACCAAAAAAGGATTGGCTTTCGCCGATCCTTCTTCGAGCCTCTTGTCGGATTCGAACCAACGACCCCGAGATTACAAATCACGTGCTCTGGCCAACTGAGCTAAAGAGGCGGGTGGGCAAGCGGTCTGCATCGCGCCGCTACAACCAAGTACCTTTGCTACGTTCCCGTCCTGGAGGATTCCGAGGGAGCTGGCCGTACAGGACTTGCCCATGTGCTTTTTCGAAAAGCGGCTGCAAAGGTACAACAAAAAAGTGAGAAGTGAGAAGCGAGAAGTGAAAAGTTTCTGTTTTTAACTATTTTTTAGCGGAAACGGCTCGTTATGTGCGGGAAAATGCGTAATTTTGCAGTCGAAAAGAAGAAAATGTTAAAATGACACCAGCGGAATATATCCAGTTGAAGGCATTTGCCCGTGTTGACGGAGCCCTGCTTGCTGTACTATGGGTAATCAGTTTTGCTTGTTACGTGGCAGGCATAGCCAACCCTGTCTTTAGTATGGCGGCTATGGGACTGATGATCGTAACGCCGTTTTTCGTGGGGCAGCGTTTAGGCAAGTTCCGCGACGTGGGGCGCGATGGTATCATCTCGCTTCGCCGAGGCTGGGCCTACGCCATTTTCGTTTTCTTCTATGCGGCCATCCTGCTGGCAATAGCCCAGTACGTCTATTTCGCCTACATCGACCAGGGCTATCTGATGTTCTCGTTCTCTCGCGCGCTGTCGTCGCCAGAAGCCAAGCAGGTAATAGAGCAATACGGCATGCAGCAGGCCATGAAGGAGAGTATGGAGATGATGGGGCAGATGCGTCCCATTGACTATGCCCTGAACGTACTTACTGTCAACATCGTGATGGGCATCATCCTGGGACTGCCGATTGCTGCGTTCATGCAGCGTCATAAAGCGTAAATTGTAAAATCGTCAAAATAGTAAAATACCATCAATGGATATTTCAGTAGTAATACCTCTTTATAATGAGGACGAATCTATACCCGAGCTCTACAGTTGGATAGAGCGGGTAATGAAAGCAAACAACTTCAGTTACGAAGTCATCTTTATCAACGACGGTTCTACCGACCGTTCGTGGGAAATCATTACGGAACTGCACGAAAAGCAGCCTGAACAGGTAAAAGGAATCAAGTTCCGCCGCAACTACGGCAAGAGTCCCGCCCTCTACTGCGGTTTTGCACAGGCCCAGGGCGACGTGGTCATCACGATGGATGCCGACCTGCAGGACTCGCCTGACGAGATTCCTGAGCTGTACCGTATGATTAAGGAGGAGGGCTACGACCTTGTGTCGGGCTACAAGCAGAAACGCTACGATCCGCTGTCGAAGACATTGCCCACGAAACTCTTCAATGCCACAGCCCGCAAAATCAGCGGCATCAAGAACCTGCATGACTTCAACTGCGGCTTGAAAGCCTACCGCAAGGCCGTGATCAAGAACATCGAGGTGTATGGTGAGATGCACCGTTACATCCCCTATCTGGCCAAGCAGGCCGGTTTCGACAAGATTGGCGAGAAGGTGGTACAGCACCAAGCCCGCAAGTACGGCCAGTCGAAGTTCATGGGCTTGAACCGCTTTGTCAACGGCTATCTCGACCTGCTGACGCTGTGGTTCCTCTCGACGTTTGGCAAGAAGCCTATGCATGTCTTCGGATTCTTAGGTACCATCGTGTTCTTCCTTGGCTTCATTGCCGCTTTCGTCCTTGGTGCCGAGAAGGTATGGTGCCTGGCCAACCACATTCCCCAACGCCTGGTGACCGACTCGCCGTATTTCTATATTGCCCTGACCATGATGATGATAGGTATGCAGCTGTTCCTGACTGGATTCATCGGCGACCTCATCAGCCGTTCGTCAGCCGGACGTAATGACTACCAGATAGAGGAGACGATATGAAGAAAGCGCTGCTGCTCATATTCTCTGCCTGCATGGTTGCCTGTACCAGCATCGACTGTCCCGTTCAACACTCGGTGATGGCTCACTATGCTGTGATGACATCGGACTTGACGGCCGCTGACACGCTGAGAGACACGCTGAGCATTACCACAAAGAAAATGGACCGCAAGGACACCCTGCTACTGAACCAGGCCATCGGGGTGACATCATTTTCCGTGAATGTCAGCTACACCAATCCGGAGGATACGCTATTCTTCCAATTCAAGAACTATCCGTATATGGCCGTCGATACGGTCTGGATGAAGAAAGAGAACACTCCCCACTTCGAGTCTGTGGACTGCAGTGCATCCTACTTCCATACTATCACCGCCATACGTACTACGCACCACGCTATTGACACCGTCACCATCAACAATCCCTCAATAGACTATGACCCTCAGAGAGTACATTTCCACCTCCGTCTCAAGAGTCACAATTAGCCTTGTGCTACTGACAGGATGCTGGGTGTCGGCCGATGCCCAGAAACTGTTCCGCCTCGAGAAGGACAGCATCCCCTTGATGCGTGGTTTCCAGCTGTCGTTCGACTTGTTCGGAGCCGGTCAGATGATGCTGGGCGACTATGGACAATACGAAGCCGCACTACGCCTGAATCTCCACGACCAGTGGTTCCCTATTGTCGAGTTGGGCTATGGCAAGGCTAATCATGAGGAGGACGCCATTACGGGAATGGCCTACAAAACGCAGGCGCCCTACTTCCGCGTGGGCATCGACTTCAACATGTTGAAGAAGAAACACCAGGCCAACCGCCTGTTCCTGGGCTTCCGATATGCCAATACCTCCTACAAGGTAGACGTCTGGCGAAAAGACCAGCCCGACCCCGCATGGCAGACGCCCACGAGATTCGACGTTCGCGACGAGCAATGCTCACAGCACTGGTTGGAAGCGGTGGCTGGCATCGACGCCCAGATATTCGGTCCTGTCCACTTAGGATGGAGCGTACGTTACAAAAAGCGCTTGGCCCACAAAGACGGTATCATCGACAAGACTTGGTACGTCCCAGGCTACGGCTTGTGGGATTCGTCAGCGCTGGGAGGGTCGTTCAATTTCATCATCGACATCTAAACACGTATGAAACAGAAGAAATGGTTGTGGCAATTACCCCTGCTCGCGCTGCTCATCATCGGCACCGTACTCATTATCCGCCAGCAGCAGTCCATGCCTTATCAGCATGATGAAGGCTTTATTTTTGGAACGGTTTATAGCGTAACCTACCAGAGTGAGCAGAACCTGAAGACGGAGATAGAAGCCGCACTGATGCAGGTCGACGCAGAGTTCTCGATGTTCAACGAGCAGTCTACCGTCGCCCGCATGAACCGCGGTGAACAGGT
This sequence comes from uncultured Prevotellaceae bacterium, assembly GCA_902780025.1. Taxonomy (GTDB): domain Bacteria; phylum Bacteroidota; class Bacteroidia; order Bacteroidales; family Bacteroidaceae; genus Prevotella. Next base: position 13,022 of record CACZDV010000051.1, read on the forward strand.
CAACCAGAGTAAGATGTTCAAAGAGGTATTCCAACTGGCACAGACGGTCCATAAGGAGACTGACGGAGCCTTCGACATCACCGTCGCACCCTTGGTCAATGCCTGGGGCTTTGGCTTCAAGCACGAGCAGATGCCTACACCTACCCAAGTCGACAGCCTGCTGAAAATCCGCAACCAGTATGATTTCGCCGCTATCGCCAAGGGCTATGGCTCTGATGTCGTTGCCCGTCTGCTACGCAGCCATGATGTCAGCAACTTCATGGTCGAGATTGGCGGCGAGATAGTCACCCAGGGTATCAGCGAACGCCGACTGCCTTGGAAGGTTGGCGTCACCAAGCCCACCGATGACTCTCTGTCTGTCAGCGGTGAACTGCAGACGATACTTAACGTTACAGACATCGCGATGGCTACCAGCGGCAACTACCGCAATTTCTATTATAAAGGCGGCAAGAAATACGCCCATACCATCGACCCTAAGACGGGTTACCCTGTACAGCACTCCCTACTCTCTGCCACCGTGTTGGCAAACAACTGTGCTGTAGCTGATGCTTATGCCACCTCATTCATGGTCATGGGTATTGAACGTGCCCAGCAACTGCTGGAGCGTCATCAGGAACTGATGGCTTACTTCATCTATGCCAAGCCCGACGGCACCAACGGCGTCTGGTTCTCGCCCTCGCTGAAAAAGAAGATTGAGGATTAAGGAAGATAGGTATGCAACTCTACGACCAGCTGCTGCAGTTTCCCCTGTTTCAGGGCATGAGTCATGACAATCTTGCCCAGGTTGCCGGCCATACCCGTTTTGGGTTCCTGAAAACGACGGCAGGGCAGAAGGTAATTAGCGAAGATGCTCCCTGTAACCAACTCTATTTCCTTTTAGCAGGTACATTGAAGGTAGAGACCCGTTCCGACGACCATTCATATACCGTCATCGAACAGCTGTCGGCTCCTTGCATGCTGCAGCCAGAGGGCATCTTTGGCTATAACCAGCACTTTACCCATACTTATACAGCCATCGAGGAGTCAAGTTTCATTACCATCGGAAAGGATGAGATTACCCGACTGACAGAGGAGTTCCTGATTTTCCGTCTGAACCTGCTGAACCTCTATGCCACAATGACTCAGAAACTGTTGCGCCAGCCTTGGCGGCATCACCCAGAGAACCTTTCCGAGCGTATTGTCCGTTTCCTCACTACCCATTGTCTTTATCCCGCAGGTCCCAAGACTTTCCGCATCTTGATGACACAATTGGCCAACGAGGTTGGCGATAGCCGTCTCGACGTCAGTCGCGCCCTCAACCAGATGCAAGATGCAGGTCTCCTGCAACTGCATCGCGGCCGCATTGAGGTTCCACGAATGGAACGACTGCAAACCATCAAAAGAAATGAAGGAACCAGCAATTAAGATACCTGAGGGTTGTACGGAGGTGCTGTTGCATGCCTGCTGTGCCCCATGTTCGTCGGCCATTGTCGAGTGGCTGGTGGCGAACGGCGTACGGCCTACCATCTTCTATTACAATCCCAACATCTGGCCCCACGAGGAGTACGAAATCCGCAAGCAGGAGAGCAAACGGCACGCTGAGTCGTTGGGCATCCGCTGGATTGACGGCGATTACGATCACGAGGCGTGGGGACAGTGGATTTGCGGGTTGGAGAACCAACCTGAACGGGGGCTGCGGTGTGAGCAATGCTTCACGCTGCGACTCACGGCAACGGCACGCAAGGCTCAAGAGCTGGGCATCAAGTATTTTGCCACCACGCTGGCCTCCAGTCGTTGGAAGAGCCTTGAGCAGATAGAACGGGCAGGAAAACAGGCAGAGGAAACGGTGCCTGACATTACGTTTTGGGCGCAGAACTGGCGGAAAGGCGGACTGCAGGAGCGGAGGAACCAGTTGCTGAAGGAGTACGGATTCTATAACCAGCAGTATTGCGGCTGTGAGTTTTCGGCCCACAGCGTCCCTACCAAGACGGTGCTGCGCCAGCAGATGCGGATGGCCAAGCGACAACACGAGGCACAGTTGGCAAGTATGTCGGAGGCCATTGTCAATCGACTCCAATTGCTTATCACTCAACACTCAACACAAAACACTAAACCCTCATCACTCACCATCATGGCCTACTGGCCCCTGAAAGACGAAGTGGACATCCGTCCGCTGATAAATCGTCTGGTGGCTGAAGGACATACGGTTGTCTTGCCTAAGGTGATTGATAACGAGCAGATGGAACTGCGTCGCTATACGTCGTGTGATGACCTTGTTGAGGGCGCTTTCCACATCATGGAGCCAGCGGGTGAACCTTTCGTTGATCACGAGCAAATCGACGTGGCACTCGTTCCTGGCGTTGCCTTTGATGCGGCTGGTCATCGGTTAGGGCGCGGACGCGGCTATTACGATCGCTTCCTGACCTCCTGCCCCACCCTATTTAAAATAGGTGTATGCTTCCCTTTCCAACGTGTGGCCGAGGTCCCTGCTGAAGCGCACGATGTGATGATGAACGAGGTCATTTCGTAAAAAAGGAGACTCATTATTTGTGAGTCTCGTTTTTTCTTCGTACCTTTGACTCCGTCGAAGGTACTTTCGCTCGAAAAAACAAAAGAAAAAACGCTTTTTCCTTTGTTTTTTGCTCACTTATTCGTACCTTTGCACCCCAATAATTGCAATTATAAAATATGTTTGAGAATTTGAGTGAACGACTGGAACGGTCGTTCAAGATACTGAAGGGTGAAGGAAAAATCACCGAAATCAATGTTGCCGAGACTTTGAAGGACGTGCGCCGCGCCCTGTTGGACGCCGACGTCAACTATAAGGTAGCCAAGCAGTTCACGGACACCGTGAAGCAGAAGGCTATGGGTATGAACGTGCTGACCGCTGTGAAGCCGAGCCAGTTGATGGTGAAGATTGTTCACGACGAGCTGACCGAGCTGATGGGTGGCAAGGCCGTAGAGATGAACCTCCAGAACCGTCCCGCTATTATCCTGATGTCAGGTCTGCAGGGTTCAGGTAAGACGACGTTCACAGGTAAGCTGGCCAATATGCTGAAGACGCGCCAGCACAAGAATCCGCTGTTGGTGGCCTGCGACGTCTATCGTCCTGCTGCCATTGAGCAGTTGAAGGTCGTAGCCCAGACCGTTGGCGTGGACGTCTATACCGAGGAGGGTAACAAGAACGTGGTGGAGATAGCCCAGAACGCTATCCGCAAGGCTAAGCAGGAGTCCTACAACGTGGTCATCGTCGATACCGCCGGCCGTCTGGCCGTCGATGAGGAGATGATGGACGAAATCTCGCGACTGAAGGAGGCCATCAACCCCGATGAGACGTTGTTCGTAGTTGACTCAATGACGGGTCAGGACGCCGTGAACACGGCCAAGGAGTTCAACGACCGTCTGGACTTCGACGGCGTGGTGCTGACCAAACTCGACGGCGACACCCGTGGTGGTGCTGCCCTGAGTATCCGTACCGTCGTCACCAAGCCCATCAAGTTTGTGGGTACAGGAGAAAAAATGGAGGCCATCGACGTGTTCCATCCTGAGCGTATGGCCGACCGCATCCTCGGCATGGGTGACGTGGTCTCGCTGGTGGAGCGTGCCCAGATGCAGTTCGACGAGGAAGAAGCCAAGAAGCTGGAGAAGAAGATCCGCAAGAACAAGTTCGACTTCGACGACTTCATGTCGCAGATTCAGCAGATCAAGAAGATGGGTAACATCAAGGAACTGGCTGGCATGATTCCAGGCGTTGGCAAGGCCATCAAGGACTTGGACATCGACGATAACGCTTTCAAGGGCATCGAGGCCATCATCAACTCGATGACGCCCAAGGAGCGCCAGAATCCTGACATCATCAACCAGAGCCGCCGACTGCGCATTGCCCGTGGTTCAGGTACGAAGATTGAGGACGTGAACCGCCTGATGAAGCAGTTCGACCAGACGCGCAAGATGATGAAGATGGTGAGCGGCATGGGCTCTTCACGGATGGCCCAGATGGCAGCAGCCATGAAAGGTAAAATGCCAAAGATGTAATGAAGATATGCAACTGATTGACGGAAAAGCAACGGCTGCGGCCATCAAGGCCGAGATTGCCGAAGAGGTGAAAGAGATCATGGCCCGTGGCGGCAAGCAGCCCCACCTGGCCGCAGTATTGGTGGGTCACGACGGCGGCTCGGAGACCTATGTTAAAAATAAGGTACTCGCGTGCGAGGCCTGTGGCTTCAAGTCGACGCTCATCCGCTACGAGGACGACGTGACGGAAGAAGAACTGCTGGCATGTGTCGACCGTCTGAACAAGAACGGCGACGTGGACGGCTTCATCGTCCAGCTGCCCTTGCCTAAGCACATCGACGAGCAGAAGATTATCGAGGCCATCGACTACCGCAAGGATGTCGACGGTTTCCACCCCATTAACGTGGGACGCATGGCCATCGGCCTGCCCTGCTTCATCTCGGCTACGCCGCTCGGCATCATCACGCTGCTGAAGCGCTACGGCATAGAGACCTCAGGTAAGAAGTGCGTCATCCTCGGCCGCTCCAACATTGTGGGTAAGCCTATGGCCCAGCTCATGATGCAGAAGCAGTATGGCGATGCTACGGTCACCGTCTGCCACTCGCGTTCGAAGACGCTGAAGGAGGAGTGCCGCGAGGCCGACATCATCATTGCCGCCATCGGCCAGCCCGACTTCGTGACGGCCGATATGGTGAAGGAGGGTGCCGTCATCGTCGACGTAGGTACCACCCGCGTACCTGATGCCTCGCGCAAGAGCGGCTTCCGCCTGAACGGCGACGTTAAGTTCGACGAGGTGGCCCCCAAGTGCTCTTATATCACGCCCGTTCCTGGCGGCGTAGGTCCTATGACCATCTGCTCGCTGATGAAGAATACCCTCGCTGCCGGCAAAAAGGAATTCTATCAATGACCGCTGAGGAGTATTACCAGAAAGGTAACGAATACCGTAAGCAGCAACAGTGGCACGAAGCCATCAACTGCTACATCCAAGCTATTGCGCTTGACCCTGACAGCCCTGCTGTCGAGGCCAAGCGCATGTTAGATGATATCATGGATTTCTACTGTAAAGACATGTATAATCCATAAAAAGTAACAATTTGTCAGTTTTACGGGCAAAAGTTTGTTTATTTGCTCGTTTATTGTTACCTTTGCAGCCGATTTCAAAGATAACGCATAGAAAAATAGAATTATGGCTAAGTTGAAAGGTGCCATCGTGGTGGATACTGAGCGGTGTAAGGGATGCCAATTGTGCATCATTGCCTGCCCCCAGAAAGTCATCGCAATGGCAGGTAAAGTGAATCTGCACGGCTATCCCTACGTGGAGGCTGCCAACGAGGAAGCCTGCGTAGGCTGCGCCTCTTGCGGCATCGTCTGCCCTGACGGATGTATCACCGTGTATCGTAAAAAAGTGGAGGAGTAAGTTATGGAGCAAGAAGTTGTATTGATGAAAGGCAACGAGGCTATTGCCCACGCTGCTATTCGTTGCGGATGCGACGGCTATTTCGGCTATCCTATTACTCCGCAGAGTGACTCCGCAGAGTGAAGTTATCGAGACGCTGGCCGAGCTGAAGCCCTGGGAGACCACTGGTATGCAGGTGGTGCAGGCTGAGAGCGAGTTGGCGTCGATTTACATGGTCTATGGTGCTGCCGGTGCCGGCAAGCGCGCTATGACTTCCAGTTCTTCTCCTGGCGTCGCCCTGATGCAGGAGGGTATCACCTACATGGCTGGTGCTGAGGTGCCAGGCGTGTTTGTCAATGTCCAGCGTGGCGGCCCTGGCCTGGGCACTATCCAGCCCTCACAGGGTGACTACTTCCAGGCTACCCGTGGTGGCGGTAACGGCGACTACAAGGTCATCGTGCTGGCCCCCAACTCCGTCCAGGAGATGGCCGACTTCGTAGACCTCGCCTTTGAACTTGCCTTCAAATATCGCAACCCCGCCATGATTCTCAGCGATGGTGTCATCGGCCAGATGATGGAGAAGGTGGTACTGCCTCCGCAGAAGCCCCGTCGTACTGACGAGGAGGTCATCCGTGAGTGCCCCTGGGCTTCTACTGGTAAGCCCAAGAACCGTGAGCGTGTGGTCATCACCTCACTGGAGCTGAAGCCTGAGATTATGGAGCAGCGCAACCTGGCCCTGCAGGAGAAATACCGCAAGATTGAGGAGAACGAGGTGCGCTTCGAGCAGCAGCAGATGGACGATGCCGACTACGCTATCGTCGCCTTCGGCTCTGCCGCCCGCCTGTCAGAGAAGGCTATCGAGATTGCCCGTGAGCAGGGCGTGAAGGTCGGTCTGTTCCGTCCCATCACGCTGTTCCCGTTCCCCACGAAGCAGATTGCCGAGCTGGCCAAGACCAAGAAGGGCATCCTCGTGGTCGAGATCAATGCCGGCCAGATGGTCCAGGACGTGCGTCTCGCCGTCAATGGTGCCGTCCCCGTCGAGCAGTTCGGCCGCCTCGGTGGTATCGTTCCTGAGCCCGAGGAAATTGTGGAGGCTTTAAAAGAAAAGGTTATGGAGATATAGGAAGATAGAAGGAGATAGATGAAGATAAAGGACAATAGTACAATACTATCCCCAAAGTAATGTCCTCTAACTTCTTCTAACTTCCTCTAACTTCTTCTAACTTCTTAAAAATAAGAACAATGGATAGAAATCAAATAGTTCAACCAGAGAACATCGTCTGCAAGAAGCCGACGCTGATGAACGACAACAACATGCACTACTGCCCAGGCTGCTCGCACGGCGTGGTGCATAAGCTCATTGCTGAAGTCATCGAGGAAATGGGTATGGAAGACAAGGCCGTGGGTGTATCGCCCGTAGGCTGCGCCGTCTTCGCGTACAACTATATAGATATTGACTGGCAGGAGGCTGCCCACGGTCGTGCTCCCGCACTGGCTACGGGCATCAAGCGCTGCTGGCCCGACCGCCTCGTCTTCACCTATCAGGGTGACGGCGACCTGGCTTGTATCGGCACCTGCGAGACCATCCACGCCCTGAACCGTGGCGAGAACATCGTCATCGTCTTCGTCAACAACGCCATCTACGGCATGACAGGCGGACAGATGGCTCCCACCACGCTCATCGGCCAGAAGACCTCTACCTGCCCCTACGGCCGCGACCCGCAGCTGCACGGCTATCCCCTGAAGATTGCCGACATCGCCGCCCAGCTCGAAGGCACCTGCTACGTCACCCGTCAGTCGGTGGAGAGCGTCGCCTCTATCAACAAGGCGAAGAAGGCGCTGCGCAAGGCGTTTGAGGCATCAATGGCCGGCAAGGGCTCCTCGCTCGTAGAGTTCGTCTCTACCTGTAACAGCGGCTGGAAACTGACGCCCGCCAAGGCTAACGAATGGATGAAGGAGAATATGTTCCCCTTCTATCCCAAAGGAGACCTCAAAGACACTACGAGTCTTTGAAGTGAAAAGTGAATAGTGAAAAGTGAATAGTTATGAAGAAAGAGATAATTATTTCAGGTTTCGGCGGTCAGGGCGTACTCTCAATGGGTAAGATTCTGGCCTATAGTGGACTGATGGAGGACAAGGAGGTCACTTGGATGCCCGCCTACGGCCCTGAGCAGCGCGGCGGTACGGCCAACGTGACGGTCATCGTCAGCGATGAGCGCATCTCGTCGCCCATCCTCTCGAAGTACGACATCGCCGTAGTGCTCAACCAGCCCTCGCTCGAGAAGTTCGAGCCGAAGATCAAGCCCGGTGGCATACTCATCTACGACGGCTTCGGCATCATCAATCCCCCCACGCGTAAGGACATCACCGTCTACCGCATCGACGCTATGGACAAGGCTGCCGAGATGAAGAACGGCAAGGTGTTCAACATGATCGTCCTCGGCGGACTCCTCAAGGTGTCTCCCGTGGTCAGCACCCACGGTGTGGAGAAGGCCCTCAAGAAGACCCTGCCCGAGCGTCATCACGACCTCATCCCCCTGAACATGCAGGCCGTCGATGAGGGTGCCAAGATTATCGAGGAAGTGAAGTAACTCGCTTCATACCCCATACCCCTGTCATACCCTGAAAGGTGTTGTCCCTCCCGCGTCAACGTCTTTCAGGGCTTTTTGGTGTCTTGATGCTTTCACCTCCCGCTCCCTGTTTCCTGCGAGGTGGCTCCTGGGTCCCGTGTCACCTTTGTAGCTTAGATGGCTTATCTGGGCGTGCCAAGTGGCCGGGTTAGCACTGTCAGATGGCCTATCTGCATGAGTGACGGTGCAAGTGAAGTGCAAGGTGAATGCAGAGCCGAGCTCGCTCGAGCTATGCTGAGCCGCAGCCTTCACTCGCCATCGCAACTTCTTGTTTGCGATGGCAAAGGTACGACATCGGCATTGCGGTTCACGAATACTTCAAAAGAAATTTATCATTTTCCTGCATCATTTCTCAGACAAGCGGCTGTTGCAGTGTTGATTTCGTCGACGACTGCTGGCGCTCGGCATAGCTCAAGCAAGCTTGGCTCTGCTCTCGCTGTTGCGGTTGTTGACTTCGTCGACGACTGCTGGCGCTCGGCATAGCTCAAGCAAGCTTGGCTCTGCTCTCGCTGTTGCGGTTGTTGCAGTGTTGCAGTTCTCCGAGAAGTATTCCCACGCCCAAAATATGTTCTATATTTATATATATATTTATATATATATAAATATAGAGTTATTTTTTTACACTGTGGTAGGCTTTATTTTGAACTGCAACACTGCAACAACTGCAACAGCAACACTGTTTTTCTGGTATCTCCCCGACCGATTCTATTAAATAGCTCAAGCTTCCCCATCCCTATAACCCCTTAAGAACCACTAATTTCACTAATTACACGAATTTCATAATGAACCACTAATTTCACTAATTACACGATTTGTGTGATTATTTCTAATTTGTCGATACTCTCTTCACACCTTCTCGTAGTCCCACACTTCCGTTGTTTTTTTTATTTTTTCGTTTATACTCTGCGTTTATCCAACTATTCTCTAACCACTAACCACTAACCACTAACATCTAACCCCTAACGAGACTGAGCAAAGCGGAGCTTGCGAAAGTTGAGTAATAATATTATTCGGTATTCACAAATTTGTGAACATCTTTTTCTGTATTTAATGCGTTTTTCTATTTTTAGTAAGAAAACTCAGCCTGTAATCCACTTTTTTTGTAACTTTGCAAGAATTCTCAGCTTTTCTTTGTATAAAGGCAGACTGGGAGATTGAGGAAAATCTGGGGTTCTTGCTTAGGCAAGCGGCAAAGCCGAGCGACGAATTGGCAACCGTACTCAATTCCACATTCTGCTATAAACTGCATCCGCTCGAGCTATGCTCGCATGCTACCAACGGGACGCAAGAAAGAACACCTGACAATGAACCACCAGCCGTACTATAGCCCATCATCGAGTGCAAAGGTACAAAGAAAAAAATGATAACGCCAAATTCTTCAGGAGGCAAATTGCATTATGTCATTGTTTTTATGAAAAAGATTAGTAAATTGGAGGGTATTATGCCTGCCACTC
>CACZDV010000052.1 GCA_902780025.1 uncultured Prevotellaceae bacterium
TGTATATTGCGAAATTGAAGGTACTCAGGTACAGGAAGTATCTCAGGAGCTGCTGACCAAGGGTCGCAAGCTCGCCAATGAACTGAAGGTGGAGCTCCACGCTGTGGTGGCCGGTACCGGCATCAAGGGCAAGGTGGAGGATCAGATTCTGCCTTACGGCGTCGACAAGCTCTTTGTTTTCGACGCTAAGGATCTGTTCCCCTATACTTCAGCTCCCCACACCGATATCCTCGTGAACCTCTTCAAGGAGGAGCAGCCGCAGATCTGTCTGATGGGTGCTACCGTGATTGGTCGTGACCTCGGTCCCCGTGTATCGTCATCGCTGACCTCTGGTCTGACGGCTGACTGTACAGAGTTGGAGATTGGTCCGTATGAGGACAAGAAAGAGGGTAAGACCTACGAGAATCTGCTCTATCAGATTCGTCCCGCCTTCGGTGGTAACATCGTGGCTACCATCGTCAACCCCGACCACCGTCCTCAGATGGCTACCGTCCGCTCTGGTGTGATGCAGAAGGCGCTCTACGAGGGTGAGTGCCGCAAAGAGGTTGTTTATCCCGAGGTAAGTAAGTATGTAAGCCCCGAGGCTTTCGTTGTGAAGGTGCTCGACCACCACGTGGAGGCTGCCAAGCACAACCTGAAGGGTGCGCCCATCGTGGTGGCCGGTGGTTACGGTATGGGTTCGAAGGAGAACTTCGACCTGCTGTTCCAGCTCGCCAAAGTGCTTCATGGTGAGGTTGGTGGTAGCCGTGCTGCCGTCGATGCAGGCTGGCTCGACCACGACCGTCAGATTGGTCAGACAGGTGTCACCGTTCATCCGAAGGTGTATATTGCCTGTGGTATCTCCGGACAGATTCAGCACATCGCCGGTATGCAGGACTCTGGTATCATCATCTCTGTCAACAGCGATCCTGATGCTCCCATCAACCGCATCGCTGACTACGTGATTGTTGGAACAGTTGAGGAAGTTGTACCGAAGCTCATTAAGTATTATAAGCAGAATAGTAAGTAGAAAGCCCCCCTTAGTCCCCCCGAAGGGGGGATGAAAGGGAATAGCAATAACAAGACCCATGCCCCTGCAACGGTCTTCCCCCCAGTCGGGGGGATAAGAGGGGGGCTTTATGACATGAATTATTATAGCGATCATCCTGAGATCGGGTTCTACTTGAACCACCCCCTGATGGCTCGTATCGTCGAGTTGAAAGAAAAGGGTTTCGCTGATGCGAAAGAATATGACTACGCCCCCGTTGACCTGGGCGATGCCATCGAGAACTATAAGCAGATTCTCGACATCACCGGTGACGTGGCTGCTAACATTATCGAGCCTAACTCTGAGAGCGTCGACCTCGAAGGTCCGCACCTCGAGAATGGCCGTATGATTTACGCCTCTAAGACTTACGAGAACCTTGATGCCACCCGCAAGGCTGGTCTCTGGGGTGTAAGTATGCCTCGTCGTTATGGCGGTCTGAATCTGCCAAACGCTGTGTTCTCTATGCTCTCTGAGATGATTTCGGCTGCTGATGCCGGTTTCCAGAACATCTGGAGTCTGCAGTCGTGTATCGACACGCTGTATGAGTTCGGTAGCGAGGAGCAGCGCCAGAAGTACATTCCCCGCGTTTGCGCTGGTGAGGGTATGTCGATGGACCTCACAGAACCCGATGCCGGTTCCGACCTGCAGCGTGTGATGCTGAAGGCCACCTTCGACGAGAAGGAGAACTGCTGGCGCCTGAATGGTGTGAAGCGTTTCATCACCAACGGCGACTCTGACATCCACCTGGTGCTGGCCCGTTCCGAGGAGGGCACCAAGGACGGTCGTGGTCTGTCAATGTTCATCTACGACAAGCGTCAGGGTGGCGTCAACGTGCGTCACATTGAGCATAAGTTAGGTATCCACGGTTCACCCACCTGTGAGCTGACCTATAAGAATGCGAAGGCAGAGCTCTGCGGTAGCACCCGTCTGGGATTGATCAAGTACGTGATGGCCCTGATGAACGGTGCCCGCTTAGGTATCGCTGCTCAGTCGGTAGGTGTGGAGCAGGAGGCTTACAACGAGGGACTGGCTTATGCCAAGGAGCGTCAGCAGTTTGGTGACAAGATCATCAACTTCCCCGCTGTCTATGACATGCTCTCTCGCATGAAGGCTAAGCTCGATGCCGGTCGTTCGCTGCTCTATGAGACAGCCTGCTACGTCGACATCTACAAGTGCCTGGAGGACATCGAGCGCGACCGCAAGCTCACTCCTGAGGAGAAGCAGGAACTGAAGAAGTATCAGCGTCTGGCTGATGCCTTCACACCACTGGCCAAGGGTATGAACTCTGAGTATGCTAACCAGAACGCCTACGACGCCATCTCTATCCACGGCGGTTCAGGCTTCATCATGGAGTACAAGAGCCAGCGCCTGTATCGCGACGCCCGTATCTTCTCTATCTACGAGGGTACCACCCAGCTGCAGGTTGTAGCCGCTATCCGCTACATCACCAACGGCACCATGCTGAACAACATCAAGGAGATGATGACTGGCATGGAGGTGCTGGAGTCGCTGAAGCCGATGGCCAATCGCGTCATCGCCCTCATCGAGATCTATGAGAAGGCCCTTGCTAAGGTGAAGGCGCTGGAGAATCAGGATGCTCAGGACTTCCTGGCTCGTCGTCTCTACGACATGACTGCCGAGCTCGTGATGTCTATCCTCATCCTCCGCGATGCCACGAAGGCTCCCGAGCTCTTTGAGAAGAGTGCCAACGTCTATGTCCGCATGGCTACTGAGGACATCGCTGGTAAGGCTGCCTACATTGATATGTTCAAGGCCGAGGATCTCGACAGCTTCCGTGCTTAATGCTTGAAGTAATGATAACGCTTTCCTGCCTCGTGGCTGTCGGCTACGTGGCGGGAAAGCTTGGTTTTTTAGGTGGTGACTTCGACCGTCAGTTGTCGCGGCTCGTCATCAACATCACCTGTCCGGCACTCATCCTGTCATCAGCTATGACGGGTGAACTGCCTGACCGCAACTATATTCTCCCCCTGCTGCTCATCAGCGTCATCACCTATGTGGTGCTTGCTATTGTCGCCTTCCTGTTGCCGCGTTATCTGACGAAGCGTAAGGACGACGAAGGGGCTGTCGGCTTTGCCCTGATGTTCGGCAATGTGGGTTTTATGGGCTATCCCGTCGTTGCCTCCATCTTCGGCCACGAGGCCGTTTTCTATGCTGCCGTGCTGAACGTCGTCAATACCTTTGCCGTCTTTACCGTCGGCACTATCTTGATTACTGGCAGTAGTGAGGTTGGTGGCGAACGCTTTCAGAAGAAGGTGCTTTACTCGACACCCATGCTGTCGGCCTATCTCACGATGCTCATCGTTGCTTTGCAAATAGACAACATCCCCGGCTTTATCAGTCAGCCGCTGACCATGCTCGGCAATATCACCGTACCTGCCGCCCTGCTCATCATTGGTTCCTCCATGTCGCAGCTGTCATTGCGCACGATGTTAGGTAATCGTACCGTCTACATGACCACCGCCCTCCGACTGGCCCTGCTTCCCTTGGGTGTCCACTACCTGATGACTGCCCTTGGCTTCTCGCCGTTCGTGGTCGGTATCAACACCGTGGTCATTGCCATGCCTGTAGCCACCTATGGCACCATCCTCTGTCTGAAGTACGAGAAGGACACGACGATGATGACCGAGGTGACGTTTATCACGACATTGCTGTCGATGCTGACCATCCCCGCTATCACGGCCTTCCTGCTGCAATAGGGGTGATTGCCGGGACGTTTTGCAACTTTATGCGAGTTTTATTTTGCCAATTGTGGAATTCTTTGTACCTTTGTGCCCCAATGAAGGAATATGATATCATGACAGTTAAGTTACTAACGACAACACTATTATTACTAAGTAACGTCCTCTCGGGGGCGGCTCAGCCAGCAGAGTCCTTGAAGGATTTTGCTGGTTGGCATAAAAACTATTCTGCGGAGCGGCAGGGTGCCAATGTGCAGGCTGCCCTCGACTTACTGAAGCAGCGTGGAATAAAGCCCTCAGGGCCGGTGGTGGTAGGCATCATCGACTCTGGCGTTGATACCACCGTCGTCAGTCTGAAGGATGCTTTGTGGACGAATCCCGGCGAGACGGCTGCCAATGGCCTCGATGACAACGGAAACGGCTATGCCGACGATGTTCACGGTTGGAACTTCCTTGGCACGAAGGACGGGACGTTCAATATGATTAGTGCCGGAACTGAGGAGTACCGCCAGTTCAAGCGTCTCTATCCTAAGTACAAGAACGTCCTGAGCCGCGACTCGGCACAGGATAAGAAGGAGTACGACTTCTATATGCGTATGCGCAAGGAGGCCAAGATTGACCAGTACCTGCGCTATTATGAGATGGCCAGCAAGTCGCTGGATCGTCTGGACTCCATGTCGTTGGTACGCCTGCAACAGATGGCGAAGAACATCCACAGCATTGAGCACGACCAGGACAAGCGCCTGCTGATGGGCGACAACATGGACGATGCCGACGACCGCTACTACGGCAACCCGACGCTGACTATTGAGGGCTGTGAACATGGTACGTTCGTGGCGGGGGTCATCGGTGGTGATGCGCAGGACGACCACCGCTTCGACGGTATTGCCAAGGATGTTGCCCGGCTGATGATTGTACGTGCCAGTCCCGACGGCGACGAGTACGACAAGGACATTGCCTCGTCCATCTATTATGCCGTCGACAATGGTGCCCGCGTCATCAACATCAGTCTGGGTAAGTACTATTCACCGCAGGAGCGTATGGTGAACGATGCTATCCGCTATGCTGCCGACCGTGATGTGCTGATTATCTGTGCTGCCGGCAATAACTCGCTCAACCTCGACACCATTCCGTCATACCCCTCTGGCGTTGACCGCGCAGGCCGTTTCCTGCCAAACTTCCTTCGCGTCGGAGCTAACGATGAACAGGGACGATATGCCGAGATGTCGAACTACGGCAGTAAGAGCGTCCACCTCTTTGCACCCGGTACGCTCATTGCCTCGGTCTTCCCCGGCAATAAGTACGATTTGTCGCAGGGTACCTCTTTGGCAGCTCCTGTGGTGACGGCCGTGGCTGCCCTTCTGCGTAGCTATTTCCCCTACCTGAAGGCCGCCCAGATTGCCGACCTCCTGATGGAGACGGTACGTCCGATGACTGGTCAGACAAGCATCAGCGGTGGTACGGTTGATATGCTCCGTGCCGTTGAACGCCTGCTTGGTCATGAAGACTGGTATCGTGCTGAGGCTGTCAGCGAGAAGAACGTATCCACCTTCCACCTGTCGCCTTCTCCCGGTTTTGTGGAGGGGACGCCTTTTGTCACCTATAAGCATGACCATCAGAAATATATGGTAGATGCCCGTACGGGCAAGACCTCAGTCTACGACCAAACCGTCATCGATGCCCACAAGAAGAAGTACCCTGTCAAGGACAGTCAGAAGCGCTTTGGCTTCGACTATGACCAGTCGTCGCACACCGCCGACTCAGCCTTTACCATGCTTGGCGACCGCTACAATCTCCACGTCCGTGACAACCGTAGCGGCGAGGTACGCCAACTGACATTTGATGGCAGGGAGTATGCCTCCTACTGTGGCCGACACGCGAAGGACACCTTGTATGAACGCAATGCCGCGGGCTTCTGGAAAGGGCATTCCTATTTCTGCATGGTCTACGACGATACCGACGTGGCCTTCCTGAACCTTGTCCACCAGATGGACAAGCCCGTCCGTCTGGAACAGAAGAAGATGCCCCTGCCTAATGGCAACGGCATCCGCCGCTATCGCCTCTATTGGTACAATGCCGATACTGGCGAAGGCCGTCCGCTCGACATTGCTCCCAACCGCGACTACTTCATCCAGATGGACTACGACAAGCAGGGTGCCGACCAGTACTTCATGCGACGCAGCCGTTCTGTTGATACCCTTGAGCTTTGCCGCATCAACCCGCAGACCGGTGATGTCAACGTCGTCATCAGCGAGGTCTGCCGTCCCCACGTCAATGTCAATATGTTCCGCTTCCACCTGCTGGACCACGGTCGTCAGGTGCTGTGGTGGAGCGACCGCACGGGCCGTGGCAACTATTACCTCTACGACGGACAGACAGGCAAACTGCTGAACCGCGTTACCCAGGGCGACCGTTTGGTGGCAGGTCGTATCGAGAAGATTGACACCTTGAACCGCACCATCATCTTCCTTGGTCATGGTCAGGAGGGCGGCGACCCGCACTATACCTATTATTATAAGGTAAAGCTCAACGGCAAGGGTCAGCAACTGCTCAGCTACGGCAACGGAGAACACCTGCTACAGTTCTCTAATGATGGCCACTATGCCATTGACCAGTATTCGCGCATGGATATGCCGCCGGTCTACAATGTTGTGGACATCAATAGCCCGAGAACCATCACGAGTTCTTCCGTTCCAACGAGGCCGACTATCTCAAGGTCGGTTGGGTGAAGCCTACCCTCGTCCATGTGAAGGCTGCTGACGAGCAGACCGACCTCTACGGCGTCATGTACCTGCCGTCGTGGTATACTCGTACCTCGAACCTCGCACCTCGTACCTCGAATCTACTCCCCATCATCACCAACGTCTACCCCGGTCCTCAGGACGACCAGATTCCACGCTCGTTCGCTGTCGACGAGAATGGCAATCAGTCGTTGGCTGAGTTGGGCTTCGTGGTCATCAATGTGCAGCCCCGAGGCTCATCGCCACTACGTGACAAGGATTTCTACTGCTATGGCTATGGCAACCTGCGCGACTATCCTGTGGCCGACGATCGTCATACCATCGAGACGCTGGCCCGCCAGTACAGTTTCATCGACACCACCCGTGTCGGTATCTACGGCCATAGTGGCGGAGGCTTCGAGACCGTTACTGCCATGCTGACCTATCCTGATTTCTACAAGGTGGGCGTGGCCGCCTCGGGCAACTACGACAACAATACCTATATCCAGTGGTGGGCTGAGACCTATCATGGCTATGGACGCGAGATTCCTACCGCGATGGAACTGGCAGGTAACCTGAAGGGTTGCCTGCTGCTGATGACCGGCGAGGTCGATGAGAATGTTCCCGTAGCCTCTACTGTCCGCATGGCTGATGCCCTCCAACGTGCCGGTAAGCGGTTCGACATGATGCTCTTCCCCGAACAGGGACACGGCCTCTACGGTGGCTTCTACCAGAACGCTATCCGCTATTACTTTATGGAGCATCTCAAGGAACCGAAACCCTTCGACGTCAACATCCTGAAACATCAATAACACAACTGATATGAAGAAACTACTGCTACTTACCTTCATGGCCCTAGTGGTGCCCGTCGCTGTGCCCGTCGCTTTTCCGACGGTTCCCCTCCACGCCCAACAGCAGCAACAGGCAACCCAGCAGAAAATCGACATCACCGTCGTTGACGAGAACGGTGAGCCGTTGCCTGGTGCCACTGTCAAGGCATCGGACAAGGCGCTGGGCGTTGTCAGCGACATCAATGGTAAGGTCAGCCTATGGGCAGCCAAAGGTGCCACGCTCACCATCAGCTATATCGGTATGAAGACCAAGACCATTAAGGTGACGAAACCCTTGACAGGTGATATTGCGCTGGAGAATGAGTCGACCTCGCTCGACCAGGTGGTGGTTAATGGTTACCAGCGTACCACCAAGCGCCGTGTCACTGGTTCTGTAGCCACGCTGACGGCTGAAGACCTGAAAGACAAGCCTCTGGCTAACGTCGATATGCTGTTGCAGGGTAAGATTGCCGGCGTCGATGTGAAGGCTATCAGTGGCCGTCCTGGTGAGTCGGCAAAGATTCGCATTCGTGGTACTAATACTATTACGGGTAATGCTGAGCCATTGTGGGTTGTTGATGGTGTGCCCCTTCAGAAGGATATCCCCTCCATTTCCAGTAACCAGATACGTGCAGGTGACTTCAATGACATCTTTGCCAATGGTATCTCGGGCATCAATCCCAACGATATAGAAAACGTTACTGTGCTGAAGGATGCTTCGGCTGCAGCTATCTACGGTTCTCGAGCTGCTGGTGGTGTCATTGTCGTGACCACCAAACGTGGTAAGGAGGGAAAGATGAGCATTAGTTATTCTACCAACCTTTCGCTGACTACCCGTCCGCCACGCGATGCCAACCTCATGAACTCGAAAGAGAAGTTAGCCTGGGAGCAGGAGTTGTGGGATGAGTTCTCGGCTCCTTACTATCAGCGTTATCTCAATGGTGAGACAGATGTGCATTATCCTGTTATCGGACTTGTGGGCATGATTCGCACTGGTTATGGAAAGTATGCTGGTATGACCAAGGAAGAACAAGATGCTGAGATTGCCCGTCGGGGCCAGACTTCTACAGACTGGTTCGATGAGTTGTTTCGCACTTCATTTTCTGACAGCCATTATCTGTCGCTCTCAGGTGGTACCGATAAAAGTACTTACTACGTTTCTGGCGGCTATAGTCACAATAGCGGATTAGTGAAGCACACCGACTATGACAACTATAACATTAACACCAAAGTTGACATGAAACCCAATAAACGAGTAAAAGTGGGCGTATCGTTGAATGCCACCTGGCAGAAGTCGGGAGCCTCATCACTCGGTGTCAACCCCTTCCAGTATGCCTACTTCGCCAACCCTTACGAGTCGCCCTACAACGAGGATGGCAGCTACCGGGCTGATGAGACCTACTGGGAGTTGAGACTCATCAATGGTGACAACACCCTGCAGATGCCTGAAAACGGCTTCAACGTGATGCGCGAGTTGGATCACACCAACAACGAGACGAAGAACTTCAGTATGCAGGCCATTGCCAACCTCTCGGTCAACATTACCGACCACCTGAGCTTTGAGGGCATGGGCAGCTACGGCTATGTCAACGACACTGGCGACAATGTGAACGACCGCGACACCTATGCCGCCTGGAATGACCGTCCTTTCGAGAACAACCAGCTTTATTCGAAGCGTACCTACAGTTCCATCACGCAGAATGCGGCCTATAATACCAACTACAACCTGCGCGGACAGGTACATTATTTTAACACCTTTAACGATATCCACTACATTTCCACACTCCTTGGAGCGGAGATACGCGGCCAGTATGCAAAGAGTATCTTCGAGAAGCGCTATGCCTACGACGAGCTCTCTGGAAACTCGGCTATGCCAGTGTTTCCGGAGATAGGACGTGACTTCTCTTATAACGAATTACTGACTTATGCGGGTATCATGGACGGCCTCTCAGGACAGAGTATCACCGAAGATCGTTTCGCTTCGTTCTACTTCTCGTTCGACTATGTTCTGATGAATCGCTATATAGCCAGCTTTACCGCTCGTACTGACGGCTCTAATAACTTCGGTGCAAACGAGCAGTTCAACCCCACAGGGTCGCTCGGACTATCGTGGAACATCGACCAGGAGCAGTTCATGCAGTCGCTGAAGTCCGTGGTGAGTAGTCTTTCACTGCGTACTGCCTTTGGTTATACGGGTAACATTAACAAGAGCGTCTACCCACAGTTAATGATGGATTATGACAAGTCATATCGCCGCACTAACGACGATTATTACCGCAAGGGCAGTATCCGCAACGCTCCAAACCCCTCGCTACGCTGGGAGAAGACCCGTGACTGGAAAGTGAGCCTCGAAACAGGTCTGTTCAACGAACGCATCCATCTGACGGCAGAGTTCTATAACCGCCGTACCTACGATGCTGTCAGTGGTATCACCGTGCCAGGAACAACAGGCTTTACTACCCAGGCTTATAACACTTCGACGCTGGAGAATGTCGGTATGGAGTTCAGTCTGTCGGCGGGCATCGTCAGGAAGAAGGATTGGGGCATATCCCTCAGTGCCAATATTGCCTACAACAAAAACAAACTAATAGAGTTTGAGTCGCCCACGTCAGGATTGTCGGCGGGTACCCACGTAGGCTACCCCTTAGGAAGTATTTTCAGTGGCAAGGTCATTGGCATCGATCCTACGTATGGTATTTACACCTACGAACTACGTCCCGATGTCACCATCACTTCTGCGGAAGACCGAACCAAGTCGGACAACTACCTGTTCTACCTCGGTACGAGCAATGCTCCCGTCAATGGTGGCTATTCTATCTCGGGGCACTACAAGAATCTGTCGTTGTCGCTCGGTGGTAGCTACTCCTTTGGCGGAAAGGTCAAGAATAACATCGTGTCCCCTGTCGATTATCGAACCGTCAATGGCAATATGGTGGAACAGATTCCTACCCAGCAGAACGACCTCTATGTGAACCACCTCAACGTGAACCGTGACGTGGTGAACCGCTGGACGTCGCAGAATCCGCGCACCGATGGCTATCCCCGCCTGCTTGATGCTTATGGAGAGTTTTATGGACTACAGAACCAGATGGTGTATCTCTCAACTATCACCGATGCATCCATGTTAGAGACCATCAGCTATTTTAAACTGGGATCGGCATCGCTCTCCTATTCATTCGACAGAAAGCTTATTCAGCCGTTGATGCTCTCTTCACTCGCCGTGTCGATGACAGTGAACAATATCTTTGTTATCACCGACTATACAGGTATCGACCCAGAGACACCAGGAGCAGTTTACCCCATGGCCCGTACCTTTACCTTTGGCGTTTCAGTAGGATTCTAAAAGCATATTATTATGAAAAAGATAAGAACCATATTAACAGGTGTATGCATTATATGCTGCTTAGCATCATGTACCGACTATCTCGACGTACAGCCTTATGGTCGTACCATTCCCAAGACGGCAGAGGAGTTCTCAGCACTCGTTCACGGACTGCTTGACGATTTGGACGAAGGCTCAAGCCACCTCGTCCTAGGTACCGATCGTTATGAATATGACAGCGGTTGTGGTGACAATTTTGAAGTATGTCTGACAGAAAAAAGTGGCTCTATGCTTGCTGTAAGCCAGTCTGTCAGTGTGGTCAGTGTTTCCTCTTCCTCTATGTGGGATCGCCTGTATGAAGTGATTCGCGACTGTAACATTGTCATCGACAATATGACGGAGAAGGGAACAGAACTTGCAGACAACACAATGGCGGCAGCCTATGCCATGCGTGGTGTTGCATACTACGAGCTGATGCGCTACTTCTGCGAGGCGCCTCGTAACGGCGAGTTTGATAGTCAGCCAGGGGTGCCTCTTGTCACGGTTTTCGATATGGAGGCTCGTCCCGTACGAAGCTCGCTACAGGCCACCGTTGACCTCATTGAAAGTGATTTCAAGCGGAGTATAGCTTTCCACTGCCAGGACGACCTATACCGTTTCACTGAGGATGTCGTCAAGGGCTACCTGGCCCGTCTCTACTTTTGGACGGAGCAATGGAAGTTGGCACTACCGCTGTGCGATGAACTGTTGGAGCGTCATCCGTTACTAGGCATCGACGATTATAAGAAGATGATGTCTGAACCTTACAAGCTCAATGGCAATAAACTTATCATGACTTATCGTGTCAATACGTCAAACAGTTCCTTTGTATATACCAGCATCATGAACTCGCTCCAGTTCCGTCCTGTCAGCAAACGCTTTCTCAATAGCTTCACCGAGGGTGAAGACACTACCGATGTGCGCTATACGCTGGCAGTTAACCGTAAGCGCCGTCTACAGAAACCCATGTTCTGTGGTATGCGTATGGCCGAGATGCAACTGATAAAGGCCGAGGCCCTTTGCCATCTCGGACGCTACGACGAGGCGCTGGATGCATTCAACGACCTGCGCTCACATCGTATTAAGGACTACAAGCCGCTGACGTTGCAGAACCTGCACACCGTTCCTGCAACGGAGTACATCAAGGTGGATTGTACTGGTGCTCCGCTGACGCCATTACTCGCCAATATACTGATAGAGCGGCGCAAGGAGCTTTTCATGGAAGGTGACCGCCTGTGGGAACTGAAGCGCAACGGCACTCCGGAATTTTGGACGGCTTATAATGGAAGAAAGTACACCACACTGGGCTATATGTACACTTATCCTATACCTGAAAGAGAGATACGCATCAACCCAGGCATTGTGCAAAATCCGGGATATGTTGAACTACGTGACTATTAAACAATATATTTATATGAGAAATGTAAGTATCAAGACGTTTACTGTTTTGCTGGCCATCAGCAGTTTGTTGACAGCCTGCAATAACGAGGATGAGGTTGTTCCATTGAACGATAGGAACACACAAGTGAAGTATTACAAGACCCCCGACCCTGTTCTGCTCAGCGATGAGGAACAGGCCGAGGTGCAGTCCATACGCGATGAATACCGCGATGCAATTAACTAATATTTGTTTAATAATAAAAAAGTAAAAAGACTATGAAAAAAAAGTTTTTCTATCTCATGGCACTGGTGCTCACCACTGTGGGCTTCACTGCATGTAACAGCGATGACGAGAAAGATCCTGTCACCGTTAACTTCTCTCAGGCCAAGTACACCGTTGAAGGCAATATCGGTGACAAGGTTGTAATCACAGCTACTACCACTGCGCCTGTTGAAAAGGCTATTAAGGTTGCTGTTGGCATTAATGCAATGAGTTTTACGAGTAGTGGAGACGCCTTGCTTCCCTATGAACTGTCGGCAAATACTTTTGACTTTGCAGCAGGCAGTAGCAGTGCTACTATCACCGTCATCCGTAAGGCTATTGGTGAAGGTTCGCTGACACTGGCCCTCACAGCTGCTGATGGTGTTAAAGTCGGTACAATGGGAACTGCCGAGATTTCTTTCGCAGGTCCTAATATCTACACTTTCGATACTGACGCCGACATTTTGACGGATACTCGCGAATACAAGGTAACCCTTGAAACGGCACAGGGTAAGCCATTTAGCTATGCCAATGATACAGAGATTCCCGTCATTGTTGGTGCCAAGTCTACCGCTGTCGAAGGTGTGAACTATGAGTTCGTGGGCGGCAAGGTGGCCAAGTTCCAGGCAGGCAAGTCTGAGGGGGTGGTTGCCGTCAAGTTCCTGAAATACGAGGAGGGTAAGGACAAGCTTGTGCTGGCTCTCGATAAGAAAACTCTCCATGCCGGTAACTTCGGCACACTGACCATCTTCGTTACTGGAACACCTAACTTTGCCGGTGAGTGGCAGTACGATGGTATCTGGAAACAGAATTCCGAGTGGTGGGCCAACAGCTGGATGGTCGATGATGATGCCTTGGCAATCCTTGTTGACGGCACTTCGGCTGATAGCTTCAAATTCGAGGTTGCCGACGGTGGCTATCAGTTTACACCCAACTTCGCTGGCAAACTGAAGAATTACTTCACCAAGGCAGTCAAGGCAGCTTATATCGGTGCCCGCGACGAACGTATGCAGGAGCTCGCGATGATGAATCCCCCTATATGGCAACTCTTCCGCTATGAGTTTGAAGAGGTGAATAAGAACATCTCAGCTACTGACAGCAAGGCTGGGAAAGGACGCGTAGGTTTCTTCTTCACTACCGACGAGGATACCAACAAGGAGTATCTTATCATGACCATCTACGACTATGAGCCTACCGACGCCACTGCCTTCGGCTACTATACTTGGAAGGATATCTATGAGATGATGGCTTACAGCACTCCGATAGAGACCGTCATGGAGTCGGCTCCTATCCGTATTGCCTTCATCCGAAAATAATATTTTGTGATATTTCGCAAGTTGAAAAAATGAATCCCCCAAAAACTCATGAAAAAACTGTTTTTGTCATTGGCAGCTATGGCTGCCGCAGTATCAGGTTCGGCACAGAAGATGCTGGTGCTTTATTATTCTGAGACCGGAACGACGAAGACTGTAGCACAGGAGATTCAGCAACAGTTAGGCGCTGACATCGAGAGCATCGAACCTGTGGAGCCTTATTCGGGCAACTTCCAGGAGACCATGCAGCGTGGACAGCGTGAGATGCAGGGCGGACAGATGCCTGCCCTGAAACCGCTGACGAAGAAGGTGGCTGACTACGACGTCATCTTCCTGGGCTATCCCATTTGGTTCGGCACTTACGCCAACCCCATTGCGACGCTGGTCAAGGAACAGGACTTTGCTGGCAAGAAGATTGTGCCTTTCTGCACGTTCGGCAGTGGTGGACTGAATACATCAGCTGAAGCACTGACCAAGGCCCTGCCCAAGGCAAAGATCCTGGAGGGCTATGGCGTACGTACGGCTCGTGTGGCTGCTGCCGCTAAGGAACTTGACCGTTTCTTGAAAGAGAACGGATACAAGAAGGGAACGGTGCAGAAACTGCCTGACTACTCTGCCCAGCAGCCTGTCACTGATGCTGAGCGCACCATCTTTGATGCTGCTTGCTCCAGTTATCAGTTCCCCCTGGGTACCCCGCAGACTGTTGGCAAGCGCACCACTCCTGATGGCACCGACTATAAGTTCACGGTGAAGAGCCGTGGTATGAACGGTGAGGAGGCGGTCTCCATCATCTACGTGACTGTAGGAAAAGAGGAGGGCGCTAAGCCCGAGTTTACCCAGGTGGTAAGATAACACTGCTCAGTCCATGTCGCGGTCTAATCGTCCACGCCACAGGTATTTGCGGGTTTCGTGGACGATGATACCGCTGAGCATTAGCAGTGACAGCAGGTTGGGAATCGCCATCAGGGCATTCATGCAGTCGGCAAGGTTCCAGACGAGACTCAACTCAATGACACTGCCCACAAAGACGGCGGCAATGTAGAGTACCCGATAGGCGATGACCCATCGACGGCCTTTCAGGTACTCTACAGCCCGTTCGCCGTAGTAGCACCAGCCTAAGATGGTGGAGAAGGCAAAGGTCAGCAGACCGAAGGTGAGTAGGGGAGTGCCTACGACGGGAATCTTCGAGAAGGCGGCCTTGGTCAGGGTCGCTCCGTTGGAGAAGTCAATGTCAGGGTAGGCGAGGACACTGCTGACAATGACCAGACCTGTCATCGCACAGATGACCACGGTATCCCAGAACGTACCGCTACTGCTCACCAGTGCCTGACGCACGGGATTACGCGTCTGTGCTGCAGCAGCCACGATAGGGGCCGAACCCATTCCTGACTCGTTGGAGAAGAGTCCGCGGGCTATGCCATAGCGGGCTGCCATCATCACTGTCGTGCCTACGAATCCGCCTCCTGCTGCCTGGGGCGAGAAGGCTGAGTGGACGATGAGCTTCAGTGCCGGCCATAGGTAGGAAGCATTGATGCAGAGAATGTAGAGACAGCCGATGACATAGAAAAGGGCCATGAAAGGCACTAACAGACCGCACACACGGGCGATACTCTTCACACCGCCTAACACCACGGCTCCTGCTAACAGACACACGACAGCGCCCGTCAGGGCCGGATGGATATGGTAGGTCTCGTTGGCAACGGTAGCGATGGCATTGGCCTGTACGGTATTGCCGATGCCAAAGGATGCCAAGGCAGTAAACAGGGCGAACAGCACTGCCAGCCATTTCCATCCTAACCCTCGCTCTAAGGCGTACATCGGCCCACCGAGCATCCGTCCTTTGGCGGTTTTCACACGGTACTTAATGGCTAAGAGTCCCTCGGCATACTTCGTCGAGATGCCGAACACACCTGTCAGCCAGCACCATAGCACGGCTCCCGGTCCTCCAAGGGCGATAGCCGTAGCCACGCCGATGATATTTCCCGTACCGATGGTCGCAGCCAGAGCTGTAGCCAGCGAACCAAACTGCGACACGTCGCCAGCACCCTGTGTGTCGCGCTTCACCGACAGCCTGATCGCCGTAAATATCTTCCGTTGTGGGAAACGCAGTATAATAGTTAGGTACAGGTGCGTACCCAACAACAGGATAATCATCGGCCAGCCCCAAAGCGCTCCGCTAATCTCAGTCAGTATTCCGTTCAGTCGTTCCATCTGATAAAAATGTTGTTATAGCCCATCGCCCTCATCATGCGTCGCAACTGCATATCCGCATTATCCTGGGCACTTTGCAGGTTCTGAGGTGTCAGGGCATGAGCTATCATCTGGCGTTGAGCCTTACGGTAGAGCGCTTCGCGGTCCTCAGCTGTCCATTTCCCTGACTCGTAGAAAGCCTTCGTGCGGGTTTCGTCTATAAACTCCTTGTCCAGCAGTCCCACGCGTGGCACTGTCACAATCACAGTGTCCCCCTGCGTCTCTATCTTCACATCCTTCATGTCGAAGCCTAAGCGCAGCGTACCATAATAGATACGTACCAGCTGGTCGTCGCTGAGCAGACCCTTACGCATGGTGTCCACCAGTTCCTCGTTGCTGATGCTCAGGAACTCCCATTGTCCGATATCCCTGATGCTCTGTATCTGTTCCGGCGTCACGTTGATACCCTCCTCCGTCTCCAGACTCAGGTGGTTATCCTTCTCGGCAAACAGCAGCCACCACACTAACAGCAGTATAACTGCCAGTGCCAGCACCTTCACCACCATCTGTATATTACTCTTCTCTTTCATCACTATCCACTATCCACTATCCACTCTTCACTCATCCCTCCCCCTAAACAGGGGGAGCCGGAGGGGGTCTTCTTCCCCCTAAACAGGGGGAGCCGGAGGGGGTCTTTACCTCCAAAAACTTCCTCACGTCATACGCCTTAAACTCCTTTCGGAAAGCCACGGTGATATCCTCCTCCCGGTAACCCATCTGCTGGAACATCGGCACCAGTGTGCGGGCAGCACTCTCGCGCGCCATGTCCACGATTCCTAACCGGGGGATGCTCTGGATGATAGCCTCACGCCCCTGTTGCTCGTAGCGCGTCATTTCAGCATCGCTGAATCCTGCACGTACCAGTCCCACGAACGAGCGGATCTCCTTCTGGTTCACCTTCGAACTCGTCATCTCCACCTTCGGGTCAGGCAGCACGATGGTAATCTTCCCGTCATGGCTACGCTCAATGTTCCGTTCAGAGAATTCCGAGAAGTCGATGTACGCCTTCAGCGTAGCATCTATGGGGATGGCCACCTTGCGGTCACCCACTGGCAGTTTGATGTCGATGCCCTGTTTCAGCAGCGATCCCTGCAGACGTACCACGTCGTCGTGGGTAATGATCTTGTGTACCTTATATTCCGTGGTATACAGCCGCGCACACTTCTGTATCTGCATGATCAGCATCGGTACGGTGTCAATGCTCTGGTACGCCGTTCCCTGTCCCTGCTCCTTATCTCCAGAACAGGCACACCCACTTGCCAGCAGTATGACAGCCATCGCCATCAGTCCTCTTATCTCGTACCTCATACCTCTTCACTCTTCACTCTTCACTCTTCACTCTTCACTCTTCACTTCTTACCTCTTACCTCTTCACTCTTCACTCTTCACTCTTCACTCTTCACTTCTCACTTCTCACTTCGAATTCCGGGCCAAAGTTACGAAAAAAAGCGCATTTCACCCAAGAAACTAAAAAAAAAATTTCGTTTGATTAAACTTTTTCCTGAATTTCGCATCATAATAATAGTTGTTGCAACTAACAGAAAACAAAACTGAAGTTTAACTATAAAACAAAACGACAATGAAAAAAGTATTTTTGGCTCTCGTAGCTATGATTACAGTAACAGCCGCACAGGCTCAGGGTGACAACAGACCTCAGCGTGGAGACCGCCAGGTTGACAGAACGGAAATGATCAAGCAGCGTACGGACAATACCGTACAGAAATACGGACTTAACGAAGACCAGGCAGCCAAGCTGCTCTCGCTCAATACAAAATATGCCGACCAGATTGGCTTCGGTATGAGAATGGGTGGCCGTCGTGGCGGTGGTCAAGGTGGTGGCATGCGTCCGCGTCCTAACTTCGGTGGTGGCAACGGCCAGGGCTTCCAGCAGGGTCAGCGCCCCGAGATGACCGAGGAAATGAGAGCGCAGATGGAGAAGATGCGTAAGGATCGTGAGGAAGCTCAGAAGAAGTACGACGAAGAGCTCCAGACCATCTTGACTCCCGAGCAGTTCAAGACCTACCAGGCCGACCAGGAGGAGATGCGCAAGAACTTCGGCAACCGTCGTGGCGGTCGTAACGGAGGTGGCCCGCGCAGAGGCAATCAGGAGTAAGAATAAAAAATATACGTATCATAGTGATTTAGGTTAACATAGTGTTTTTTGAAAGGCAAGCGTGCCTCCTTCGATGAGTATTAATTGGTAAAAGATATTGGATAACACAAGCCCGCTCTTTAGCGGGCTTTTTCGTTATTCCCCCTAATCCTTGCCAGATGTTAAGAAATGGCAATAAAAGGAAATTTTACCTAATTTAACATCACCATTTATCCCCCAACCAAATTATTTCGTATATTTGCAATTGGAAAGTGGAACGTTCCTCAACAAATCCGCCCGCTTTTCATCTCAATTTGTGTACCCCATAATCACTAACATGTTCATTCCCAGTAGGTTGTGCATACATGTCGGGACAGGGATTTATATCCCCTCCCCTCATCACCTCCTACCTCCGACCTCCTACCTCCTCAAACATTTGCAACTTTCATAAATAACTCAACTTTCGCAAGTTGAGAGAAGTCATGGGAAGTCATAGGAAGTCATCGCGGTCTTCGACCGCTCAAGAAGTCATGAGACGATAGTCCTGCGCTTCGCTTGCGAAGAACTTCCTCTAACTTCTTCTAACTTCCTCTAACTTCTTAAGGTGAGCGAATGCGAAACTTGAATAAATAATTCGTATCTTTGCACCCAAATCTTTGAGATATGAAAAAGCAATTAGTATTAAATCGCCTTTCATCATTGAAAGTTCCCCTTATGGCTGTGGGAGTCTCGCAGTTGGGATTATTCGGCTCAACAGTGCGTGGTGAGAACACTCGTAAGAGTGATATTGACATCTTGATTGACTTCAATGCCGGTCAAGAGACATATCTAAATTTCATCGATGCTTGTAACATACTTCAGTCTGCCTTTGGTCGGACTAAACTTGATATAGTTACTAAGAAGGGTCTTAGCCGCTATATTGGTGAGACCATCCTTAAAGAAGTAGAATATGTATAAGTCTTCCGATGCAATCCAGACCAAGGCTGCGATTAAGAGAGAGCAATGACGAGAGCTCGCTCTCAGGCATTGCCGAGCGGAAGCAGTCTCGAGCAAAGCTCAAGTGCCTCGCCTTCAGCGACCGCATTATCAAGTTAAATGATTACCTCCTGAGCCAGGCAGCGATGGAGCATGAGAAATATAAGAAGCGCATATGACACGTCCCTTGTCATATCCCGCAAGTTGTTGTAGAAATCCCAAAAAGAAATAACTTCTCACTCTTCACTTCTCACTAGCGAAGCGCATATGACCTGTCCCCTCTGTCCGTAATTCGTAAGATTTGATAGATTCGTGTTCAATTTAAATAGGAAATAAAATTTGTTTTTAGAATATGGCAACAATATCATTAGAAAAATCCCTACTCAATGAAATGAGTCACATTATG
>CACZDV010000053.1 GCA_902780025.1 uncultured Prevotellaceae bacterium
ACCGTCTGCAGAAAGACTTCGTGGAGAAAGGCGGCATCCGTGAACAGATGACGGCTGCCCGTCTTGGCTATCGCAACGACCAGAAAGCTCGCATTGCAGAACTGGAGTCCGAAAACAGCCGCCTCCGCGCCCACATCACCCAATTAGAAGCTCAGCTGAGCCAGAAAGGAGGGAATCTATGAGAAAATCAATAAGCCCAATAAGCCCAATAAGCCCAATAAGGCTAATTAGCCCAATTTGTCTAATAGGCCTTATTTGCCTAATAAGCCTCACCGCCTGCTCATCGGGTGACGATGTGGCAGGTGACGAGCCGTCCCCTACCCCGGTTAACCCGCCTATACCCGAGCCGCAGACGGAGACCGCCATCACCTTCAGAAGCGGACTGGCTGACGAAGAGGCCGTCACCCGTGCCACAGGACTGGAAGAAGTAAAAACCTCCTTCAAGGTCTGGGCCTATAAGAACACTGACGCCGCCCAAACTGACTACCAGACAGTAATTGACGGTTACACCGTGAGTTGGACTGCCAACACCGCCAACACCACCACCAGCAACACCAACGACTGGGAATACGTCGGCATTAGCGACCAGACCATCAAATACTGGGACTGGTCAGCCAAGGCCTACCGCTTCTTCGGAATGACGGGCGATTGGACCAATGAGCCTTATGAGGTCAATACGGCCAATAGGGCCTATACGACTACGACTATGGTAGATGCCCGCACCCCAGCCGCACTGCCCTACTTTAGCAAACTGCGCTACTGTACCAACAACGACTACGGCAAGACCGTGCAACTGGTGTTCGTGCAGCCTTACTCCCGCGTACGTTTCATGTTCACCTACTCCTACCCCGACGCGAACATCATGCTGACCGACAAGAGCTTCCGTCCCACCGACAACACCAAGACGATTCCCCTTGTGGGCAAAGTCACCGTCAGCTACCCCCTGACCGGAGCAGCCACTCAGGAAGCGGTAAGCCTGTCGAACATCACGGCCAAGCTTTCCGACCTGACCCAGGACTACTACGAAAGCACCGACGAGAACGATCCCAACCGCCAGAAGTGGTACTACGTGCTCCCCGCCCAGGATCAAGGCACCTACACGCTCACGGTCTCCATGAACGGCGAAAAGCGCACCACCGTAGTGCCCGCTGAATACATGAACTGGAAACCCGGATATCAATATACCTATATATTTAAGATCACGGAAGAGGGCGGCGTAGAGCTTGACAGTGTCAGCTCTGCCTTCACCGAGTGGACTGAACAGGAGGCCAACCACCCCGTGTACAACTGGTAACAAGGAAACAATGAAAAGGAAAAAACATATAAGCCCCATGGGGCGTATGGGCCTTATAAACCCTATAAGCCGTATAAGGCCAATAAGCCTTATAGGCCTTATGGGCCTTCTCAGCCTTACTGGCTGCTCTGACGACAGCGAGGCTGAACTGGCACGCACTACCGTGGAGCTGGTGCCCTGCGCACCATCGTTCGTCGAGGAAGAACTCATCCCCACCCGCTCGTGGACACCGCCCACAGGCTACAAGCTCTACGAAAACCTGAACAACATGTTCAGCGATCAGGCCAACCTCACCAACAGTGACATCGGCATCTTCTTCACCAAAGAAGACGGTAATAAGGAAGAAGGCCGCTTCTTCTACGGCAGTGACAATAAATGGCGCTCGTCGGTGGAGATTACCACTGCCGGCACCTATTACCTTTACGGCTTCATTCCTTTCATGAGCGGCGTGACAGCCAGCATCAACGGCAGTGAGTCTGGCGGGTTCCCCGCTGGAGCCGTGCTCACCCTGAACAACCTGCCCACCGTCACCCCTAACGACATCTGTGTAGTGGTGGGAGCAAAGGCCGGCACAAGCACTGATAACGACAATGGACTGACCACCGGTCAGTTTGCATACGCAGCCACCGGAGGTTCGGGCAACTACATCTTCCTGCTTTTCGACCACATCTACTCTGCACTGAACTTCAAGGTGAAGGTGGATGCCGACTATGCCCAACTGCGCACTATCAAGCTGAAGACAATGACCCTGCAGCCCAAGAGCGGCTCCAACGACTACTATGACAAAGCCAACGTAACCGTCACCCTGACAGCAACAACCGACGGCACAACGCCCATCACCAACGTTACCTACACACCGTCAGGCACCAGCACAGCAGCACCGCTGCTGTTCCAGTCAACAGAGGCTGCCGGCACCGTGCTCACCACCGAAGCCCAGAACATCAGAGGCTGTTTCACGCCTGCAGGTATCACCAGCTTCGTGCTGAAGAGCACCTACGACGTCTATGACCGCAAGGGTAACCTGATCCGCCCTGATCAGACAGCCGAGAACACCATCGATATCAGTAAGGTGTTTACCACCAGCTCAGACATCACCCGAGGCAAGATGTTCACCATCAACATGACCATCAAGCCCACATACTTATACGTCCTGTCAGACCCGGACTTAGACAACCCGACGTTTGAGATAGATTAGTAAAAAGAAGAAACGAAATGAGCATAAAGAACTTAGCATATCGCCTCAAAAAGAGTGCCCTCAGCTTCCACCTGATGGCCATCCCTTCGTTATTCCTGCTTGCCCTTCCCGCAGCAGCACAGGACGACCCTGTCCAGGACGACCCCGAACCTACTACAACCACCAAAACGCTCAAAGGCATCCACATAGGCGGCAGCGTCTATGGCGGCGGTAACTTAGGCGAAACCAAAGGCAATACCACGGTCACCGTATATGCCGGTGACCTGAACGAGGTGTTCGGCGGTGCCCGACAGGCCAATGTCGGTGGTCATGCTTTCGTGAACATTGACGGCGAACATGCCTCTAACTATACCCTCATCAACCGCGTCTATGGCGGAAACGACATCGCAGGTACTATTGGTAGCAGCGACGCATTACCAGAAGAAATTGAGAAAGCTGGGGAGAACCTCGTTGACAAGACGTGGAACGCCTTTGTGCGTATCTCGACCAAGACCACTACTACGACAACGGGCGAAGGTGATAATGCCGTAACCGAGACCACTCCTGCTGCCGATGCCCAGAAAGTATATATCGGCCAGCTCTTCGGAGGCGGTAATGGCGACTATGACTACGATAGTGAAGCTTACACTGGCCTGTCAGCCCCTAACCTGGCCAAGACCTATTTGGAGGTGATGGGCGGCAGCATCGTCTATGCCTTCGGCGGCGGCAACAACGCCACGGTAACGGAGAAGACGGCCATTTATGTGAACAATCCCAGCGCGGTAGTAAACAGCATCAAGGATGCCGCCGGCAACGAACTGCTCACCGACGAGCGCATTATAGCCATGGGCTGCAACCCGGGCTTCACCTACCCCACCAGCGATGCCTTCCAGATAGGCAGCTTATTCGGCGGCAACAACACAGCAGAAATGAAAATCCGTCCGAGGTGGAACCTGCAGTCCGGCAGAATACGTAATCTCTACAGCGGAGGTAACAAGGGTGACATGACCAGTTCAGAAGGCCTGCTGCTGGAAATACGAAAGACATCCACCATCGTAGTGGATAACGTCTATGGCGGATGCCGCATGGCCAACGTCACGCCAAAAGACGTCAACGGCATGCCGACCACTGCCACATCCATTACAGAAGACGACTTCGGCAACGAGCTTCACATACCTGGAGGATTTGCTGCCCGTACCCGCATCCTCGGTGGTCGCGTCACGAACGTCTATGGTGGTAACGACATCACGGGTCGTGTGGCAGGTGGCAGCACCGTGGGTATCTACACTACGGTCTATGGCGATGTGTATGGCGGCGGCAACGGCTCATACCCCTATACCGACAACGCTGCTTTGCAGGATGACCCGATATACGGTGATTTGTATTATGACCCCCGAGCAGCTGAAAGTTCCGTGGCAGCTCTCAACGCTTTCCGGCCCAATGCCGAGCAGGTGTCCATCTATGTGCAGGGCACCGAGACGAAGAAGACTATTATCCACGGCTCCATCTACTGCGGTGGCAACAGCGCTTCACTGTCATCAACCATGACAAAGCCGACGGTGGAACTGAAGATCGGCTCCTACGTCATTGCTGACAACGTGTTCCTCGGCAACAATGGCGAGCACATGGTGGAGTACAATGAAGAAGTGGAAAATGATGGTGTGGTAACCAAACATGAGGGCGTGTTGCGTACCATGCAGAGCACATCCATAACAAGTGACGGCTCCCAGTATAATTCTTTAGATTTGACAGACTCCGACACCTTCGCCTCCTACATGGAAGGTGTGACGATGACACTGATCCCCAGCATCGTGTTTGCTGATGTAAATAAAGGCGATCCTGCCACCTATGAACCATACTCCTCCTACTTCGGTTCTATTTACTGCGGCGGTAACGTGGGCAGCATGAAAATAGACAATGAGAAGACCACAATCAACTTCACTGAAGATGTCGTTATATATAATAAATTAGTGGGCGGCTGCAACAACGCCAACGTGAACGCATCAGACTACAACGCCGCCTACGAGGGTGGCTTCATTGGCAAACCCGACAGCAACGGTGACAAGCTGCATCTGAACCTCAGCGGACTAAAGATTCAGCCACTACGATGGAAAGTGGAGCGTGATAATGATTATAACATTCTGTATTACCTCAAAGATGGTACAACGACCACCGATAAGAGTGCAGGCGGCGAAATCCGATATATCCCTGACGACAATCTTGACGCCCAGTTAGAGTGGAACACCATTTCTGCAAGCACAGGCAAGGAGGTGCGTCCCGTTACCGAGGGCACTGGCATCACCAACGTTGCAGACTTAGACCGACGTCTGACCGGTGGCAATATCTATGGTGGTTGCTACGAAAGCGGACATGTCAATGGCAATGTCGTCATCAATCTGAACTCGTCGGTGGTTGACCGCAAGGACGAGCATGCCGTATTCGACCAAGTCGTGGAAGACGAGGGCGAGGCAAAGCTCTATGAAAACGACAGCTACCACATCACACGACGTGTCTCGGGTGTGATCCTTGACATGCAGGGCATGGACGTGCTCGGTTCGGCTCTCAACGTGTTCGGTGGCGGCTTTGGTAAGGATTCCGAGATATGGGGCAGCGTCACCATCAATCTGAACAAGGGCTACACCTTCCAGATATTCGGCGGCGGTGAGCAAGGAGTGATCGGAAAACCTAACGACGGAGAGGGTAATAATTATTCGTTCAATGGAAAGACATATAAATATAATCCCAAATACTCCTGCACCATCAACGTGAAGGGCGACTATCAAGGCGTGCCCCGCAATGCCTCGGGCGACAATCCCAACATGGCAGCAGCAGAGTTCATCTACGGCGGCGGATTCGAAGGCCCTATCTGTGGCAACACCACCATCAATCTCGGCAACGGCCGCGTGTTCAACACCTTCGCCGGCAGCTGTAATGCAGACATCCTCGGACATACCGAGACCTACGTAGGACAGTGGACAGAAGGAGGTACCATCAAGACAGGTTTCCCCTACGTGCGTGACCACATCTACGGCGGTAACGACCTGGGCGGACATGTTTACGGTTCGGAAGACTTCAGCGCACGCGTCAGCAGCGACATCCTCGCCAGCGTTCACGGCTACAGTGAGACCACCTCCCCCGTGCTTACTGCCTCTGCCTACACAGAGTATGTGCAAGGACGTGTAGATTACATCTTCGGCGGCTGTTACGGAGACTACGACTACACCAGCGACTACCAGGACTACTCCTCCCCCCGCATGGACAACGCGTTCGTGAACTTCAAGCCCAACAGTCATCCCGATAACAGCGTAAACAAGGTGTTCGGTGCCGGACAGGGGCAGAGCCGCCAGGCTGACAAGGACGACATGCAGCAGCGCAGCTATGTGCTCATTGACATTCCGCAGGACCTGACCACCTACTCGCGCCTTGAGGTCTTCGGAGCAGGCGCCTTCTGCGGCGTGGGCATGAGCAAAGAACCTGACGACGTTCAGGCTTCACCCAACCTGGCATCGGCCATCATCGACCTGATGCGCGGCCAGATAGCAACAGCCTACGGCGGCAGCTGGCAGGAAGGCATCACGCGGCGCACCGTAGTCAACGTGCCGGCCCAATCGACCATCAGCATCGGCAACATCTTCGGTGGAGCCTTCGGCACGCAGATTCTCCCCCCCTGCGACGTGTATGAGTCGAACGTGAACTACCATAACACATCTGAGCTGGCCAAGGTGACAGGTGCCATCTACGGTGGCAACAACAACGAACGTCGCACGCTCTACACCCATGTGAATATTTCCTCGCCCGTATGGTCGGACAAGGATAAAGGCTATTTGGCCAAGGTATATGGTGCCGGCAAGGGTATTGACACATGGTCGGAATACACCGAGGTGAACCTGCTCTCTGGTGCCCGTGTCTTTGAGGTATATGGCGGCGGTGAAATGGGCCACGTGCTCAACGCCGAGAGCGTGCAGAAGTACATGCAGCTCTACGAACCCAAGCCTTCAACCCAGATTTCAACCGACGACCCCAAGTGGAGCAAGGCCGAGAGGTGGGACGGAGAAGTAGGCACAGGAACCATCAAGTCGGAGTATGCCGAAGAATGGACTACTGACTGGAAGAACGCTTGGGGGCTCGGCCAGTATTATTACCCCGATGACACCTTCAACAACTACGTCACTAACGAGTTAACCAACCTCACCAACACTAATCAGGTAACTACGCGAGACATGGACGACCGCGACTACACCGGCTATACCGACGAAGACAAAGCCCGCTTCTACCGGAAGTACAACACCAACGTCATTATCAACGAGGGTGCCACCGTGGTCAACTATGCCTACGGCGGCGGTTGGGGACAAGCCATCACAAACCTCAGCGGTGATGTCTATGGCACAACCTACGTTGCCTTGCTTGGCGGCAAGGTAGAGAAAGACATTTATGCCGCCGGCACCTCTGGCAGTATAGACGACCTCTTCGGAGTAGGAGCCTATTCATCTACTAACACTAACGGTTTCACCGCTTCGGCCAACGCCTACATCAAGGGCGGCACCTGTCGTAACGTCTATGGTGGCGGCTGGGCTGGTGCCGTTGGCTTACACGGATTCGTTAAGAAAACCCGCACCAACAACAAAGGTGAAGAAGAGACCTATCGTGACTATCTTGACGCTGCTTATCCTGAACTTACTTCAACAGAAGGCGACGTTTCAGGCGAGACGCACGTCGTCATAGGTGACATTAACGGCACCAGCATCACCAACGGCATCCCCGCCATTGAGCGTAACGCCTACGGCGGCGGCGAGGGCGGCCCCGTCTTCGGCACGTCCAACATCACGCTGAACAAGGGTTTCATCGGCTATCGCTACTTCACTGAGACTCCTACCGACCCATACACTTTCTTCCAAGTCGGCAACGGCTACTATCAGGAGAAGCTCGACGATGAGACTTGGAGCGGCGACGGCACTGGCCGTTTAAACGACAGCGGCAACATCTTCGGCGGAGGTTACGTAGATAACAGCTATGTTGACCGCACCAACGTGCTGATGTACGGCGGTCACGTGCGTAACGCCCTCTTCGGTGGCGGTGAGATTGCTGCCATTGGTCGCGGCATCATCGAGGCGACAGGCGTGGACAATTCCGTGCGCACCCTGAAGGGTATCTACAAGGCTGGTCACACCAGCGTGACTCTCTATGGCGGAAATGTGCACCGTAACGTCTTCGGAGGCGGCCGTGGCTACAACAACCTCGGCGAGGGTGGCACGCTCTTCTCCGACGGCTACGTCTTCGGACAGACCGAGGTCAACATCTTTGGCGGCGAGGTGGGCACCGAAGAGGAACTGGCCAAGGGTAACGGCAACGTCTTCGGAGGCGGCGACATTGGCTATGTGTATAGTGCATACGAGGAAAATGGCAACCTGTTTGTTGGCATCAAGGACGGAGAGCGCTATGACGGCAACTATGAAGGCTACTATTATGCCTACAGGACAAATGGCAACAAATACGAACCTGAGAATTTCACCTATAATATAAATGACCCGAACTGGGTAAAGGTTGCCAATGAATTCATCCTCACCGAGGACTGCAAGGTGCTCGTTGAGCCACGATGCATGGTGACGAAAGCCTTTGGCAGTTATGCTGTAGGCGATTATGTCGGAATAGACTATCTGAACACCCTCGGTAACAAGAACGATACCAACTCCAACTGGGGAGACCTCGATGTTACTGGTATCACCATCCACAATGCCGTCTTCGCTGGCGGTAATACCTCGTCAGGATCGTCAAAGGTCTATGCCAATGCTACCAGCATCTTTGGTAATGTAACGGCTTCTATTAACGATGTCTATAACCGTGATCTCATCAGCTTGGGAACCAACCACACGGGTGGACTCTACGGCGATGGCAACCTGACCTTTGTTGACGGCTACCGAGGAATGAACATCACTAACTACGGTACGGACTACTACAGTATTGCTTCGGAAATCACCATTCAACAATACGAGAGTCTGCCCCCCCGCGAAAAAGCCTATTACGAGCTAAAATACAGCTGCGTGAAAGAGTGTACCGACAATGACGGAACCACTTATCACCCGAAAGACCCTGGAAACCCCAATTCGAAGGCTTCCACCCTGTCGGCACTGGAAATCATGACTTTGTTTAAGGGTAACACTTCCGGTATTTTTGATAACGCCGGTAATATATCATCGGAATACTGGATAGAAAACGGTGTGCTGCCCGTCTATGCAGGCCGCCCGATGAACACCATTCAGCGTGCCGACTTCTGTGGCGTCTTCGGCAGCCGCATGGTGATGCAGGGAGCAGAGGACCGTGTGCCCGAGATTGTTGACTACAACAACTACACCATCAACCGTGTGCGTGAAGTGTCGCTCAACAAAAAAGAATTTACATCAGGCGGGGATTATCATGGCAACTACTTTGGCATCTACAACATCGTGAACTACCTCGGTGCTCTGACCAGTGACGTTGATATGCAGAGTGAACGAGTCACTACCGCTATAGAAGATAAATATAAGCCGACAACAGACGGTCAGACCTACGCTGAATGGAAGGCCGCCCACAAGGACGACCGCACCCGCAACA
The DNA here is from genome assembly GCA_902780025.1 of uncultured Prevotellaceae bacterium. GTDB lineage: Bacteria > Bacteroidota > Bacteroidia > Bacteroidales > Bacteroidaceae > Prevotella. The sequence goes on from CACZDV010000053.1 coordinate 9,057, forward strand.
ACGGCAGCAGCCACAACAAGGTGGCACTGGCCTCTGGCGTTTATCTTGAACTGATTTCCGAGAAGAGTACCGGCACCGACCTCTACGAGAAGGACTGGGGACTCATTACGGGTGTCGTTGAACTGGACCTCATCAACGTGCAGACAGGTATCGGCGGCGGCTTCGTCTATGCACGCAATGAACATGGCAAACGAGAAGACTCCGGGTTACACTACGTTACCGTGGCCTCGTTGAACCAAAATGCTGTCACACAGCGCCATTTCAAATATAAACAAGACGATTCTAACAAAGAAGAGTGGCAGACCTCGGGTAACTTCGTACACTCTACCCAGGTCATTATTGACGACTGCTACAACATCAGTGGAAAATACAAAACTCAGTATAAAGCTCCCGACGGCGTGCCCGCCCACTACTGGTACATCAAGGGTGACATCTATGTCTATGACCAGTACATCTCTGCCTTCACCGGCTCACCCAATGCCTACAGCGAGTCGGTGGAGATACCGCTTACCATCACCGCGGCATCACACGGCACGATGAAACTGCTCAACGTCCAGCCTAACTACTATGCCTACTACTCATCGGCAGGAGAGGCGCTGAACGAAGGACAGAAGCTCATCATCAACGACGTGACCTACTACAAGAATGACCCCATCAGCTACTGGGACTACTATCTGCTGAGCGCATCAGAGAAGGCACTCTTCGTGAAGGATACGTATGTCGTCATTGGCGACTGTAAGATTGGCGACACAGAGTATAAGGAAGGAACCGTGCTGCTGCCTGAAGAATATAATTCGCTGAAGGGCACTAATCCCATCGTTACTTACACAGAAGGCGATGTGGAGAAAACCGACAAGGGCTTCGACTACTTCTTCCGCTCCAGCAACAACCTGAGCCACGACACGGGCTACATTTTGACCTACAAGGTGAACAACCCGACGCCGTGGGACACATGGTACACCAAGTATGAAAGTGCAACAGCCGAGAAGAGTCAGACATCAGGAGAGGGAATATGGAACAGCGGTCCGACATACCGCCTGACCGGAACAGGCGGAATGCTCGGACAACAACAATACAAGGAGAGCGATGTCATTTCGGAAAGCATCCATAACACCTATCAGAATGCTATTACGAATAACAGCGTTACATTTCCTGCCGGTAAGGATCAGGCAGAATTTGAGAAGGCATACATCATCACTAAAGAAGTGGACGTAACCGAAGGCGAAGGCTCAAGTACCCACCACCTCTACCCCGGTGCTGTCATCTCATCAACTGACCGTACACACTATGGACTTACCGATTCCAACTCCTCAGAAGCCTACATCTGCACCAGCACCATTCAGCTGAGTGCAACGGAGTACATCTACCAGAACAGCAAGATGTCGTTAACCGAGAAGAATAACTATATCAGTGGTGTCACCAATGACATTAAAGCGATTCTTCCTGCAGCAGAAACTGTAACGAAGATTAGTGACTTGACCCCTGAGCAACTGGCAGGCTTGTCTGCTGAACAAAAGAGGACGCTGACACAGTTGCTGACGGTTCGCGAGGAAATCAAGTCCGACATTGTACCTGCATACTACTGCACTAAAGCAGGACTCTACGGCGGCAACTATTACAAAAGTAATGTCAACTACCGTGGACTGGAAGCATGGTCTTCCATGTCAGAGGAAGACCGAAAGCAGTTCGCCTTCAACTACGATGCCTTCGACCTGCTGATAGACCCCCAATATGTTGGTGATATAGGTAAGAAGTATCAGTACGATGCAGCTGCTGCAACCCTAACAGCCGCCCAAGCCAATGATGCCGGTTACTCCCTTGAGAAGCCTGTTGATTACACCGCCACATACAATGGCAACGATAACGGAACATACAATACGGTGACATTGGTAAATGGCCATGAGTACAGCCGCACAGATTTCGAGAAGCTGCCCAACGAGAAGCGTTACTACTCTGGCATTGTGGTGAACGCAGAAGGCACGTACTACGTAGTGAACACATCCTTCCAGGTTGGCAATACGCCATACGCCGTGGGAACCACCATCTCATCGACAACCTATGAGACGCTTGGAGATAATCAGCAGAATGTAACGGTACTTACATTCACCCAAGACCAGATAAACTCTAATAAGGTTGGAGGTTCGATTATGCCCTTCTACTATTGCCGTGAGGAATATACGGTTAGTGATGAAACAGGAGGCACTGCCGTAACTGGTCTCGAAGGGATTGGAGCCTCGACGACGGGCTCATACAGTAAGGATGGTACAAATAAGGACGTTCCTTTGGGTCTTGTCATTAGTGCCAGCAACTACAACGACCTCATCAACAAGCAGGAGGACTTCACCATCCATGGTATTGCGCCTACTGAAATCTCTACCCTCTACGTCAGTCGTGAGAGTGACATCTTCGACCTCTCCAAGGAGAAGATTATCACCGTCATTTATCAGTACGACTACGAGGAGAGCGACTCCTATGGCAACATCACGCCACAAAGCGAGCGCCACGTGGTGAACATTCACCTCACCTTCAAGAGCGGCATACCTTTGGTGGAGGACATCAAGGTGCCACAAATCATTCTGCCTGGTGACTATGTAGCCCTGCGTGAACCGAATGTCACCCCCGGAGCCTATCAGGTGACGGGTGGCGGTTGGGAGATATTCCAGAACATCGACGATGCAGAGAGCCACACCAACGGCAAAGCCTACTCACCCAACTTCCAAGAGCTGTACTGGTATCAGAACGGCTACTACGTGGCATACTACGCCCAGACTTATCTTGGCAAGACCTATTCGAATCATGTTCCACTCTCAGTAGCCAACTACCACGACTTGGCAACCGTCATGAACGACACGGAACACCACTACTACATAGACCATGAGGACGTGGACCGCGAGCCGAAGATTTACATCAACGACTATAGCAGTTCAAACGGAAATGGACTCCAGCTGTTCCATGACCTTATAGACCTGACAAACGGTCATACACTCGCAGAACATTCACCGCTTGACCGGACACATGAGGACAAGCCGATGACCGGCGGCGAGTACCTGGAGTTCTTCCTCCGCGCCAACCTCACCGCACCAAGCGGTGAAACCACTTGGTCCCCCATCGCCAACGAAAGTGGCGAGTGCTTCAGTGGCAACCTGCATGGTGACGGCTACTACATCAGCGGCTTGACGAGTTCCCTCTTCGGCCACCTTTGCGGCGACGTCTATAACCTCGGCATCATGGGCTCGTTCACCTCTGCAGGCATCGCCGACGAAGGCAAGGGCTTTGTTGAGAACTGCTGGACTATGAGCACAGCGACCAGTGGTTTCTCAACTGGAACAAGAGCCGTATTCGGCAATCCCACCAGAGGTAGCGGCATCCAAATACGCAACTGCTACTACTTAGATACCAACACCTACCCCGTCACTACCGACGACGGTCGGGGCATTGCCACACCGATGCCTGCCAAGGCATTCTACAACGGCACCGTGGCCTACGACCTCAACGAGTTCTACTTGGCAAAGCGCTATTATGATAACAACGTGCCTGGGTCAGGAAATGAGTATGTATATTATAAGGACATCGACGGTACGCTGACAAGATTCGACGGTACCGATGGTCATGCCAAGGGTAAGTACGGTGATGAATTCTCCGATTATCAATATGTGGAGGACCGCTTTGCCGACGGTGACTTCCGTTATGCTAACGGTGTGATACCCGCTACAGAAGACGTGCGCACCTATACTGATACGAACGGGAATAACTCATTCTACCCCATCTGGCCTGACGACTATCTCTTCTTCGGACAGATGCTCACCTACGGATGGAACGAGTCACAACCGCATGAGGAAGTGCCGTCTCACCTGTCCGACGATAACAGCAACCGCGTCTATCGTGCCCCAGCCTATTTCCGCTCTAACGTGATGGGTGTAGCCCACTACAACCCGAATGCTATCTTCGCAGCCCACTCTGCTGACGATGCACATGAGGCCTATCCCAACATGACGGCCATCGACTTTACAGGCTATAATGACAACACCTGGGGCATCGGCACTGTGGTCGGCACTGCGGCCAACGGTTACCCCGTCGGAAAACCAGTCTTCTACCCGCCCCTGCTCGACGATGACGGCCTCACAGGCTTCCGCAATATCGACCTGACACAAAACCTGTTGGTTTATACCGGCACGGCAAGCTCCGCATCGAGTAAAACTGACGCTGTTGTGTCCGCCTATCTCCCCGATGTAGCTTTCAACGAGAAAAACCAAAACTACCGTACCGTAGCAGCCGCTGACGCGTCTGGCATCAAGGGACATCAGGTAGTGTTGAACGGCTCAACCTATACCACTACGAAAGACCATCTGCTCGTTGACAAGCAGGACTTCAACTGCCCCATCAGCTATACAATGGGTGATAGTAAGCGTATGTGGTACCAGCGCATACCCGACCGTTATGTTGATACTACGAAGGGATGGGAGGCCATCAGCCTGCCATTTAAGGCTGAGCTCGTTACCACGCAGAACAAGGGTGAAATCACTCACTTCTACAGCGGCAGCCCGGAAAGTGACAAGGGAACGAAGATAGGCGCCGAATACTGGCTCCGCGAATATCGTGACATCACGGCGCTCATTAGCTCAACCGATGAGAAGAAAGCCGAAGCCCTCTTCAACTACCCGGACAACGGCACCGACGGCAACAAGACCGTCACCAACACCTTCCTCTGGGACTACTACTACGAGGCCTCAAGCGGTCACAACCACCAGGATGCCAACAACGACACGTACCAGACCTATTATAATAGTTCGCGTACATATAATAAATATCCGCGTCTGGCCAATGGTACTCCGTACCTCATCGGTTTCCCAGGCGTAACCTATTACGAGTTCGACCTCAGCGGCAACTTCGAGGCAACGACCACCGCAACGCCGAATCCGGCGAAGCTCGGTCGCCAGACCATCACCTTCGCTTCTGAGGATGGAGAAACAATTGCTGTCAGCGATGACGAGACAACGGGTGTCACACATAACGGCTATACCTTCCAGCCCAGCTATCTCAACGAGACACTGACTGAAGGCTACCTCATGAACACCGAAGGCAGCGCCTACACGGCACTCAGCGGTTCCGCCGCCGAGAAGGTTTCCGCCTTCCGACCCTACTTCATCAAGAGTACCGGAAGTGCACCGGCCTACAGCCACATCTACTTCTCTAACGAGACGACGTCGCTGCAGGACAATGAACCCGACATGGACAACGACAACTTCGAGACGCTCGACATAGCATCCCGTCGCGGAAAGATTGTCGTCACCTCTTCACTCCGTCAGGAGGCTGAGGTACGCATTTTCAACACCGGCGGTACACTCATCGACAGCTACACCATCAAGCCTGATGAAACCATCGAGACCAACATCTACACCCAGGGTGTCTATATCGTCCGTGCCCACCACGGCCGTTATATCAAGAAGCTCGTCGTGAAGTAAAACAACATAACAACGATATGAACAATAACACCATAATGAACGCAAAAATCACAATCCCCGCCCAAAAGCCTGGACGGTCTGAACAGATAGTTTGCTTACGGCAAACTAACACTTTGCTTACGGCAAACTACCACTTTGCTTACGGCAAACTCACCCGCACACTCCTCCTAACCCTCCTCTTCCTCCTGACTGCCGTCAGCGGGGCGTGGGGACAGACAACCGATTATTCAGGAACTTACTTTATTGCCAATGCTGGAGGATACAGCAATCCTACAGGCAATAATTACTATATGGTGCCAGCGGCTGATCCACAAACACCAGACCGTCACGATGCCTACTATTCAGCCAACTACAGCCTTGCCAACGGTGACCCTGAGAAGCCGTTTATCGCCACTTACAAGACTGGTCGCAACAATAACTCCATCTGGCAGATAGAGTCTTCGGGTGATGGCTATTACTACTTCAAGCACTGGCTTACGGGTAAATATCTCATCTATGAGCCGCCGCACAGTAACAAGCCGAACCGAAAGAGCGTACACCTGCAGACCACTGCCTCGCCAGGTGACAATGCCAAGTTTGACATTCAGGTGAGTGGGGCTGGTGTGTGCATACGTCCTATAAGCCTGTCTGAAGGTAATCGCTTCTTGAATCCTGCTAATAAAAACACCGACAACTACTATGGTTCAGGCGGCGATTATGACTGTAATGGTTTGGTTGGTGTCTGGAGTGGTAAAGACGGTAACTCCATCTGGCGTCTCGAAGATACCGTCACCCCGCCGACATTCAGCGTCAATGCCGATGGCGACATCACCATAACGGCAGATGCTGGCACTACCATTCACTACACCACCAATGGCGATACACCAACGGCAGAAAGTACCCCATACACTGGTGCCATTACCCCGACAGCAGATATGACAACTATCAAAGCTATCGCTGTCCGCACCAGTGACGACAAAGTTTCCAATGCGGTGAGTCTGACACTACAGACCTACACCTTTTATATCATCAACCGCTCTGGCGAAGTGGCGGTGAAGTATCAGGTGAAGCAAGCGGTGGGCAAGGCGCTCAGAACCGTAAATGATATACCAGCCGCCATCCGAAGCCCCTATCTCAGCGGCGAGTCCGCGGCGTTCTATTCTTTCAGCGAGGCTTACACCTCTGCCAACCAACTCACCGACGAAGTGAAGATTACCGCTACGCCGTCGGCAGATGCCAGCATCTACGTCACCTACACCACCGACCACTTGATAGAGAAGTTCCTACATTTGCGCGGAGCACGTGCCTTCAACATCACAAGCGGTGGGAAATGCATCTATGACAACAACGGCACACTGTCAACCGAGACCAATGACTATAGCACGGAGGTGATGACAACGACACACCTGTGGAAAATAGCGGGCAATGACCCTTACGCAGTGGAGATTCAGAATTTCAGTACGGGGAACTTCCTCGTTTCCGTTTCAATGCCCACATTCTCTTTAACAGGAACTGCCACCACAAAGTTCATCCTGATGGAGCAAAGCGCAGCTACCAATGCCGACTACGAGACGCTGAGCCTGATGATGGCCACGGGCACGGGTGACAACAACCTCACAAAAGCAGAAGCGCGGGCATATTCTGTCAGCATCTCCACCACCTACCACCTCATCGACCGTCAAGGCAAGTTGATTGTCAGCCTACCGAGTAATGATTCTGAGCTGAAGCTGCCCGACGAATGGGTCAGTCCCTTGGTGTCGGAGTATCATTACTACAAGACGGCAAATATTGATGCTAATGGTGTCTATACACTCAGCAATACCATCACCAGCCCCTTCGATGTGGACAGTGGTGGCAACATCTACGTCAACTATGACGTGAGCGATGCCATTGACCTTGACGGTCGAAACAGCCTCGGCATAGTTGACAAGGAGAATATCACCTATATGCTGCGTTATCTTGACGGTCAATCGTTCCAACAGGAGAATGGCGACGACGGCGTAATGGACACTGAGAGAAAGGCCATCTATCCTTACAGTAATGGTGATGCCGCGCTATATGTGTATGGTCAGGAACGGTGGAAACTCCAATTGGAAAGTGGTGCCAGCACCCGTACTCGCTGGCTGTGGTATATAGAGCCAGCCAACAACCCGACTACTAAGGAACAACTTGACCCATATCATGTTAAAATATCTTCCTATCAGACGCAGACGAACTATAAGCCTGCTGATGTAGTAATAAGCAACTTCCACTCTTATCTGCGTACCTACCAACCCGATGGCTACGATAAGATTGTAACGGGTGTCACCAATGACAATCCCCGGACTACAGGCGGTGAAGACAGTGCCCCCGCTAATAGCAGTCTCGCTACGGAATATATGATTTTAGGACAGTCACTCAGCCAATGCCGCCTTACTACTTTGCTTCCCGTAGCAATAGACCTTAATGGCGATGGCGATAGCGCAGACACGGGGGAGAATGAACGACGCACTGTCAACAGCTTCGAAATGTATTGGAAGAACAATCCCACCGTGAATGGTAGAGAGGCTGGCTCAAAGCCTGCTATTTCTCCTGTGCTAACAAATCCTGTGACAGCTTCAGGTCGTAATATACATCTTACCGATGCCCAGAAAGCCGACATCACGGCAAAAGGATGGCACGTCTATGAAGAATGGGCAAACTCTCTACCTTGGGTGGACAATGGCGACGCAACTGCATCAGAGCCTGCATCAACGGGCAAGAAGTATCTGAAGGAAGAACATGTCTTCCAGACAATCGACATGGGGACAGAGGGACACTTCGTCTTTGAGGAGGTGAGCCTGGCTCCGCAGGTGATACTTATCGACAATCACGGATGGGAAATCATGCGTGTGCCACTTGCCAAGACTGATGTGTTGAAGACCTATGACAGCCCAATGGTGGAGCAATACCAGTGGTACGCTACCTCAAGTAAAGAACCAGGCTATCATAAGTACATCGTTAGCGGCGACCCTAACCATGTAAGCACATCGCTTGGCGATGTGCCGAGTGGCAGCACAGACTTCTACGTCACCTACACTGTGAAGCCCCACTATGCCAATGCTTATACTGGCGCGGCAACGGCGGAAGGTACCAAAGCCTCTGCCTACCTGCTGAAACAGGGTGGCAAGTATGCCATGATTGAAGGCTCAAACATTGTGGAGGGTGGCGCTCCTGCCAGCATGGACGACGTACACGAAAACATACAATGGTATTTGAGGCCAAACTTCGACATTGACCACGAGATGGGCTACCGCTACGCAGGAGAGAGCGGCGCACAGGATGGGGCACTGAGTAAGGCGGAAACAGAGCTTGCCTATTACAATGACGGGCACAACGGCTTCGACCCCTACAACGTGCAGATACAGAGCGTATATAATCAGACCCGCTACTTCACGGCCAACACCACATCGCCTGCGCTCACTACGGGCACATGGACAGGCACGTCGAGTCAGGTGACCCTGCAGAACCTCAGTGCCAAGCAGACGGCTACGGGTTACGACCAGACTACGCTCAACATCACCAATGCCACCTTCATGGTAGTGGACGACGGCAATGGCAACATGCGCCTCATGCCACGCTTCGACCATACTCGGGTGGCAACCAGCGACACTAATCCCTTTGCCTTACTGACGGCACAGAAAACTGCTGCGGAAGCTGGTGACAAAGGTGCTGGCACCCAGACGCTGTGGCTCGAAATGATACCCACGGCTACCGAGATACACAGCTCTTCAGAAATAGACGACATGAACGGTCACTACCTCCTAGCCGAGGACTTCACGTT
>CACZDV010000054.1 GCA_902780025.1 uncultured Prevotellaceae bacterium
TGCAATTCTTCTATTGTACTCATCGTATTCTCTAATTTTGGGTGCAAGGGTGGTGCAAACCGAATGCAAAGAATATGTTCTTTGCTGAAGTGTAGCCCACCTTCGCGCAGTTTCACGGTGCAAAGATACAACTATTTTTTGAATTGGGCAAGATTCTTGGAATTATTTCTCAAATTAATGCACATTTTAAACGTAACCATCTGATTATTAGGGGGCTGATTTTATGATTTAATTCCCAAACAAATATACTCTAAAAATCCCTATTATTATTCTCCCAACATCCAAAGACATCTGATCCTGAATTCGATAGCTGCAAAGATAAAGAATTAATCTGAAAGTTCCAAGAAAAAGGGCGAAATAATTGACGGATGGACATTTTTACGCGAATAAAGGTATAATATTGGCTTGGTTTTATCAAACTGCGTCATTGGTTGATAAAACAACGACGCAGTTTTATCGTCCATTGACGCAGTTTTAACTTTAGGAGGCACTAAACGGTGAGTTTTCAGGCACCATACGTCGAGTTATAGGGCTTTGAGTTCAAAGAAAAGGCGCAACACCTTTGCAGGGTATTGCGCCTTTTTATCAATGTTGAGGGACTGTCAAGCAGTTACACGGCGGCTGCGGCAATCCAGTTGTAGATGCACGAAAGGATACCGAAGGCGGCAATGCCGAGGGTACACAGGGCGAGGGCCAGCTTGGTGTTGGTGTCGCTCTGGAACGTGGGCAGCGGCGCGGTGGTCTTCTTGATGTACATGGCCTTGACGATGAGCAGGTAGTAGTAGAGTGACACTACCGTGTTGATCAAGGCAATGAAGACAACGAGGTAAACCCAGAAGGGAGCGGCCTCGTGGCCTCCGACGGCGGCCATGAACACGAAGAACTTCGAGAACATACCGGCGAAGGGCGGGATACCGGCCAGCGAGAACAGGGCCAAGGTCATGAGGAACGACAACTTGGGGTTGGTCTCGTAGAAGCCGTTGTAGGCAGCCATATCGGTACGTCCGCCGTTGTTGGCCTCGACGACGTTGATGACGGTGAAGACGGCCATGTTGGCTACGACGTAGACGAGTACGTAGTAGGTCAGCGCCGTAGCGCCCATCTGCGAGTTGCCCAGCACGGCCAGCATGATGTAACCGGCCTGCGAGATAGAGCTGAAGGCCATGAAGCGCTTGAGCTCTGACTGGCGGATGGCGAAGAGGTTACCGACGGTGATGGTGAGCATGATGATGATGCCGAGCATCATTTCCCATTGCTCAACCAGCGGGCCGAAGACCTTGGTGAGGATGATGAACGCAGCGAGGGCGGCAGCACCCTTCGAGACGACGCTCAGATAGCCGGTGACGGGCGTGGGCGCTCCCTGATAGGTATCGGCCGTCCAGAAGTGGAAGGGCACCAGCGAGAGCTTGAAGCCCAGACCGCTGAAGAAGAACACCAGTCCGAGGATGGGCAGGTAAATCTGGTCGCTATAGGGCGAGATGCCTGCCAGCACCTGTGCGATGTCATCGAAGTAGAGCGTACCGGCAGCACCATAGACGAACGAGATGCCATAAAGCATGACGCCGCTCGAGAAGGTAGCCGTCAGGATGTACTTGGCAGCAGCCTCAGCACTAATCTTCTTCAGCTTATCGAGCGCCACGAGGCAGGCCATAGGCACGGATGCGGTCTCGAGGCCGAGGAAGAACATGAGGAAGTTGCCGCTGGAAATCATCATGTACATACCCAGCAAGGTAGAGATAATCAACATGTAGAACTCGCCACAGGTCTTGCGCCCGGCGTTCTCAATCCACGGCTGGGCCATGATGATGACGATGAGCGTACCGGCGGTGAGGATGGTCTTCATGACGTTGGCCATCTGCGAGGTGACGTAGAGGCCGCCAAAGGCCGACGCAGGCTCAGCGAGTGCGCAGGGCACAATCTGGAGCAGCATCAGGACAGCGGTCAGGATGTAGAGCGTGCGGCTCTTCTTCTCGCTGCGATACAGAGCGAAGTCGGCGAAGAAAACGATAATCAGAATAGCAACGAGCGTTGCCTCAGGAATCATCTGTAGAAATTGTCCGTAATTCATTGTTTATCCTCCTATCGTTTACATGTTAATATTGTTCAGAATGGGAATGACAGCGTCGTTGATGACGTTGGAAGCCCAGAAGGGGAACGTACCAAGACCAGCCACACAGACGAGCAGGACGCCGACGGCGATACGCTCGTCCCACGTAGCATCGGTCAGCTGCAGATAGTGGGGGTCGCTGACCTCGCCGTACAGGATCTTACCTACGAGACGCAGGATATAGACGGCGGTGATGACCACCGAGGTGCAGGCGATGATGGTGCAGACGCGGTGGAACATATCAGGATTCTCGAACGAGCCGACGAAGATGGTCATCTCAGCCACGAAGCCCGAGAAGAGCGGCAGACCGAGGTTAGCCAGACCAGCGAGGACATAGCCCACGGCGAGGAACGGCATAATCTTCATCAGGCCACCCAAACGGCGGACGTCACGGGTGTGGGTACGACCGTAGATCATACCGATGAGGGCAAAGAAGAGGGCCGTCATCAAACCGTGCGACAACATCTGCAAGATAGCACCCGTAGCAGCCGTCTTAGTCATCATCAGCAGGGCAAAGAGCACGAGGCCGCAATGCGATACCGACGAATAGGCGTTGATGTACTTCAGGTCGGTCTGTACGCAGGCTGAGAGGGCACCGTAGACCACCGAGATGGTCGTCAGAATCAGGAATATCCAAGACAGATCCTGGGCAGCCTCAGGCAGCAGGTACATAGCCACGCGGAAACAGCCGTAGCCTCCGAGTTTCATCAGCACACCGGCATGCAGCATAGACACAGCCGTGGGCGCCGAAGCATGACCGTCGGGAGACCATGTGTGGAACGGAAAGAGGGCTCCCAGCACACCGAAACCGATGAAGATGAAGGGGAAGAACACCTTCTGCATATCAACGGGGATGTTGTGCAGGGCGGCAATCTCGTTGACGTTCATCGTCGTAGCGCCGCTGTAGAAGTAGATGCCCAGCAGACCAATAATCAGCAGGGCCGAACCACCCATCAGCATCAGCGTCAGCTTCATGGCAGCATACTCCTTGGCACCGCTACCCCAGACACCAATCAGCAGGTACATGGGGATAAGGGCCACCTCGTAGAACATGAACATGGTGAACATATCGGTGCAGATGAAGAAGCCGTAGACACCCGTCGACAGGAGGGTGAACCAGAGGAAGTACTCCTTGGTAAGCGGCTTCAGCTGCCACGAGGCGAACGTGCCGGTGAAGACGATGATGCTCGACAGCAGCAGCATGACCACCGAGATGCCGTCGACGCCGACGCTATAGGCAATATTCAGCGGCTTGAACCACGGCGTGGAAGCCGTCAGCAGCATCTCGGCGGTGTTACCAGCCGCACGCTGCTCAATGAAATAGAATGTCAGCCAGATGGAGAGGGCGAGCAAGGCTGAGGAGCCTGCCACCATCACACCACGCACCTGATAGAGGTTGCGGGCTATCCACAATCCTAAAAGCATCAGGACGGGAATCAATACAAATAAACTAAGTATGTTCATATCTTTAGATTGCTAAAAGGATTAATGTTAATGCCACAGCGCCGGTGAGGAACCAAACAGCATACTGACGGACATCGCCGCTCTGCCATACACGGAGGGACTCGCCAGCCTCGTTGGTACCCCAGGCAGCGAAGTTGAACGTGCCGTCGATGACGTGACGGTCGAACCACGCGATGGGACGCGAGACGCAGCGGAAGATAATCCGATGAGTGACAAACTGCCAGATCTCGTCCTGATAGAAACGCTTGTAGGCAGCCTGCCAGAGGCCGGGCATCGTCTGCTTCAGACGGTCGGCGATGGGCTGCTGCTCACCCTTATAGATATAGGTAGCCAGGCAGATGCTGCACAGGGCTACGACGGTGCTGACGGCGGCTACGGTAGCATCGAAGTGGATGGTGTAGTCGTGACCGTCGGCCGATACGAACGAACCAAAGGAACCGCCCCAGCCCAGGAATCCGGCCAGCGTGGTGTAGATACCCACGCCGACGGTAATCACCGACAGGACTATCAGGGGAACGGTCATCGTCAGCGGAGCCTCGTGGGGCGTATGGTGCTCGTGAGCCTCCTTGTTCTCTGTGCCCCAGAAAATACCGTAGTACAGACGGAACATGTAGAAGGCGGTCATGGCGGCAATACCCGTCATAATCCAGCCAACAACAGGACTGTAGTTCATGCAGGCCGAGATAATCTCATCCTTCGAGCTGAAGCCCGAGAAGAAGGGAATACCGGCAATGGCGAGGCAGCTGATGAGGAACGTGATGTGGGTCACAGGCATATACTTGCGCAGACCTCCCATCAAGGCCATCTCGTTGGAGTGGACGGCGTGGATGATACAACCGGCACCGAGGAAGAGGCAAGCCTTGAACATAGCGTGGGTGAAGAGGTGGAACATACCAGCCAGATAACCTACGCTACCCGGATGCTCATGACCCGTAACACTCTCCGTGCAGACGCCGAGGGCCACCATCATAAATGCAATCTGCGAGATGGTAGAGAAGGCGAGCACACGCTTGATATCCGTCTGGGCACAAGCAACGGCAGCGGCATAGAAAGCCGTGATGACACCCACCCAGACGATGATGCTCATCGCCTCGGGGGCATACTGAATCCACAAGGGGAACATACGAGCCACCTGATAGACACCAGCCACCACCATCGTAGCGGCGTGGATAAGTGCAGAAACAGGCGTCGGGCCTTCCATTGCGTCGGGCAGCCAGATGTGCAGCGGGAACATAGCCGACTTACCGGCACCACCGATGAACATCAGCGTCAGCGCAGTAGGCAGGATAAAGCCACCGGCGGCCAGCGCCTTGGCAGCATTGCCTGCGATGAAAGGCGTAGTCCCCTGCCCCATCACGATGTCGGCACCCTGACCGGCAAACGAGAACGAGAACGAATCGGTGTAGAAACCGAAGATGAGGATACCCACGAGGAAGAAGCCGTCGGCAAAGCGCGTCACGATGAATGCCTTCTTAGAGGCTGCCACAGCGGCATGCAGCGGATAGTAGAAGCCGATGAGCAGGTAAGAGGATACACCCACCAACTCCCAGAACATATACATCTGGAAGATGTTGGTGGCGAGCACCAGTCCGAGCATCGACATCGAGAAGAGGCTCAGGAACGCATAGTAGCGCTGGAAGCCCTTCTCGCCGTGCATGTAGCCGAACGAGTAGATATGCACCATCAGCGAGACGGTAGAGATGACGATGAGCATCATCACCGAAATCGGGTCGAGCATGATACCCATGTCGAAGTGGAGGTTACCTAAGGGCAGCCATGTGTAATTATAGGGCACGATGGTCTGGTAGATACCGTCCACGCGGTCAGCACCAAAGTACTGGAAGGCGCAGAGGTAGCTCAGAATCGTGACCACACCAAGTGAACAGGTGCCGATGAGGCCTGCCACCTTGTGCGACATCTTCATGCCGAGCAGTCCTAAAACAAGGAACGAGAACAGCGGCAGAAGGAGTATGAAAATTGTATATCCGTATTCCATAATAACTTCAATCTTTCAATTTTCTAATTCTTTAATTCCGTAATACTGTCTACTGTGTCGCTCTTGTAGTTGCGGTACACATTGAGGATAATCGCAATGGCCACAGCCGACTCTGCTGCAGAGACACCGATGGAGAAGAGCGTCATGAAGAAGCCCTCGTTCAGACCGGGGAACAGCAAGCGGTTGAAGGCCGCAAAATTAAGGTCGACGGCGTTGAGCACCAGCTCGATGGAGATGAGCATGGCAATCAGGTTGCGACGGGTCACAAAGCCATAGACGCCGATGAAGAACAGAAGTGCTGAAAGCACGAAATAACATTGTACGGGTACCATAGCTTAGTCCTCCTTTACTTTACGTGAAACAACGAGTGCGCCGATGATGCAGGCCAGCAGGAAGATGGAGATGAACTCGAAGGGGAGCACATACTGATACTTCTCTGAACCCACGAGGGCCTGACCGATGGTGCGCATGGGCACCTCGGCATCAACCACGTCGGCAGCACGACAAATGAACTCATTCTTCAGGAAGATGAAGGCCACGGTGGCCAGTCCTACCACAGCCAGAACGGCAGCGCCGATGGCACGTGAGCACTTGATATTCTCGACCATGCCCTGAAGCGTACGCTTCGAGACGAGCTGGATGGCGAAGACGTAGATCATCGTCACACCGCCGGCATAGACCGAAATCTGTGCTGCACCCAGGTAGGTGTAGTCGAGCAGGAAGTAAAGACCTGCCACGCCAAAGAGCACGAACAACATGAACGTTGCGGCCCGCATGATTCGTTTCGTCGTCACACACATCACGGCCGAGCCGAGGATGACGACAGCGAGAATCGTGAACATGATGATATTTGCCATAAGTCTTTACTTGGTTTTGGTATTAAACGTTCCGACCGTGAAGGGTGCGCCGCCTTCCAGCAGGTTGGGCAGCGAGCCACCGTCGTACACCTCCTTGTCCAAGTGCAGCACAAGCTTGCCGCGCTCGAAGGTGGCGTTCTCAAAGTCGTTTGTAAACTCAATTGCGTCGAAGTTGCAGGCGTTCGTACAGAGCTGGCAGAACATGCAGTCGCCAAGGTCGTACTGATAGTCGTCGAGCACCTTCTTCTTCTTGCCCGTCTCCGGGTCTTCGGCCATGTGGCTCACAATCTTGATGGTGCCGTTCGGACAAGCCTTTTCGCACAGGCCGTTCTCGTCGCGCTTGAAGACGAGGCGGCCACGGTGGCGCTTAGCCACGTGGAGTGTGGTCTTGCGGTTCTCGGGATACTGCTCAGTTGACTTGTTGGTGAAGAAGTCCTTCCAGTACTCTTTCCAGGAAGTCTTCATGCCAACGGCCAGCGTCTTGAGTCCGTGTCCGAGTTCTCCGAAATATGTTTTGTTATCTTCCATTGCTTATACCTTATTTAATATAAATGCCAAGTGCTACGACGACGGTCATCAGCACGAGGTTGATGAGTGCCAGCGGCATCAAGTACTTCCACTCTAACTTCAGAATCTGGTCAATACGCAGACGGGGGAACGTCCACTTGATCCACATGAGCAGCCACACCAATGCAAAGGTCTTGCCGAGGAACCAGACGATGCCGGGGATGTAGTTCATCACGGCATCGAAGCCCTCAATGCCGATGTTCACGGGAGCCCAGCCACCGAGGAACACCGTAGCGGCAATACCTGCGATGATAAAGAGGTTGAGGAATTCAGCCAGGTAGAAGAAGCCGAAGCCCATACCTGAATACTCCGTGTGGTGACCAGCGGTCAGCTCGCTCTCGGCCTCAGCCATATCGAACGGGCCGCGGTTGGCTTCAGCGTTACCGGCGATGAGGAACACGAAGAAGGCAATCAGCGCAGGAATGTGTCCCTGGAAGATAAGCCACTTCCAAGGGCCTGTCTGAGCCTCGCAAATACCAGACATCTGCATCGTGCCCGTCAGAATGACGGCGGTGATGAGACACAGGCAGAGCGACATCTCGTAACTGATCATCTGCACGGCACCACGCATGGCCGAAACCACCGAGTACTTGTTGTTGGAACCCCAACCGGCAAGGAAGATACCCACGACGCCAATCGAAGAGATGGCCGTCAGCAGGAAGATACCCACGTTGAAGTCGAGCACCGTAGCACCGTTGTTCCAAGGCAGGAACGAGAAGGCACCCACAGAGCCGACAATTACCAAGAACGGAGCCACGAGATAGAGCAGCTTGTCGGCCTTGTCGACGAAGAAGATCTCCTTGACGAGCATCTTCAGCACGTCGGCAAACACCTGCAGCAAGCCCCAGTAGCCTACACGCATCGGGCCGAGACGGCACTGGAAGTAGGCACAGACCTTACGCTCCATGAATATCAGTATGATGGCGATGAGGGCATATCCCACAAGGATAGCCGTACCCACCAGCACGCACTCAATCAATATCGACAGAAAATCTCCCAAACCGAGGGTGTCTCGCAGGAGAGCGTCGAACCATTGTGTAACAATACTAAAATCAAACATAATCCTTCGCTTTTATCTGTCAATATCAGGAATAACTACATCAATAGCGGCACAAAAGTGGCTATCAGGTCGGCAATCTTCTGACCACGCAGCATCGGGTCGAAGGCACCTACTAATGAAAGACCCATCGGACGCATCTTCATGCGGTAGGGGCTCTTGTCGCCACGAGAGTCGAGATACACGCCAAACTCACCAGCCACACCCTCAACAGAGTAATACCACTGTCCCTCGGGCACCTTGATGATAGGCTTCTGCTTCACATAGAAGTCACCCTCGGGGATGTTGTCGATGAGCTGTTCGATGATGTTCAGGCTCTGGTACATCTCGTTGATGTGAACAAGGTAACGATCCATAGAGTCACAGCCGCTCAGCGTACATTGCTCCCACTCCACCTTGTCGTACATGTCGTAGGGGTGGTTCTTGCGCACGTCGTTCTTCCAACCCGAAGCACGTCCGGCAGGACCGGTGACAGCATAGCTGATACAATCCTCAAGGCTCATCGGACCGCAGTTCTCCAAGCGGTTGTGGGTGATGACGTTGTCGCCGAAGATGTCCATATACTCCTGAATCGTCGGACGCAGATACTTCACCAGGTCCTTGCAGTTCTTCACGAAGTTCGGGTCGATGTCGTCCTGCAAGCCACCGATGCGGTAGTAGTTCTGGATCAGTCGTCCACCCGTGGTCTCCTCCATGCAGTTCAGCACGTGCTCACGGTCACGCATGCCGTAGAGCATACCTGTCAGGGCACCCAGGTCCTGAGCTACGCAAGACGTGTAAAGCAGGTGAGAGTCGAGACGCTGAAGCTCGTCCATGATGGTACGGATGTACTTGATGCGGTCGGTCAGCTCAACGCCCAGGCCTTCTTCAATGACACCTACCAGCGCATGGCGATGCTGCATGGCTCCCAGATAGTTAAGACGATCAGTTAAAGCAAGCGTTTGTGGATAGGTCATGCCTTCCCACATCTTCTCGATGGCACGATGGATATAGCCGAGGTGCGGATAAATGCGCTTGACGGTTTCGCCGTCGAGCACCGTCTGCAGGCGGAGCACACCGTGAGTGGCAGGGTGCTGCGGGCCGATGTTGATGACGTAGTCATTGTCGCCGAACAACTTGTTCTGCTTTGACTGCAGGTTACCCTCCTTGTCGAGAT
Source organism: uncultured Prevotellaceae bacterium (assembly GCA_902780025.1). Lineage (GTDB taxonomy): Bacteria > Bacteroidota > Bacteroidia > Bacteroidales > Bacteroidaceae > Prevotella. Next base: position 9,205 of record CACZDV010000054.1, read on the forward strand.
AATACTCCAGACCATACTCCGGCTCGACGTCGTCCTCCAGCGTGTATTCGTCGTTGAACTCCCAGTCCTTACGGAAGGGATGTCCCTTGAAGTCGCTACGCAGGAACAGGCGGCGCATGTCGGGATGACCTAAGAACACGATGCCGTAGAAGTCGTAGACCTCGCGCTCCAGCAGGTCGGCCACCTTCCAGATATTAATAACAGAAGGAATATAGGCCATCTGCTGACCGTCAGTCACGCCCGTCCCATTGGCGGCAATGCCGTCGCCGCATACCTGCGTCTTGGCCAGCATCTTGACGGCACAACGCTCGTGAGTCTTGGTGTTCTCCAGAATGTAGATACAGCCGAGGCCCTCTTCACCGAAGTCCTCGCCCACGATGGTGACAAGATAGTCAAAGCCCTTCTTGTCCTTCAAGTTCTGCATCTCCTGTGCGAACTTGTCAAATTCAAATGATAAGAACTCTAACTTCATACGGCAGCCTCCTCTGATTTAGTCTGATTACTCTGAGTATTCTGAGTGCTCTGGATCTCTTCCACAAACTCCTGGGGAACATCGGTGATAACCATTGGCTCACGACGATGGTCGTTATGTTTATCGCGGAATGTCAGTTCCTCGTTAGATACACCAAGCGCTACCTCATCAGCCGTCTGCTTGTGGTTGGCACCACCGAAGAACTTCTCGGCCTTCACCTTACGTTGCAGCTGCATCATGCCGTACATGATAGCCTCCGGACGCGGCGGACAGCCAGGAATGAACACATCGACGGGCACAATCTCCTCGATGCCCTTCACCACATGGTAGCTCGACTTGAACGGACCACCGCTGATGGCGCAGCCACCGACGGCGATGACATACTTAGGCTCGGCCATCTGGTCGTACAGGCGCTTCAGGGCCGGAGCCATCTTGTGGGTGATGGTGCCGGCACACATGATGAGGTCGGCCTGACGGGGAGAGTTACGTGTCACCTCAAAGCCAAAGCGGGCGAAGTCATAGCGAGCGCAACCACAGGCCATGAACTCAATACCGCAGCAGCTGGTAGCAAACGTCAGCGACCACAGCGAGTTGGCACGGCCCCAGTTGATGAGTTTGTCAAGTGAACCCGTAATGACGTTCACGCCACCCTCATGCAGCTCGTCGATAATCTTCTCCAGCGACTCGTTGTCGTTCCACTCTTCGTAGGGAATCGACTTGATTTTCGGTTTCATTTCCATTCAAGCGCTCCTTTCCGCCAGGCGTAGGCCAGACCCAGCACTAATACTACAAGGAAAAACCCGATGGAGAGCAACGCCATCACACCGAAGTCTTTCACCACGACTGCCCATGGATACAGAAACACCGTTTCCACATCGAACATGAGGAACAAGATGGCGAACAGGTAGAAGCCTATACTCACAGGAATCCACGACGTGCCCCGAGTGGGAATACCACTCTCGTAGGGTTCGCCTTTCACCTTTGCGTATGAGCGTGGACCTATCAGCTTAGCAACGACGTAAGCTGCCGCCACCAATGTAAATGCCGTCAGCAAGACGGTAATTAACAAAGTGAAATTCATAAAGTTTTATAATGTTATAACAATAGTTCGCTTTTAAGCGTGTGCAAAGGTACTAAAAAAATCTCAATTAATCAGATTAAATGCAAAAAAAATGCAGAACAACATCAATAACCCTACATGAAGACGAATTTAAACGACTCACAGAACAGGAGCAGCATTAAATAAAGGAGTATCAGGGGAGCCGACTTTCCTATGCCGAACAAGAGCGAATCAACGATATCGGCAAACGACGTGAAACGACCTGCCGTCCATCCATAGACAGCCGACAGCAGGAACACACCGAAGGAGAGAATCGGTATCAGGGCACGACTGAAAGGCGACGGAAACAGTTGTCCGGTGGCAGAAAGGAGAACAGCATGGGGAATAGCAGTCAGGGCCAAGACAACTGCCACATACAGCACCAAAGCCAGAAGCGCAAGGCGTAATCCCAGCCGTTCACGATATCCGCTTAACGACAAGTGCAGCAAGTCACTCCGACATAGACATCCTCCCGCCATCGCTAACAGGAGCAGGAGCACCAGCCACGGTGTGGAAAGCAACGTGGACATGGAGCCCAGAAGCCACCTGATGCCTACGTCGGAGAGCAAAGAGCGTACACCACCGGTCAACGTAGCAGAAAGCAGCCACGACAAGAGCACCAGTAGCACCTCGGCCACGCCCAATGCCAAAATAATATTATAATATAGTCGTTTCAATTCTTTAATCTTCGTCAGCCTCCAAATTGTCAATATCGAGTATCTGCAGTTCAAGAGCCCTCACCACTAACCGTGTGGCGTTGACACCTGACGTGCCCTCAGGGAACAGTTTTTTCATGAGTTCCGCCTGTCGTTTCTCCAAGCTCTTCACGCCGAAGGGCATCCCTCGCAAACCAGTTATCTGTTCCTTGGTATAGCCCAAGGCCAGATGACGGAGGAAGCGCTCGTCATACTCGTCGATCTCATAGTTTATCAAGGCCTCCTGCTTAGCCAGTTGTGCCCCCACGGCACGTTTGAAGCGCTCGACGATTTTCTTCAAGATTGGCTCGTTGAACACCAACTGCTTGCCATCCATAACAGCCTGCACATCGTGGCGTGTCAGCAGTTCACCTGTCTTGAGGATAATACCGTCGGCACCTGCGTCAAGCACGTCAACCCACAGTTTCTCGTTCAGGATTTCTCCTGTAAATATCAGTACTTTCACCTGAGGATGCATCTCCTTGGTCGAGCGGCATATCTCGACACCAATGGTGGTGGAACCGCCAAGACCGAGGTCAAGCAACACCAGGTCTGGCAATCCCTGTTTCAGTACTTTCCAGTATTCGGCTTCATTGGTAGCCGTTCCTATGATTTCTGCCTCGGGTATATCGTTCCGGATGATACCCAGCGTACCCTTCATTTCGAGGGGCACGTCCTCAACTATGATTACTTTGAACTTTTCCATAAGCGGGTAATATGATTATGATTGTTTCTGTATGATCGTCGTGTTCCTCTACTCTGAAGCTACAGCCCCGTCGATTGGTGGCTTCACCATGGTCGCGGGCTATCTGACGACAGAGCAGGTAATCGATTCTCGACATGGGGCAATTCTCTGCCTCCACCTGGCAACTCACTTCAATGTATTTACCATCATGCGGCGCATACGAGATATCGGTTGGCTTCAGCCGTTTGATCATGTCGAAAAGGTAGTTGACCAGCGTCTCATCGCCCAGGATACCGTGCTCCAAATGCTTAAGGTGCAGCCTCACGCGTTCCACCTGAGTCATTGCCTGCAGGCTGAGCAGGTTATAGAGTTCCCGATAATAGCCCACCACCTCATCCACAGACTCCATATCGTCTTGGTCAATCAGTAGTCTGATGCGCGACGGGTAATACATAGTTTCGTGTTTCAACGATGAGAGGCAGTTGTCAAGCACGGAATTCGACACGTGAAGGTTTGCCAGTTCCATTTCTGACTTATGTAGCTCGTCGTCAAGCAATTCCAGTTCCTCACGTCGACGGCGTTCAGCCTTGAAGCGGGCATAGAACCGCGGTCGCAGGTAGTAGAAGTAATAGGCAGGGAAGACGGCCATTAACGCTAAAACCAACAGCACGACAGCAATCATGCGATTGGTCTTTGTCTGCTGCATGGCGCGACAATAGTCACCTAACGTGGCATCAGCCGAGAGTTCCTTGAACAGCGAGGTGTAGATACGATTGTTATAACTGTACAGGTCCCATTCATGCAAGGCGAGTGCAGCTACGGCACACTCGTTACGGATATCGAGAATGACGTTGTAGTTAGTGGGCAGCGAGTCATGCAACCACAAGATCTCAGGTGGAGTCACAGATGTGTCTCCCATTCCCGACGTGTCGTCATCCACTCGTGGTCTTTCTCTCAGCATCAAAGTCTGTCCCTGCGGGTGCAAGTCCAGATAATGCCGGTTCAGGCACTCACGACAGGAATCAGCAAACAGAAGTGTACGCTCGTAATTGCCGTTGATATTCGAGAAATAAGCTGAGTCGGCATAGACAGCAGCACGTTCAAGAAGACTGTCAGCCATCAGGGGATGGCTAAAGGCAAAGAGCCAGAAACCATAGGTCATCAGTCTGACAACACCCTTCGGCAATCGGAAGAAGAAGCGGCTACCCCTACCCTGCTCGCTCTCTGCCTGTATCGTGCAGACGCTGAACAACTGGCTGGTCTTGCGGTATTTCTCAATGATACCCTTACAATTGAGCAGCCCAAAACCGTGAGTGGTCAGTTGATGGTCGAAAACGTGTGCCAGCTGCTCACTATCCATGCCGACACCCGTATCCTTGACGGAGACCTCCACATAGCCGTCGGCCTCTGAAGCTGAGATGTCGACGCTGCCTGTCGTCGTGAACTTGCGGGCATTGTCAGCCAGCGTGTTGAGCATGAAGAGGGTCAGTATGCGATCGGCCTTGACTACGGTCTGCGTAGGTTCCACGTTCAATGTGATGCCCTTCATCTGGAAACTCATGCGACTACGCGCCACCATATCGAAAAGCGGCTGTAGAGGGAAGCTCTCGATGCGCAGGCTTAATTGTCCCTGACGCAATTGAATCCACTGGGTCAACAGTTCATTGTCGGTCTCTATCTGTTCGGTGAGTTCGCGGATATAGTCCTTGTCGCCGTGATGTTTCACCTCGTGTACCATTCGGTCTATCAGCGGCAGTAAGCTGTTAACCAGCGAGATACGAGCTCGTTGTTCCAGATGTCGGCGTTCGCCCTCTTCCACATGCCGTCGGCTGATTGCCAGTTGTTCACGACGTTCTTCGATTTGCTCGTCAAGCGGGCTTTCGGGTTTCTGGTGCCGACCCATATAACGGAAAATCCACAACAGGACCAACAGCAAGACAATGGCTGCAAGCAAGGCCACTAATATCCAGTTGAGTTGATTAACGGCATGATTCAGTTGGTCGGCACGTGCTTCCAACTGGCGGTCTTGTCGGGTCTGCTCCTGCAGGTCAAGATAGAGGTTGCGGTTGTTGTCGCTGGCAGCCTTGTCGTCGATGGCGGCATAGGCCACGCTGAGTTGTTCGCGGATACTGGCTACCAAGTCAGGAGCCTGGAAGATAGATGAGTCAGCCAATGCCAGATGCAAGTTCTCGAGAGCCTTTTCGTAATTACCCTGAGCACGATAACAAGAAGCCAGCGTACGATAGGCACCAGCTATCTGGTAGACATCGCCATAGTCCAAGAACAATGCCAGAGCCTCCTCTGCCAACCACACAGGCAGTTCTTCGTCATTGATACCCAATGGGTTGATGAGTTTCATACCGGGCTGATTGTCCTCTACCAGCTGCTGACGCCCGGCAGCGTCGGCCAGGTGCTCAGCCAAGGCTTCGAGGGCATTGGCGGCAAAATAGGGATAATGGTCGCGAAGGGCTATTTGTAAACAGCGGACCAGATAGTCGAACTCTTGCTGATTGATGTCCTGCTGCGTTCCCTCGGTGATAACGCCTCCGGCACCAATGTTATAGAGATAGTTCAGGAACTGTGCCGTATCCTGCTCCACGTCGTCAGGCATCTGCAGCAATTCCTCTATACTCTGCTGTTCCAAACCTATATAATAATAATAGGTGGAGCTGACAATGGCCAGCTCGCTTTCGGCATAGAGCAACCGCTGCCGTTGGCGGTGACTAAGCATACTACGTTCCTCATCGATGCGACTCAGCGAGGCCAAAGCCCGCTCGCGATAGTCATAGAACTCGCGGTTCTGTGAACGGCGTTGGCACAGACGCATCTGCTGAATATAACTGACGAGTAGTTCCAGCTGGTTGTCGGTAATGGTGGGAATGGAGTCGAGCTGGTGCTGAGCCAGATCGTACTGCATGCGGATAATGCTAGCAAAAGCCAGGTTGTTGTAAGCTTCAGCCTGTCCGTCCTCATAGTGGACGGCATTACACAATGCCTGCCGCGCATAGTACTCGGTAGAGTCAGCCGAACGGTAGTGACAGGCGTATGAAAGTAAATTCAGCTTGTCCACCCGTTGTCTGTCAACAGGTGAGCAAGCTGATACAGTCAGTATGATCAGTAGTAGTTTAAGCGCGCGCTTTAGCCACATAACCGAGTGCCTCCTTGCACTTGTCGGTTACATACTGCCAGTCGCCGGCCTTCACCTTGTCGCTGGGGAAGAGCTTAGAGCCCATGCCCACGCAGAACACGCCGGCCTTGAACCATTTCTGCAGGTTCTCCTCCTCAGGGGCCACACCACCGGTCACCATGATCTTCGACCAAGGCATCGGAGCCTTCAGGCCTTTCACCATGTTAGGACCAACGACGTCGCCGGGGAACACCTTTGTCAGGTCGCAGCCTAATTCCTGGGCCTTGCCAATCTCAGAGACGGTCATGCAGCCCGGGCAGTAGGGAACGAGGCGACGGTTGCAGACGGGAGCAATCTCAGGATTGAACAGAGGACCAACCACGAAGTTGGCACCCAGCTGCAGATAGAGGGCTGCGGTGGGAGCATCCACTACAGAACCAATACCCAGAGCCAGCTCGGGGCACTCCTTGTCGGCCCACTTCACCAGCTCACCGAAAATCTCGTGAGCGAAGTCGCCACGGTTGGTAAACTCGAAAGCGCGAACGCCGCCCTCATAGCAGGCTTTTACGACGTTTTTGCACACTTCCAAATCCTTGTGATAGAAAACGGGAACCATACCCGTATCGCCAATCTTCTTAAGAACGGCAATCTTATCAAACTTTGCCATAATTACTCTTTAAATTCACGCTTGAAAAAGTACGTACCGCATTCGACGGCAACCAGTTCCCAGCCTTCAAAGCCAAGCTCATTCAGTTTCTTCTCGACACCGACGAGGCGGGTTACTACTTTATACTCAAACTGTTTCATATCCTTTAGCGCTGTACTCGGCCGTTGGCGTTACCGCCAGCCAGTGATTCCACTTCGTCAACACTCACGAGATTGAAGTCACCGTTGATGGTATGCTTCAGGGCTGAGGCTGCTACGGCAAACTCCAGAGCCTCACCCTGCGTCTCCTTCGTCAGCAGACCGTGAATCAGGCCACCCGAGAACGAGTCACCACCACCTACGCGGTCGATAATCGGGTTAATCTCGTAACGCTTCGACTGATAGAACTCCTTACCATCATAGATAAGGGCCTTCCATCCGTTGAACGTAGCGCTGTAAGACTCGCGGAGCGTTGAGACCACGTACTTGAAGCCGAACTCCTGCATCATCTGCTTGAAGATACCCTCGTAGCCGCTGGCGTCGGTCTGACCACCCTCCACGTCGGCATCGGGCTTGAAGCCGAGGCACAATTCAGCGTCCTCCTCATTACCGATACACACGTCCACGTACTTCATCAGCGGGCGCATGATGCTGATAGCCTTCTCCGATGTCCACAGCTTCTTGCGGAAGTTCAGGTCTACAGAGACTGTCACACCGTGACGCTTGGCAGCCTCACAAGCCAACTTGGTCAGTTCGGCAGCCTTGTCAGAGATGGCAGGCGTAATGCCACTCCAGTGGAACCAGGCAGCACCCTCCATAATCTTGTCGAAGTCAAAGTCAGCAGGACTGGCCTCGGCGATAGAAGAGTGAGCACGGTCGTAAATCACCTTTGAGGGACGCATCGAGGCACCTGTCTCGGCATAGTACAGACCCACGCGGTCGCCACCGCGGGCAATAAACTCAGTATTCACGCCATAGCGTCGCAACGCATTGACAGCTATTTGACCAATCTCATGCTTAGGGAGCTTCGATACGAAGTAAGCCTCATGACCATAGTTAGCCACAGAGATAGCCACGTTAGCCTCGCCACCACCGGGGATGATACGGAATGATTCACTCTGGATGAAGCGGTCGTTGCCTTGCGGCGACAGGCGGAGCATAATCTCGCCCAATGTTACAATCTTAGCCATTGTACTCTTGATTTTGTTTTTATAGATTAAAGATATTTAATTGCGACGACAAAGATACGGTCTTTTTTTGAAACTACCAAATAAAAACATCGAAAAACCTACGTAACCGATTTCGAAAACAAAAGTAAGGCGCAAAAACTATTGTGCCAATGTCGGACTAATACCATCGCCGCCGATGGGAGGAAGAATGGACGGTTCCTCGTCAAAGATAATGGTCATGCCATTGTTGTCCGAGGCAGCTATCAGGCTGGCAGGCTCCATGAGGAGCGCTGCCACCTGCGGTTGCTGATACATCTTCTTCTTTCTAATCGTCATATACTGTTTCCTCCTTCCTTACCTGATAACTACTTTCCGTCCGTCCATGATATACACCCCGGTCTTGGGTTCCTTGACAACTTGTCCCTTCAGGTTGTATATCCGGCCTTCGTTATTGGCACGACTTGTCAGTTCGCAGACACCAGTCGTCTCGTCTTCCACAATATGCATCTGACGGGCAGCCGCACCATCGCCCACCAAACTGGTAGGCAGTTGCAAGTAGGCATTGCCCCTGTTCACGATACCAGCCTCCGTCATCCGATAGAAGGTCTGTACACCATTCTTCTTGGCAAACAGAAAGTTTGTGAAAGTTCCCTCCGTAGGCGACACCCAGGTATCGGTGGTCAGTCCTATCAGCAAGTTGGTATAGTAGCCCGCTGTTGAGGCATAGGGTACTTCATAAGTCGCGCCGGGCGTTCCCTTCAGCAGCAGTCCCGTACCGGCCGCTGCATTCTGCACCCTCGTCACGGTCAGTGTGCCGTGGTCGTAGCCTGTTGCGGTATAGGCCTTCAACCCATCAACCGACGAGAAGTCCATATCGTAAACAGGACAGTAGGTCGACAAGGCATCCGTCATCGTTATGGTCGCTGCCGAACCACGATCAATCATAAATACGTAAGTATTCAGGCTGTGTGCAGGAACGGGAACGGTCACCATGGTCGTGGGGCCGTCGATGTCGAGCATTGTCAGTTCGCGGTCCTGATTCTCGGTGGACAAGAGGTGCGAACCACTTCTCACCGCGTATGGCAACGTCAGGTCCAAGTTATAGGCCGTAGCGGTGGTGTCAATGAGCTGCACGATAATGGAGTCGCCCTTGATATAGGCCGAATACTCGATGCTTGCATTTGTCTTGACTGGTAAACTAGACTGCGTCTGCAGGCGGGTGGAACCCGTGACATACTTCGAGAAGTGGGACATGACGTAAGCTCGGCGCAGCAGTTTGTTTTTCTCGTTGCCGGGCATGTGCTGCTGTTCACCCGTACCGACAAAGGCCCAGTTGGCACGCATATACCAATAGATATAGCCCGTACAGCCGGCCTGCAGACACTCGTTCAGTTCCTCGGCAAAGAGCAGTTGCTCGTGCCATGTGGGCAGTCCGTCATGTTTGCCGATGTTGTCGCTGGAGTGCTCGGTCATCCACACTTCCTTGCCATACTGGGCAGCCAGGACGGCTGCATCCTTTAGATTTCCATTATCCAAGGGCGCATGTCCATAGATATGACCTGCCACGATGTCAATCTGATTACGGGCAGTCTCATCGTTCAGCAGCAGATTGGAATAGTTGGGGTCAAAGCCCAATGGCTCGGCACTTATGAGGCGCACACCATTGTACTTCTCGCGATCGAGCATGTAAGCATAGTTCTTCACAAGGTTGAGCTGCTGCTGAGGTGTATAGAGACAGCCAGAGTAGCTGACCCACCAGTCAGGCTCGTTCTGGACGGACACCGCATCGACGTTGACACCATTCTGCTGCATATACTCGAGGAAGGTATTGAGCCAGGGGAAGAACTTGTCGTAACAGTCCTCACGCAGTTCACCGCGCTTGTAGCCCTGTTCTTCGCTGTTTCCTCCCTGAGCCGTACCGTTGGTCTTGTATTCACCGGGAGGCGACCACGGGGTGCCGAAGACGATGCCTCCGCGCTCCTTGACGATCTTGGCTGAAGGCAGCGAACCTTTCCAGTCGTAAGGCGTGTCATAATTGTTCCACTCCGGAACTATCACGTCGCCAACGAAGTTGGGCGATATCTCCATACGCATGATGTTTAAACCCACCTCTGACTGCGGGCCGTAGAGCAGCTTGACGGGTTCAGTATCGTCAGCAAAGGGACACATAGCACCGTCGCAGCAGGCTGCGCCGAAACCGGTAATATGCTGGGCTTGCTGGTCGGTGACGATTATCCGGATAGTGGGGGCATTGACGCCCGAAAGCATCATACTCTCAACAAGAACATCCTGATAATTAGCACCTTTGATAGCATGCAGGTGAGCATAACCCTTGTCGGCAACAATCTGTTTCAAATCAACCGTCAGCACGTTACCCGTATTGACGAAGTACTTAGAACTCCAACCGTCCTTCGGATATTCTATCAGGTGGGACTGTGACTCGTCTGCGTTCCACTGTCCCTCGTCAACGTCACGATTCAGCAAGACGCGCGGCGTACCTTCGCTGAAGGTAATCACCAGATAGTTGTAATCCGACAGGTCGGCAAAGTTGATAACATTGCCGTCACCATAGGGCATACCTGTCGCCTGACCTACCTCCCAGGTACACCATGCCTGACTGCTTTTTGGTTCAGCAAGTCCCCAGGAGGAACCATGTTGCCAGAACGGGACATCACGTAACGAGATATCGTCGGCACACACATCATCAACTCCCAATATAACCAGTACAAAGACAAGAGCAATTCGGACAATTATCCTCATAACCTTTTATGTTCTATGATTTGTATTCATATTGTCTTGAAAGCGCTGATGAGTTCGGCAGGCGTTAGGAGTTGCTGTTCGCCGGTTTCCATGTTCTTCAGCGTCAGTCGGCCCTGGGCGATTTCGGTCTCGCCAGCCAATGCGACATAGGGAATCAGTTTCTGATTGGCATAGCTCATCTGCTTCTTCATCTTGGCGGCATCGGGATAGATTTCCGTGCGTATACCTGCCTGACGGGCCTGGGCGGCTACGGGCATGCAATAGGCGGTCTCTGTCTCGCCGAAGTTGATGAAGAGCAATTGAGTGCCGTTAGTAGCATCCTTGGGATAGGCATCAAGGGCGTTGAGCACGTCATAGATACGGTCGACGCCGAAGGAGATGCCGACACCTGAGATGCCGGGCATGCCGAAGATGCCTGTGAGGTTGTCGTAGCGGCCACCGCCGGTAATGCTGCCAATCTGCACATCGAGGGCCTTGACCTCGAAGATGGCACCGGTGTAGTAGTTCAGGCCACGGGCGAGGGTGAGGTCAAGTTGGAGCTCGTTCGTCAGAGCATTCTGATTACTCGGATTACTCAGAGTATTCAAAATAAACCTGATTTCCTCGACACCCTTGAGACCGGTCTCGCTGTCCTTCAGCACTTCGGCGATGGTGTTGAGCTTTTCCTCGTTGGTGCCTTCCAACAGGATGATGGGCTGCAACTTGGCTATCTGCTCTTCGGTGAGACCGCCCTCACGCAGTTCCTGGTTGACATTGTCGATACCAATCTTGTCGAGCTTGTCAATGGCTACGGTGATGTCCACAATCTTGTCGGCAGCTCCGATGACCTCGGCGATGCCGCTGAGTATCTTGCGATTATTGATTTTAATCTGTACACGGACGCCGAAGCGGGTAAAGACGGTATCGATAATCTGCATCAGTTCCACCTCGTTGAGTAGCGAGTCAGAGCCGACGATGTCGCCGTCAAACTGCCAGAACTCGCGGTAACGCCCCTTCTGCGGACGGTCAGCACGCCACACGGGCTGCATCTGGTAGCGCTTGAAAGGCAACTGCAATTCCTCACGGTGCATCACCACATAACGGGCGAAGGGTACGGTGAGGTCGTAGCGCAGGCCTTTCTCACACATCTTGGCAGCCAGGTGCAGAGCGTTGCGTTCCTGCAGTTCCTCATCGGTCACCTTGGCCAGACAGTCGCCGGAGTTCAGCACTTTGAAGAGCAGTTTATCGCCCTCTTCGCCATACTTGCCCATCAGCGTCTGCAGGGTTTCCATGGCGGGTGTCTCTATCTGCTGGAAGCCATAGAGCTGGTACACCAGCTTAATGGTGTCGAAGATATAGTTACGACGGGCCATCTCCTGTGGGCCGAAGTCGCGTGTTCCTTTGGGTATACCGGGTTTATTTGCCATTTCTCACGATAGTTTGTGCTCGGTCGGGACCGATACTGATGATACAGATAGGTGTCTCCAGCTGCTCCTCCAGGAACTTGATGTAGTTCTGGAAAGCCTCGGGGAACTGTTCCTCGCTGGTAAACTTGGTCATGTCGGTCTTCCAGCCGGGCAACTCACGATAGACAGGCTCAATGCCGTCCTCAATGTTATAGGGGAAGTAGTCAATTTCCTGACCGTTCTGCTTGTAAGCCACACAAGCCTTGATGGTGTCAAAGCCGTCGAGCACGTCGCTCTTCATCATGATCAGCTTCGTGACGCCATTCACCATAATGCTGTACTTCAGGGCAACGAGGTCAATCCATCCGCAGCGGCGCTCACGTCCGGTCACAGCACCATACTCATGGCCGAGGTCACGGATGGTCTTGCCCGTCTCGTCGAACAGCTCGGTGGGGAACGGTCCGGCACCGACGCGGGTACAGTAGGCCTTCATGATACCAAAGACGTCGCCAATCTTGTTGGGGCCAATGCCGAGACCTGTGCATGCTCCTGCGCAGATGGTATTCGACGAGGTGACAAAGGGATAGCTGCCGAAGTCCACGTCGAGCATCGTACCCTGGGCACCCTCGCAGAGCACCGACTTGCCGCTCTTCAGGATGTTGTTAATCTCGTGCTCAGAGTCGACGATGGGGAACTGACGCAGGTATCCAATGCCCTCCAGCCATTTCTTCTCCACCTCGGCGATGTCGTAGTCGTAGTTCAGCGACTTCAGGATAGCCTCGTGGCGGGCCTTGGCAGCAGCATACTTCTCGGGGAAGTTCTCAAGGATGTCGCCCACGCGCAGACCGTTACGGCTCACCTTATCAGTATAGGTGGGACCGATGCCCTTGCCGGTGGTGCCCACCTTGTTCTTACCCTTCTGAGCCTCGTAGGCAGCATCGAGCACACGGTGAGTAGGCATGATGAGGTGCGCTTTCTTTGAGATGTGCAGACGGCTCTTCAGTTCATGACCGCTCTGCTCCAGGGCCTTGGCCTCGTCCATGAAGAGGTCGGGAGCCAGCACCACGCCATTGCCGATGATATTCACCTTGCCTCCCTGGAAGATGCCCGAGGGAATGGAGCGCAGCACATACTTCTGGCCTTCGAACTCCAGCGTGTGGCCGGCATTGGGACCGCCCTGGAAGCGCGCTACAACATCATACTTGGGGGTCAACACGTCGACCACCTTTCCTTTTCCTTCATCGCCCCACTGCAGTCCGAGCAGGACGTCAACTTTACCTTGATTCATTGTCGTTATTATTGTTTTATATCGTTTTCTTCGTATTCTTTTTCCGGGTTATCCTTGCCTGACACGTCGAACAGATACCGTATATGTATAAAGTGAAGCCGTCCTTGCGGAAACGTTTCAGGTGAAGCTGGTCAATAGCCGCGGTAATCTCGGGCGAACGCACCTCAGTCACCTTGCCACAGACGGTACACATCTGGTGACAATGGGAGTTGTTGTCGTAACAAGCCTCGTACTTCGTCGTACCCTGAAAGCGGTGACGGATGACCAGCCGCAACTCCATAAACAGGTTCAGCGTGTTGTACAGCGTCGCCCTGCTGACAGGAAACTTGTACTCCTTCATCAGTTTCTCGCCCAACTCATCGAGCGTGAAATGTCCGTTCGTATTGTACACAGCTCGGAGAATGGCATACCGTTCTGGCGTCTTACGGTGGTTGTTCATCTCCAGATAACTGTCGAGAATCCGCTCTACAGCGGCCTTCACACTATCTTTCATCTCTATATTGCTTCATAAACCAGTGTGCAAAGTTACAAAGAAAAAAGGAAACAGACGAGCGTTTAACAACATTTTTATTTATAAACCGTCCATTTAACGTGTACCGATGTAGAGAAACACCATGCCGAGCAGCACCAGAGCAAGGTCGAAAGCCTTGGCACGCAGGTTCTTCTCATGGAAAAACAAGGCTCCGAACAGGAAACTGACAATCACCGACCCACGGCGCACCATCGACACAATGCTAATCATGGCCGTAGGCAGCGAAAGGGAGTAGAAATAGAGGAAGTCGGCCGTCGACAGAAACAGGCTGACGCCCACGATAGACCACGCCCAATGGAACGGCGTCGTCTCCTTGTGCTTGGGCCACCAGAGCAACAGCAGCATCAGGAGCATCATCCCGCATTGATAGATGTTGTACCACGACTGTACCAACATACGGTCGAGTCCTACCCCGCCCTCTTCGACGGGTGCCATCAGGTATTTGTCGTAGAGTCCGCTGAGCGCACCCAGCATGGCTGCTCCGACAATCATATAAATCCAGTGGTCATGCTTGAAGTCGATACCCTCCTTCTTGCCACTACGGCTGAGCATGAAGAACGAGGCCACAGCCAACAGCACACCTGTCCATTGCCAGACGTTCAGCCGCTCACCGAACACCAGCAGCGCTCCCACCAACACCATGACGGGGCGGGTGGCATTAATAGGTCCCACGATGGTCAACGGCAGATGCTTCATGCCGAAATAGCCCAGCACCCACGACGACAGCACGATGACAGCCTTCAGCACCACATAGCGGTGGACCTCCAATCCGCCGGAAGCCACATGGAAAGAACTGCCGTCAAGCATGTCGGTCATACCGCTCAGGATAATGAAGGGCAGGAATATCAACGATGAGAAAAGGGTATTAAGAAACAGTACGGGAATCACCGCATTATTCTTCAATGCCTGTTTCTTGAACGAATCGTAACAACCTAACAGGGCTGCCGACATAAAAGCTAAAACCAGCCACATCATGTCAATAAGTAATGTCTTCTAAGAACAGCGCGTGGGCGGGCATCGACTCGCCTGCTTCTGTCCGTTTTTTTCCTTCTACAATCTTTCTGAAATCATCAATGGTTATACGTCCGCGCCCTACGTCAACGAGTGTACCCACGACAGCTCTCACCATATTGCGCAAGAAGCGGTTGGCACGTATCTCGAAGTACCACGTAGCGGGCGACGTCTGATGCCACTCGGCAGTTGTTATATGACAGATGGTAGTCTTCACATCTGCATGTGCTTTACAAAATGCACCGAAGTCCTCATATTCAAATAATAGTTTAGCCGCTTTGTTCATCTCGCTGAAATCCAGCGGATAATGAAGTTCGCAGGAAGTACGGCAAAGGAACGGGTTCTTCTCCGTATGCAGGTAATAGCGATACATGCGGCTGGTAGCCGAGAAGCGGGCATGAAGGTCGTCGGCAACCTGCTCCACCCCGCTGACGGCAATGTCGTAGGGCAGCAGCTTGTTGAGTTTATAGGTCAGCTGGCGACCGTCAATCTCGGCATCGAAATCAAAGTGGGCCACCATCATCCGGGCGTGTACACCGGCATCCGTCCGTCCTGCTCCTGTCACGATAATTTCACTACGGAGCAGCAACGACAATGCCCGCTGTAGCTGGGCCTGTACCGAGTCGCCATTGGGTTGTATCTGCCAACCATGATAACGACTGCCATCGTAACTGAAAGTCACAAAATACCTCATAGCCTGATATCACCTGTGCTTCATTCTGAATGAAAGCGGGTGCAAAGTTACTGCAAATCGAGGGAAATGCCAAACAAAATACACGAATAATTTGTCGGTTCAAAGTTTTTTCGTACCTTTGCAGCTAAAATAACAACCAATAAAAGAACATAAGACTATTATGAACGAACAGCAAGTGATGAAGCCATACGTAATTGGCTTGGACTTAGGAGGTACGAACTCCGTGTTTGGAATCGTTGACGCACGTGGTGACATCAAGGCCACGACAGCTATCAAGACTGGTGGTTTTGAAAGTGCAGAGGATTATGTCGACGCTTGTGTCGAGGCCCTGCAGGTCATCATCGAGCAGGTGGGCGGCATTGAGAAGATCAAGGCCATGGGCATCGGAGCTCCCAATGCCAACTACTATAAAGGAACGATTGAGTTTGCGCCCAACCTGCCTTGGGCTCACAACGGCATTGTACCCCTGGCCGACATGTTCAGCAAGCGGCTGGGCGGCATTCCCGTGGCCATGACCAACGACGCCAATGCGGCTGCCGTCGGCGAGATGGTCTACGGCGTGGCCCGTGGCATGAAGAACTTCATCGTCATTACCTTAGGTACGGGCGTGGGAAGCGGCATCGTGGTGAACGGTCAGCTGCTCTATGGCCACGACGGCTTTGCAGGCGAACTGGGTCACGTGACGATGGTGCGCGGCGCCGAGGGACGCTCCTGCGGTTGCGGACGTACCGGCTGTCTGGAGGCCTACTGCTCGGCTACGGGTGTGGCCCGCACGGCTCGTGAACTGCTGGAGAAGACCGACCGTCCATCCATCCTGCGCGATATGAAGCCTGAGGACAT
>CACZDV010000055.1 GCA_902780025.1 uncultured Prevotellaceae bacterium
CCAAGTGGCCCTTCACGATGACGAGGAGACTCCTCGTTTTTTATTTCTATCGACACCTCCCGTCAGATACATAAATCGTTGATTATCAAATAGTTTACACTTATTAGATCTCCCTTCGCATCTCCCGTCAGACCTCCCTTTCAACCTCCCTTCCAACTTCCCTAGGGAAATAGTTTTTGTCTATTTGTCGTATCGCGTCAACGGTGGCCTGAACCTTCGCGAGGGGGATTAGACGGGACCTCAACGGGAGGTGTCTCGCTGACACCTCCCGTTCCCAAATCCTTTGTACATCGGCGTTTCAGATGGAAACGGGAGGTTGGGAGGTGTTTTTGCGATATTCGTGTAAAATCGTCCATCCGTCAATTATTTCACCCTTTTTCTTGGAACTTTCAAAATAAATGCTTATCTTTGCCCACAAGAAAGACAATCAGTTATGGACAAACAGATTATTGACAGCATCAAAAAGACACTTGCCGCCAGCTTGCCGAAGCAGGCTGAGGCTATGCTCTATGGCTCACAGGCACGTGGCGATGCTCGAAAGAACTCTGATTGGGACATATTAATTGTTCTTGACAAGGATAGACTGCTGCCAGAAGATTACGATACGGTAACTTATCCTCTGACCAAGTTGGGATGGGATATAGGAGCTGAAATCAATCCCATCATGTATACCAAGAAGGAGTGGGAGGCTAGTCGTATTACTCCATTTTACCACAACGTCCTAAAAGATGCCATTGTCTTATGAGTTTGAATGATGTCATCGATGATCGGTTAGGCGGATTCCTGACAAGAATGGAACAATTAAGGGAAAAAGGTGATTACAATTGCATCTTCTCAATTAATGAAGAAGAACTCTGCACGATAGTTGATCCTGCCCATGAGTTAATTAAGGTAATAACCGACTTAATTCAAGAATAAAGAATAAATAATTGTTGAACCAATAAAACTGCACCGCCTATGGTAACATAGCAATGACTGATTAACATATACGTTGAAGCGTCCGCTTTGATTCTTGTTTCCGAAATTCTCCCAAAGTTTCAAGAAACAACCAAGAGTAAAGTAGATGGTTCACGCCCAAGGGCGTGGGCTTTTACTCGTTTAAGGTTGTTAGGTGTTTGGGAGATACCTCGGGAACGTAAGCGAAGTAAACAGCTCACGTTTTCTTTTTTACATTAAAAAGATGATAAACTAAAATCACAATGAATATGAAACAATTTTTCGGTTTTGAAAGCTTTTTTGTAGATAATAGAATCTTTATTGCTGAAATTAGGATGAAGAATATTATGACGTTTGTAGCATTTCTATTTGTCATGGCTGTCAATGCCCAAAATCCGATTGTCTGCGACCGCTACACGCCGGACCCTGCACCCTACGTGCACGGTGACACACTCTATCTTTTTGTCGGTCACGACGAGGATGTAACAGAGAACAACTACTTCACTATGAAAGACTGGCAACTCTATAGTACCGTAGACATGGTGAACTGGACTTATCATGGTACGCCGCTGACATCGGCCACTTTCTCAGCCTGGGCCAAGCAGGACAACGACTGCTGGGCCAGCCAGTGCATCGAGCGGGGTGGCAAGTGGTACTGGTATGTGACGGCCACCTACGCCAACGGAGGCTACCCAGCCATCGGTGTGGCTGTGGCTGACCATCCGGCAGGTCCCTATAAAGACCCTATCAATAAACCGTTGGCTAAGGGATGGGGAAAGATTGACCCCACGGTATTCATCGATGATGACGGTCAGGCATACCTCTACTATGGCAACGGAAACTTCGGCCTGTGGTACGCTAAGCTGGCGAATACGATGATTGCCATTAGCGGTGGCGAGAAAGAGATAAATGTCAAGGATGAGAAGTCCTTTGGCCCCTATAAGGGCTACAACGACGATGGTTCGCCGAAGAGTAACTTAGAGGAGGCTACATGGCTGTATAAGCGTAATGGCAAGTACTATTTGGAATATGCTGCCGGCGGCGTTCCTGAGCATTGGGCTTACTCCACGGCCGACAATCCGATCGGCCCGTGGACATATCAGGGTAAGATACTGGAAGAGGCCGACAACAGCTTTACCATTCACGGCGGCAGCGTGGAGTATAAGGGCCACTACTATATGTTCTACCACAACGGCAAGCTGCCTAACGGCGGCGGCTATAAGCGCGCCACCTGCATTGAGGAGTTCACCCCCAATGAGGACGGTACCATCCCTGCCATCAAGTTTACCGATGCAGGCGTCACCCCCTTGCAGACGCTTGACCCCTTCGTGCGACAGGAGGCTGAGACCATCAACCAGAGCAAAGGCGTGAAATGTATGGGCGACTATAACGGCTGCTACGTCACCAGCATCGGCAGTGGCGACTATATCAAGGTGCGCAACGTGGATTTTGGCGAAGCCGGCGCCAAAGCGTTCACCGCCAAGGTGCTGGTTGAGAAGAAATGTACGCTCGTTGTGCGCACAGGTAGCAATACCGGCACAATTAAGGGCCGCCTGCCCCTGGAACCCACCAACGGCGAGTGGAAGGAAGTGAACTGCGATCTGACAACGCCCATCACGGGTGTGCAGAATCTCTTTTTCACTTTTGAAGGTAGCGGCACCTCCCTCTTCGATTTCGACAATTGGTATTTTAGTGAGACACCAATTAGTGAGATGTTCTACAAATTGTGTTTTATTGTAAGTTCAGGAGGGCACTTAGTTTATGATGAGTTTCATTTTTCAAATATGATTGTCGAAACAACGATTAAATCAGGCAAAGAAGTTATTTTGACAATAATTCCTGAGGAGGGGTATCGCTTGTCATCATTGATTGTAAATGGCAATGATGTGACAGATTCTGTTTCCGATGGCAAGTATATAATAGGAAACGTGACTACTAATATGACGATAAGCGTCAGATTTGTCATTGCAGAAACATCAAGCGTAAGCATCGGATCAACGGGCATGGCGACGCTTTGCTCCGCGAAGGATCTTGACTTTACGGAAGTCAGCGGACTGAAGGCCTATACGGGTGCAGGATTTAACCGCACGACAGGTGCGTTGACGATGCTGGAGGTGAAGGATGCACCCGCTGGAACGGGACTGGTGCTGATAGGCAGCGAGGGCACGTATGATATTCCCGTCAAGCCGTCGGCCAGCGTCTACGGAAACCTGCTGGTAGGCGTGACGGAGGATACACAGCTCACACAGACGGCGGAGGGCTACACCAATTATATATTAGGTAACGGCGACAACGGCCTGGGCTTCTACATCGTGACAGCGGAGGGTGGCACCTTGGCCGCAGGCAAGGCTTACCTGCGTCTGCCGACAGTCACAGCCAACGCCCGCCGCGTTATCAGTATAGAATATGGTGAGGGCGTAACGGCAGTCGATGACCAGCGGATGACACCTATAGAAAGTGACGGCAGTTACTATACCCTCAGCGGCCAGCGCATGATGGGAACGCCCAGCAAGGCGGGTGTGTACATCAAGGGCGGACACAAGGTAATCATCAAATAATCCTCCAGGGCTATGAACAGACGTAGATACATAAAGCCAAGCATAGAGACTCTGACAGTCGGCAACTGCCGGCTGTTAGAGGCCTCGCCTTTTGACAGCAGCGTGATGGTGGAGGGTGAAACGGATGAGACCAATGTGTTCATTGATATTCCTCTGAATCCAGGTGGCGCGCTTTAGAATTGATGTTGTTCGAATAACTAAGAAAAAGCCGTAGATTGTTTGTCGTTTCAGGAAAAAAGCAGTAACTTTGCAGCAGAAAACAAATCAAGGAACTATTGACTATGCTAAAACGAACGACTAAACTACTGACAATGGTGGCTGTTATGCTGTTGCTGACGGCTGCTAACAATGAGAAACGGACCACCATCTTCATCATCGGCGACTCCACGGCGGCTAACAAGGACTTGTCGAAAGGCAAACAGGAGCGAGGGTGGGGGATGGTCCTGCAGAACTACTTCGATGACAACATCGTGGTGGACAACCACGCCCAGAACGGACGCTCATCGCTGAGTTTCATCAACGAGGGACGATGGGACAAGGTGCTGGAGAAGATAAAGCCAGGCGACTACGTTATCATCCAGTTCGGACATAACGACGAGAAGCCTCAGGAGAAACTTCATACTGACCCAGGAACGACCTTCGACCATAATCTGGCAAAATTTGTGAGTGAGACGCGTGAACACGGCGGCATCCCGGTACTGATGAACAGCGTGGTGAGAAGGAACTTTGTGGGCGACTCGCTGGTTGACACCCACGGTCAGTACCGTGAGGCTCCGCGCAACGTGGCTGCACGTATGAACGTCCATTTTATCGACGCCAACCGCATCACCCATGAGCTGGAGCAGGGACTGGGCGTGGAAGGCTCAAAGCGCTTGCACATGTGGTTCAAGCCCGGTGAGGAACCGAGTGAACCGCGGGGGAAACAGGATAATACACACTATAACGGCTACGGTGCAAGACTGGTAGCTCGATTGTTGGCAGATGCCTTGTGTGAGGAGATTCCCTTGTTGGGGAAGTGTCGCTTGGCTCCCCAGGACGGGGAGTAGCTAATCAGTTGTAGAGATAGCGCTTGATGCTGCGCTTAGGTGTCTTCTCGAACTCTTCTTCACGGATTTCCATCTCAGTAATCTTCTCGTAGGCGGGCAACATCTGGTTCAGTCCGTTGCGGTTCTGTTCCATGATGTTCTTGAGATCGTCGGCTGTAAGTCCCAGGCTCTTGGCTTCCTCTATGTCGGGATAGACAAGGGCTACGAGGCGGTTATCGCGCTGCACGACAATGCTCTCGACGACCATCGTCATGGAGTTGAGCTTGTCTTCGATTTCCTCCGGATAGATGTTCTGTCCGCTGGGGCCGAGGAGCATATTCTTCGAACGTCCGTTGATGTAGACGTTGCCGTAGGCATCCATTGTGCCGAGGTCGCCTGTGTGGTACCAGCCGTCGCGGTCGATGGTCTCGGCAGTAGCCTCGGGGTTCTTGTAGTAGCCCAGCATGACGTTGGGACCCTTGGCAAGAATCTCGCCAGGAACGTTCTCGGGATCGTGGGAGTCGATGCGTACCTGCATGTGACGGGCGGCACGGCCACAGGAACCTGGGGCGAATGACTGCCAGTCGGCATAGCAGATGATGGGGGCGCACTCGGTGGCACCGTAGCCCACAGTATAGGGGAAATCAATGCGCTTGAGGAAGTTCTCGACCTCCTGGTTGAGGGCGGCACCGCCAATGATGACCTCGTACATCTGACCGCCGAAGGCCTTGAGCACCTCCTGACAGATCATCTGGCGCACCTTCTTCGAGATGACGGGCATCTGCAGCAGCAGGCGCATGCGGTTGTTCTGTATCTTGGGGAACACCTTCTTGCGGATAATCTTCTCTATGATGAGGGGCACGGCAATGACGATGACGGGCTTGATCTCGCTGAGTGCCTGGGCAATAATAGCCGGCGAGGGCACACGGTTGAGGTAGTAGACGTGGCAACCGTGCAGGAACTCGAAGATGAACTCGAAGGACATACCGTACATGTGGGCCATCGGCAGCATGGAGATGACGCGGTCGCCTGACTTGATGGTCTTACCTAACACGTGCTCGGCAAAGTCGTAGTTCGACCACAGGGCACGGTAGGGCAGCATGACACCCTTGGAGAAACCCGTGGTGCCGCTGGTGTAGTTGATGAGTGCCAACTCGTCGGGCGACTCTTCTTTATAATAATGTACGTGTTCCTTACGGAAGTATTTGGGGAATTTCTTGCCGTAGAGCTCGTTGAGGTGTTCGCGGGCGTAGGTCAGTTTGTCGGTTCGGCTGACCATGAGCGAGTAGTCGGGGTTGTTGATGATACCCTCAAGTGCCGGCATCTGCTGCGGGTCGATGATGGTGGCCACATGGTCGCCCACGAAGAGCAGCTTGGCTTCTGAGTGGTTGACGATGTTGTGTATCTGCTCGGCATTGAACTCATGAAGGATGGGAACGGCCACGGCACCATAGGTCAGCGTAGCGATGAAGGCCACGGCCCACTGGCTGGAGTTGCGTCCGCAGAGGGCTATCTTGTCGCCTTTGACAACACCGGAGTTCTCAAACAGAATGTGCAACTTCTCTATCTTACGAGCTACATCATGATACTGCAGCGTCTGACCCTTGAAGTCAGTCAGCGCATCGAGGTTCCAGTTGTTGATAATGGACTTCTCAAGCAGTTCGTTGAAACTTGGTATATTTTCCATATTATTGATATAGGTATCGTTTAATACTCTTTTTGGGCGTCTTTGCAAATTCCTCTTCCTGCAGCTGTATCTCTGCGAGGCGGCTGTATTGTGGCAGACGCTGGTTCAGCTCAATACGGTTTTGCTCCATGACGGCCTTCAGCTCCTCGGGACTGAAGTCGATGACTTCGTCCTTGTCGGAGTGGACGAGTGCCACGAGGCGGTTGTCGCGCTGCACGACAAGGCTCTCGCTAATCATGGGCATGGAGTTCAGTTGATCTTCGATTTCCTCCGGATAGATGTTCTGTCCGCTGGGACCGAGGAGCATGTTCTTGATTCGTCCCAGAATGAAGATGTGACCGTCGGCACTCATGGTTCCCAAGTCGCCGGTGTGGTACCAGCCTTCTGCATCGAGAGCCTGCTCGGTAGCCTCGGCATTCTTGTAATAGCCCAGCATGACGTTGGTGCCTCGGGCCAGTATCTCGCCAGGAATGTTGGCGGGGTCGGCAGAGGCGATGCGGACCTCCATGTGGTCGACTGGCGTTCCGCAGGAAGCAGGGACGAAGTCCTTGAAGTCGCTGTAGCTGATGAGCGGGGCACACTCGGTGGCTCCGTAGCCTACGGTAATGGGGAAGCCGATACTGATGAGGAACTGCTCTACCTCACGGCTCAGGGCTGCACCGCCGACGATAACCTCGTAGGCTTTGCCGCCAAAGGCCTGGTAGACCTGTTCGCAAATCTTCTCCTTGATCTTCTTCGACACTACGGGCATCTGCAGCAACAGACGCATACGGTTGTTCTGTATCTTGGGGAATACCCGCTTGCGGATAATCTTCTCAACAATCAGGGGGACGGCGATGACAATGGCCGGTTTGATGGTGGCAAAGGCATCGGCAATGATGGCAGGCGACGGCAGACGGGTAAGGAAGAACAGGTGACAGCCGCGACAGAAACCGTAGATAAACTCTATCGACATGCCATACATGTGGGCCATGGGCAGGATGGAGAGCATATTGTCCTGAGGCTTGACGGGAAGCCGTCGCATACAGAAGTCAAGATTGCCCCATAATGCCCTGTAGGGCAGCATGACGCCTTTGGAGAATCCTGTGGTGCCGCTGGTGTAGTTGATGAGTGCCAGCTCTTCCGCGTCGTCCTTGTGATAGTTGACATGCTCGGCCCTGAAGGCTTTGGGATACTTGCTGCCGAACATCATGTTGAGATGTTCGCGGGCATAGGTCAACTTCTCGGACCGTGAGAGGAAAAGCGAGAAGTCGGGCAGATTGATGATACCTTCCAAAGCGGGCATCTGCTCAGCATCGATAGTCTTGACGATGAAGTCGCCTACAAAGAGTAACTTGGACTCGGAGTGGTTGACAATATTGTGTATCTGCTCGGCATTGAACTCATGGAGGATGGGCACGGCAACGGCTCCGTAGGTCAGCGTTGCCAGGAAGGTCACGGCCCAGTGAGCCGAGTTTCGTCCGCAGATAGCTATCTTGTCGCCTTGCTGCACGTGACTGTTCTCGAACAGGATGTGCAGCTTCTCGATTTTCCGGGCTACGTCGTGGAATTGTAACGTGACGCCCTGATAGTCAGTCAAGGCATCATGATCCCAGTTCTCGATGATGGCTTTCTGAATATATTCGTTAAAGCTTGGTGCTGTATCCATTGCACATTTTTTGAAATTTTGTGCAAAGGTACATTGTTTTTTGCACATTCACAAATTTTTTGTGCAATTTTTTACTCGTAACGCATGGATTTTGCGGGATGGATGTGCGAAATGAAGAAACTGGGGATAATCAGAACAGATATGCTGACAATTAGAGTAGCAATGTTCAGGATGATAATAAGGGGTATGTTCAACTCCATGGGAGCCTCGCTGACGTAGTAGGTTTGCGGGTCGAGGGTGATGATGCCCGTGTACTTCTGTAGCAACACCAGTCCGATGCCGAGCAGATCGCCAAGGAGGATGCCGCGGCTGATGATGAAGGCCGAGAACCAGAGGAAGGTGTGGCGGATGGTGCGGTTGCGCGAACCGAGTGCCTTGAGAATGCCAATCATCGAGGTGCGTTCCAGAATGATGATGAGCAGTCCGCTAATCATGGTGATACCCGCTAAGCAAATCATCAACCCGAGGATAATCCAGACATTGATGTCGAGCAGTTCGAGCCACGTGAAGATTTGCGGATAGGCCTCGTAGATGGTTTGGGAGGTGTAGATGCCCGAGTAACGGTCCATTGAGCGGTTCACCTTTTCTATAATACGCGTATAGACATCGTCCAGGTGGTCGAAATCGTCGACGGTGAGTTCGGCTCCCGAACATTGTCCCTCGAACCAACCGTTCAGTTTTGTGGCGGTGCAGAGGTCTGTGTAGCAGATGAGCTCGTCGAAACGGGTCATGTTGGTCTGGTAGATGCCTTCGATGGTGAAGCGGCGGGTGAGGACGGAACTCTCGTCAATGAAGTAGGCGTAGATGCGGTCGCCGGCCTTGACGTTCAGCTTGTCGGCCATGATGCGCGACAGCAATAGCTTGTTGGTGCTCTTGGTGTCGCTGAAGGGTGTTATCTTGCCTTCTGTCAGATTGGCTTGCAGGTAGTTGAGGTCGTATTCAGGCCCGATGCCCTTGAAGGCTACGCCCAGAAAGTCGTCGTCGGTCTTCAGGATGCCCCGCGTCATGGCGTAGCGCTGTACGTGCCTGACCCCCTCTATACTGTCAATCACGCTCATCATGCTATCGTCGATGCAGATGGGGTAGCTCTCGGAACTGTTCAGCGAGCCCATGTTCATCACCTGGATATGGCTTCCAAAGCCCACCACCTTGTCGCGGATGGTATGCTTGAAGCCCAGCACCACGCTGACGGTGATAATCATGACGGCCAGTCCGATGGCCACGCCGATGGTGGCAATATGGATAGCCGGGCGGCTCACCTTACGGCGGTCTCCTTGGTCATTGTAGATGCGTCGGGCAATGAATAACGGCAGGTTCATCCGAATGTTGAATTAAGAGTGTGCTGAACTTTAGTCGTCAACACGTCCGGGGTAGGCTTCGAGTGCTTTCTTGAGTACCACCAGAGCCCGCTCCAGGTCTTTCTTCTTCAGCACGTAGGCTATACGTACCTGGTTGATGCCGGCACCAGGGGTGGTGTAGAAACCTGCAGCAGGAGCCATCATGACGGTCTCGCCTTCGTAATTGAACTCTGCCAGACACCAGCGGCAGAACTTCTCGGCATCGTCCACCGGCAACTTGGCCACCGTATAGAAAGCACCCATGGGAATGGGGGAGTAGACACCTGGAATGCGGTTCAACCCGTCGATAAGACACTTACGGCGCTCTACGTACTCGTCGTATACATCACGCAGGTAGTCTTCGGGGGTGTCTAACGATGCCTCGGCCACAATCTGTCCGATGAGGGGAGGCGAGAGACGGGCCTGGCAGAACTTCATGACGGCCTTGCGCACTTCCTCGTTCTTGGTGATGAGAGCACCGATGCGGATGCCGCACTCCGAGTAGCGCTTCGAAACGGAGTCGATGAGGATAACATTTTGCTCAATGCCTTCCAGATGGCAGGCGGAGATATAGGGGGACCCCGTGTAGATATATTCGCGGTAGACCTCGTCGGAGAACAGATAGAGGTCGTACTTCTTGACGAGGTCGCGTATCTGGTTCATCTCGCGGCGGGTGTAGAGATAGCCCGTCGGGTTGTTGGGGTTGCAGATCATGATGGCGCGGGTGCGCTCATTGATGAGCTCCTCGAACTTCTCGACCTTGGGCAAAGAGAAGCCTTCCTCGATAGTAGTGGCAATGGTACGTATCTTGGCACCTGCCGAGATGGCAAAAGCCATGTAGTTGGCGTAGGCCGGTTCGGGCACGATAATCTCATCGCCCGGATTCAGGCACGACAGGAACGCGAAGAGTACCGCCTCACTTCCGCCCGACGTGATGATGATGTCGTCAGCCTTTACGTTGATGTTGTACTTGGCGTAGTAGTCCACCAGCTTTTCGCGGTAGCTGAGGTATCCCTGCGACGGGGAGTATTCGAGGATCGTGCGGTCAATACGTTTGAGCGCATCCAAGGCAACCTGCGGAGTGGGCAGGTCGGGCTGTCCGATATTCAGGTGGTAAACCTTCGTGCCGCGACTCTTGGCGGCAGCGGCAAGTGGAGCCAATTTTCGGATAGGCGACTCCGGCATTTCAAGACCGCGAATGGATATTTCAGGCATCTTTCTCTGTTAATTGATCAATTTCAAGGCGCAAAGTTACTGAAAATTTAAGAATTAAGAATTAAGAATTGAGAAATATTTCTCTTTAGGGGGCTAAAAATTTGCGTTTTTCAGAAATAATGTGTACTTTTGCCCGTCAAAATCAATAAAACGAGGCAATGAACTACGAAGAATTACTCGAATCAAGGAATGGTGGGGCTATGGCTAAGGAGTCCACTCCGTTTGGACTGCTCTACAAGAAAATGATGGCCAACAAGTATGCCAATGTCCTCGACCTTCGCGATGAGTTGAAGGATAGTCTGGTGTTCTGTGACGCTATAGCTATGGAATGTGAGCAGAACAGGGAACTCACCCATAAGAATCAGCTGCATTTCACGCTGTCAAGAGATAGTGCCGGACTCTATGGTGTCACCATCGAGCAGGGCACGTACCACACCTTTGCCCGACTGCTGGAGGACAATCCCGCTATCGTTGCAGGCAAGGATTTCGTCGAGCACACCATGAAGGATTTGTTGGATTTAGCCTCTTATCTGCATGGGAAGGGAATCTTCCATGTGTGCTACTCTCCTAACAATGTACTGGCACGTAAGGGCGATCATACGGTTATGCTCTTGTTTCATGGTTCAGCCTATCAGGCTTTCCGCGATCAGGAATTGCTCTACGGCGATAGTGTCTCGTACATAGCCCCTGAGGTGCTGGAAGAGGGAACGGTTGATGCCCGCTCCGATGTCTATTCACTCGGAAAGTTCATGGAACGGCTGTATGAGCAGTCGGACATTCCCTTGGAACTGAAGGGAGTCGTCAAGAAGGCTACCGACCCCAATCCCGACCGTCGCTACCAGACGCCGGATGAAATGCAGAGTGCCATCGCCTCGCGTCAGAATACCCGTCGTTCGGTTATCTCGCTGGTGGCAGCATTGGTGATTGCTGCCCTTTGCTTCGGTGTCTACTTCTCATTGGTTCCTGAGCGCGAGGACATAGAGTTTGTGAAACCGGCTCCGAAGCAGGCAGAAGAAGACTTGCTCGACGACGGTTTCGACCCTTCCGGCTTAGGAATAGCTGAAGACACCATTGACACCCGTGCCGATGCCAAGAAGATGAAGGAATATCAGGCCAAGGCCGAGCAGATCTTCCGTAAGCAGTTTACCCGAGAGGCTGACCGCATCCTGTCAAAAATCTATACCAACGACAAGATGGGTGCCTCAGAGAAGAGTTTCAAGGCTGGCAGTCAGTCGACGATGGAAGAACTGGTCAGGGCGCAGGTCAAGTTAGGCAATGAAGCCGGACTGCCTGACTCCCGCAGCCGTGTGGTGGCAGGTCAGATTATTGACCAGGTGACCAACAAGTTGAAGTCGCAGATGAACCAGCGCGAGAAAGAAAAGGAGAAGGAAAACAACAAAGAACAAGAATAAATATTAAGGTAACAGAGAAATGAGATCAAGAACAGCAATTTGGTTCGAATGTAAGATTCAGTATGAGAAGACCATGGAGGATGGTCTGCAGAAGAAAGTGACCGAAACCTATACCATCGACGCCCTCAGCTTCACCGAGGCCGAGCAGCGCATCATGGAGGAAATGTCGTCCTATATTAGTGGAGAGTTCGACATCAAGGACATCAAGATAGCTCCTTACAAGGAAATCTTCTTTGCCGACCAGGACTCGGCCGACAAGTGGTACAAGACGAAACTCCAGTTCATTACCATCGACGAGAAGACGGCCAAGGAGAAGAAGTCGGCCGTCAACTATCTGGTGAACGCCGGCACATTGAATGGAGCCGTGAAGAACATTGACGAGGTAATGAGCGGCACGATGATTGACTATGTTATTGCCAGCGTCGCCGAGACAGCGCTGATGGATGTCTTTGAATACGGCAAGGACAAGCAGTCGGACGACAAACCAGAATACGAACAGTAATGTACGACGTAAAGGGAAATCTGCATCGGGTGATTGACACATTGCCACAGGGTGTCCGCCTTGTGGCAATCAGTAAATACCACCCTAACGAATACATTGAGGCCGCCTACGAGGAGGGTCAGCGCGTCTTCGGCGAGAGCCATGAGCAGGAACTCAAGTTGAAGCATGAGTCGCTGCCCAAGGACATCGTATGGCACTTCATCGGTCATCTGCAGACCAACAAGGTGAAGTATATCGCCCCTTATATTAATATGGTGGAGGCCGTCGACTCCCTGAAACTGCTGAAGGAGATCGACAAGCAGGCTGCCAAGTGCGGGCGAGTCATCGACGTGCTGCTCGAACTCCACATAGCCGAGGAGAGCACGAAGTACGGCCTCACGCTCGACGCCTGCCGCCAATTGCTAGCCGACGGCGAGTGGCGCCAGCTGGAGCATGTGCGCATCTGCGGACTGATGATGATGGCCTCCTTCACCGACGACCACGAGCAGATACGCCGTGAGTTCACCCAGGCCGCCGACTTCTTTGACGAGGTAAAGGCCGCCTATTTCGCTGATGCCCCCTGGTTCTGTGAACGTTCGTGGGGTATGAGCGACGACTATCTGATAGCCATTGAGTGCCGCAGTACGATGGTACGCATCGGCACCTCCATCTTCGGACCGCGCGTCTATTAGGTGCGCGGTTTTTTTTGACGGTCGCCGTCACAAGATTCATTTATCACACAATAGGTGCTACCATCATAACCTCAAGGTCGCCGGCAGCATCTACAGCGAGTCGATGTATTCGGCAGGACTGGCGTGCTTCGTTGATGGTGCGAAGACTACCACCGTCATCGGCTGCCATGTGTCGATACTGCTGAGTGGCAGTTATAAAGTGCACGATTGTGCCAACTTCGGCGGCTTCGTGGCTTTGGTCAAATCGACGTCTTACGAACCACTGGTGTTCAGGAACTGCTCGTTCATGGACTACGATGCGCGGCGGATGGACGTTGTGCGCGTGAGCAAGAACGACCAGGGCATGTTTTCCCAATGCCGGGAAATAGCGCTGAAAATTACCTGAACACAGAGGTCTGCGTAGACCTGAAAACCCAGCTTCGCAGCGACAGCCGCATGAAGGCTGGAAAGGGCTTCACGGTAGAGAAGTACGCCCTCGGAGTTTATAACGAACTTTGTACAGCACTCTTTGGCCTGGTAGAGGAAGAGTGACAATTCACAATTGACAATTCACAATTCACAATGGCCGAATCCATTACATTACAGTTATTACAGTTAAAAAAAGAGGGTATGACAAACCTTATAATACTTTATAACTTATTGATATATAGATAGTTATATATAATATACAGGGAATGGCACCCCTCAAAAAAACAACTGTAATAACTGTAATTGTAATGCTCGGTCATGAATTATTCATCTAAAAAGCTGAAACACAATGAGATACGATATCAGTAAACATAAGGCACCCGAGATGCCTAACCTCGGAAAGGGCACAGAATGCATCAAATTGCTGCTTTCTCAGGCCTCAAAAGACATGTATGAACCCCTCGTTCCGATGTTTTTCCCTGTACTTGGCGCACACATCAGCGGCGCAGAATTTCAGTATTCTGACCTTACTTGGAAGGAAATGTGTGGCCTAATGGCCAATATCGTAGCTGATTCGGGTAACAACAAGGGGCAATTGGGCAATTTGGTGGAAGCCATTTGCCGTGATTTCCGCCAGCACGACAAGTCTGTAACGAATCAACTTGTGGAGTGGCAGCGGCAGTCGAATGTCAAAGGGGGAGTCTAAGAATCGGCTCCGGGCAGACTTTTGTTTTAGTCCGACCAAACCTCGGGTTTACTCCGACCAAACTCTGACTTTAGTCCGACCAAACTCCAAAGGCCGTTTTTAGGGCGTTTTGAGGTGGTTTTTGCGGATTTCGGGCGTGGTAAAAATTGTTGACAAGTATAAAGGAGAAGAGATACTCGCGCCTGAAAAAGCTCAAATAAATTTGGCTTTTTCCTCGCTTATTCGTATCTTTGCAATCAATATGACAGAGAAGTATGCTTTATTCTTTGATATCGACGGGACGCTCGTGAGTTTTGAGACGCACGAGATTCCTGCATCGACCATCTTCGCGCTCACGCAGGCCAAGGCTAATGGTTCGCGGGTGTATATCGCCACAGGACGGCCGCCGCTGATTATCACCAATCTGGGCGCTATCGAGCACTTAATCGACGGCTATATCACCACCAACGGCGCCTTGTGCTATGTGGGCGATGAGATGGTCGCCTGCCAACCGATTCCTAAGGAGGATGTGATGACGTGCGTGGAGGACTGCCGGGAGAAGGGCAACAGTCTCATCGTGGTAGGCCGTAAGGACGTGGCGGTGATAGACCCCAAGGGCGACGTCGACCGCATCTTCCGAAGGATGCTGGCCGTGAAGAACCTCGACAAGGCTTCGCCGTTGGACGTCGTGCTGCAGCAGGATATCCTGCAGTTGACGCCGTTTTTCCCTGCCGACTACGAACCGGTGCTGATGGGCCGCATGCCGCAATGTGTGTCAGGTCGCTGGCATCCGGAGTTTACGGACATCACCGCCAATGGTGCCGACAAGGGGAAGGGCATCCTGGCAATGGCCCGCCACGAGGGTTTTGACGTCTGTCGCACGATGGCCTTTGGCGACGGCGGCAACGACACTTCGATGATCCTGCAGGCTGGCGTCGGCATCGCTATGGGCAATGCCATCGACGAGCTCAAGCAGCAGGCCGATTATGTCACTACCTCCGTCGACGACGATGGCATCCTGAATGCGCTACGGCATTTTGATGTGATAAGCGGTGTGAACTATTTCTGAGCCTCGCGGCCTAAGGCCAGCGCCTTGATGTTGGCCTCGACGACGGCTTCGCCCTTGCGTCCGAAGACGCGGCGGATGGCGTCTTCCAGCTTGTGGTACTCAATGCCCAGGGCTTTCTGGGCTGCACCAAGCAGGATGACGTTGGCTGAGCGGGGCACACCGTTGTCCTTGGCCATCTGCTCGATGTCGATACGGATGACGTTGGGCAGGCGGTCGAGGTCGGCGTTGATGACGTCCATGTCAGGATAGTTGGGGATGTTCACAAACGGTGTGGCCGAGGTGATAATCCAGCCGTCCTTGGCGAGGAAGGGCAGGTAGCGCAGGGCTTCCATGGGCTCCATCGAGATGATGACGTCGGCACCGCCCTTGGCAATGAGGTCGCTGGCGATGGGGTCTGACGAAATGCGCAGGTTCGACTGCACGTCGCCGCCGCGTTGCGACATGCCGTGCACCTCGGCCTGCTTGATGTATAGGTTCTCGTTCATGGCGGCCTCGCCGATGATGGTGGCGATAGACAGAATGCCCTGTCCGCCTACGCCGCAAAGTATGATGTCTGTCTTCATTTCTTGCCCTCCTGTGCTTTCTTCTGCTTTAAGTGTCTCTGTAAGGTCTGCATGCACTCACGGCGTGGGATGATGACAGACGTTCCTTTATAGTTGATCTCGTCGCGGATAATCTGCGTAATTTCCGGCATGTTCTTCGGCAGGGGAACCACCACCTTCAGGTGCTCGTCAGAGAGTCCCAGTCCGCGGCAGATGGCCTCGAACTTATTGGTGCCGGCAGAGTCCTGACCGCCGGTCATACCCGTCGTCAGGTTGTCGGAGATGATGACGGTGATGTTGGCGTTCTCGTTGATGGCATCGAGCAGGCCGGTCATGCCGCTGTGGGTGAAGGTGGAGTCGCCGATGATGGCAACGGCAGGCCACTGTCCGGCGTCGGCAGCACCCTTGGCCATCGTGATGGAGGCACCCATGTCGACACAGGAGTGGATGGCGCGGAACGGGGGCAGGAAGCCCAGCGTGTAGCAGCCGATGTCGCCGAAGACGCGCGGATTGTCGTACTCACGCAATACTTCGTTCAGGGCAGCGTAGACATCGCGGTGGCCACAGCCTTGGCAGAGTGCGGGGGGACGCGGAGCCACGTCGGCGCATGGGTCGAAGCATTGGTCCATCTCCATGCCGAGGGCCTTCTTCACGAAGTCAGGATTCAGCTCGCCTGTGCGGGGAAGCGTGCCGTCGAGCTTGCCGTGAACGGTCTTGAGGTCGTAGATGCCGCGCACCTGGTCCTCGATGAAGGGCTGACCCTCCTCGACGATGAGCACCTGTTCGCACTCGTCCATCAGACGGCGTACCAACTGCTTGGGCAGGGGGTACTGCGAAATCTTCAGGATGGAGACCCCCTCCAAACCTCCCCGAGGGGAGGCATTCAGGCACTCCATTACATAGTTGTAGCCGATGCCGCTGCAGAGGATGCCGAGCTTCTTGTCGGTGCCCTCCTTATATATATTAAAAGGTGAGTTGACGGCATCCTGCTCCAGCTGTGCCTGCTGAGCGGTGACGATGTCGTTGCGCTTCTTGGCGTTGGCGGGCAGCAGTACCCAGTTGGCGGCGATGGCGTTGTAGTTCAGGTCGTTCTGTTGACGTGGCACGTCAACACACTGGACGACGGCGCGGCTGTGGGCCATGCGGGTGGTGACGCGCATCAGCACCGGCAGGCATACTTTTTCGGAGTAGTCGAAGGCCTGGGCCATCATGTCGTAGGCTTCCTGCTGGTTGGAAGGCTCGAACGTGGGGATGAGCGCAAACTTGCCGTAGAAGCGTGAGTCCTGCTCGTCCTGCGATGAGTGCATCGACGGGTCGTCGGCTACCAGCACCACCACACCGCCGTTGACACCCGTCATGCCGCTGTTGACAAACGGGTCGGCGCAGACGTTCAGTCCGACGTGCTTCATACAAACTAGGGCGCGCTTGCCCATGAACGACATACCGAGGGCAGCCTCCATGGCCGTCTTCTCGTTCGTACTCCAGCGGCTGTGAACGCCACGCTCCTTAGCCAGCGCATTACCCTGGATAAACTCAGTAATCTCAGTGGACGGCGTACCGGGGTAGGCATACACACCGGACAGTCCGGCATGCAGCGCACCTAACGCTATGGCTTCGTCGCCCAACAATAATTTCTTTTCCATTTTTCTTTATTATATCACTTTTCACTTTTCACTTCTTCACTTTTCACTTTTCACTTCTTCACCAGGCCGCAGGCCGCTATTGAATTTC
>CACZDV010000056.1 GCA_902780025.1 uncultured Prevotellaceae bacterium
CATATGTGTCATGACGGTAATGTCTTAATATCTACCTATTAACTCCCCCATAACTCCCTACTAACTCCCCCCATAACCAATGAAAAAGACGAAACTGATCGAGATTGCGGTGAAGATGATAGTAGCCGCGCTCACCGCCTTCCTGACGGCACTGACCACCACCAGCTGCATGGGCTACGGCCCGCTGCACTTCTAATGAGCCTGCCCATTAAAAAATGGGCAGGTTTGTACTACTATTTGCGGAAAGTGGCGAATAATTTTGGCGTTTACCAAAAAAGTTGTATCTTTGCAGCGGATTGAATAAAATATGAGATATGAGTAAGTACGAGATACCATTCCTAACGGCGTGCATTCATGCATTCGGGCGGCGCTACGACATGACGCGGCAGGCTGCCTTCCGCTATCTGCATAAGCACAAAGGGCTGGCGTTCCTGATCGAGTTCTACGATGTGGAGCACCTGCAGTCGATGGATGAGACGATTGACGACCTGCTCATCATCTGCCAAAAGAATGGAGGTTCACTGGCATGATACTGTATCACGGAACAAATGCAGACTTCGACAGCATCAACCTCACCATTGGCTTACGCCACAAGGACTTCGGTTGGGGCTTCTATCTGACACCCGACCGCCAGACGGCCATTCGTATGGCACAGAAGAAAGCGCGGCTTTTTGGCGGTGTGCCGACACTTATCACCTTCGAACTTGATGAAGCGGCTTTGAATTCTGATTTGAAAGTTAAAGTATTCCCAGAGAAGGCTTGCGTGGAATGGTTGCTTTTTGTCGATGCAAATCGCGACCGCCAAAACGACAAACCCATCCACGATTACGACATCGTCATCGGACCGATTGCTGATGATGGTGTAGTGCTTCAGTTGACCAATTATCGGCAAGGCATCTATTCGCCCGAAGAGGCTGCCCGCCTGCTTCAGGATCGATACCTTGACCAGCAGTATTACTTCGGCACGGAGCGTGCCGTACACTTCCTCCGCAAAACTAAAGTTGAAAACGTATGAATCAGCCCGATCATCATCAGATAGCGACCTATCTTACCGACTATGTTCTGAGCGAGTTAGTGAAATACGTGATGGAAGACACGGGCTGTAGCATTGAGGAGGCTATGGAGCAAGTGTATAACTCGCCTCTAATGACAGCCCTACAGGACGAAGAGGGGGAACTTTATGTGCAGAGTCCCGCCTACCTCTACGAACTGATGAAGACAACTTTTTAGTAAGATCGGGACATCGGGACAAAAGGACAAAAGGACAAGACTGGTAAAACAGGTTCTGACACTTTGTAACGAAACGGCAGGTATTTGGTGCGAAATGTTAGCAAAATGAAAGGAATAATGCGCACAAACTTTACAAAATGTCACTTCGGTGGAAAATTAACAATCAAATAGTAAGCGTCACAATGGTTATTCCTGCAAAATGAAGTACCTTTGCACCCAATAAATACGCTTGTTTTTATGGATACAAAGTATATTTTCGTCACTGGCGGCGTGGTTTCCTCACTTGGAAAGGGAATCATCGCCGCCAGTATCGGCAAATTGCTGTTAGCCCGCGGCTACAAGGTGACCATCCAGAAGTTCGACCCCTACATCAATATCGACCCGGGAACGCTGAACCCCTACGAGCACGGCGAGTGCTACGTGACGGTGGACGGTATGGAGACCGACCTCGACTTAGGACATTACGAAAGGTTCACGGGCATCCACACCACGCGTGACAACTCGATAACGACGGGACGCATCTACAAGACGGTCATCGACCGCGAACGTCACGGCGACTACCTGGGCAAGACGATTCAGGTGGTGCCGCACATCACGGACGAGATCAAGCGGAGGATGCTGCGTCAAAGTGAAGAGTTAAGAGTGAAGAGTGAAGAATTTGCTACCGCCGAAGAAGATCTGGACTTCGTCATTACTGAAGTGGGAGGAACCATTGGTGACATCGAGAGTGCACCGTTTATGGAGGCCATCCGACAACTGCGGTGGCAATTAGGTCGCAACGCCGTGTGTGTACACCTCACGTACGTACCTTATTTAAAAGCTGCTGACGAACTGAAGACGAAGCCCACGCAGCATAGCGTGAAGGAACTGCAGGGAATGGGGATTCAGCCAGACATCCTCGTCCTTAGAACCGAACGCCACCTCAGCGACTCCATACGCCTGAAGGTGGCCTCTTTCTGTAATGTCGACCTGGAGTGCGTGGTTCAGAGCGAGGATATGCCGAGCATCTATGAGGTGCCTGTGAGCATGCAACGGCAGGGGCTCGACGCAGCCATTCTGCGGAAGATTGGCATTCCCGTGGGCGAGACGCCGGCGATGAAGGCGTGGCACGACTTCCTTGAGAAACAGCGCAACGCCAAGCGCGAGGTGCATGTGGCGCTGGTGGGCAAATACGACCTGCAGGACGCCTATAAGAGCATTCGCGAGAGCCTCAACTTAGCGGGTATCTACAACGACGTGAAGACCCGGATACACTTCGTGAACAGCGAGGAGCTGACGACGGAAAACGTCGACACACAGCTGAAAGGCATGGCGGGTGTCGTCATCTGTCCGGGCTTCGGCCAGCGCGGCATCGAAGGGAAAATCGTGGCGGCTGAGTATACTCGGACGCACGACATCCCGACCTTCGGCATCTGCCTCGGTATGCAGATGATGGTGATAGAGTTTGCCCGCAACGTACTGGGCTACAAGGATGCGAACAGCAGCGAGATGGACGAACGGACACCCAACAACGTGATCGACATGATGGAGGAGCAGAAGAGCATCACCGAGATGGGTGGCACAATGCGACTGGGTGCCTACGAGTGCGAGCTAAAAGAGGGAAGCAAGGCGTGGAAGGCATATCGGGAGCCCTGCGGAGAAAACGCAGGGCACGGTAAGACCATCCACGAGCGCCACCGCCACCGCTATGAGTTCAACAACCGCTATAAGGAGGAGTACGAGGCCGCTGGCATGAAGTGCGTGGGCATCAACCCCGCTGCCAACCTCGTGGAGATTGTCGAGATACCTGAGAAACGCTGGTATATCGGCACACAGTTCCACCCCGAATATTCGTCGACGGTGCTGCATCCACACCCGCTGTTTATGGACTTCATCAAGGTATGTTCTGAGTAATCAGAGTAATCAGAAGAATCAGAGTAATCAGAGTAATCCGAAGAATATGGAAGAGCTTAAGCATGAGTGTGGTGTGGCGATGATTCGCCTGCTGAAGCCGCTGAGCTACTACGAGCAGAAGTACGGCACGTGGCGCTATGGGCTGAACAAGCTCTATCTGATGATGGAGAAGCAGCACAACCGTGGCCAGGAGGGCGCTGGCGTGGCCTGCGTCAACCTCGACGCCCCTGCCGGCGAGGAGTATATGTTCCGCGAGAAGGCTGAGGGCAAGGACGCGATAACGGAGGTGTTCAAGCATGTGGACAAATCGTTCGAAGGACAACTCTATATGGGCCATCTGCGTTATTCGACCACGGGCAAGAGCGGTCTGCAATACGTTCATCCTTTCTTGCGCCGCAATAACTGGCGCGCCAAGAACCTCTGCCTCTGCGGCAACTTCAACATGACCAACATCGACGAGGTCTTCCATTTCCTGACTGAGCAGGGCCAGTCGCCACGTATCTACGGCGACTCGTACATCACGCTCGAGCTGATGGGACACCGGCTGGACCGCGAGGTGGAACGGCTGTTCGTCGAGGCGAAGGAGCAGGGCTTGGAGGGTACCGCCATTACACAATACATCGATGACCATGTAGAGATGGCCAACGTGCTGCGCACGACGATGCCCCACTTCGACGGCGGCTACGTCATGTGCGGCCTGACGGGCAGTGGCGAGCTGTTTGCCGTACGCGACCCCTGGGGCATCCGGCCCGCGTTCTGGTATCAGGACGACGAGGTGGTGGTGCTGGCCAGCGAGCGTCCCGTCATCCAGACGACCTTTGACCTGCAGGCTGATGACATTCAGGAACTGAAGCCCGGACAGTCGCTCATCGTCCACAAGAGCGGTGCCGTCTGTCAGGAGCAGATCCTGCCTGCCCAGCAGCTGAGTGCCTGCTCGTTCGAGCGCATCTACTTCAGCCGTGGCTCCGACCGCGACATCTACCAGGAGCGCAAACGACTGGGTGAGCAGCTGACGCCCGCCATCATGCGAGCCGTCGACTACGACATAGCCAACACAGTATTCTCATATATCCCCAACACCGCCGAGGTGGCCTTCCACGGCATGACCGACGGTGTACGCCGACTCAACCACGACGTGCGTATTGAAAAAGTGGTGTGGAAGGACATCAAGCTGCGCACCTTCATCAGCGACGGCAGCGAGCGCAACGACCTGGCAGCCCACGTCTATGACATCAGCTACGGTTCGTTGCGCCCCAACGAGGACAACCTCGTCATCATCGACGACTCGATCGTGCGCGGCACCACCCTCCGCGAGAGCATCTTCAAGATCCTCGACCGGCTGCATCCCAAGAAGATTGTGATGGTCAGCTCGTCGCCACAGATACGCTACCCCGACTACTACGGCATCGACATGTCGCGACTCGAGGAGCTCTGCGCCTTCCGTGCCGCCATCGCCCTGATTAAGGAGCGGGGTATGGAGAATATCATCGCCGAGACCTACAAGAAGTGCAAAGCCCACCCAAGCCCTCCCCAAGGGAGGGATGTCCAGATACATGATGCCGCTGATATATGTAACCAAACATCCCCTCCTTGGGAGGGGCTTGGGGAGGCTCTCAACCACGTCCGTGCCATCTATGCACCGTTTACTGTGGAGGAGATCAACGCGAAGATTGTGGAGATGCTGCGCCCGAAGGGTATGCAGGCCCCCATCGAACTGGTGTTCCAGAGCATCGAGGGACTGCACGAGGCCTGTCCCAACCACCCTGGCGACTGGTACTTTACAGGCCACTATCCTACCCCAGGCGGCGTCCGCCTCTGTAACGCTGCCTTCGTAGATTATGTAGAGACAACATTAAGAATGCAACTATAATAGAATGAGAGAAGCAAGACTGATACTCGATGACGGAAGCCTGTTCGTAGGCCAATCGTTCGGATATGATGCTCCGACGGCAGGCGAGGTGGTGTTCAACACCGCCATGACGGGTTATCCGGAGAGTCTGACAGACCCCAGCTATGCTGGGCAGATACTGGTGACGACCTTTCCGCTGATAGGCAACTACGGCGTACCTGATACGGGTGTAGGCGACAACGGCCTGCCCCTGTTTATGGAGAGCGAGCGGATTCACGCCAAGGCGCTGGTGGTGGCGGACTACAGCGAGACTTACTCGCACTGGAACGCGAAGGAGTCGTTAGCCGCCTGGCTGAAGCGGGAGAAGATTCCAGGAATCACAGGAATCGACACGCGCCGCCTGACAAAGGTGCTGAGGGAGAACGGCGTGATGATGGGACGCATACTCATCCAATCCCCAGAATCCTCATTAGCCCCAGAGGCCCCAGAATCCCCAGAATCCTACGCCTCCGTCAACTGGGTAGAAAAAGTAAGCTGCAAGGAGGTCATCACTTACAAAGCTGAGAGTATTCTCTCACCTCTAACCTCTCACCTCTCACCTCTAAAGCGCGTGGTACTGGTGGACTGCGGCGTGAAGGCGAACATCATCCGCTGCTTGATACGTCGCGGCATCGAGGTGGTGCGTGTGCCCTGGGACTACGACTTCAACCAACTGGCGTTCGACGGGCTGTTCTTAGCCAACGGTCCTGGCGACCCAGAGCAATGTGGAAAGACGGTGGAGCACATCCGCACGTTCCTTAATAATAAAGAAATAAAGCCCTGCATGGGCATCTGCCTCGGCAACCAACTGTTGGCCCGTGCGGCTGGTGCAAAGACCTACAAACTGAAATACGGTCATCGTTCGCATAACCAGCCTGTGCAGCAGGTGGGGACGACCAGGTGCTTCATCACCTCGCAGAACCACGGCTATGCGGTGGACGACTCGACGCTGCCTGCCGACTGGGAACCGCTGTTCGTGAACATGAACGACGGCTCGAACGAGGGCATCCGTCACAAGACGAATCCCTGGATGTCGGCACAGTTCCACCCCGAGGCTTGCAGCGGTCCGGTGGATACGGAGTTTTTGTTTGATGAATTTGTAAAGATGTTAGGATGATGGAGAAGAAAGAGATCAAAAAGGTTTTGCTTTTGGGCAGCGGTGCCCTGAAGATAGGTCAGGCGGGCGAGTTCGACTACAGCGGTGCCCAAGCCCTGAAGGCGCTGAAGGAGGAGGGCATCCACTCGGTGCTCATCAACCCCAATATCGCAACGGTGCAGACGTCGAAGGACGTCGCCGACACGGTGTATTTCCAGCCCGTGACCCCTGAGTTCGTGGAGCGCGTCATTGCCCAGGAGCGGCCTGACGGCATCCTTTTGAGTTTTGGCGGACAGACGGCGCTGAACTGCGGCGTGGAACTATACGAAAAAGGAATCTTGGAGAAATACGGCGTCAAGGTTCTTGGTACGCCCGTGCAGGCCATCATCGATACCGAGGACCGCGACCTCTTTGTGCGCCGCCTCGACGAGATTGGCGTGAAGACCATCAAGAGCGAGGCCTGCTCGACGGTCGAAGAGGTTCAGAAAGCAGCGCATGAATTAGGTTTCCCCGTGATACTACGTGCCGCCTACGCTCTCGGCGGTCTGGGTTCGGGCTTCTGCGACAACGAAGAACAGCTATTGGCACAGGCCGAGGAGGCTTTCTCGTTCTCGCCGCAAGTATTAGTGGAGAAGTCGCTGAAGGGCTGGAAGGAGATAGAGTACGAGGTGGTGCGCGACCGTTACGACAACTGCATCACCGTCTGTAATATGGAGAACTTCGACCCGCTGGGCATCCATACGGGCGAGTCAATCGTGGTGGCCCCCAGTCAGACGCTGACCAACGCGGAGTATCACAAGCTGCGCGCACTGGCCATCAAGATTATCCGTCACATCGGCATCGTCGGTGAGTGTAACGTGCAGTATGCCCTCGACCCCAACAGCGAGGACTATCGCGTCATCGAGGTGAATGCCCGTCTGAGCCGTTCGTCGGCACTGGCCTCGAAGGCTACGGGCTATCCCCTGGCATTCGTCGCCGCGAAGTTGGGACTGGGCTACGGACTCTTCGAACTGAAGAACTCGGTGACGAAGACCACGAGTGCCTTCTTCGAACCGGCCCTCGACTATGTGGTGGTGAAGATTCCGCGCTGGGACCTGACGAAGTTCCACGGCGTGAAGCGCCAGCTCGGCTCGTCGATGAAGAGCGTGGGCGAGGTGATGGCCGTCGGCCGCACCTTCGAGGAAGCCTTGCAAAAAGGACTCCGCATGATCGGTCAGGGCATGCACGGCTTCGTGGAGAACCACGAGATTAAGATACCCGACATCAAGCAGTCGCTGCATGAGCCGACGGACATGCGCATCTTCGTGGTATCGAAAGCGCTGAAGATAGGCTACAGCATCGAGCAGATTCACCAGCTGACGATGATTGACCGCTGGTTCCTGCAGAAACTGAAGCACATCGTCGACATCGACCAGCAGTTGAAGGAGTACGCCCACCTGTCGGAGATTTCAGAGTTTATGGAGCCGAGCGAATTCAAGGAGTATCTGCAGTCGCCCGAGGTGGCCCTGCTGCTGCGCGCTGCCAAGGTCTATGGCTTCAGCGACTTCCAGATTGCCCGTGCCATTGGTCTCGAAGACCGCATGAAGATGGAAAGGCTACGGGTAGGCGGCGTTTCGCCGGGAATGCAGGCCGGCCTCACCGTCCGCGAGTGGCGTAAGATGCTCGGCCTCGTTCCCACCGTCAATCAGATTGACACCCTGGCAGCGGAGTATCCTGCCCAGACCAATTATCTATATTTGTCATACCTTTAAAACAGAAATATTATGTGTGGAATAGTTGCAATATTAAACGTCAAGGAGCAGACACATGCTCTTCGTGATAAAGCTTTGAAGATGAGTCAGAAGATCCGTCATCGCGGACCAGACTGGAGTGGAATATACTGTGGCGGGAGCGCCATCCTCGCCCATGAGCGACTGAGCATCGTCGATCCTGAGAGTGGCGGACAACCCCTGTTCTCGCCCGACCGCAAGCAGGTGCTTGCCGTCAATGGCGAAATCTATAACCATCAGGAAATCCGTCGCCGCTATGCCGGACAGTATGAGTTCCAGACGGGCTCGGACTGCGAGGTCATCCTGGCCCTTTATCGTGAGAAGGGCATCAACTTCCTCGAAGACCTCAGCGGCATCTTTGCCTTTGTGCTCTACGACGAGGAGCGTAATGAGTTCCTCATTGCCCGCGACCCCATCGGCGTGATACCTCTTTATATAGGTTACGACAGCGACGGCACCGTCTATGTGGCTTCTGAGTTGAAAGCCCTCGAAGGACAGTGTGAGCGCTACGAGCCGTTCCTGCCTGGACACTATGTTCATGGAAAAATTGAAGAATTGAAAAATGGAAAAATTGAAGACTTCAATTCTTCAACTCTTAAACCTTTCAATTTTATAAGGTACTACCGTCGCGACTGGATGCAGTATGACGCCGTGAAGGACAATCCAGCCAGCGTCGAAGCCATCCACGACGCCCTCGAGGATGCCGTGAAGCGTCAGCTGATGTCCGACGTGCCTTACGGCGTACTGCTCAGCGGCGGTCTCGACTCCAGCGTCATCTCAGCCATCGCCGAGAAATACTCGGAGATGCGTATCGAGAACGACTCGAAGACGAAAGCCTACTGGCCCCGCCTGCACTCGTTTGCCGTGGGACTGAAGGGCGCTCCCGACTTGGCAAAGGCCAAGCTTGTGGCTGACCACATAGGCACCGTCCACCACGAAATCAACTACACTATTCAGGAGGGTCTCGACGCCATCCGTGACGTCATTTACTTCATCGAGACCTACGACGTCACTACCGTCCGTGCCTCCACGCCGATGTACCTGCTGGCCCGCGTCATCAAGTCGATGGGCATCAAGATGGTGCTCTCGGGCGAGGGTGCCGACGAAATCTTCGGCGGCTATCTCTACTTCCACAAGGCTCCAACGGCCAAGGACTTCCACGAGGAGACCGTGCGCAAGTTAGGAAAACTCTATCTCTACGACTGCCTCCGTGCCAACAAAAGTCTCTCGGCCTGGGGCGTCGAGGGTCGTGTGCCCTTCCTCGACAAGGAGTTCCTGGATGTCGCCATGCGCACCAACCCCGCTGCCAAGATGTGTCCTGGCCAGACGATGGAAAAGAGGATTGTCCGCGAAGCTTTCTCCGACATGCTGCCCGCCGAAGTGGCGTGGCGCCAGAAGGAGCAGTTCAGCGACGGTGTCGGCTACTCATGGATTGACACGCTGAAACAAATCACCTCTGAAGCCGTCACCGACGAGCAGATGGCCCACGCCGCCGAGCGTTTCCCCATCAATCCGCCCCTCAACAAAGAAGAGTACTACTACCGTTCGATTTTCGCCGAACACTTCCCCAGCGACTCCGCTGCCCGCAGCGTGAACCAGGAAGCCAGCGTGGCCTGTTCCACCGCCATCGCCCTGGAATGGGATGCCGCCTTCAAGAATATGAACGACCCCTCAGGCCGTGCCGTCAAAGGTGTCCATGAGCAGGCGTATTGACGCTACCGCTCAATATCCTTCAACCACAAGGCGGAAGAAGCATCGCTTGGCATACGCCAGTCACCACGAGGCGACAGGCTGACACTGCCCACCTTGGGGCCGTCGGGCATGCACGAACGCTTGAATTGCTGGGAGAAGAACCGTCG
Organism: uncultured Prevotellaceae bacterium; assembly: GCA_902780025.1. Lineage (GTDB taxonomy): Bacteria > Bacteroidota > Bacteroidia > Bacteroidales > Bacteroidaceae > Prevotella. The sequence goes on from CACZDV010000056.1 coordinate 9,736, forward strand.
GCAGAAAGTCTGCAGCCAACGTTTGATGACCTCATCGTCATAGGTTCCCTTGAAGGCCTGACGGGCCAACACCAGAATCTTTGACGGACGGAAACCGAAACGTAGGAAGTAATAAAGGAAGAAGTCGTGAAGCTCATAGGGACCCACTAAGTCTTCCGTCTTCTGACGGATGTTTCCATGCTCATCGGCAGGTATGAGCTCAGGCGAGATGGGGGTGTCAACGATATCGAGCAGCACCTCGGTAGCCATCTCTCCTGCAAGGAAAGTGACGAGATGACGCACCAACGTCTTGGGGACGCCGGCATTGACGCCGTACATCGACATATGGTCGCCGTTGTAGGTAGCCCATCCTAATGCAAGCTCCGACAGGTCACCAGTGCCTACGACGATGGCGTTCTCACGGTTAGCGACATCCATGAGTATCTGCGTACGCTCACGAGCCTGAGAGTTCTCGTAGGTCACGTCGTGAACCTTTGCATCATGGCCGATATCCTGGAAGTGCTGGGTGACGGCTTTGGCAATGCTGATTTCGCGGGCAGTGACGCCCAACAGTTTCATCAACTTAACCGCATTGTCATGGGTGCGGTCAGTAGTGCCGAAACCAGGCATGGTAATGCCGATGATGCCGCGGCGGTCGAGTCCTAATTTATCGAATGCCTTGACGGTGACCAACAATGCCAATGTGGAGTCAAGTCCACCGCTGATGCCGATGACAGCCTTCGAGCCGTTGATATGGTAGAGGCGCTTAGCCAATCCTGCCACCTGTATGTTGAGAATTTCCTCGCATGTTTCCTGCATCTTGCCCTCGGCAGGGATAAAGGGATGAGGATCGACGGGACGTACCAATTCGAAATCACGGCTCATGACCGGCTTGCAAGTGATGTTGACCGGATTGCACTTCACACGCGACTGGGCTGTGATGAAGGTGGAATTGGTGCGACGCTCCAGTTGCAGGCGCTCCACGTCTATCTGCATGATCTTGATCTGCGGCTGGAACGAGAAGCGTTCACCCTCGCAAAGCAGATGGCCGTTCTCCATAATCATGGCATTGCCGCCATAGACGACATCCTGCGTAGACTCTCCGAAACCGCAGCTGGCATAGACGTAGCCGCACATAGTACGGGCACTCTGCTGACAGAGCAACTGGCGCAAATATTGGTGCTTGCCCGTCAGTTCGTCAGAGGCCGAGAGGTTGAAGATGATATCGGCACCAGCCAGCGTCAGACGGTTAGAGGGCGGCGTGGGAGCCCATACATCCTCACAAATCTCAATACCAAAACGGGCACCGTCGCAAGTACTGAAGATAACAGGCTCGGAGGTGATATGGACAGGACTGCCTGCCAGATAGACATCCTGCGGCGACAGGTCATCAGCCGAGGCAAACCAGCGTTTCTCATAGAACTCGCCATAGTTGGGCAGATAGGTCTTAGGCACCACGCCAAGCAGCGTACCACCCTGGATGACAGCAGCACAGTTATAGAGCAGCGACCCTATCTGTACGGGCAGTCCCACAATGCATACCACGTCGAGCTTACGGGTGAAGTCGAGTAGCACCAACAGCCCCTCCTCAGCCTTGTCGATAAGCAGTTGCTCACGAAAAAGGTCCTGACAGGAGTAGCCCGTCAAGCACAGTTCTGGGAACACCATCACCTCTACACCCTGACCCTCGGCCTGGGCGATGAGACTTTCTATCTGGACGATGTTGTAGTCCACGTCAGCCACCTTCACAGCCGGAATGGCAGCTGCCACTTTCAGGAATCCGTATTTCATAGCTTTACAAATTGACGGTCGTTTTCAATAATGGTATAAATGAGTGCAGGCTGCTCGAAGAACTGATTCTCGCGAAACGTATGCAGCTTGTAGAATTTCACGGGGTCGATGTTGATAAGGGCGTCGACGGCAGGTTTGCGCAAGAAGTACTTATCACGCTTGTAGGCCAGCAACTGGATGCACGAGTGTTCCAACGCACCAAGCTGGTCGCGTCCGAACTCCTCTATAAAAAGTTTCGTGTTAGGTTCCACCTCACCCTGCGAGCGTACCTGCCAGCTATTGCTCTCAGCGGTCATGTAGACATAGCGCAGATAGTAGTTGCAGTCGTTGACGATGTAGGACTCGAAACGGGTGTCGCTGAGCTCCTTAAGGTCGATGGGCACAAAAGCCAGATAAGCCGACAACTTGTCGCCACCACTGCGCTCCTCGGGTTTCGGTCTGAAAGTCAGAGGCTTATCAGCAGGTTCCGTCTCAGGTTCCTCCTCCACTTTCTCATTATTCACCTTTCCTTTTCCACTTTTCACTTCCACCATGTGACTGGTTTCGTAGTCCTCCTCCCCTATCACGACGACGTCGGCAGTACGCATGGGAACCTCGAAACCATCCTCGTCCTCGACGAGCACAATATCCTTTCCTTGGAAACCAGCTACACGGCCGCCTCCCACTTCACTCAGAAATCTTACCTTATCTCCTATCTTCATAAGGTGATACACAATCAGCCCCTCCATGGGGCTCTTCATGACTCGACCCACGATAAAGCCCTCCAAGGCAGCTGCCTCTCGCAGACAGTCCTCGTAAGCACAGGCAATGCTACCCACAAAACCTACAGGAAGATCAGGACGCTGATACTGTCGTACATTGCGGCTGAAGAAGTCACGCAGACAGCCTACTACCAACTGACGTACCTCCGGCATGTCAAGGTGACGGTGGATGAACGGCGACAACGAAGCCAGGAAACGATTAGCCATCGGCTGACGATAGACACAGGCAACAACATCGGCCATTGTCAGATTCATATCACACTGGAACTCAGCTACTAATAACTGCGGCATAAAGCCTTTATAAAGAGCATTCAAGAAGCGAGCACCTAACACAGCACCGCTACCCTCGTCGCCTAAGATATAACCCAGCGGTGGAGTGTTGGCCACTATCCTGACACCATCATAGAGTCCTGAATTGGCACCTGTCCCCAAGATGCAGGCAATGCCTTCGGCAGCCCCACAGACGGCACGAGCGGCACCCAACAAATCACCATAAGCCTCAACGGATGTCACACCGGGCAATGACTGCTGCAAGAGCTGTTCCATCGGCGACTGTAGTTCCGGACGCACTCCACTGCCGTAGAAACTGACAGTAAGGGGAGAAGAAACCGTGGAGGAAAGTTGGGGTAAAAGTTCATTGAGGAGGATGGCTTTCATGTCATCTTCCGACTGGTGAAAGGGGTTGATACCCTGCGTCTGAAAGCGTCCGCAAACATCGGCGCCATCGGTCAATACCCAGTCCGTCTTGGTGCTGCCACTGTCGGCAATGAGTCTCATCAGGGCACAAAAGTAATCAAATTAAATTAAAAAACAGCATTTTGCTTTGATATTTTTACATTTTTGTTTACCTTTGCCCTGTTAAACTACAATAAAACATGATGAAGAGACTACTTTTCATACTGACTATACTGACCATCGGACTGATGGAGGCCCAGGCTGTGCTGAAGGAGCGTGACCTGGAACAGACACTCGAGATACTCAGGGCCGAACTGACAGAGTATCATCGCAACCTCTCGGAAATGACTGCCGAACGCAAGCAGCGGAACGAGGCTATCATCAACCAACTGGTGCAGACCATGAAGCAGAGCAACCAGAACCAGCTGATGCTCTATTCACAGAAACAGAACTATGTATTCGATCTGACCTACGCCTGCCATCAGGCAACAGAGCAATATAACGAGTTCAAGCGTTCGCAGATACCCTTCAAGAATTACCTGGCCACTACTGATGACGAGATAGCCAAGTATGACAGTCTGATATATAGCCTGAAAGCCATACCCGAGAACATGCTCGGCGAACGACCACGGGTGAATCGCAACGTCTGCCTGACGCTGGCCACGAATATCAGGAATACCTTGGATGAAAGCCGCGACCAGATAACGGACTACATAGAATTCTATGAAAATACGGAACGCCGGCTTAGCAACCTCAACGACTACGCCAACAAACGTTACAACGACATACAGACCAGTATCTTCAAGAATGGCGGACAGAACTATTTCTCCATTCTGAAGGGACTGAAGCTGAACCTGCGGCAAACCAAGGAATCGGTGGAGGACAAGTACAAGTCGACTACCAAGGAGTCACAGTGGGACAGCAGTGTTATCTTTGGACTTTTTGGCGTCATTGCCGTCTACATTATCATCGCCGTGGTGCTCAACCTGCTGACATTCCGTTTCTTACTACCCCGACGGCTACACACCGAGGAGTTTCTGAAGAAACGTGCCTGCATTATCCTGGCTACCACCACCATCACGTTTGCCGTCATCATGGGCATCCTACGGGCTACCCTGCATCAGAACTTCTTTATCATGGCCAGCGACTTGCTCATAGAATACGCCTGGCTGCTGGGAGTTATCCTTATCTCGCTGCTATTGCGCGTCAACGGCAGTCAGATTAAGAGTGCATTTTACATCTACGCTCCGCTCGTATTCATCGGATTTGTCGTTATCACCTTCCGCATCATTCTGATTCCCAGCGAGATGGTGAACCTCCTGTTTCCGCTTATCCTGCTGCTCTGCTCATTGTGGCAATGGCGTGTCATCAAGCATCACAATCGCAACGTGCCACGTTCGGACATGTTCTACACCTACATCTCGCTGACGGTGTTCCTCATTTCCGTCTGCCTGTCGTGGACGGGCTACACCCTGCTTAGTGTGCAGGTGCTCATCTGGTGGATTATGCAACTGACGTGCATCCTGACCATTACCTGCATCAGACAATACGTTCACCGCTACGGCAGTCATCACGGCCTGGAGGATGCCCCTATTACCAAGAGCTGGTTCTACAAGTTTCTCTACACCGTGGCACTGCCCGTCATGGGTGTACTCTCAGTGATGATCAGCATCTACTGGGCAGCTGAGATCTTCAACCTGAGTGACCTCTGCATGCAACTCTTCAAGCGCAAATTCGTTGACACACCCAACCTGAGCCTTAGTATCACGAAACTGACGATGGTCGTCTGCTTGTGGTTCCTATTCCGCTATATCAGCAATACGATTCTGGAGTTCCTGCGCTTGCACTACCAGCATCAAGACCCCACCACGGCTCAAAGCCGTGAGGTCATGGGACGCAACGTCATCCAGGTACTGGTATGGGGCATCTGGCTACTCCTGTCACTCAGCATCCTGAATATCAGTGTCACGTGGCTGGTAGCCATCTCAGGCGGACTGTCTACAGGTATCGGTTTTGCTTCAAAGGACATCATCGAGAACATCTACTACGGTGCTTCGCTCATGGCCGGCCGTGTAAAGGTAGGCGACTGGATAGAGGTAGATGGTACCATGGGCAAGGTGACGAGCATCAGCTACACTTCGACCGTTGTGGAGTCACTATACGGCGAAATCATCACCTTCCAGAACTCACAGCTGTTCACCAAGAACTACAAGAACCTGACAAAGAACCACGGTTACGTGCTGGCCGTTGTTCCCTTCGGCGTAGCTTACGGCTCGAACCTGAAGCAGGTATCAGAGCTGGTGGAGAACGCCGTCAACAACATGCACCACGAGTGGATGGACCCAGAGAAGCGCGTCAAGTCGGTGGTCAGTCAGATGAACGACTCCAGCGTGGACTTCAATCTCTTTGTATGGGCCGACGCCCCACGGAAGTCGTACGTTGTCAGCGACGTACTGAAGTGCGTCTACGACACTTTGGCAGCCAACGGCATCCAGATACCGTTCCCACAGCGCGACATACACATTATTAATAATTCTTAATTTCTATCCACATATAATAAATTTTCGTATCTTTGCAAATTAATATGAACAATAAGACGATTATAGCCGGTCCCTGTGTCATTGAATCAGCCGAGCTGCTTGACACGGTAGCACGTGAGTTAGTGCGCATTAATGCTGCCTTAGGGACAGACATCATATTCAAGGCCTCATTCGACAAGGCCAACCGCACTTCCATCCACTCCTTCCGTGGACCAGGCTTGGAGCGCGGATTGCAGATGCTTGCCGACATCAAGGGGAAATACGGGCTGCGACTACTGACTGACATCCATGAAAGCTGGCAGGCAGACCCTGTAGGACAGGTGTGCGATGTTATTCAGATTCCTGCCTTCCTGTGCCGACAGACGGATCTGTTGGTAGCAGCCGCCAAGACTGGACGCACGGTCAACATCAAGAAAGCACAGTTCCTCAGCGGATGTGACATGAAATATCCTGTAGAAAAAGCCCGTGAGGCAGGTGCAGCCGACGTGTGGCTGACAGAACGCGGCAATATGTTGGGCTACAATAACCTGGTGGTTGACTTCCGTAATATTCCAGATATGCTGGAACTGGTGCCTACGGTTATCATGGACTGTACCCATAGCGTACAGCGTCCTGGTGGTGGCGACGGCAAGACTACAGGCGACCGTCGTTTTGTGCCATCAATGGCATTGGCCGCCAAGGCCTTTGGTGCCACTGGCTGGTTCTTTGAGGTACATCCAGACCCAGACAACGGAAAGAGCGACGCCTCCAATATGCTGGAGCTTGGGAAATTAGAATCATTAGTAAAGGAAATAATCATTTAAGATATGACGGTCAGAGAGTACGGCATACAATGCATCAAGGACGAAGCAGAAGCCCTGTTGGAACTGATCCCCTCAATGGATGAGCAGTTCGACCGTGCCGTTGAACTGATGTTCAGGTGCCACGGCAAGATTATTGTCACTGGTGTCGGAAAGAGTGGCCATGTGGGTGCCAAGATAGCAGCCACACTCTCGTCGACAGGTACGCCCTCGTTCTTTATCAATCCGCTGGATGTATTCCACGGTGACTTGGGAGTGATGACCAGCGACGACGTGGTACTCGCCATTTCCAACTCCGGACAGACGGATGAACTGCTAAGGTTCATTCCCTTGGTATTGCAGATGGAGATTCCCATCGTTGCCATGAGCGGCAACCCTGAATCGCTTTTGGCCAAATATGCCGACTGTCACTTGAACGTCAGCGTACGCCACGAAGCCGACCCCCTGGACCTTGCACCTACCAGCAGTTCCATTGCACAGATGGCTATGGGCGATGCCCTGGCTGTTGCGCTCATCAAGAAGCGTAACTTCAAGCCGCAGGACTTTGCTCAGTTCCATCCTGGTGGTGAACTGGGTAAGCGGTTGCTGACCACTGCCCAGGACGTGATGCGTACAGTTGACATGCCTATCATATCGCCAGACATGCATCTTGGCGAAGCTATTATCCATGTGAGCAAGGGCAAGTTAGGACTGGGCATTGCTGAAGTCAATGACAAGGTTGCAGGACTCATCACCGACGGTGACATCCGCCGAGCTATGGAAAAGTGGCAGGCAGAATTCTTCAACCGTACGGTGTCGGACATTATGACCGTAACGCCGAAGACCGTTCATCCGCAAACGAAGATCTCGGATATCCAGAAAATGATGAACAAATACAAGATACACAGCGTGTTGGTGGTTGACGAAGAACAGCACTTATTAGGTGTCGTCGATCACTATTCATGCATGATATAACAGAAGGGAATTATGGTAATGAGGAAATTTAGAATATTGACACTCTTGTTGCTGACACTTCCGATGGCAGCAGCTGCAGTATATCTGTTCAAGACGCTCGACGCCAAGAACGGCCTGACAAGTAGTCAGATAAACTGTATTCTGAAGGACGGACGCGGCTACGTGTGGTTTGGAACGCCTGCTGGCCTATATCGTTTCGACGGTCATACCTTCACCAATTTCCAGTGCGACTCTCAGGACGGCTTCTCGCTGCCCGACAGTTACATCAACACCATTCAGGAAGCACTTGACGGTACACTGTGGATTAATACTGCTGCCGGCTACTGCATCTATCATCCGCAGACGGAGTCGTTTGAGCGTGATATGAAGCAGGCTTTTGCCCGTATGGGTATTGAGACCATACCGTCCATCGTCTATATCGACAAGCACAAGAACGTGTGGGTGTCTATCCCCAACAAGGGAGTGCTCTGCTACAATATGCAGCAGCAAACGCTCTTTGAGTTCGGCTATACCAACGATGCCCGTGGCGTACCACAGGGTACCATCTGCTCTATCAGCGAGTGCCGCGATGGTGCGCTTATCGTTTACGACGACGGTGTGATAGCCTGCTGCGACGTGATGCACCAGCAGCATACGGTGTGGGTTACCAAAGAGATTTCCGACCGTAACCTGCGTCACACCAATACCTTGAAAGCCTTTGCCGACCAGATGGACAACATCTGGCTCTATGGTCAAGGAACGTTATTTGTCTATAACAAGAGCGCCAACGAATGGGACACCACCATCGGCGACAAGTTAGGACTGACGGGCATCGGCGTCGACAACTCCGTCAACGGCATGGGTGGCGACCGTAGCGGCAACATCTGGATTGGTACTGACCGTGCTGGACTCGTCCGTATGAACGTCAACACCCGTGAAATGGAGGAGGCAGAGACCAAGAATATGAATACGGGCCAGATGAACACTGGACAGATGAGAGTCCAGAGTGTCTACATCGACGATACTGACCTGCTGTGGATAGGTACGGAGAAGTCTGGTGTGGCCTATTACGGTAAGAACATCTACCGATTCTATTCCACTCAGATAGGCGACGTGACGGCAATAGCTCAGGCACCTGATGGTAAAGTCTGGTATGGAACCAGCAATCAGGGTATCGTTGACTTCCAAGGGTCAATGGCCAGTTACAAAGTGTCGTGCATGCAGTTCACCAAGGATGGCAGTCTCTGGGTAGGTTCCCGTCAGAACGGTCTTACCAGGATCAAGGACGGTGTTTCGACCATCTACTCTGCCGCCATCGACGGCAAGAGCACCCTCATCGACGATCATGTCCACGCATTGTGTACTGACCGTGTGGGCAACCTCTGGATTGCTACTGGTGGTGGTCTTCAGGTCTTCAACCCCAAGATGAACACCTTCTCCAGCTATACTCGCGAGAACGGCAAGCTGACGACGAACAACATCACAGCCCTGTTCAACACCAAGGACAACAAGCTGTTGGTAGGTACCAACGAGGGACTGATTATCCTGAACCTCTCGTCGACGGAGATGACGCATCTGACAGGTAATGCAACGAACCTGAAATCGTTCACCAACAACTATATCACGCAGCTATTCGAGGATTCTCGTGGACTGATATGGATAGGTACGCGTGAAGGCCTGAACGTGCTTAATATGGAGAACGACGACCTGAACTACCTCACTGAGAAACAGGGACTCTGCAACAACAACATCTGCGGCATTACCGAGGACAAGAACCACAATATGTGGATCACCACCAGCAACGGCATCAGCCGCGTGGTGGTGCAGCGCAACTCAGACGACGGCACCATTGGTTACGGCCTTTATAACTACGATATGTCTGACGGTCTGCTCAGCAATGAGTTCAATCCTGGTGCCATTCTGATAAAAGATGACGGCGATGTGCTCTTTGGTGGGCTCTATGGCGTAAACTGGACACGCCACGACATTGGCGAGAATACCGAGTCGCTTCCTCGAGTCATGCTTACCCAGCTCTATATAGGCGAAGAGGAAATCCAGATTGGTCATGTCTACGACGGTAATGTTGTGCTGTCGCAGGCTTTGAACGAGACGAGCCGCATAGAGCTCAAGAACGACCAGAATACCATCACCATCAAGTTTGCCGCAGGCAACTATAACCAGAGCGAACGCCTGCAGTTCATGTACTGGCTTGAAGGGCGCGACCAAGACTGGCGCAACGGTGACGCCATCAAGCACGGCATCACGCTGCAGGACCTGAGCAGCGGCAAATACAAGCTGCACGTCAAGGCCGTCAGTGCCGAGGGTGCTGTAAGTAATCAGGAGCGTACGCTTGAGATTACCGTCCAGCGGCCGTGGTACTTCTCGTGGTGGATGATGCTGGCCTACGCTTCTGTCATTATCATCATCCTGTATATCTGGAAGATTGGTATGACGCAGTTAAAAGCCATCAAGCGCAAGAAGGAAGCCGTCATTACGGAACTGAAGATGCAACGCGAGGAGATCAAGTCTGCCAGCGACGACTTGCGTCAGCCTATGGCCCGCATGACCTCCATCATCGGCAACCTGTCAGAGAAGGAGTCTTCACTTGAGGAACGCGAACAGCTCAACGCCCTGCACTCGCAGATGCTGCAGATTATCACCCGTGTATCTGACATGCAGACATCGCTGGAACATCCGGAAGAGCGCGCCAAGAACAGCGTCAGCAGCCGCTACGAGCTGAACTCGAAGGGAGAGCTGGCACTGCCTGCCGTCAACAGCGAGGAACTGACCTCAGACGTTGTCGTACAGCGCCGTACGGATTCGCCGACCAGCAATCTCGTGGTGTTCTTCATCGACGACAACGAGGACTTCCTGAAGTTTGCCAAGGCCCGTCTGTACAACGTCTACGACTTCCACGCCTACAACAACACCCGCAAGGCCGCCGAAGACCTGGCCAACATCACTGCCGACCTCGTCGTCTGTAAGCAGGAGATGCCAGGCATGACGGGTAGTGAGCTATGTAACCTGCTGAAGATGAAACCTACAACCGAGAAGGTGAAGTTCGTGCTGATGACTGACACCACCCTCACGCCGCAAGATATGAAGAGCATGAACATCACGCTGGCTGCTGACGACTATCTGGCCAAGCCATTCAATTTGCAGGAAGCTGTCATGCGCTTCAACACATTGTTAGGTCTTGGTCCGGCAGCCATTGACACCAACCTGATTGAGGGTGCAGAAACCCGTCGTCTGGAAAGCCGTAACGCCAGTATGACCACAGCTTCCGAGAGTATCGACACCTACTCAGATGCCATTACTGACAACGGTGGCGACGACGACGAGATGAACATCGTGGAGACCAGCGTCCGCAAGAAGAACATGCCTGTGAAGCAGGAGAATGCGCTGGCCAATATCGTTACCGATGAAGTGTCGGAGAGCCTGATGGGCGACTTCTCTATGGTTGATGCCATGGATCAGCAGTTGCTGAAGAACATTGAGCAATACGTGCTGCAGAATATGAGCCGCGGACAGATTAACCTCGAGGAGATGGCCAACGCCATGGGTATGGGCCGTGTGCCGTTCTTCCACAAGGTCAGGGCACTTGTCAACAAGACACCTGCCGAACTGGTACGCGACCTGCGCCTGAAGCATGCCTGCATCCTGCTGAAGCGCACCAATATCAACATGAGCGAGTTGGCCACCAACGTAGGCTTCCTGACTGCCGAGAACTTTATCAAGGTATTCAAGGAGAAGTTCGGACTGTCGCCGCTGGAATACAGACTGAAACACCGCAAATGAGAACGTTACTGCTTTTTATTGCCACCTTGTTCGTCAGCCACGCTGTGGCGCAGTCCAGCGATAGTCTTTTCCGTCAGCAGATGGCGGACTATGGCATCCGCTTTACCGAGGGCAACGAAGTGAAGCTGCTGATGAGCGGCCAGGAGAAGTTCGACGACATGTTCCAGGCCATCCGTCAAGCCAAGCACAGTGTTCATCTGGAGTACTTCAACTTCCGTAATGACTCCATTGCCTCCCTGCTGTTCGACATCCTGCGCGAGAAGCGTCGCGAAGGTGTTGAGGTGAGGGCGCTGTTCGACGGTTTCGGCAACGACTCCAACAACCAACCGCTGAAGAAGCACCACCTGGAGTCGCTACGCGCCGACAGCGTCGACATCTACGAGTTCGACCCCATCCGCTTCCCGTGGGTTAACCACATCTGGCCTCGCGACCACCGTAAGATTGTGGTCATCGACGGTCGTATTGCCTACACGGGTGGCATGAACGTTGCCGACTATTATATAAAAGGTACGGAGCAGGTGGGCTCTTGGCGCGACATGCACTGCCGCATCGAGGGACCTGCCGTGGGTGAGTTGCAGCATATCTTCTGCCGCATCTGGCAGGAGGTGACAGGAGAGAATATCGTACGCTCCGAGTACTTCAGGTACAATCGTCCAGGCGACAAGACGATAGGCATCGTCAACCGCGAACCAGGTGCCGTCTATTCCTCCGACGGCTACACATTAGGCAAACACGATGCCATGCGCCAGCTCTACATCCGTGCCTTGGACTGTGCCCGCGACTCCGTGAAACTCATCAATCCCTACTTCACACTCGTCCCCTCTGTCAAGAAGGCCTTGAAACGGGCTGTCAAGCGAGGCGTGAACGTACAGATCATGGTTTCAGCCAACAGCGACGTGCCGTTGACTCCTGACTGCGTGTTCCGCAATGCCTATAAGATGAAGAAGTGCGGAGCTGAGGTGTGGCTCTACAAGCCAGGCTTCCACCATTCCAAGATTCTGATGGTCGACGGCCGTTATTGCACGGTGGGCTCGGCCAACCTCGATGCCCGCAGCATGCGCTTCGACTATGAGGAGAACGCCGTCATCCTCAGCCGTCAGACGACGAAAGAGCTGGATGATATGTTCGACCGCGATAAGCAGGATAGCTTCTATCTGACCAAAGAGACGTGGAACGAGTTCCGTACCCCTTGGCAGAAGTTCCGCGGGTGGTTTGCCTCACTCTTCCGTCCTTGGCTATAACAGGGCCTCAGCCATCAGTCTGATTTCCGTATCGCCTATCCCGTGGGCGGCAATCATCTCATACTCACTGCCGAAGAACTCTTCGATGGCATTAAACGTGATGCCCTGGGTATTGGCATATCTACTGAACAGTCCGACAGCCACGTTCACATCGCCATTGAACCAGTGCATATAGGCTGCGTTCAGATAGTCATCAGCCTCAGGACGGTCGGCATGAAGCAGTTCCTGATAGATCTTCCCTGCCTGCTCATACTTCTGCGCACCTGTCAGTGCCCAGGCCAACACCCTACTGATATTGGTGTTTTCAGGGTCGTCGTAGTTCAGTTTATATAGGATTCCTAACGCCTCCTCATACGCCCGCATGTTGGTCAGGCAGACGGCGGCATTCAGCTGATAGTTCTGGTGGTCAGGATGATTCGCCAATAGCTTTCTGTAGTATTGCAGCGACTTCTCATAGTCGCCCTGTCCGAAGAGCACTCGTGCGTAGCCTACCCATGCGCGCTCGTTCTCAGGCTCTAATTCCACGACCTTTTCAAAGCACTCCAAGGTTGTCAGTCCTGCATTTTCTGCCTTGTGTGTACGCATCAGCAGACTGCCGTTCATCAGATAGAACTGGGCATCGCGCTGTTGCTCAGGATAGTTTTGCAGGATCATCGCTGCTGCGTCATACTGGTGATGCTTGATGAAGAAGGCTACCAGTCTGCCGAACTGCGATGCCAGCCGTGTCTCGCGCAACAGCGGATTGGCAAAGAACACATAACGCCGGCCGCTGTCGTCAGCCGTGTCGAAGGGATTGACAAACAGCGAACGCTGAGGGAACACCTTATAGAATCGATACAGGTTCTGAAGATACGAACGTCGCATGAAAGCCGGCGACGACAGTTCCTCAGGCGCAACCTCCGAGGTGCCTACCAGACTGGCCTCGCCCTGGTCCAGCATTTTCAGCAGGTTCTCAGGCATCATGTTCATGGTCTGGTCAAAGGCTATGACGAACGAGTATTTGTCGCTGTCGCAGAAAGGGCCTTTTGACAATAGCAATTTCAGGAATTTCTTACCCCTCGCCCTGCCCAGGATGGTGCTGATACCTGGATGTTGCGGATAGTAGGGCACAAACCAGTTGGCAATAGTGCCGAAGAAAGGATAGCGCTTCATCTGCGAGAAGCCGCCGTAGTAGATGTCCACTCCCTGCTTCTGCATGTCCATCATCTTCTGGATATTCGCCTCCAACTGCTCCATCCGCTGTTCCGACAACTCTGGGTGCAGGATGTCCTCAAGGGTGTCTTCCTCCACCTCCTCAATGCCGTTGCGGGTGACTCTTATATGGTTGTTCTTCAGCAGTTCAGGCATGATTTCCTCCTGAATCTTACGCGTGTCGCTCTCAGCCTGCAGACAGTAGAGCAACTGCATCTGCAGCTCAGAGAGTTCGTTGCAGCAACGTTCGTCCTCAGTCACCTCCTTCACCAGGTCGGCAATCTCCGTGTACAGACGGCAGGCGTCGCTGTCCAGACAGAACACCCACCCTATCAGTGCCCGTTGACGGATGCGCTCGTCGGCCGTCTTCCGATAGACGTCCACCAACAAGCGGAACTTCCTGGCATCCCAGAAATTCATGAGCGACAGCATGATGCCACTCACCATCAGCTGCTGGTCGACAGCATCAACCGTCGGCGACAGCACCATGCCCTCCATCTCATTCATCATCTCTTCCGACCACGGCCACGACGTCCAGAGATAGTCAAACAGCTTGGACATCTGCTGCTCATGGCGCTCATAGACGCTCTGCTGTTTCTGCTGTCGGGTGTGCTCAGGCTCCAGTTCCAGCATCGCCACATCCGACACGAAGTCCTGCAGGTCGTGCATCATGCTCTCTGTCGATGGGTTGACCTGATTCTCATATGCATGTTTGAATCTTGACATTGCCCAGGGATTCTCCACCAGATAATGTCCCAGGCTGACACTCGTCGTCAGCATATACATACGTCGCAACAGCCGGTCGTAGAGCTGTCCGCGCTGGTCGTCGGCATATCCCTGCCGCCAGTAGCCAGTCATCAGTTGGTAGTCGGTCTTGATCTCCTCCAGCAGCTCTGTGGCCTGCGGCTGTGGGTTGGTGTAAAGGAAGTTGGCCATCTGCTCCATGGCCTCGCCCAACCGTCGGTCCTGCAAGGTCTTGATAATGGTCTGCAGCGCTTTGTTTCTTACCATCGGCACTCCCCTCCCCTATTTACTGCTTAAGCCATTTGCGCGCACGTTCCAGTTCCTCCTCTGTGGGCGGTGTCACCCGCTGGAACTTCAGGTTATCAGGTAATGAGTCCACCTGATTGGGTTTCAGCTTGCAGTACTTCACCAGCACGTCGCGGTAGCGTTTCACACCGTAACGGTTCAGCGAGTCACAAGCCATATTATAACCCTTTCTGAACACCACGATCTGGCGCATCCTGGCCTTGTTCTTCATCGCTTTGTCGCGGAAGGCGATGACACCCTGCTTAAGCCCTAACTTGCGACTGTCCTGTATCAGCGTATGACGCGCCAGTCGAGCCTGGCTTGCCTGCGGTTCTGTCAGCAGTACTGCGTCAATCTCACCGTTCAGCAGCATCTTCAGCCTGATGTAGACATCGTTCACCTGTATCTTGAACACGCGGTCACGGGCTAACTTCGCACTGTCCATCGCCATGTCGGCCAGCATGTCAGTCACGGAGTAGCGCGTCATCGCCACCATCTTGTCGTCCAACTGCTTCAGCGTCTTGATACGAGCCGTACGGTTCGAGTACAGCTGCCAGTAGGCGTTCGTCGATGTCAGGTATGTCAGCGGCGTTCCCTTCTGTATCAGCCGTTCCGTCCGCACAAGGTCAGAGACGGCACCCTCCACGCTTCCTCCCGCAAGCGCCGTGTCGCAGTCCATCTGGGCTGTAAACATCTTCAGCCTGATATCAGAGACATCCTTGTCAAACAAATCCGTCTCCTTAGCCACAAACAGCGGCAGACAGTCCAGTGTAGGCATCACCGCTATCTTCAGGGCTGCCGAGTCCTCGCGCAGCTGCTGAATGCGCTGCTGCTTTATCATTTGGCGTTTTTCCTCGTACGACTGACCGCAACTGGCCATCACCATCACGGCAGTCAGGAAATATAATAATCGTTTCATCGGTGCAAAGGTACAAAAAAGAAGTGAAAAGTGAGAAGTGAGGAGTGAGAAATTGAGAAATTTTATGTTTCAGCAAATTCTGTTTCATGGCGCGAAACTTGTTTAAAAGTAGTTTTTCGTCTTTTTTCTTGGTACATTCAGATTAATTCACTACCTTTGCCAACGATAAATCTTTTAATAAAACAATGAAAACGATAAAGCAATGGCTACTGACGGCTACGCTCATGTGTGGCTTGGCATTTACGGCGTCGTGTACAAAGGATGGTGATGTCATCTACCAGACCGACCCCGCGGACCAGGCCAGTACCGCACCGTTGGTGTCAGTCATCTACGACCCCAACGCGCTGGGCGACAGAGGATACAATGACCTGATATATCAGGGTGTGGAGAACGCCGCGCGCAAAAACGGCCTGCGCACCATGCAGATTTCGCCTGCAACCGTGGATGAGGGATTGGCATATCTCCAGTTTCTGTTCGAGGCCTTGGGTGCTATGGACGACACCGTCCGCAGGCTGGTTGTCGTGGCGGCAGCCAGCTACGACGACTACCTGCGTAAGAACAGCAGCCTCCTGGAATCCAGCCCTAATACCAACCTGCTTTACCTTGAGACCGAGACGCCGCTTGCGGGCAAAGGCTCTACTCTCTACCTGAATTACTATGGGGCCATGTATGAGGCGGGCGCCATTTCGCCGATAGAGGCGACAGACGTGCTGCTGGTGGGTGCGAACCCCCATGTGAAGACGGTCACCGATGCCATGCAGGGTTATACTGACGGATTCCAGGCCAGTCCGGTTGCGATCGAGGGCCAACGGGAAAAGAAGCTGGTCACCGCCTGGCTGTCCGACCAGGTGTCGGGGGGCTTCACCCTTGCCGACTCGTCCGCCATACGACTGATGGTTACTCAGGAATGGATGAGCGACCGCCATCTCTTAGTGCCCATTTGTGGCGGCTCGATTTCCAGTTTCCGCCGTATCATCGAGATGTTCGACATCTATGATTTTGTAGGTATCGACTGTCCGACGGTATCAGCCCATTGCAATTTCTCTATCGTCAAGCATATCGACCGCGCTGTCCAGCAGTGTATTGAGCAGTGGCTCTCGCCCGAGGGCATGCCCAAGCACCAGACGTTCGGCCTCGCCGACGGCTATACCGGGGTTGAGATCCACCCTTATAACGAAGACAGCAAGCTCCGCTTTTCCAAATGGCTGAGCAACGATCTGCAACAGCGTATTCACCAGGAAGCTATCAGAAAGGAGGCCGAGTATGGGAAGTAAGATGGAGGAAGTAAGATGGAGGAAGTAAGAAGGAATATGGCTGATGTAAGATGTAAGGTGGCTGATGGCAGATGGATGATGTGGCTCTGCGCAGCATTGTTCACTATTCACTGTTCACTTCCTGCAAGCAGGAGGATGATAAGGTTGAAATCGTGCCTGCCCGCCACTGGGTAGAGAAGAAGGTGGCTGTGGTGGCCCCCTTGGGCGATGCCGCCACGAAAACCCGTCTGGAGCGTACGGCAGACTGGTTCCTTGAGAACTTCCGCGAGGCACAGCTGATAGACACCCTTGCCATCCGCCTTCAGATAGAATGGCATGATGAGCTCAGCGAAGACCTCACCCAACTGAGCGAGACACTCGCAGGTCGTGATGACATCGTGGCCATTATCGGCCCCTTTGCCAACGAGAACGTGGCGGCTTTTGCCCCTGCCTGTATGAGGACACAGAAGCCCCTCATCGCCCCAACGGCCACCAGCGAGGAAATCATCCGCCGATATGCCGTCACCACCAACGGACTCAATACCAACGACAAGCCGTTCCTGTGGTCGCTCACTGCGTCGGATGTAGAACTGGCAAGCCTGCTGATGAGCGACTACGCCACCATCTGCCAGGCGTACACCACTGAAAAGCCCAACGCCATCGTCTTTGCCATCGACAATACCTATGGCAAGACCTTCACTGACTGGGCGCCCTTCTTTGCCCAGAACTACGGCATAGAACTCTTGGAAAACCAGACCATCCAGAAGGCTGACGACTTCCAGAAATACATGATGGAGATGAGCGAAGGGACAGAAGTAGGCGCTGCTTTCGATATCACCTCGGCCACGTTCATGGCTGTGGAGACTACGCAGATGCTGTACGACATTGCCAGAATACGCCGCCAGCTGTTGGTAAATCGCTATGGCACAAAGGTATTCGCCTCGGCCGATGCCTTCGCTAAGGAAAACGATAGCTTCTGGCAACTGTTCGAAAGACTGTACCGCAGCTACTTCGCCTTCTCAGGACTGAGCGAGGAGAGTCTGGAAGCCCTTGGGGCCGATGCTCCGAGGATACTGCAGGGCTATCAGGGTTTCTCGCCCTACGCCGACCCTTCTACTGGCTTCGAGATGAGCTACCAGACGCGCTTCGGCGTGCTGCCCACCTTTACCGATTTCTAAGACATAAACAAGAGTAAGACATATAATAAATGTTAAGAGGTGTCATTTTCTTCATTTAGAGGCTTGAGACAACGTTTTTTGCTGTAGCGATTTAACAGAAGTGCTATTCTTGATTTCTAATTAGTGAACCGCATCCACCATGACGTGAGACTAAAGTGACAGGAGGCACTCCTGCCTTAGTTCACTCACTTCTCGGTGTTATGTGTCTCGGTCTGTGCCTTGTCCAGTCCTCTCAGTTCGAAGATTCTTGCCTGCTTGGCAACGGCGAACATCTCTCTTATGAGTTTGAATTTGACGGCGTTCAGGGCCTTCTTCTGTACATCTTTGTCTTTCGGTCTGTTTCCAAGTTTGCGTTCATATAATTGTCTCATCTCTGCACTCAGTTCAATCACATGCAGGGCAGCCATCGACAGGTCGGCTTTCGCCTGGAGGTCGGCGTGCGGTGACGGTCGCCGCCGCCAATGGACACTTGTGCCTGATGAGTGTTCCGACGGTGCTACGGCCAGGTACTTTGCATATTGCCTTGCAGTCTCAAACGCCGTAAAGTTCTGGGTATTTGCGATGGTGTTGACGGCATTGACGAAACCGATGCCCGGAATGGAGGTGAGCAGCCGGAAGGTGGTATATATCTCCTCGTCTGAGGTCACCACGTCAGCTATCTGCTTCTCCACCTGCTCAACCTCTTCCTTGCAGAGGTCTATGAGCTTCTGCAGGTGTTTCTCCTCGCTCTTCGACTTGGCGACCTGCAGGCGGTTCTCGCATGCCACACGATGTTGCACAAGGAACTTGCGCTCGCTCTTCAGGGACTTCAATTCCTGCATGGCCTTTGAGGGCAGCACTCGCAGCTTGATGCACTCCGTACCGTTGAAGCGGAACAGATAGTCGGCTATTTTGGCCGAGTCAATCTTGTCGTTCTTGTCGTGAGTGCCACGCTGGTAGTGTTTCACTACTGTTGTGGGCAGCATGGTGTAGCAGATCTGCTTCTTGGTCAGGAACTGCTCCAGCTCATCGGAATAGTAGCCTGTAAACTCCAGACCGAAGAGCGCGTCCTTTGGCTTCACACCTTGCTCTTTTGTCCATCTGAGCAGGTCCTTGAAGCCCTGCTTGTCGTTCCTCACCTGGATATGGGGAAACTTGTTAATCACTTCGCCAGACTGGAAAACCGATACGTCCAGCGTCTTTTTCGAGACATCAATGCCAATAAATCGAATAAAATTCATACCTTTGCGGCGTTTAAGGTTACGGGAGAGGGGCAACGTGCAGGGCCGTAAGCCAGATCTTTTAAAGGCGTGTTTGCGGCACGTCAATTTTCTAACAGGTACTGCGACCATGTACATCAAGCGGAGGAGACTAAATCGAGTTGAAGAGCATTGTCTAACCGAAAGAAAGTTCACTACCTCCGCCCTGCTCCTCTCCTTTTTATTGAAAAGCGGGTGCAAAGGTAGTGAATAAAGCGGATACCCAAATCGGAAAATAGAGAATACTACTCTCAGCGTGAGTCTGGTTCGTATCCGCTTCAGTCTTTACTTCCTAAACGCATCAATCTCCACAAATGGTTTTTGCCTCTTGATGACGGCAAACATGCGCAATACTATCTTAAATTTGATAGCATTGAGCACTACACCGCTATGCTTCCCCTCCGCTTTCTTGCGCTGCCAATAGGCCTTGATGTTAGGGTCTCTGTTGATGCAGTGCAGGCTTACTACCGAAAGGTCAGCCTTGGCCTGTGTGAAGCCTTTCCTTGATACATGGTTTCCGCCACGCACACTATCGCCAGACTCCCTCTTTGCAGGAGCAATACCCACGTAGCATGCATATCGTCTCGGGTTGGTGATGGCCGTGAAGTTCTCTGTCAGGATAATGGTCTCCGTAGCTACGACAATACCTATCCCTGTTATAGAGCGAAGCAGGTCAAAATTCCTTTTAATGGCTCCATCTTCCGCTATCACATGAAGCATCTCCTCTTCTGTATGGCGAATATGTTCCTTCAGCGACTTCAAAGTCTCTTTCTTACGCATGACGGATCCATCGCTGTCGTAGGCACAGCAGTCATGCAACTGTCCTTTGTATAGAGCCGAGCAAGTCACATATTGCCTGCGCTCAACAAGGAGTCTCTTGAGTTTGAAGTATGCCGGTGCGGGCAGGTGGGACGGCTGAGACTTTATCTTCCGGCTATGCTTTTCACAATACATCGCTATACGGAACGAGTCCATCTCGTCAGTCTTGATGCGGTCAAGGGCACGCTCATCACTGCCCAAGTCAGGCTCGAAGCGGTGCATCTTTCTAGGGTTTACCATGCCATAGACTATCCCCTCACGCTCTAACCATTCCCGTAATTCCTGACAATATAGTCCCGTGTATTCCATACAAAACAGAACACGATTTACTGTCATACCCAACTTCTTCAGCCATTTGCCTATCTGATTAAAGCCTGTTTGATTGTTATCCACTCGGATATGGCCCTGCTTCCAATCTACATCTACACCATCGTAGTATGCTAAATCCAACCATTTCTTCGACACATCCACTCCAATGTACAACTCTTCACTCATTTGCATTCCCTTTTCTTATTGTTTAACAAAATGGAATCAAGAGTAGAAAGCGAAAGGATTCTTTGCTTAATCGGTGAATAGAGAGTATCTCGTATGAAAAATAGTCCCATTTAAGTTTCCTTCACACTTAGCCCACTCTTGTTCCGTGGGTGCAAAGGTAAAAGAGCAATTCAACGACGCTGTCGTTGCCATTACTAATCCTGCCAACGAATCCATGGGTATCTCAGCATGGAACACCACAGCGATGAAATCCTATCTTTCTGCGATGGAGAGTGGCCAACTGTATCATTTCATCGGTGCCTCCGGCGAGATCAGCTTCGACCGCGAGACCTATACCGCCGCTACTACCACCACCTACGTCCACTGGCAGATTATGGACGGACAGATACACCACCGCAGCTATTTCGGCAGTACTGGTGGGCGCACCACCAATGCCAGCGCCGCCTGGCTCTTCCTCTACAATGAGCAGCGCGCCAGCGACGACTTCAAGCAGCAGGTGAGCGAGGGCACTGAACAGGACTTCTCCTATTCTGCGTTCACTGACCAGTATGCCGTACTGGTGCAGGGCAGCAACGGTTTCGTCAACTACCGCCATCAGGCCGACGTGCTCAGCATCTACCAGTCGCTGCGCCGCGGCGGCTTCCCTGACGACCATATCATCCTCATCCTCGACAAGAAGATGGCCAGCGACCCACAGAATCCTGAGCCAGGCATCATACGCACCAGCCCTAACGGTCCCGACCTGCTCAGCGGCACCACCGCAGGCAGCGGCATCCTTGCGGCAGATATCGACTACGACAGTGCCGACCTCACCGCCAACGACGTGGCCGACATCCTGGCCGGCCGTCTGTCCGACCGTCTGCCCATCGTCGTGCCGCAGGGCCCAGGCAACAACGTGCTCTTCTACTGGAGCGGTCACGGCCGCAACAAGTCACGTGGCGGCGCTGATGAGTTCAATTGGCTCAACACCTCCTATGGCAATGGATTCGGCGCCGACCTCCTCGGTCAGACCGCTCGGCAGATGCAGTTCCGCAAGCTGCTCGTCGTGGCCGAGCCGTGCTATAGCGAGTGTGTCATCCGCAGCGTCGATGGCATCCCTGGCGTACTGGCCATGTCTGGCGCCAGCAGCCAGGAACAGTCATGGGCCGACTGCTGGAACGATAAGGCCAATGTCTGGATGTGCGACCGTTTCTCGCAGAACCTTGTCAATTGCCTCTCGACCAATCCTGACACCAGTTTCCGCGACCTCTTCCTTTACTGTGCGCAGCACACCCTCGGCTCCCACGCCCGTATCATCAACGCTGCCCACTTCGGCAACCTCTACACCACAGGCCCCGCCGAGTTCATCAAGTATTATAATAAGTGACAATAAACAAGAGTATTATTCATAAAGGGAAATCAAAATGAAAAAGAGAATTTTCGGAATGGCTGCTGCCGCACTTGCCATAAGTGCCCTGTCATTGACGTCGTGCAGCGAGAGCAATGTTGACGACGAACTGAACGCTAAGCCACAGACTTTCAACTACCTACAGGCACTCGCTGATGCCGAGGAGAGCATGATCATACCCCTCGACAGCTTAGACTCGCCTGTGCAGAGCATAGCCAACGCCTACGACTGGATTACAGCCACGGCCACTACCACTTACGACGGTCGGCCAGCCGTGCAGATCGTCACCAAGGGCATTAGCGACGGCTCGAAGAAACGCGAGGGAAAGATTACGATAACGGCCGAAAACGGCAACACGGCCATCGTTAGCTTCACGCAGCAGGCCGCTGGCGACGGCGATGCCTTCAACGGCAGCAACGACGAGGAGTGGTTCAACAACTGGGAGAATATAGACCGCGTAGAACTTAGCGGCATTGCCGACCCACAGTACACGCCCTGGGCCGAAAACGCAGAGCTGTTCTGCTCGCCCGACTACGTAGCCGGACTCACCAAGAAAAACGGCTGGGAGATGGTATTCAGCATTCTGAACGACCCCTCCGCCAAGGGTGTTCACTATTTCGGACTATACAACAGATTCCTGGGCACACTCAGAGTGTTCTGCTACGTAGATGATCCTGGCGACACGCAGAACGAGGCTGCCTTCGAGGTGCGCATGGGTGTCGAAGGCAACAACCGCTACCCCTTCTACAACGGACTGAACTACAGCATACCCACTAACCACAGCGTGGCCAACAACAACCTGAACCTGAGCGTGAACCTCATCGACGCGGAGGCATGCAGCAACACCTTCCACGACGTGGTGAGTCCCTACAGCGAGTCAATATCCAAGTCGCTGAAGAAGGGATGGAACATCTTCGACATCAACTGCAGCGGCTACGTGCCCAATAATAGCTGGCGTGAGGATAATGCCAAAGCCAGACTATACATCAACTGCGTCACCCAGACCAACATGGCCGTGTCGCTCTCTGGTAAGATCAACGCCGGCATCAACGGCACATACCGTGCACAGGAGGTCATCCAGCATGGCGGCGTGTCAGGCTGCGCTGGTGCAATCGGCCTGCTGAAGACCGTAGGCAACGTTGCAGGCGGCATTTCAGGCGGCGGAGCAGGCGACTATGCAAAGAAAATCATGGACCAACGCTCTTTCAAGGCTGGTGGCCAGGGCGGACCAACGGGATGGAACTCCTTCATGATGGGCCTCAAGAGCTATGCCGGATACGTGTCAACGGCTACCACCATTGCCTCAGGAATACTCTCAGCACTCGATGCAAAGACTGCCGAGTGGTATGACACCGTCCCTGGAAAGATAAACCTCACCATGAACGGTACCGTCGACCTCAAAGGCACCATCAAGGGCTACAACTCCAACAAGGTTGGCTCCATCATGGTGACCAAGAAGAACATTGAAGCCGTCAACGGCAAAGACGGCTACTTCGGAAAAGGCATCGTCAGCCTGGCCGAGGATCCCGTCATCTGCGTGGCCAAGGAAGACATCATGGCCGAGGTTGACAACTTCAATCTCACATCAACGTCAACAGCTGGCAAATTCCAGAGCAACGACTTCGCCTCCTATGGCGCACGACTCATCACATTCCTTGACCCCACGACCATCAAGCTCAACCTCAACACCGAGGTCTACGGCGGAGTGAAAGGCGTATGCGTGAGCGCTTCCTACGCGGTGTTCCCCATGGGCTCCTACGGCTACACCCTGCCCTTCTGCCGCGCTCTGAGTCTCGACCGACCCACCATCGACATGTCACAGGGCGGCAAGACGGGACGCATCAAGTTCACCACCAGCTCTACGCCGATACGCATCCACAAGATCATGGCGAACGAAATCATGCTCACAGAGGCCAACGACCCCGAAACCACCGCGAACTGCAAGATTTACAAGCAGGAGGGTGCCAACTTCAGATACTTCGGACGCTTGCAGGACTTCGGCGGCAAGGATGTCATAGCCCAGCCCCAGGTGTACATACCCTGGCACACCGAGGAGTATAAGGAGGCCGACAACAATCGCGGCGAAATCACCTACGCCGACAACGCCGTCATTCCCGACTTCGTGGTAGGCATCACCGTGGTGTTCTTCGTAGAAGGCACACCCAACAAATATATCTTCACACAGCAGTATGTTCCCAAGATTAAGCTCTTGAGCCACGACGAACTGATGGCATACCGCGAGAAACTGCATCAATATCAGGACAAGTGCAACACTGGCGACCCTGTGAGCACACTGGCCAACGACCCCAGCGTCGAGGTGTACGACCCCGTGCCCCTGCTCGACAAGACGCTGAAGATGCTTGATAGAGTTTACGAAACAAGTAAGTAATAACATCAATAAAAATCATAGAAGTATGAAGACAATAAAATTCCTTCACACACTCGCTGCACTGGCCATTACGGCAGCATCGCTCACAGCATGCAGCAGCGACGACGATGACGACAACAAGAACAACCAAAACGGCCAGAACGTGCCTGAGTCGGAGGCCGTAACCTCCTACGACGACCTGAGCTTCTTCCAGAACGCCATCATAAGCGTCGACTCCCTGGGCCGCTTCCAAAGCCGACACTACGGACAGTCGTTCAACAACGATACCACACATCTTTATATAGGTGTGGAAACACTGGCCGATGCCGAGAGCCTGTTCCGCGAATGGGTGGCTCCCAACGGCAACGTGACGAAGACGGGCAACGACCTCACCTACCTGCTCACCGATTACGACGGCAAGATGCAGGGCTCCATATTCTTCAAGGCATCTGCCGCGGCAGGCACACTGGCCGAAGTAACGCCCTCGTCGCCCTCGCTGCTGAAGCACTTCCGCCAGGTGACATTCCTGCAAAACAACGCGTGGCCCTTCAACTCCACAGAGGGAAAATACCGACTGGGCGACATTCGCGAGCTGAACGTCGACCATAATGTAAGCGGATACACCCAAGTCACCTATAACTTCGTGTGCATTCGCGAAAAGTCAAACGGCGTCAACGCCATGTTCGTGGCCATCTCGCCCGACGAATACGTGCCAAAGACCTGGACGCCCAAAGACCTGCTCTACAACGTACCAGCCGTGCCAGGCGAGGACAAGGCACTTACCATATCGAAAATACTGCGCAAGGACTGGAACTTCTTCGCAAGCTGCTTCGATGATGCCGGCAAGGGCAAGCTGAACAAAGGCGAACTGTACTGGCTGCAGAAGAAGCGCACATACCTCTTCAAGACCTGCCAGTGGTGCATAGACCTCTCAAAGGGTGACGTTGACCAGTGGGACTTCCAGTGGCACAACCCCTCGAAGCACTTCATCATGTGCATCGACTGGCTCGACGACTAAAGAATTTAAGAATTGAAAAATTGAAAGATTGAAAGATTATGAAGACAATAAAATTCCTTCACACACTCGCTGCACTCGCCATTACGGCAGCATCGCTCACGGCATGCAGCAGCGACGACGATGACGACAACAAGAACAACCAGAACGGCCAGAACGTGCCCGAGTCACAGGCCATAACAACCTACGACGACCTGAACTATTTCCAGAACGCCATCGTCAGCATTGACTCCCTGGGCCGCTTCCTCAGCCGCAACTATGGCGAGGCCCTCTACCCCAACGACACCACACACCTCTACATAGGCGTGGAGACACTGGCCGATGCCGAGAGCCTGTTCCGCGAATGGGTCACTCCTACGGGCAACGTGGCGAAGGCAGGCAACGACCTCACCTACCTGCTCACCGACGCTGAAGGTAAGGCCCAGGGCACCATCTTCTTCAAGGCAACTGCCACATCAGGCATCCTGGCTGAAGTAACGCCCTCGTCGCCCTCGCTGCTGAAGCACTTCCGCCAGGTGACATTCCTCTCCAACAGCTCGTGGCCCTACAACGGCGACAGCAGCGATGAGGTGTACAAGCTCGGCGACACACGACGTCTCACCGTTGACCATCGCGTCTCAGGCCACACCCAAGACGTCTACACCTTCGTCTGCATCCGTGAGAAAGGAAACGGCATGAAAGCCATGTACTTCGCTATCTCGCCCGATGAATACGTGCCAAAGACCTGGACGCCCAACGACATGCTCTACAACGTGGCAGCCGTGCCTGGCGAGGCCAAGGCCAAGACGGTGGCAACACTACTTCAGGCGCGCTGGGACTTCTTTGCCAATATCCTGAACAACATAGCAGGCGGCGGCAAGCTGAACAAGAATGAGCAATACTGGATTGACAAGAAGGATGTATATTTTTACCGTACCGACCAGACTGCTATCAACCTCTCCACCGGCGAAATGTCAGGATGGGACTTCCAGTGGCACAACCCCAAGAAGCACTTCATCCTCGCCATCGACTACATGAACTACTGATTTCTGCAAAAAACAGCTCAAAAAGATACTTCTCCGAGCAAGAACGAGAGGGCTGGCACGTCTGCCAGTCCTCTCATTGCGTTTCAGAGCGGAAGCAAATTTTCACTTTTCACTCTTCACTATTCACTTTTCACTAGCTTCACGCGCTTAGAACGGGCCGTAGCCCATACACGAGGTGGTGGTCAGTGCCGTCAGAAAGGCGGTGAGCGCGGCTACTATCATCTTCACCGCAATCTCAATCAGTTTCGTCTTTTTCATTGGTTATGGGGGGAGTTAGTAGGGAGTTATGGGGGAGTTAATAGGTAGATATTAAGACATTACCGTCATGACACATATG
>CACZDV010000057.1 GCA_902780025.1 uncultured Prevotellaceae bacterium
CCATTGACCAATATTCCTCACTGCTGCCTCCCGTAGGAGTTTGGACCGTGTCTCAGTTCCAATGTGGGGGACCTTCCTCTCAGAACCCCTACTGATCGACGGCTCGGTGGGCCGTTACCCCGCCGACTACCTAATCAGACGCATCCCCATCCCTTAGCGGTAAACCTTTGATCCAATTCAGATGTCCTCTTCGGATAACATAGGGTATTAATCCGACTTTCGCCGGGCTATCCCCTACTAAGGGGAAGGTTGGATACGCGTTACTCACCCGTGCGCCGGTCGCCAGCATCAATAGCAAGCTATCGACCTGCTGCCCCTCGACTTGCATGTGTTAAGCCTGTAGCTAGCGTTCATCCTGAGCCAGGATCAAACTCTTCATTGTATAATGTATCTTCGAGACACCGTGCGGAAAAACGCACGGCACCGTCTCTTGCTTGTCTGACCAGGACGACTATCCTTCAATTTGAAAAGAGGCTGCTTGCGCGACCTCTCCCTTGACGGTTCGCAAATTACCCAAGTGCCTAATAATAAGCACTCGCTTCTTGTACTACTTGTCTGTTTATGGAAATCTTTCAAAGAACTCTTTCTTCAAAGAACTCTTTCTTATTGCCCTCGTTTCCGAAAGCGGGTGCAAAGGTACGACTATTTCTTGAACCGACAAAACTTTTTGAAGAAAAAATTCTCTTTTTTAGCGTCCGTTTTACACTTCTTGATTTTGGTCAATCAATCAGGAATCTTACACCTTATTATTATAGCGCGTACGTTAAGGAGGAGGAACCGTAAGGAGTGGCGAACGACAATTTTTGCATTAAAAGTAAAAAATATGCAGAAAAGTTTGGTTATATGCAAAATAGTTGGTAATTTTGCAGCCGATTTGTGAATAAATATTCTTATGAAGACTAAGAACAACCGTTTGGAAGCACTGCGGATGATCATCTCAAGCCGCGAATTGGGCAGTCAGGAAGAACTGCTCAATGCTTTGCAGAAGGAGGGCTACAAATTGACACAGGCCACCCTAAGCCGCGACTTAAAGCAGTTAAAGGTAGCAAAAGCCGCTACATTGCGAGGCAACTACGTCTATGTGTTGCCGAATGACACGATGTACAAACGCGTGAGCACTCCGGGGAATATCCGCGAGATGATGACAGCCTCCGGGTTTGTGAGCATGAACTTCTCAGGCAATATGGGCGTGATAAAGACACGTCCCGGCTATGCCAGCGCCATAGCCTGGAACATTGACTCGAGTGATATTCCGCAGATTCTCGGGTCGATTGCGGGTGATGACACCATATTTATCGTCATACGCGAAGGCGTCAGCCATGAGGAAGTTGTGAAGGTTGTCAAACAGACTCTTAATGTGGAGCATTGAGAGATTAAGAAATTGAGATATTAACATAATGGAACAACAGACAGAAATAGAAGTGTTGGTAGCGGGACCTGAGCATGAGGTCTACGTTGACACGATTCTTAACACTATTGCAGAAGCCGCCAAAGTGCGCGGCACAGGTATTGCCAAGCGAACGCATGAATACCTGGCCAAGAAGATGATGGAGGCAAAAGCCGTCATCGCCCTGACCAAAGACGGTCGCTTTGCTGGTTTCAGTTACATTGAGACTTGGGAAAACCAACAATATGTGACGACCTCGGGACTGATAGTCCACCCCGACTTCCGCGGCCTGCATATTGCGAAGCGCATCAAGGACTTGACCTTCACATTAGCCCGCACCCGCTGGCCTCACGCTAAGATTTTCTCATTGACCAGCGGCGCGGCTGTGATGAAGATGAACACGGCATTAGGCTACCAGCCCGTGACCTTTGCCGACCTGACTGACGACGAGGCTTTCTGGAAGGGCTGTGAGGGCTGCGTCAACTATCCAGTACTGCGTGAACGCAACCGCAAGTTCTGCATTTGCACCGCTATGCTCTTCGACCCGACGGAGCACCTGCCTGCCAAGTTGCCGGAAGAGGTGCTTTCGCGCATCAAGCACCTACAGGAACTGGAGGAGAATTGAAGGATTGAAGAATTGAAAAATTGAAGAATTAAAAATATGAGCAAGAAAGTAGTAGTAGCCTTTTCTGGTGGGCTTGACACCAGTTACACCGTGATGAAACTGACCCAGGACGGGTGGGACGTTTATGCTGCCTGTGCCAATACAGGCGGTTTCAGCGCCGAGCAGTTGAAAACAAATGAGGAGAACGCCTACAAATTAGGTGCCAAAGCCTACGTGACGCTCGACGTGACGCAGGAGTATTACGAGAAGTCGCTGAAATACATGATCTTCGGCAACGTACTGCGAAATAACTGCTACCCTATCAGTGTATCATCAGAGCGTATCTTCCAGGCTATCGCCATCGCCCGCTATGCGAAGGAAATCGGTGCCGACGCCATTGCCCACGGTTCGACGGGTGCCGGCAACGACCAGATACGTTTCGACATGACCTTCCTCGTGATGGCTCCCGGTGTGGAGATTATCACGCTGACCCGCGACAAGAAGCTGACGCGTAAGGAGGAAGTGGATTACCTGAACGAGCACGGATTCTTTGCTGACTTTACCAAACTGAAATATTCTTATAACGTCGGCATCTGGGGCACCAGTATCTGTGGCGGCGAGCTGCTCGACCCCACTCAGGGGCTGCCCGAAGACGCTTACCTGAAGCACGTCACCGCAAAGGAGGATGCCCTGCTGAAGATTCAGTTCGAGAAGGGTGAGATTGTCGGTGTGAACGGCGAGAAGTTCGATGATAAGGTGAAGGCCATCCAGAAGATTGAGGAGATTGGTGCCTCTTACGCCATCGGCCGCGACGCCAACGTGGGCGACACCATCATCGGCATCAAGGGTCGCGTAGGTTTCGAGGCTGCTGCTCCCAAACTGATTATCGAGGCTCACCGTCTGTTGGAGAAGTCGACGCTGTCGAAGTGGCAGCAGTACTGGAAGGACCAGGTGGCCAACTGGTACGGTATGTTCCTGCACGAGAGCCAGTACCTGGAGCCCGTGATGCCCGATATCGAGGCCATGCTGACCAGCAGCCAGCGCAACGTGACGGGCACCGCCATCCTGAAGCTGCGCCCCTATGGATTCGAGACCGTCGGCATTGACAGCGAAAATGACCTGACGAAGTCAAAGCTCGGCGAGTATGGTGAGACGCAGACGGGCTGGACCGCTGACGAGGCTAAGGGCTTCATCAAGGTAAGCTCTACCCCACTCCGCGTATATTACGGAATCCATAAGGACGAAAAGAGATGATAAAAGTAGGAATATTAGGTGCAGCAGGCTATACGGGCGGCGAGTTGATCCGCCTGCTGCTGAACCACCCCGAGGCAGAGATTGTGTTTGCCAATTCGGAGAGCAACGCCGGGAACCTGGTGAGCGACGTACACGAAGGACTGATTGGCGAAACCGACCTGAAGTTCACTGATGAAATGCCATTTGAGAACGTCGACGTGGTGTTCTTCTGCTTCGGACACGGAAAGAGCGAGCAATTTCTGAAGGAGCACACCATCCCTGCCAATGTGAAGATTATCGACTTGGCACAGGACTTCCGCATCAAGGGCGACCACGACTATGTCTACGGTCTGCCTGAAATCAATAAAGTAGAGATTGCAAAGGCCCAGCACGTGGCCAATCCCGGCTGCTTTGCCACCTGCATCCAGTTAGGACTGCTTCCTGCTGCCAACCTGAACCTGCTGAAATGTGACGTCAGCGTGAACGCCATCACGGGCTCGACGGGTGCCGGACAGAAGCCTGGTGCCACGACCCACTTCTCGTGGCGTAACAACAACCTGAGCATCTACAAGCCGTTTACCCATCAGCACATTGCTGAGATTCGGCAGTCGCTGACACAGGTGCAAGGCCACTTGGATGTCGACATCGACTTTATCCCCTATCGCGGCGACTTCGCCCGCGGCATCTTTTGTACGGAGGTCATCCGCACGAAGGCTCCTGCCGACGAGGTCATCCAGGCTTACAAGGACTTCTACGCCGATGCCGCCTTTACGCACTACAGCGACAAGCCGATAGACCTGAAGCAGGTGGTGAACACCAACAAATGCCTCGTCCATATCGACGCCTTTGACGGAAAACTGCTTGTCACTTCCTGCATTGACAATCTGCTGAAAGGTGCTGTAGGCCAAGCCGTTCAGAACATGAACCTGATGTTTGGCATCGACGAGACAGCAGGACTACGTTTGAAGGCATCAGCGTTCTAAAAAACAGGTCAGCAGCGAACGCTGCTATTGTCGTCGGCGGTCGCTGCTATTATCAGCAGCGGCCGCTGCCGATATTGTCGGCGGCCGCTGCCGATTGGATCAGTAGCGCCATCCTCCCACGTTGGTCCCCCTTTTCTCCTTATCTACCCCGTCCTTTCTCCCAGCGAAAAACAGCATTTTATGCAAAAAGACGGGAAAAAATAACGGATTATCAGATTTTTAGCGTACCTTTGCACGCGATTAAAAGAATAAGAACATGAAGCTATTTGACGTATATCCCCTGTTCGACGTGAATATCGTGAAGGGACAGGGCTGTAAGGTGTGGGATGATAAAGGACAGGAGTATCTGGACCTCTACGGCGGTCATGCCGTCATCTCCATCGGTCACTCGCACCCGCACTATATAGAGAAGGTGACGGAGCAGTTGCAGAAGATTGGGTTCTACTCGAACTCCGTAGTGAATAAGCTGCAGGTGGAATTAGCTGAGCGACTGGGCAAGATCAGCGGCTACGACGACTACCTGTTCTTCCTGATTAACAGCGGTGCCGAGGCGAACGAGAACGCGCTGAAGCTGGCATCGTTCGCCAACGGCAGGAAGCGCGTACTCAGCTGCCAGAAGGCGTTCCACGGACGTACGTCATTGGCTGTGGAGGTGACGAACAACCCGAAGATTATTGCACCCATCAACGACAACGGCCACGTAACCTACCTGCCGCTGAACGACCTGCCGGTCTGGGAGGCTGAACTGCAGAAGGGCGACGTCTGTGCCGTCATCTTAGAGTGCATCCAGGGCGTGGGCGGCATCCAGCTGGCTACGGCGGAGTTTGCCCAGGGGCTGCAGGCCGCCTGCAAGAAGTATGGCACATTCCTTATCTGCGACGAGATACAATGCGGCTACGGCCGTTCGGGCAAGTTCTTCGCGCACCAGTGGTTAGGGATTCGTCCTGACATCATTACTGTGGCCAAGGGCATTGCCAACGGATTCCCGATGGGCGGTGTGCTGATATCGCCGGAGTTCAAGCCGGTCTACGGACAGCTGGGTACGACGTTCGGTGGCAATCACCTGGCGTGTGCGGCAGCACTGGCCGTGCTCGACGTGTTTGAGGAGGAGAAGTTGGTGGAGAACGCCGATGCCGTTGGTACCTACCTGATGGAAGAATTGAAGAAGTTAAGAAGTGATGAGTTAAAAGTGAAGGGTAAGAGTCATATTCAGGACGTCCGCGGTCGTGGCCTGATGATTGGCATCGACCTTGATTGTCCGCACGCTGAGGTGCGCAAGCCGCTGATTTATGAGCAGCATTGCTTCACGGGGTGTGCCGGAACGAATATTCTGCGTCTACTGCCGCCGCTGTGTCTGACGAAAAAAGATGCCGATGAGTTTATTAAGAAGTTAGGAGAAGTTATAAGAAGTTAGAGGAAGTTATAAGAAGATTATGAAGATAGCAATGATTGGCGCAGGCGCTATGGGTGGCGCCACCGTCGAAGGCCTCATCAAGGGCCAGATGTTCAAGAACGAGGATATCACCGTCAGCGACCCGTCGCAGGCGGTGCTCGAGAAGTTTACGAAGATGGGCGTCTCCGTGACAACGGACAACAAGTTGGCTGCCGAGACGGCCGACGTGGTGTGCGTAGTAGTAAAGCCGTGGCTCGTGGAGCGTGTGCTGACAGACATCAAGCCCGAACTGGACCCGAAGCGGCAGATACTGATAGTGATTGCCGCAGGCGTGAAGTCGGCCAGCATCCAGGAGTGGCTGGGCGAGCAGTGCCCGCCGCTGTTCTTGGTGATTCCGAACATTGCGATTGCGGAGATGGCGTCGATGACGTTTATCGTTCCTTGCGGTACTGTGGCACAGCACCATACTGAACTAGTGGAGCGGATGTTTGGCGAAATGGGCAACACGCTGATAACGGACGAGGCGCACCTGGCGGCTGGTACGACGCTGGCTTCGTGCGGCATAGCCTACGCCATGCGGTATATCCGTGCGGCTGCTGAAGGCGGCGTGGAGTTAGGCTTCAAGGCCGACGACGCCAAAAAGATTGTGATGCAGACGATGAAGGGTGCTGTGGAACTGTTGGAGGCCAGCGGTCTGCACCCCGAGGCTGCCATCGACTTGGTGACCACACCGGGCGGCGTAACCATCAAGGGACTGAACGAGATGGAGCATGCCGGCTTTACGTCAGCCGTCATTCGCGGACTGAAAGCAGGAGCGAAATAAGTGAAAAGTGAAAAGTGAATAGTGAATAGTGAAAAGTGAATAGTTATGGACGAACAACTGAAACAGATAGGTGAGCGGCTGCGCGGACTGCGCGACGTGCTCGACATCCCCGTAAGCGAAATGGCTGAGACCATCGGCATCGATGCGGAGAAGTATGAGAAAATAGAGAAGGGCGAACTGGACATCACGATTTCGAACCTGATGAAGATTGCCCATAAATACGGTGTGTCGACTGAAGAGCTGATCTTCGCTGAGGCACCCCACATGAAGTCGTACTACGTGACCCGCAAGGGACAGGGCATGAGCATCGAGCGCACGAAGGCTTACAAGTATCAGAGCCTCGTGGGTGGTTTCGTGAACCACAAGGCCGACGTCTTCATCGTGACCGTCGAGCCGAAGCCGGGAGTACGCACCATCTACAAGAACTCACACCCGGGACAGGAGTTCAACCTTGTCTTGGAGGGCAGTATGGAACTCTACATCGGCGGCAAGACGATGGTGCTTGAAGAGGGCGACAGCATCTACTTCGACTCCACCAAGCCCCACGGTATGCTGGCCGTAGGCGACAAGCCCGTGAAATTCCTCGCCTTTACAGTCGAGTAAAGGTAAAAAGGTAAAAAAGTAAAAAGGTAAAAATGATAGAGAGATTTTTGAAGCAGACCACCTTCACGAGCGTGGAGGACTACAACAAGAACCTGGAGTTCATCATCCCCGAGAACTTCAACTTCGCCTACGACGTAATGGATGTCTGGGCTGAGGAGAAACCCGACGGGCTGGCCATCCTCTGGACTAACGACCAGGGTGAGGAGAGACGCACAACGTTCGCAGAACTGAAGGAGCAGACTGACCAAGCCGCCTCCTACCTGCAGACGCTGGGCATCGGCAAGAACGACCCCGTGATGCTCATCCTGAAGCGCCACTATGAGTGGTGGGTCATCATGCTGGCGCTGTGCAAGATAGGTGCCATTGTCATTCCCGCCACCCACATGCTGACGAAGCACGATTACGTCTATCGCAACACGCGGGCATCGGTGAAGGCCATCATCTGCGCCGACGACGATTATATTATCGGTCAGATTAAGCTGGCTATGCCTGAGAGTCCGACGGTGAAGCAATATATCACATTGCGCGACGAAGAGGGCTTTCACAACTGGAGAAAAGAATGCCTGGAAGCTCCGAAGTTCCAGCGTCCCGCCTTCGTCAACGACAATGACGACACGATGCTGATGTACTTCACCTCGGGTACCAGCGGCGAGCCGAAGATGGTGGCACACGACTACCTCTACGCTATGGGCCATCTGTCGACGGGTGTGTTCTGGCACAACCTGCACGAAGGTTCGCTGCACCTCACCGTAGCCGATACGGGATGGGGCAAAGCCGTCTGGGGTAAATTCTACGGACAGTGGTTTGCCGGCGCAACGGTCTTCGTGTTCGACCATGAGAAGTTCAATGCCGACACGCTGCTGCGCCAGATGGAGAAATACAAGGTGACGAGCTTCTGCGCTCCGCCTACCATCTATCGCTTCATGATTCGCGAAGACCTGAGCAAGTACGACCTGAGCAGTCTCGAATACTGCTGTACGGCCGGTGAAGCACTCAATCCTGCCGTCTTCGACAAGCTCAAGGAGAAGACCGGCCTCAACATTATGGAGGGCTTCGGACAGACGGAGACCACGATGACACTGGGCACCTTCCCCTGGATGACACCCAAACCCGGTTCGATGGGTATTCCCAATGCCCAGTACGACATCGACCTGCTGCGCGCCGACGGCACCAGCTGTGAGGACGGTGAGAAGGGCGAAATCGTCATCCGCGTGGGCGACCGCAAGCCCATCGGCCTGTTCAAGGAGTACTACCGCGACAAGGAGAAGACCCGCGAGGCCTGGCACGACGGTTATTACCATACCGGCGATATGGCGTGGCGCGACGAGGATGGCTACTACTGGTTTGAGGGCCGTATCGACGACGTCATCAAGTCCAGCGGCTACCGCATCGGCCCGTTCGAGGTGGAGAGTGCGCTGATGACCCACCCCGCTGTTGTAGAGTGTGCTATCACAGGCGTTCCCGACGACATCCGCGGTATGGTGGTCAAAGCCACCGTCGTACTTGGCAAGGAGTGGAAGGATAAGGCTGGCGACGACCTGATCAAGGAGTTGCAGCAGCACGTCAAGAAAGAGACTGCCCCCTATAAGTACCCGCGCATCATCGAGTTCGTCGACGAACTGCCTAAGACCATCAGCGGCAAGATCCGCCGCGTGGAGATTCGCCAAAAGGATGCGGAGAAGTGAGAGGTGAGAAGTGAGAAGTGAAGAGTTAAGGATATGAAACGAAACATCTTCCTGGGTGCAATTGCAATAGCAGCAGCGGTGGCTGGTTACTTCATCCCTGCCGTCATCGTATTATTGGTAGCTGCTATTATCAATCTCATACAGCGTAAGCGGGGCACGGATGTCAACGAAGCCCCCAAACCGTCAGAAATGACCGTTGATGAGCTCACGGCGCAGTACGGTGAGCCCGAGGACGTGATACTTCTGAATGCAGCGCGCGCCAATGAGGCGCTGGGAGTCATACTCGCTTACAAGGACTTTCTCGTCGTGGAAGGACGCCGTATCGACAAGAGCGACATCACAGGGGTTACCTTCAACAACAGCGGTACGCCCTACGCTCCTGGCGAATATCAAGTCATCATCGCCACATCAGGAGAGGGTTTCATCCACGTCAATACCGGCTACGACGCCACTTGGACAAAAGACGTGGTGGAAGAGATAAAAAAGGCTTTTACAAAGCGCAGCGACTAAAAGAATCTGTAAGGAAATGAAACGAATAGTTGTGAAGGTCGGCTCGAACGTGCTGACCCGTAAGGACGGAAAACTCGACGTCACCCGTATGTCGGCACTCGTCGACCAGATAGCCGGACTCCGCCGACAGGGCATTGAGGTCATCCTCGTGTCGTCAGGAGCCGTAGCCTGCGGACGGCGGGAGCTCGTCGTCGACCATTCGCTCGACTCGGTGGAGCAGCGGCAGTTGTTCAGCGCCGTCGGACAGGTGAAGCTCGTGGGACTGTACTACGACCTCTTTCGCGAGTTCGGTATTCACGTCGGCCAGGTGCTGACCATGAAGGAGAACTTCCAACCTGGCGAACAGTACCAAAACCAGCGAGCCTGTATGACGGTGATGTTAGAGAACGACGTGCTGCCCATTGTCAATGAGAACGACACGGTCTCAGTCACTGAGCTGATGTTCACTGATAACGACGAGCTGAGCGGCCTCATCGCCCAGATGATGAAGGCCGACACGCTGATCCTGTTGTCGAACATCGACGGCATCTACGACGGCCATCCTGACGACCCCTCTTCACGTATCATACCGGAAGTGGCCCCCGGCCGCGACCTGTCCCAATACATCAAAGAGGAGAAGAGCGCCTTCGGCCGCGGTGGCATGCACTCCAAATACACTACTGCCCAGAAGGTGCAGCAGGCGGGCATCCGCGTCATCATTGCCAACGGCGAACGTGAAAACATCCTCCTCGACCTGATGGAGCATAAAGACCAAACCCCACATACAGAGTTTACGCCATGCAACTAAAAGAGACATTTGAGAAAGTGAAGCGCGCCAGCAAAAGCCTGGCACTGCTGAGCGACGAGCAACGGAATGAGATACTACTGGCCGTTGCCGATGCTATCGTACAAAATAAAGTCAGGATCTTAGAGGCTAACGCTCAGGACCTGGCGAAGATGTCGAAGGACAATCCGCTCTACGACCGTCTGCAACTGACAGACAGCCGACTGGAGGGAATCGCTGCCGACATGCGCAACGTCGCCACCCTACCCTCGCCCTTAGGACACATCACCAAGCAGAAGACGCTGCCCAACGGTCTGCGACTCTGCAGGGTGAGCGTACCCTTCGGCGTCATCGGCATGATCTACGAGGCCCGTCCCAACGTGACGTTCGACGTCTTCTCGCTCTGTTTCAAAAGTGGCAACGCCTGCGTACTGAAGGGCGGCAAGGATGCCGACTGCTCGAACCGCGAAGAGGTGGCGCTGATTCATGAGATACTGGAGAAATACGGTGTTAACCCCGACGTGGTTACCCTGCTGCCCGCCACCCATGAGGCTACGGGCGAGATGCTGAATGCCGTAGGCTATGTAGACCTCTGCATCCCTCGTGGCGGTCGCAAGCTCATCGACTTCGTGCGCGACACCGCCCGCGTCCCAGTCATCGAGACGGGTGCCGGCGTGGTGAACACCTACTTCGACAAGGACGGCGACCTGGAGATGGGCCGCGCCATCATCAACAACGCCAAGACGCGCCGCGTCTCAGTCTGCAATGCCCTCGACTGCCTCATCATCCATCAAGACCGTCTGTCTGACCTGCCTGCGCTTTGCGAGAAATTGGCTGAAAAGAACGTCATCATCTACGCTGACGACGCAGCCTACGATGCCCTCAACGGAAAGTACACAAAAGGAACCGTCCCTTTTGTGTACCCCTATCTGGAACACGCTACGGAAGAGAGCTTCGGCACGGAGTTCATGGACTACAAGATGGCCGTGAAGACCGTTGCGTCATTGGACGAGGCCTTAGAGCACATCGACGAGAACGGCTCCGGACACAGCGAGGCTATCGTGACCATGAATGAGCAGACGGCCCGTAAGTTCCAGGCTCATGTGGACGCTGCCTGCGTCTATTGGAACGCGCCGACATCGTTTACCGACGGCGCACAGTTCGGACTGGGTGCCGAGATAGGTATCTCAACACAGAAGCTCGGTCCCCGAGGTCCTATGGCCTTGGAGGAAATCACTACGTATAAATGGTTGATTGAAGGCGAAGGTCAAACGCGACCTTAATACTTCTCCCACAAACGTTCCTCGAGGAAACGCTCTACGGCGTGACGGATAGACGTCAATCCAAAATCGGCAGGGTTCACCTCACTGACAGGAATCCATAGGCAGTCGGCGGCATCGTCGGCTGCCTTTGGTTTTACATCATCAGGAACGCGGACGAGGAAATCGGCATCCAGCGTGTGGACGTACATTCCGCTATAGAGATACTGGTTGGGCGAAGAGAACAGATACTGCAGCTCGCCAACCTCCAATCCCGTCTCCTCCTTGATCTCGCGCCGCATACCTTCCTCTATCGTCTCATACATATCAACAAAACCGCCAACAAGGTCGAGCGTCCCCTTTGCCGGTTCCTTGGCCCGACGGGCTACCAGCATCTCGTTGCGCGAGTTCAGGATAATAGCCGCCGTTGCCGCACAGGGATTGGCATAATACACAAAGCCGCAGTCTGTGCAGGCCTTGCTCTTGAAATTATGTTCTACCCAATGACTACTGCCACAAACGGGACAGAACCTGAATTTCTCCAACGGATGCTCCATCACTACAGCAACTTCTTGATTTCAGCATCCAAGTCCTTCATCTGGCTCGAACGCTTCACAAGATTGTTCTGACGGTCAATCAAGAAGAACTCAGGAATCGACGGTACGTTGTACTCTATCAGCAAATGTGAGTTCAGCCCATCGGCGTCGCGGACACTGATCCAGGGCAGTGCGTCCGTCATCTGCTTCCAGAAGTGCTCATCCTGGTCGAGCGACACCTGGAAGATCTCCAGTCCCTGCGCATGATACTTATTATAGTACTCACGCAGCGAGAGGATGCGCTTCGGTGAGTCCTCCATTGCGAAAACGTGGAAGTCGAGCAACACCACCTTGCCCTTCATATCAGTCAGGCGACGCACCTGTCCCTTGTTGTCTGTCAGCTCCACTTCAATGACCCCCGACTCCACAATCTTCGACTGGTCAACGGTCATCGACTGCTGCTTGGCATCCATGATGCGGGCATTCCTCAGACCCTCGATGGCGATGTTATGCAGGTTCTCACCACGCAGGGCCCCAGGATGGAACGTGTCCCAGCTGGTAGCCACAGCGGCAAACACCTTGCTGTCCTCCCGATTGTTCTTCGGGTCGAAGATGAGCCAACGGCCCAACGTCTGGAACAGCGCGAAATAAGCATAGCTCTTATAAGGCTCCTTGAAGATATAGTCGCGTTTCACCTCTTCCTTATAGCCGTCCACCATCCGCATCAGCGAATCGCGGAACTCGCTGGACGACAGGCTATTGCTATTCTCCAACGCGATGGCACGCTCCTGAAGCGCTATCTGCTTCAAGGCCAGTTCCTTGATCTTCAGGTTGTTGTCCGAACCGCTGATTTCATAGGCCGTAGCCATCTGCGGGTACTGAGCCTTGACGGTGACGGTCTCCGTCGAGTCAATTGCTACATTGATAATCTGGTCGCTGATGCGCAGCCGGTAGAACTCAGGAGCCTCAGGGGCCTCACCGCTGAACGAGAACTTACCGTCAGCATCCAGCGTCACCTTACCGATCTCCTCAATACCGTTCAGGCCGACATTCTCAAAATAGAGCACCGAGTCCTTTGCGTTGGCCACTGTTCCCTCTACGTGGAACTCCTTTCCTCCACAGGCAACCGTCAGCACGGCTACGGCGCCCATCATCAGTTTCTTTGCTATATTCTTCATTGCGTAGTATTTCTTTTTTGGCTGCAAAGGTAGTACAAAATTCATAAAAAACGAAAAATAATCTGCTTTTATTCGTTTATTCGTTTAATAATATGTACCTTTGCACAGTTTTTGGCGCCTTGTGCGCTTTTTATTTATTTTTCAGATGTTTTTTAAATTAAGATGAACGTAATTACAAAGACCCTTCAATTGGCTGATGGAAGGACCATCACCATTGAAACCGGGAAAGTGGCAAAACAGGCCGACGGCAGCGTTATGCTCCGCATGAACAACACCGTCCTTCTCGCCAC
Organism: uncultured Prevotellaceae bacterium; assembly: GCA_902780025.1. Taxonomy (GTDB): domain Bacteria; phylum Bacteroidota; class Bacteroidia; order Bacteroidales; family Bacteroidaceae; genus Prevotella. The sequence continues at coordinate 13,248 of CACZDV010000057.1, forward strand.
AGTTTGTGCCGCAAAAGATGCAGTTCCCGGAACAGATTTCATGCCTTTGCAGGTAGATTATCGTGAACAGTACGCCGCCGCAGGCCGTTTCCCCGGCGGATTCACCAAGCGCGAAGGCAAAGCCTCAGACAACGAAATCCTGACATCGCGACTCGTGGACCGCGTTCTTCGTCCACTCTTCCCCAGTAACTATCACGCTGAAGTTTTCGTCAACGTCATGCTGTTCTCGGCTGACGGCGTTGACCAGCCCGACGCACTGGCCGGCTTTGCCGCCTCGGCAGCCCTCGCCTGCTCGGATATTCCCTTCGAGTGCCCCATCTCGGAGGTCCGCGTGGCTCGTATCAATGGCGAGTACGTTATCAACCCCACCTTCGCCCAGATGAAGGAAGCCGATATGGACATCATGGTTGGTGCCTCGGCCGAGAACATCATGATGGTGGAAGGCGAGATGAAGGAAGTCTCTGAGCAGGATCTGCTCGGCGCCCTCAAGGCCGCTATGGATGCCATCAAGCCCATGTGTGAGCTGCAGGCCGAACTCTCGAAGGAACTTGGCAAGGACGTCAAGCGCGAGTACGACCACGAGATCAACGACGAGGCCCTGCGTGAGCGCATGAACAAAGAGCTCTACCAGCCCGCCTACGACATCACCAAGCAGGCACTCGAGAAGCAGCAGCGCGCTGACGCCTTCGAGAAGCTGCTCGAGGACTTCAAGGAGAAGTTCCTTGCTGAGGTTCCTGAGGATTCAGAAATCTCCAAGGAGGAGTACGAGGCTATGATGGACCGCTACTACCACGACGTGGAGCGCGACGCTATGCGCCGCTGCATCCTCGACGAAGGCATCCGTCTCGATGGCCGTAAGACCACCGATATCCGCCCCATCTGGTGCGAAGTCAGCCCCCTGCCCATGCCTCACGGAAGCTCTATCTTCACGCGTGGTGAGACGCAGTCGCTGACGACCGTCACCCTCGGCACCAAGCTCGACGAGAAGCTCGTCGACGACGTGCTCGACAAGAGCTACATGAAGTTCCTGCTCCACTATAACTTCCCCCCGTTCTGCACGGGCGAGGCTAAGGCTCAGCGCGGCGTAGGCCGTCGTGAGATTGGTCACGGCCACCTGGCTTGGCGCGGTCTGAAGGGTCAGATTCCCGAGGACTTCCCCTACACCGTTCGTGTCGTTAGCCAGATTATGGAGTCTAACGGCTCCAGCTCAATGGCTACCGTCTGCGCCGGCACACTGGCACTGATGGACGCTGGTGTCCCCATGAAGAAGCCCGTCTCGGGTATCGCTATGGGACTCATCAAGAACCCCGGAGAAGACAAGTACGCCGTCCTGAGCGACATCCTCGGCGACGAGGACCACTTGGGCGATATGGACTTCAAGACCACTGGTACACGCGACGGTCTGACCGCCACCCAGATGGATATCAAGTGCGACGGTCTGTCGTTCGACATCCTTGAGAAGGCACTCATGCAGGCTAAGGCCGGTCGTGAGCACATCCTCAACTGCATCACCGACACCATCGCCGAGCCGCGTCCCGAGCTCAAGCCCCACGTACCCCGTATCGAGGCCTTCGAGATTCCCAAGGAGTTCATCGGAGCCGTCATTGGCCCGGGCGGAAAGATCATCCAGCAGATGCAGGAAGACACAGGCGCCACCATCACCATCGACGAGGAAGACGGCGTGGGCAAGATTCAGGTCAGTGGCCCCAACAAGGAGTCTATCGACGCTGCTATCGCCAAAATCAAGGCCATCGTGGCCATTCCCGAGGTCGGCGAAATCTACGACGGCGTTGTCCGCTCAATCATGCCTTACGGCTGCTTCGTTGAGATCATGCCCGGCAAGGACGGACTGCTCCACATCTCCGAGATCGACTGGAAGCGCCTCGAGACCGTTGAGGAGGCTGGCATCAAGGAGGGCGACCACATCCAGGTGAAGCTCCTCGAGATCGACCCCAAGACCGGTAAGTACAAGCTCTCGCACCGTGTACTCATCGAGAAGCCCGCCGACTACGTCGAGCGCCCTGCCCGTCGTGAGCGTGGTGAGCGTCCTGAGCGTGGTGAGCGCCGTGACCGCCGTCCCGATCGTGGCGACCGTCGTGACCGCGGAGAGCGTGGCGATCGTGGCCCCCGTCATGACCGTCCCCAGCGCAACAACGATTTCGCTGACAAGCTGAACGAGAAGCTTGGCGAGCAGCCTGCTGAAGCTCCCGTTGAGAAGCAGGAGCCCAAAGACTTCAGCGATGCGCTCGACCACATGGACTTCTAAAAAGAGAAGCTAAACCCGATAATTATCCCGCAGATTCAAGCCCGAATCTGCGGGATTTTCATAAAAAACGACAGCAAAGCGAAAAAAGTCCCGAAAAAATTTGGTAGTTCCAATTTTTCATCGTACCTTTGCACCCGCAATCGAAAGAAAGCACCCTGCTTCAGTAGCTCAGTTGGTTAGAGCACCTGACTGTTAATCAGGGGGTCGTTGGTTCAAGCCCATCCTGAAGCGCCCAAGAAAGAGTCCTGTAAATCAATGATTTACGGGACTTTTCTTTTTCTCACATTTCAAAGTTGCACCCATTTTGCACCCAATTCCATGCTCCATATAGGGCTTGCACCCACTCCTTTGCAGAATTAACAATCCAT
>CACZDV010000058.1 GCA_902780025.1 uncultured Prevotellaceae bacterium
GAACATCGTGGACTGCACGAAGGAGCTCATCGCCCAGGGACAGCCCGTGAAGCTCGACGGTCTGGGCACGTTCTACCCAACGATCGAGAGCGTCTGCGCGGACACCATCCCCGAGGCCCTGGCGGGCATCAACGAGAACATCAAGGGCGTTCACCTGCGCTTCCGTCCGGAGAATGCCAAGGGTGAGGAACTAACCTCGCGCGAGCTGAAGAAGGCCTGCACCTTCGAGGCTTACCAGCTCGTGAAGACCCTCTACAAGACGGTCGACGGCAAGAAGAAGTCGTACCAGCAGCGTACCCCGCTGAGCACGTACAACATTCAGCAGGCGGAGCCCGATCCGGAGCCGGAGCCCTAAGCGCTTCACTGGCGTGAAGCTAGTGAAAAGTGAAGAGTGAAAAGTGAAGAGTGAAAAGTGAACGTACTGCTTGTAATCTGTTCTGATAATCCATGTTGGCTGCCGCTCCCTTTGTGACGAAGGGGGCGGCAGTTTTTTTATAGAATGTAACATGTAACATGTAACATTTAACATTAAGGTTTTACTCTTAGTAATCGCCGTCCCAGATGTTGTATTCACGAGAGAGGGTTTCGTACTGGTCGCTTGCTTTGCCATCGGGGAGGGATGCTCCTGGTACAACTTCACTTGCGCAGAATATAAGCTCGGCGTCCATTTCTTTGACTTGGGTCTGTGGGCTGATATATGTTTTTTTCATCATGCGGTTCCTTTCTTTATTTAATGATTACCTTGAACTTCGTTCGAGCTCGCTCACGTTCGGAAATGCGAGCGAGCTCTCATTTCTCTCACTTAATCACGACCTTATTGCCATTTTTAATGTAGAGTCCCTTGGCGGCCTTTACGACGCGCTGTCCGTTCAAGTTGAAGGTCGTCTCGTCGTTGTACTTGTTGCTGACCTCGCTGATTGAAGTTGTCTCGTTGTCAGCATAGACAATGCGCAGAGAACGGGCTGAAGCACCGGGAGCCGTCAGATAAGCGCGGAACGAAGTAATCTTGATGGTGCTGTCTTCCTCGACCTGATAGAATCCCAGTCCATCAGCGCCGTTCTGGAGCACATAGGCGTCGGCAGGAACGTATGAGAAAGGAAGAGCGGTGTTATACACACCTGTCAGAGCGCCGTTGGTAGTTTCGGTGTGGGCAGAAAAGTCAACGGATTCCCACCAGTTGAGTTTAGACTCAAATTTGTAGGTACCGGCCTCCGCATTGATGAGCACAGGCTTATCTGCGGTAATTTTGTCTACTTCGGTAGCTTTTATTACTGATCCATCAAATGTCAAGTCATAGGCTTTCACTCCGGAAGGCAATCCGTCAGTAGTGAACGGGAAAACGAACGTAGAAGCGCCGGCACTGCCTATAACCAGGTTGTAGGCATCTGGAGTTCCATACAATTCTCTATCTGTGGTCTGTGCAGCAGGCAGATGGGTTTGATATGCTGCTTCAGCAGACATTTCAAATTTCCAACCAAGCATACTGCTTAAAGCCGGATCAGGCAGCAGGCCTCCAGGATTAGAATAGAAATTTGTCTCGCCTTTATACGTACGTAGCACCTTCTTTGAAGCGTCAGAAGTCAGTATAGGAGTGGCTTTCACGATTGAAGAGTTCAGTTTGCCCTGTCCGAAGAACAAGGCACCTGCACCAATGCCCTGATTCAGGGCGTAGGCAGCCTGACCACTATAACGTTGTTGGTCAGTCAATTGTGTTCCTTGATTGCTCGAACCAAATTTTGTGAGGTAATAAGAAGAGTTAATAGTAGGAGCTTTCCATCCTCCTACAAAGTTTGCATCATCACCTTCCATATCAGTAGTAGCAACTAAACAATGATTAATTGTTACACTAACATTGTCTCCAGCATGATACCCAACAAAACCACTTGCACCTTGAACTCCTTCACAGATTATCTTACCATCATACATACAGTAATTAAAAGTCAAGGTACCATCTGTACAGCGACCTGCAAGACCGCCGGCTCGGCCATTACCCGAAGTCTTCGATTCGATAGTGGCACTACTCATACAACGATTCAAAGTGGTATTACCACCAGTGTTTTTGCCAATAATACCGCCGCATTGGTTGTTAGTCGTCGTTATTGATCCCGTGGTTTTTAAGTCTGATATCGTAGCAGCGTTGACATACTGGAATGGAGCTGCAAACTGCTCAGTACCATCATAAGTAAATGTAAGTGTATGGCCTGCACCATCAAATATTCCTTGATATGGGTTTGCCGATGTTCCCACCATCGTGCTACCAGCATCGACATCAGCCGTCAACCGGGCGTTCAAGGGCGAGACGCCGTTTTTAACCATCGTTGAGAAGTTTTCCCAATCAGCAGTATTTGCAATCGGGAGATAGTCCACGGTAGCATCGCCGGTCTGCGTGATGACGAGGTCGGTGATGGTGATAGCATCGCTGGCTGCGGGGCGCGTCATGGTCAGCTTATACTCTCCCCAGCCGTCAGTAACGCTGAAGGGCAACTCGGCGTCCTCGCCTACGTTGACGGTGGTGTTGAGCACGGTGGTATTCGGGCTGGTCAGCTTTTCAATCTTCACGACGACAGTCTTGCCTTCCGCTCCCGTTGACTTGAAGCTGAGCTTATAACTGCCGCTATTGAACTGAAGCGAATGGTAGACGTTCTGGTTGGAGGACGTATACTGGTCGCCACCAAACTGCAGCAGCGTGGTGCCGCTGTTCTTAGTCCAGCCGTGCTCCGCAGGGTTATAGCCATTCTCATCGATTCGCGGAGCCCACTTCAGCGTCTCGTCGCAAGGCGAGTCGAGCGTGTACTGCTTGAAGAAGTTCCACATGGTCTTAGCCGATGAGCCGTCCTCGGTGTTTGCGGTGTAGTCATTGTGCCCCATTTCGTCAATCTCGTAATAAACGTAGGGGAAGCTCCCGTCACCAGCTGCATAGACGCTCTTGGTGTACTTATTCCCGGTGGTCGTTGTGGGTACAGGATTAGCACCGAGACGGGCAACCATCTCATCAACGATTGTTGGAACAAGCGAATATTTCACGAAATCATCTGCCTTACCATGAATATGCAAGAATGGCACAGGACGTGCGCCGGTATGACGCAAGTGGAACTCGTTAATGGGATAGCCGCTGATGGAGGCAAAGGCGGCTATTTCGTCGCTGCAGACGTTCGACATAGCGTAGGTCATCATGCCTCCATTAGAGAATCCACAACAGTAGATGCGCTTGCGGTCAATCTGATACTTCGAGGCGACATCCTCGATGACAGCCTTCAGGAACGTTACGTCGACGTTCTCCTCGCCCGAGGCATCCCAGCCGGCGACGGTTCCGCCGAAGACGGGGAAGTAGATGTCCTTGCCCTGCGGATAAGCCACGATGCAGCCCGCCTCAGCGGCTACACCCTTACTGAACGGGCTATAGTCTGTACTATGACCACTGGCACCGTGCAGCGATATCACAAGCGGGCAGTTCGTCTGGACAGTGCCTGGAACATAAAGCTGGTAATTTCGAGTGTCGCTGCCGACAGAAATCTGGACATTCTGGTCTACCAGGTCTACCCCGGAAGTCTGTAGATAAAAATCTGTAACAGTAGCACTACCGGCGTTTGCTCCCACTGCCATGTCTGCCCATAACAGACATTCTTTGATATTTGCTAAATCAATCGAATTTGCATAATCTGACAAATAAATTGTATTTTCACCATTATAGAATTTGATGATCTGATCTGCATTATTACCGTCGACTAATTTAACATATAGATAAGCACCCTTTTCGTCAGATTTTGCTCCTGTTAACGATGCGACATTAACATGCATAAGAACATATTGAGTCCAATCACCAATAGGGAAACCCGTATACACCATGTGGAAACCATTTATGTCTGATGAAGACCACGAAAACGTTGATGGTGCATTCCAGGTAGCACACCAACTAGAAGGACTCGCATAAACTTTCTCAGCTTTTACAGGACTCACCCCTCCCAAAGCTCCGAACAGCAGGGCGAGGGTGCATAGAAATGTTGATAATTTCTTCATTTTAATCATGTTTTTTGTTGTTGTCATTTTTAAAGTGCAAAGGTACTACATGCTTTCGCAATTCATCTTTAAGAATGTTGCACAAATAGTGTGAATTTGTTTCATGATCAGGAAATGAAAGTAACGAGTAACGAGTAACGTTAAGGGTTTTTCAAAAAAACGAAGAAAAATGTAACTTTTTTCGGGAAAAAGAGGCGAAATTCCATTTTTTTTGTGTATCTTTACCCCCAGAAACCTAAAAACTACGGCTTATGTATAGAAAAATTCATCTTTTACTCACCCTGCTGTTAGCACTGCCTATAGGAATGTTGGCGGCGGGAACAACGTGGCAGTCGGCCACGGAAATCAGCATTAACGGAAGTGCCAACGGCTCGCTTTCCAATAGTAACGAGGAACAGTGGTACTGGTTTGCTGTCTCAGAAGACGGAAAGTCGGATTTGACGGTAACTCCAAGTGGAAAACTGAACGTGTGGGACGTGACGCTCTACACCTACAATGGAGACCAGACGGATATTGTACAGCGCAATATCAAAGGCATTGGTACCGCAACGGGCACCATGACCACCACGGACCTGGCTCCCGGTACCTATTTCGTACGCGTACGCCGCTACAGCGAATCGGGTGGCTACACGTTGACCAGCAAGTACACCCCAAACCCCTTTGCCAACGACGGCAAGCACGACAACTGGACGACGGCCAAATGGCTGGAGAACGGAAAGGCCGCGCGGGGACACTTGGGCTACTATTACTTCAACGACACGAACGAGGAGGACTGGTACTACATCAACGTCAATGTGGACGGACAAGCGGACATCACCATCGACCCCGACCAAACGTTCGCACTGAACGTGTGGGACTTGACGCTCTACACCTACAATGAAGACCAGACCGACATGGTACAGCGCGATAACAAAGGCATTGGCACCGCAACGGGCACCATGACCACTACGGACTTGGCTCCCGGCACCTATTTCCTCCGCGTACGAAGGTATGGCGGACACGGCGGCTACACCCTGAACTACCAACTGACACCCAACTCCTTTGCCAACGACGGCAAGCACGACGACTGGACGACGGCCAAAGCACTGGGGAACGGACAGACGGTGCAGGGACACTTAGGCTACTGTTACTTCAAAGACACGAACGAGGAGGACTGGTACTACTATGAAGTAACCGCCGACGGCAAACTCGACATCACCATCAATCCCAGCCAAACGTTCAACTTGAACGTGTGGGACTTGACGCTCTACACCTACAATGAAGACCAGACCGACCTTGTACAACGCAATAACAAAGGCGTTGGTACCGCTTTGAGCACCATGACCACCACCGACCTGGCTCCTGGCATCTATTTCCTCCGAGTACGCCGCTATGGTGGACACGGTGGTTATCGACTGAAAGCCCTGCTCACGCCTAACGGCTACGCCAACGACACCGAACCCAACAACGAATGGACACAGGCAGTAGCATTAGAGGCCAACAAGACCGTGACCGGACACTTAGGTTACAACTACTTTAAAAATACCGATGAAGAAGACTGGTACATGATACAACAGCCGGCAAAGGGAACCGTCACGCTGACCATACATCCCGATCAGGAGTTTGGCCTGAATATCTGGGACGTTACCCTCTACGGCTATAACAGCGACCAGACGGACATCACTCAGAAAGGCAATTCTGGTGTAGGCACGGAAGACAAGGAGTTTGTTGTCAATGAGATTAATGCCGGTACCTACTTTGTAAAGGTACGCCGATACGGCGGTCACGGTACCTATTTCCTGAAATATGGCACAAAGCTCGACAAGGTGGAGCCCGCAAAGCCCGAGGTGCCCGAAGACATTGACGACATCGACAGCACAGAGGACCCGCTGCCCGGTGACAACCCGACACCTGATCCCGGGCAAGATGACCCGGAATTCGGCGTCATTGACCAGTTCACGTTGTGGTACACCCTCGACAGCGGCGGCGGCACCGTTGCCTACAAACTGTCAGAAAAGCCGCAGGTGAGACTGCTCGGCGCAGAGACCACCGTCACGTCGAGTCGCGGCGTGATGACCTTCGAGACCACAAAGATTTGGAAGTTCACGCTCGATACCAAGGGCTCTCCCGTAGGTATCGACGAGACTCCCGTCCAACAAACAGAGGGCAGCGTCAGCCGCGGCGACGATGCCTTGATATTCAGCGGCTGCCGCCCAGGCGAGCCAGTATTTGTCTACACCACCGGCGGTGCGCTCGTCAGCCAACAGCGCATTGGTGCTGACGGCACCCTCGAACTGCCGCTCGGCACACTCCGTCCGGGTATGTATATTGTGAAAGCAGGAAGTGTCAACCTAAAATTCATGAAGAAATGAAAACTATCAGCATCATAAGAATCGCTTGCATAGCCCTGCTCCTCATGGCAGGACTGCCCTCCGCCCAAGCACAGGGCATACGCGTACATTATAAGAATGGCAACACCGTGGACGTGCCTGCATCCCTGTTCGACCACATGTCGCCAAGTGACATCGATCAGGCGAATCCGGCCTACATCATCTACAAGACCGACGGCACCAGGCTGAAGGTGACAAAGGACGAACTGGACTACGTAGAAACCTACGAGGGTGAGTTCGACCAGCGCATCACACAGCAGATACCGAAGGAGTATCTGGAGAAGATAGCTTCCCACATGCCCATCTACGCTGGCAACACGCCACCCGCCATCGAAGGTACATTTTGTATGAATAATTACACACTTGTGTTCGCTTCCGATGGTTTTTCCAAAACAGGTTTAGCAGATCTCTTCATACAATTCTCTGAGCAGAACACCTCAAAGAATACTATCATGTATCAAGACAAGCAAAGCTCTCAGGCAAGTGAGAAGACGGAGATGATTGTCATGGGACAAGGAAACAACCTCACCGTGTTTGCTGTGGTTCCCGGTTCCAATAAAACCGCTACCTACAAGATGGCTACCATCATCTCCGGCACAATGACCGACGGCGGCATCAAGGATTGCTACCAGGCCATCCTGATGGTGGAAAAGAACGACCCTGACAACAAAGTAATGGACGTAGGCACCTACCGCATCTTCAAGGACGGTGATGGTCTCGCAGCACCAGCCTCATGGTCGTCGCGCAGTACTGTCCGCCAGCGTAGCGGCGTGTCAGCCAACGTAGCAAAATAAGAATCGTTAATCAACCCATACCGATGATGAAAAGACGAATCCTACTGGCCTTGGCGGTGCTCTCCTGCACGGGGAGCCTGCTGGCCGACAAGAAGCCCGTGAAGGTCGGCTTGGCCGACATCACAGCCGCCCGTCAGCAACGGGTGACGCGGGCAGCCGACAAAGAGGGTGTCAAGGCGACGCTCAAGTATGAAAAGGTGGCTGACATGCTGACGCCACGCATGGCTCACCAGGCGTTCCCGTCGGGCAACGGCCTTGTGGTCGTGGGCGGACGCACCACGGGCTTTAACCTGACCAAGACGGCCGAGCTGTACCAGGACGGCACGTGGACGAGCCTCAGCATCGCCAACAACCACGACGGAGCCTTTGCCGTCAAGCTGAGCGACGGTCGCTACATGGTCGGCGGCGGTTTCTCGTCGGCGAAAGGCGTGGGACAGAGCCGGGTGACGGACATCTACAATCCGCAGACACGCACGTTCACCGCAGGCCCGCAACTGACCTCGGCCCGCGCCCAGGGCAAGGCCATCAGCATAGGCAGCAAGGTCTACGTCAGCGGCAACTGGTATGCCAGCGACCCGACGCTCGACTACTACGACGGTTCGGCGTTCAAGGCCGTGGGAGAAATGGACGGACGCAGCAACCCCTACATGATGACCGACCGCAACGGTGAGTTGTACGTCCTCTCGGCTTACGACACCCAGGGCCAGAGCTTCGGATTCCATACCTACGATGACGGAAGCATTGGACTAAGGGCCGACATGTACCACCCCACTACAGGTGAGACGCAGTACTTCGGCTTCCCGTTCTCGTCGCAAGTATGCCCCGTGGCACTGCCCGACGATGCGAAGTCGACGGACTACCACATCACCTACAACGGCAACAACAGCTACCTGATGCTGACCAAGACGCCCGACGGCAACAGGCTTTACATGATAGACACTGACGAGCCGATGGTGTATCATTTCAACACGTTCGACATCCCGATGAAGGACGACGGCGGACAGGCTATCACGTGGCGCGGAAGCGTCATCGCCAACGAGTCGCGGCAGGAGGCCTACCTCATCGGCACCAGCGGCGCGGTGACCAACCAGACGCTGCACGTCATCAGCCTGAACTACGACACCGACGAGTGGACCATCGCCTCGGCCTCGGGCTTCAAGCACAACCTGCTGACGGCTTCGTGGACGCTGATGGCCGACGGGCGGCTGGCCTGCACGGGCGGCGGCATCAAGGACAATACCGACGCGCAGACTGCCGTCTACCTCATCACCCCGCCGACAGCGGGAATGGGCGACGGCGACACGCCTGACGACCCCTCGACGGGCGGCCCCAAGCTGGTGGTATGGCTGAAGTCGGGCGAAAAGGTGGTCTACGAACTGGCTGACGCTCCCGTCACCACCTTCTCGGGCTCACAGCTCATCATCCGTACTAACAAGGCGATCATCCCCTACGAGCGCCGCAACGTACTGCGCTACACCTTCGAGGACGTGGTGACCAAGGGTATCGAACTGATGCCTGGCGAACGCCGGGTGGAGATGAACCGCGAGGGCGACGAGATCACCTTCCGCGGACTGCAGGTGGGCAGCACGGCCCGCATCTATGCCGTCAACGGCACCCTCGTAGAGCAACGCAAGGTGACTGACAGCCAGCCACTGACCCTCTCGCTGAAGAACCGCCCCAACGGCGTGTATATCGTGAAAGCTGGAACGGAAACCATTAAAGTGATGAAGCAATGAAGACGATGCACATACACCATTGGCTGCGCTATGCAGCCGTGCTGCTGACGGCATTGGCCGGCAGCCTGCCGATGATGGCCCAAGAAGACGAGGTCGAAGGCGGCGAGGCCTTCTACATCTATCAGAACGACGGTCACTTCGACGGTTTCTTCTACGACCAGGTGAAGGAGATACGCTACTCGCGGTTCGACACGCTGGGCATTGAGCGCAGCGAATATGTATCGCAGGAGATTGTCACTGAGGACTCCGTCTACCGCATCATGCTGACGGCCATCGACTCCGTCTCGTACGTACAGCCCGAGATCCGCTACGCCAAGGGAATGCGCTTCATGCGCGATGAGGGACTGACGGACTATTACGTCTCGATGACCCAGACCGGCGACGGCTTCCTGCTGCAGTTCGACAGCGCGCTGCCTGCGGCCTTACAGCCCAAGAAGAACGAGGTGCTGTCGTGTCCTGACTTACCTGACTACGACGGAATGTTCGTAGGCAAGGTGAAGGCCGTGCGCAACGAGGGCGGCAAGCTCGTGGTCGAGTGTGGCTATATTGAGGATATCCACGAGGTGTTCGACCAGTTCATTACCGTGGAGCAGGTGCGACAACAGCCTGGCCCCAACGGGGCGCGTACCATCCGTCGTATGGCCGGCATCAACGGTCCGAGGCGAACAGAGGGTAATGTCAGCGACCTGACGCTGTTTAACTTCAACCACACGTTCGAGGCCAAGCTCAATTTAGGGAAGTGTGACCTGCAGTTCACCCTCAACGGCGGTTTCGGCATGAGTCTCTCGGCGGCCTACAAGATAACACTCTTTGAGTTCTATATCAAGACGAATCTGAAAAGCCAGATGTCCATCGGCACCTCTATCGGGCTTGACGGTCAGATCTACGAGAGTGTCGACCCGTCGTCCATTCCTGGCGTCGGCGACTTCATTGCACAGTTTACCAAGGTGCCCTTCCCCGCCAATTTCCCCGTTCTCTTTGCCAACGTGCTGCCCGTGCCCTTTACCCGTGCAGAGGCGCACCTCAACCTGAGCGCATCGTTAAGCGCACAGGTCAAGGCTACCAACTTCATGCTCGAGATCAAGGACAGCTGGCCCTACATCGACATGGGCCTCAACTTCATAGCACCATTCCTGCCGTATGAGGGGTCTGGCGAGGGAGGACTGAGCATCACCGCACAGCTCAACGGCTCGATTCAGACGGGCATGAAGTTCCCCATCACCGTCAGCACCCTGCCCTGGGTGAAGAAATGCTGCTACGTGGAGACGGGCAACACCATCTATGCCGGACCTAAGCTCAGCGGCAACCTGGACTTCGACCTCTGGAAGGCAGGCGACGGCATCTATGAGGCGATGAAAGAGAGCAAGGTGGACTTCTCGCTCATCAGCATCGATAACGAGCTGGAGGGAAAGGCCACCGTCTTCGGAAAGGAGTGGGCCACGAAGCACACCAAGTCGTGGGTATACGGCAATACGTCGTTCACCCTCTTCCCGGAGTTTGACAACCTGAAGTTTGAGGTTACGGGCGACAATCTCGACCACATCAAGTGCGGTGTCGACGTCAGTGGCCGCACCTGCCTGCCTGAGAGTGTCGGCATCGGTGTCTACAAGAAAAAAGACGACAGCGACACGAAGTTCACGGAACTCTACGACAAGTTCTTCGACCCCCGAATCATCTGGTACGATGGTAACTTCAACCACTACGAGGGGGGCTTTACCAAGATGGAGCCTGGCGAATACCGCCTACGTCCTATCATTTCCATCACCGGCGTGGAGAGCCTCAAGGGTCTCATTGTACCCGTCTACTCGGCTGAGAAGGCTGTCACCATCGAGGAACAGGAACTGAACCTGGATCCCACCGAGGGCACCTTCGAGGAGAGCGGCGGTGAGATGGAAGTCACACTGCTCAGCAAGCTCGACAGACCTATCACCGCTGAGTGCGATGCGAATTGGATCAAGACCGAAATCACCCTGCCCGACGGCAAGGGCGGCTACGGAAAGATGAAGGTCAAGGTGGACGAAAACAACACCGATGGCTACCGTACGGCCACCATCACCGTACGTCAGCGCTACTCGACCACGAACTACTCGGAGAAGACCTTCACCGTCAAGCAGTATGGTGGACTGCAGCTCTCACCCAAGCAGCTCAGTTTCGGCAAGGAAGGTGGCGGTCAGAGTGTTGAAATCCTGACGTCCATGCGTCCCATCACCATCAACCTCAACGGCAACGACAACTGGATCAGTTACGACCTCGACGGTAATAGGCTGACCATCATCGTCAAGCCTAACACGGGGGCACCGCGCAATGCCGATATCACCATCAGCGCATGGAGCAGCAAGCACAACGGCATCAATGCCGTCAAGCTAACCGTTACCCAGGAAGGAGAGGATACGTCGGTACCACACATCTCGCCCACGACGCTCAACTTCTCGGCCAAGGGCGGTACACAGAAGGTAAACACCTACTTAGGCAGTACCTATAACCGCTTAGGCAACAGGGTGGAGAAAGACGGAACAGGCTGGATCACCGCCGAAAACATTGAGACCGACGACGGCTTCTACGTGGAGGTCACCGCCAAGCCCAACACCACTGGCGCCAAGCGTACGGGCACCGTCACCGTCTATATGGCTGCCTTCGAAGGCGACTCACCGGCACCGGGCACGGAGACGGCGTCCTTCCCCATCACCATAACTCAGGCTGGCGGTGGTATTGCCGTCAACTCGTGCGCATTCTCGGCTTCAGCCACGATGCGTGAGAAGACCAGCGGTGGCATCAGCGCGAAGAATTATGGCGAGACATTCAGCTCACCGAACGTCAGTGTCACCCTCAGCGGCACGAAGCTCCACGTCGTGGCCACGAAGAACTACAAGGAAGGGGAGTACGACGAGTATCAGAATGTCATGGAGTTCGACATTACCGCCATCGGGAACGACTTTGCCGGCAGCAAGGTCGAGAACCTCACCTTCCGCCACGTCTACAGCAATACCTACGTCGACTACACCTCTCCAGGCATGTACGGCAAGGGCGATGACGTAGCACTGCAGCTCACCAATCTCAGTTGGAAGGAGGCAGAGAGCACGTACAAGGAGGGCGAAAAGTCAACCATCGTCTTCAGCGGAAAGGTCAAGGACGGTGCCAAGTTCACCAAGCTCACCCAGAAGACATACAACTATACAGATGACAAGCCCACACAGGAGTTCAGCTACGTGGACAACGAGAGCAACAGCGCCCGTCTTGTCATCGAGCTGACCGTCGACCGCGAAGCCCTTTCGGGCCTGTCGACATCCAGACAGACTACCGATAGCGGCTCCGCGGGAGCCATTAAATGGTAAACGAACGTTGATGTTACTTAGGAGCCAGTGCCTGCCACAGATTGTCGGCAGGCACTGGTGCTTCTACGACAATCGGCTGTTTGGAAACGGGATGAATGAACTCTACGCGGCGCGAGAGCAGCGAGATACTGCCATCAGGATTGGAGCGGGGGGCACCGTACTTCAGGTCGCCACGAATAGGCATACCGGCCTTGGCCAGCTGGCAGCGTATCTGGTGGTGACGGCCAGTTAGCAGCTGCACCTCCAATAGTGAGTAGCGGTCACCACGACTGATCTCCCGATACTTTAGTATAGCTTTCTTGGAGTGAGGCTTTTCAATATCGTAGGCATACGACTTGTTCTGCTTTTCGTTGCGCACAAGCCAATGTTCCAATGTAGCTTCCGACACCTGTGGTTTTCCTGCCACGATGGCCCAGTACGTCTTGTGAACCTCGCCCTCGGCAAACATCTTGTTCAGACGGCTGAGGGCTTTCGAAGTGCGGGCAAAGACCACTAACCCAGAGACAGGGCGATCTAAGCGATGGACGACGCCGAGAAACACCTCACCGGGTTTCTGGTACTTCTCCTTGATATACTGCTTGACGATGTCCGACAGCGGGGTGTCGCCGGTCTTGTCGCCCTGCACAATTTCGCCACTCTCCTTTGAGACGATGATGACGTGGTTATCCTCGTAAAGTACTTTCATAGGGGTTATTTCTTTAGATACTGGGCCAGCGGCGACTTGTTCTGCCGCAGGCCACGGGCAAACGACTGTGCGTTCATCTGAGCGCCCAGTTTTGATGTGTGGGTGTGGTCTTTCTTGAAGTACTTGGAACCAGCCTTCTCCTTCAGTTCGGCCATCTTGGCCTTCGCCTTTTCTTTGTCCTGCGGCAGTTGCTTGACGGCAAACTTCTTGTCGAGGAAGTCGGCTGAGATGTTGTGGACATCGACGAACTCAACGCCCGTCTCTGCCACCACCTCACGATACCACTTGCCGTAGGAATCGTCGCGGCGCTCCACCTTGCCGCCAGGCCACTCGTTGCGCGGCGTCAGCGAGACGAGGATGGGCGTGGCGCCCTTCTCGCGGCAGTCGTCAATCATCTTCTTCAGATACCAGCCAAACGAGTAGACCACCTCGTAGTCGCCATTGTCGAGCTTGAAGACATGGCAGGTGTCAGCCGTGCCAGAAATGACGCCACGAGCCTTTGCATCGGTAATCGGGCAGATGTCGTTATGGCCGAACTGGATGGTGACGAAGTCGCCGGGCTTCAGGTTCTGATAGACGGCATCCCAAAGTCCCTCTTTAATAAAGGTACGCGTAGAACGGCCTGCACGGGCAGCATTGACCAACTGCACCTTGGTCGTGTCGAACACGGTAGCGGCCTGCGATGCCCAGCCCCACATGCCGTCGTCGTCCTTGTCGGCGTTCTTCACCGTCGAGTCACCAGTGAACCAGACGACAGGTCTGCCACTGAGACGCTCTATGTTCCAGACGGTTTTCTGGGGAATCGGCATAAACTTCATCAGCTCTTTCAACTTCGGGTCGCTGCTCTTCACAATACCAAGATAAGCACTATGGGCGTTCAACTCTGCACCGAACTTCGAAGTATGGATATTATCGCCGAAGAAGTGGTACTGCAGCTTCCAACGGCTGAAAGCATCAAGCTTAGCACCGCTAATCTCATTGAGGTCGACAAATGGCACACCCTCCACAGCAGCGACGTAGGCCGCCCACTCCGTCTGCGGTTTGCGCACGACCTTCCCCTTGTCATCGAAGGCATTACGCGGCGTCAGCGACATCAGCACGGGGTTGGCCCCCTTCTGGCGAATCTCGCGGATATAACGACGCAGGTAGTTGCCATAGGAATAGACGGTGTCCTGCCGCTGCGTACGCTGGTTGAAGCCGATGTAGCAGGTGTCCATATCGACGCCGGGGATGACGGCACGTGCCCGCCGCTGGTCGAAGAACTCGCCGTTGTCGTTATGGCCTATCGAGACGATGACCCAGTCGCCAGGCTTCAGCGCCTGACGGATGGCTGGCCACAGGTCCGTATAGAAGGTACGCGTGGACATACCACCCAGCGCCTGGTTCTCAACCGTTATCCTGTTGGCATCGAAATACTTGGGGAAGTAGTAGCCCCAGCCCCACTGGCCGTTGTTGCCGTTGCCCAACGTGCCGTTGCGCATCGTCGAGTTGCCGACGAGGAACATCACGGGGTTTGTGCCCCTGCGGGTAGAGCCTGGCTTGGGTCTCGACGTCAGCGCCTTGGCAATGGAGTCAGGCGTATTATCCACCACCTTGTTCACATCCTCTATCGGGTCGGGCAGGTTGTCGAAGTTCTGCGCCTGGGAAGTGAAGAGTGAAAAGTGAAAAGTGAAAAGAGCTGTCAGCAGCAGTAGTTTCTTATTCATCGTAGTTTGTCTTTTGTTCTTATTGCGAGTGCAAAGTTACGAAAAGTTGAGAGCAAAACAAAATAAATTCATTTATTTTTATGCCGAGACGGAGTGTTTTCACGGTCTTGCTATAAAAAAACTTGCAGAAATCATGGGCGAACAGATTATGCTGGCACGTAAGTGCAGGCACCTCTCTATGCAGGACATTGCAGACAGGGCAACGGTGACACGTCTGACTGTCTCGAAGGTAGAATATGGTGACCCAACGGTTTCCATGGGATTCACTAAAAAAAGTTGAAAGTGCTTATCACTTATCACTTTTTATACTTAATCCACTCATTATTAGAGGGTTGATAGGTGATAAGTACCCCTCTGGCTTGTCACTTCTTGTCACCTTTTTCGGCATTTTCAGCTTCATTTTCAACGTTTCGAGGCTCGCTCTATCCGGATGATTTGGGGCCTCCATACTCGCCGAATAGTGGCTCCAAACTGGTTGAATAGTGGCACTTTCCCGTTAGTCCCACCCCCTGGGACTCCTCGCTACCCGGCACCTACAGGGCAGTTACCCGGTAGGTAAAGGGGGGAAAGGTAGTAGGTAGTAGGCATGTAGGTGGCGGGTAGTGAAAGTGACAAGAAGTGATAAGCTGTAGGGGTGCTTATCACTCGTTAACCATCTTGTTATCAATAAGATAAGCATAAAAAGTAATAAGTGATAACGCAAATCGGGATTTTTTTCAGAAATGTCAGTTAACGATGCTATATAAGTTAGTTAACCTATCTATATAGGTCAGTTAGCATGACTGCAAATAAATGTATAGAATTTTATGCTTCATTCTTGCTTTTCTCGTTTTTTCTTCTTATCTTTGTGCTCAAAATACGAGATATGGCAAACGAAGGAATAAAGTCATTGAGCATACTGGACAAGGATTACCTCCAGTGGATAAAGGAACTGAGTACACGTTTTCGCAGAAGTCAGGTAAAGGCATCTGTGAGGGTGAATCAGGTGATGCTTCAGTTCTATTGGGAACTGGGTAGGGATATTGTGGAGAAGAAAGCAGAGAGTCGTTGGGGCAGCGGTTTTATGAAGAACCTGAGTAGGGATTTGAAAGAAGTGAATCCTGATGCGACCTGCTTTTCAGAGACTAATCTGCTGTATATGAAGAACTTCTATCTGCTTTACCAACCCTATCTGCAAATTGCTCCACAAGTTGGGGGGCAAATTACTCAACAGGCTGTTGAGCAAAGGGAGAATGCAATTACTCAACAACTTGTTGAGCAAATACAAAATGACATCTTCTCTACTCCGTGGGGACATCATGTACGCATCATCGATAAGTTTAAAGAACAGCCAGAGAAAGCATTGTTCTTTATCCATCAGACGGTGGAAAACGGCTGGAGCAGAGACATGTTGCTGAACTTCATGGGAACTGACCTATATGAACGTCAAGGTAAGGCATTGACAAACTTCCAGCGTACATTGCCAGAAGAAACGAGCGACTTGGCCCGTGAGTTGACAAAGGATCCATACGACTTTGCATTCACAGGCATAACGGGCAAATACAATGAGGCTCTTCTGAAGGAAAAATTGCTAAGCAACATTACGCAGTTCTTGGTGGAACTGGGAACAGGCTTTGGATATTTAGGCAAGGAATATCGGCTGCAAGTTGGCGAAAGGGAACAGTTTATAGACCTATTGTTCTACAATCTCAATCTCTCTTGTTATGTTGTCATCGAGGTAAAGATTGGAAAGTTCGAGTTTGCTGATATTGGTCAATTGGGTGGCTATGTGGTTGCATGTAATCATACACTACGCAAAGAAGGACGTGACAATCCAACAATAGGCCTGCTTATCTGCAAGGAGAAAGATCGTGTTCAAGCACAATATGCATTGGAATCAAGTAGCCAACCTCTG
This sequence comes from uncultured Prevotellaceae bacterium, assembly GCA_902780025.1. Classification (GTDB taxonomy): domain Bacteria; phylum Bacteroidota; class Bacteroidia; order Bacteroidales; family Bacteroidaceae; genus Prevotella. The sequence continues at coordinate 16,534 of CACZDV010000058.1, forward strand.
GCTATCTCCGAATATGAGTTGGAGAAGTTCTATCCAGAGAAAGTAGAAGGTACAATTCCTACGATAGAAGAGATAGAGACCAAACTGAGTGCAAGATAAATCAGAGATATCCGCAATGCACTTCGGAAATAGGGATTTTATGCTTCATTCTTGCTTTTCTCGTTTTTTCTTCTTATCTTTGTGCTCAAAATACGACTACACCTATTTAATGATCAGAGGGGACAGACATGAAGTGAACCCAGAAAGTTGGACACAACTGAAAGGTTCAAATGAAAAAAGAATTTAGTTTAGAAGAAAAGATGTCCGCAATTGGTTTTGTGTTTCAAGGCGAGTCAGCCCGTTCCGTGTCCCGTAGACTCCACTTAGGCCATCATATTCTATATGAGTGGATAGAGCGTTACAAACTCCTTGGCATTGAAGGTCTAAAATTAAAGTCGAAGAAGAAAAAGAGGCTTTCATATGAAGAAAAATGCAAAATAGTTTGTGAATATCAGGAAAGTGAATTAACTTTGTTCCAGCTTTCAGCCAAATATCAATTGTCAAGCTCGATAATTGGCAATTGGGTTAAATTGGTTGAG
>CACZDV010000059.1 GCA_902780025.1 uncultured Prevotellaceae bacterium
CTATGGCATCCTGAAATGCATGGACGGCATGCCGGTGAACATCCGTCTGCTCGACCCGCCTCTCCACGAGTTCGTACCCCACGACCTGAAAGGCCAGCAAGCTATGGCCGACGAGATGGGCGTGAGCGTGAAGGTGATCCAGGACCGCGTGCAGAGTCTGAGTGAGCACAACCCGATGCTCGGCCTTCGTGGCTGCCGTCTGGGCAACACGTTCCCCGAAATCACGGCCATGCAGACACGCGCCATCCTCGGTGCTGCCATCCAGTTGAAGAAGGAAGGCCTCGATCCCCGTCCGGAGATCATGGTGCCGTTGGTGGGTATCGTCAATGAGCTCGACGCTCAGGAGAAGGTCATCCGCGAGACTGCCGAGAAGCTCTTCGCCGAAGAGGGCGTCGAGATTCCGTTCAAGATCGGTACGATGATCGAGGTGCCGCGCGCTGCCCTGACAGCTGATCTCATCGCCCAGAAAGCCGAGTACTTCAGCTTCGGTACCAACGACCTGACACAGATGACGTTTGGCTACAGCCGCGACGACATCGCCAGCTTCCTGCCTTCATACCTTGAGAAGAAGATCCTCGACGTCGATCCGTTCCAGGTGCTCGACCAGCGTGGCGTGGGTCAGCTGATCCGCATGGCTGTGGAGAAGGGCCGCTCAACGCGTCCTGACCTGAAGTGCGGCATCTGCGGTGAGCATGGTGGAGAGCCTTCATCGGTGAAGTTCTGCCATCGTGTGGGTCTCGACTACGTGAGCTGCTCACCGTTCCGTGTGCCTATCGCCCGTCTGGCTGCCGCGCAGGCAGCCGTCGAAGAGTAGTTTTAATAGACTGATATACAACTAGTTAATTATAAGGAGTTAAAGTGATTCTATTACACTTTGACTCCTTGTTTTTTGTTATAATAACCCTATTAAAATAGCCGCTATTCCGTGTGCCAATCGCAAATCATAGCAAACGGGATAACTTTTTTAAGAGCAACTGTTTTACATTATAAGAGTATATAAGAGTTATTTCTTATAAAAATTATAATTATTAAAATCTAAATTCAATGGTTGATAGCATTGCACCGAAAACACTCAACATATAAAGGTTCTTGTACAAATCTACTACATCAACAATGCGAATGCTTTAAGTGCTGATTGTCAGCAATTTGCCAGTTAAACGGAAGAAAAGTGGTTCTGTGTGTTTTCTACCTTGGCTTGTGAGGGCAGATTTAACGTATTTCGCTCGTCCTTAGGTCGCTTACACGGCAAGAACTTTCATAAACGTGTAGATAGGGCACATTATGACAGACTGATGAGGCATAAGTACCTCAAAAGACCTCAAAATACGTCCTTTTAAGAAGATTTTCTTTCGTATCGGAGCATAATTAAAATATTTTTTGTACCTTTACACCGAATCTTTAACTTAAATACGTATTTATTATGGCACTACTAATCGCAGAAACACCAGTACGGATTTTCTTGCAAACTTGCAAGGAGGTCTGATTGCTTTTTGCCCATACATATTTGTGATCACCACTGCTGATAATGATAATAATAACAATAATAAACCTAATATCCGCAGTTAATAATTAGATTCAAATTACAAGTGCCTGAATATAAGTGACTTCGAGAAATCACAGATTCCATGTTATGAGCCTGTAGAGTACTTGTCATAGACAGAATATATTGTTGAACCCTAAAACCAAAATATATGCGTATGCCACCATAGCAAGACACAATAGGACATAAAGACTGGACGTCCACTTTTGATTCTTGTATTCTGATAATTGGGGAATTGGAGGTTTGCTATTTTTATAACATTCAAAAAACAGATAGCACAATGAAGAAAGCGTACACGAAACCGGCGATGAGGGTGGTAGCCCTCCAGCAGCGGCATCATCTGCTCGGCATGAGTGGAGAGATTTCTGGGTATCAGAAGTCGAGTAGCGGATTCAGTCAGGACGAGAGCGACAGCAGCAACGCCCCACAGAGCCGCGGCATCTGGGACAATGACTGAAGCAAGTAAAAAAACAACGAAAACGTTAATCCATTATGAGAACGAAAGAACAATTTCTGATGCTTTGGATGCTCGGCGGCATGATGCTGGCCGGGCTGGCGGCCTGTTCGGGCGACGACGACACGGCCACAGACGGCAGCGCGCCGCAGACGGCCGACGACGGCGTCAAGGTACGACACATTACCATTACGGAGACCGAGGAGGAGGCGGCACGGCAGATAATGACTCGCGCCTCGCTTGCTGAGGGTGACGGCATCCTCACCGCCTTGTGGACGGCGGACGACGGGCTGACGTACTGCAATTTGAGCAGAGTGGATCGTGGTAATAGCGATGCGCCCTACAGCGGCCTGCTGATAGCCAACTCCACTGCTGCCACCTCGCAGTTTACAGGCGACGTGTATTGCCTTGCTGGTGACTACCTGGCGGTGGTCTATCCAGCCACGACTTTCGAGACGAACGATAGCTATACCATCTCGCTCACGGGACAGAACGGCACGCTCAGCAAGCTCGCCACCAACTACCACTACGTCTTTGGCAAGGCAACCGTGACAGAGGTGACCGAAACGACGGCCAACGCCACGATAGGGAAGATGAAGAGCCTGCTGACGGTGTGCAAGTTCTCGTTTAAGGATAAGAATACGGGCGATGCCATCCCCATCAAGTCACTCAGCATTAGTTATAGCACTGGTGACTCAAACAACGGAAAATATCCGCAGTCGGCTACGGTGGCCATCGGTGTCAATACGGCGCAGAATGATGTCCATGCAACGGGTGCAGATATCACAGCGCCCCTCACGATTACTGCCTCTGGTCAGACGGAGGTCTATGTCGCCCTGCTGCCCACCGCCGCGCAGAGCACCTTCAACTTCACCGTCAGTGATGGCAACGGCAATACCTATAGCGGCACGGCCAATGCCACGCTCGTTGAAGGAGAATACGTGGATGCCACGGGGCTGAAACTTACAAAACAATAACAGGAAAAAGATAAAGACTATGAATAAGAATAGACTTTGGCTGATGGCCACCATCCTCGTCTGTGGCTTGGGACTATTCACCTCATGCTCGTCGGAAGACGATCCTCTGGTGATACCCGAACAGGGGAAGGCGTTTCGCGCTATGCTGAAAACGCTCGACTGGGGAGCAGACACGACATTCGTGTATGGTCACAAAACGCCTGACGTGGATGCCGTCTGTTCGTCGTTGGGTTATGCCAAGCTGATGAATGCGCTGGGCTACAACTGCAAGGCAAAGGTGTCGAGTGCGACCAACCGCGAGACAGCCTATATCTCTGGCGTGTTCGGCTTTGAACTGCCCGAATTGAAGAGCAGTGTGGTGCCGCAGACACGGCTCATACTGACCGACCACACCGACTATGCCCAGTGTGTGGACGGTGCCAGGGAGGCTATCATCCTACAGAAGATAGACCACCACGTAGAGGGCGACATTCAGGACAGCGGCATTCCCTACGTTCGCAGGGAGATGATTGGCTCCACCTGCACCATCATCTACGAGATGTACAGGGAGACAGGTGTCGACATCGACGATGAGACTGCCCGCATTCTGCTTGCCGGATTGCTGTCGGACACACGTAATCTCACCAAGACTACCACTCAGCATGAGGACTCCGTGGCATGGACGGCGCTGGTCGCCCAGTTGCAGTTGGAGGACAAAGTGGCAGAGATTAACCGCCAGATGGCCGATGCCGCCAATAATTACGATGGCATGAGCGATGGCGAGATCTTTCTCTCGGACTATAAGGAGTATGAGATAGGTGGCAAGGCTATCGGTTTCGGTTCGCTTAATTGCAAGGCAAGCGAGATGGATGACTTTATCAGCCGTATGTTGGGCGTGATGCCCCAGGTGATGTGCGACAACAGGCGCGACATGCTGTTTGCCAAGATCGATAATCTTGTACCCAATCCCGACGAGAGCGATCCTGACACGCCTTTCGTGGAAGACGGCACCTATTTCATCTATTACGGTGAAGGGACTCAGGCTGTGGCCGAGGCCATCTTCGGACCGTCGCTCCGTGAAGGTGTAACCTACTCCAAGGAAGAACTATCACGTAAACAGATTGTGCCGAGAATAACAGAAATACTGCAATGAAATAAACCAAAAAGATAAAGACTATGAAGACAAAAGAACAACAAGGATTCAGGCGGTTGGGACGCAGGGCGTTCGGGCTGCAAGTGCTGATGCTCGTGCTCGTGATGCTCATCGGGGGAAGCCCGACGACGTGGGCCAACGATGACCCCGGTGGAGGAACCTACACCTTCTGGACCAACGCTGAGGGGGTAAATGATATAAAAGACTATTTCAAGACCGTTAGTGCCTTTAGCTTCGCTGACGATAAGTATTTCTGGGAATTCGAGTTCAAGGCCATGCAGCACGCCTATCTGGAGAATCACGGAAAGATATACCTGCAGACGAACGACAACAAGTGGCACACAGTGGCTGAATGGGACAAAGAAGCCAACAGCCGCAATGTCAGTTTCAGTGTCAAGGATGAGTCTTGGGGTAACATCGTCATGGTAAGCGGCAACGACTTGGCCAGTATCGGCGGCATCATGACCCTCCGGTTCAAGCCCATACAAAGGTGTTTCGACGATGGCGTGAAGCGCATCAAGATGGAATACGACATATGGGAGTGGATAAACTATATCCATGAGAATGTACCTCAGGGTGACATCCGATATGAGAAGGACCTCAATATGGCGTTTGCCGACAATGAACCCACACCCAACCTGGAGGTGGACTGGGCCGATGACTACTGCATCAGTCTCAAGGCCAGGAACGTATATGACAAGCGCAACCAGGACAACTACGTCAAGCAGTATTACACAACATACAGGGAAGTTAGTGGCGACAAAGTCAATGACGGCAGATACATCAACGAAACAATGAATGTATCTGACTTCACTGTGACTGGCGAACACGGAGGGATGATAGATGTTGAAAGAAACGCTGTTGCAAGAAGATACAACCTGATATGTGGCGCATACTTCCATCCGATGGGCATTCGCTTTACCCCCACCATCGAATATGCACCGTATGGGAATACCAACAACCTGAGCAACACGCCTGTCACACTCACCCGGCCGACGAAAGAGATTATCATTGACCCTTTCACCTGCGCAAAGAGCCTCAATGTGGACTTTGACAAATGGACCAGGAAGAACACCATTCGCTGGACACGCTACGAGGAGCAAAGCGGCTGGGGCGTGAAATGCATGGTGACACGCCCTTGCCGCACGGACGGCAAGTGGTACGTCATCCGCTATGAGGATGGTCAGGCAGCAGACACCTACACCCTCATTGCCGAGATGAACGGCGATGCCACCGACCTCAAGGTGGAGGACAGCGACATCGACTACGATAAACGCTACAACTATCGCGTCATCTTCCTGCCCGTCGTGCTGGCAGACAAATACGACAAGGACCATCTGACCAGTGGCGTGCTGGCAAACCCCGAAAGGCTACTGACGAACTTCTGGATAGAGCAGCAGGTGAGCACACAGCTTGAGATGCCCATCAAGCTGACACAGGACCGCAGTTACGACGGAGCCGTGCGCCTGAAGTGGGAATACTGCGCTGCCCCCACGGGCGAGAACTGGACGATTGAATACCGTCCGGCAGAGACAGGCAGTGCCTGGCGCGTGCTCGACAGCAGCATGATGGTCGATACGGAGGCATCGGAGGCCAGCTTCGATGCCGAAGGGTCGGTGTGCGACATGATGGACTATCGTGTAAAAACCACCTATATGAACCGCGACTTCTACTCTAACGTCTATACTGGCAACCTGCCTGCTGGCAGCTACATCAGCGAGGTGAAGGCATCGACAGGCACGGAGGAGAAGACCGTCATCGTGAAGTGGAAGGTGGCTCGCGCCGACGTTACAAACGATATCTACTTCCGTGTGCTGCGCCGCGTCATTGGCGATACAGACTGGACGCTGCTCACCGATGAGATTCATGGCACGGCCACGGAATACACCTATACCGATGACCGTCCGCTGGCCGGCTCGTACTATGAATACTCCGTGCAGGCCTACGGCGCGAAGTGCGACGAGCAGATCGTGAAGACCGACGAGGTCATCGCCCCTGGTTTCTCGCAAGCCCGAGGCACCATCACTGGTCACATCTCCTACGGCTCGGGAACAGCCGTCGATGGCGTGAAGGTGAACCTCGTCAAGGCCAGTGCCGACGAGCAGACCGACCAGCCGCAGTTCCTCTCGCGCTACATCGAGGGTGCAGGCAAGGGCTTGCAGTGGACGACTGCTAACAAGGAGAAGTACGCCAACGTGCTCAGCGGTGACGGCACCTTCACCATACAGTTCTGGGCACGGCCAAAGAGCGTGGATGCCGGAGGAGCCGCCAACCAAACCATTCTGCGATTAGGCAACGGACTGGAGCTGGGCGTGAGGAGCGACGACGGCACACATTTCTATCTGAACAGAGTCATCCACTATGACAATAGGGTGAACTCGCATCACTTCAATAAGAGCCTGCCGTTCAGCACCACCGACTTTACCCACGTCACCGCCGTCTATGACCACGGCATGTTGACTTGTTATGTGGGCACCGACTCGCTGCTGTCGTACACACTCGATTGCACTCAGTATAAGGACTGGAACATTGGCAGCGATCCCACCCTCGCTGTGGGCGGCATCGAAAGCATGTTCGCAGGTATGGGCCAGTCCTTCAACGGCTATATTGACGACATCCGCCTATGGAACAGAGCCCTGAGCAAAGAAGAGGTGGAAGCCAACTACACCCGTATCCTCGGCGGTACGGAGGGCGGTTTGGTGCTCTACTGGCCGCTCGACGAGGGACTCGGTGTGAAGGACTATGCCTTCGACGTGGCCCGTCAGGACGGCATCTACCAGCTGAACCATCCTGAGGTTGGACTTAATGCCACGCCGTCGGCCACCGTGCCGCAGCAGTTGGGTCTCTACGGTGTGACCGACAAGAATGGCAACTATATCATACGCGGTATTCCGTTCCAGCAAGGCGGCACCAACTACGAGATTGCCCCGCTGTACGGCGAGCATCAGTTCAATCCCGTCACACGCTCGATGTTCGTCAGCCCCACCTCGCTGACGGCTAACAACATCGACTTCGAGGATGTGTCGTCGTTCCCCATGGAGGGATACGTTTACTATGCCGGCACGAACATTCCTGCCGAGGGCATACAGTTCTATGTGGATGGTCAGCTGCTGACCACCGATGGCGAAGTTCAGCAGAGCGATGCACAAGGCCGCTACAGAATCTCCGTTCCTATAGGCGAGCATTTTGTCGAAGCCAAGCTGGGCAATCACAAGATGGTCAATCAGGGCCGCTTCCCTATCAAAGGTAAGCGTAACTTCAATGCCCCTGTGACCTATAATTTTTCCGATTCCACACTCGTGAACTTTGTAGGGCGCGTCAGTGGCGGCGAACGTAACGACACACTGGCCGTGGGCTTCGGAGCGTCGAAGAACAACATTGGCACGGCCACCATCACGTTGAAACTGAACAACGAATCGTTATCGTTCAACCGCGTGGAGGGCAAGCCCCAAACATCGGCTACCCAGATTCGCACGTGGGAGAGCGACACTGTGAGCATCAACAGCACGGCATGGACAGGCTTCGAAGGCGACGACGCACGCTACATATTCATCAATACCGACCCCGCGACGGGCGAGTTCTCGGCCAAGTTGCCACCGCTGAAGTACATCGTGAAGAACATCGAGATACCTAAGAACCCCGACATAGAGTTCAATATCCTGCCAGAGATAGACTTGAGCAACGTGCTGAAGGAGCAGATCGACTCGTTGTGGCAGGTGGATGAACGGGGCGACTCCGTGCTAAACAAGTATAAGTACCACACCAAACTTGTGCAAACCTACTTTGCCACACCTCAGGTGGACATCAGCCAGCCCAAGAGTGGCAAGGACGTCTTCGGCATACAGGAATACAAGGGTGAGGACGAACTGGGCAAGTTTACCGTCAGCGACCTGTGGACACGCACGGATGAAGGTGCCGTCAGCTACAAGTACGGTTATCCTATCTATAAGATGGGCGATGAATATCACACAGAACTCTACGGCTATGAGGTCTATACGAACTACGACAACGGAGAGGCTGCCAACGACACCATCCCCCTCGCCGGCCAGGTTATTACTGTGGCCAACGAGATGTCGAGCGACCAGACCATCGTGGCCGTGCTTCCGCCCGGTGAAACCGAATACCGGTTGGGCCAGGTGTACGACCTGAAGAAGAACCAATTGGTGCTTGACTCACTGGGACGCTACGCCTTCAAGTGGAATGCCGGAGCACCCAACGTCGTCAGTCCGTACACCCGTCATCTGGGCATCACGCTGGAGCGCAAAGGACGTACCTACGCCCCCAATGGCATAAATGCCATCGTCGTGGGCAGTCTTCCTATCGGCAACAACTTCGTCACCAATGGCCCCGACCAGGTGCTGATGGTGCTGCGCGACCCGCCAGGCGCTAAGTCGAAGACCGTGTGGAAGACAGGCTCGACCAAGACGAAGGTGAGAAGTTCCACCAGCGGAGGCTATGGCAACGAGAAGATAATGTATGAGGCAAACTTAGGTGCGAAGGTGAGATTCATGTCGGGCTTCGGACTCTACTACGAGACCACAGACCTTGACAATACCTCTGATATAGGCGGTGGCATTCACTATACGTGGAACAAGAACTCATCGACCGAAAAGACGTGGACGCTGACCGCTACCGAGCAGGTATCCACCGGTGCCACTAAGGACTATTGCGGATCGAATGGCGATGTCTTCATAGGCTACAGCACCAACCTGCTCATGGGCAAATGCCGCAAGGTGGGATTCTTCCGCGACAACGAGACGGCGCCCTTCGAACTGAAAGACGATGTGGCTACCAGCCTGGGCGACAGCGTGACAACAAAGTTCATGTACTCCACCTACGAGATTGAAGAGGTGATGATTCCGAAGTGGCGGGAGACACGCAATGGCTACCTCACGCAGCACTTCGATACTGAGGCCGAGGCCCGCGCTTTCGTGAATAACACGAGCGAGGTGCTCTATGCCACATGGGTCAAGGAGGATGATACAAGCTACGGACAGGAGGGCACCTACGTGCAGGTGACACCCGCCGCATGGGAGAGCCTCACAGATTTTGTGGCCGAAGACAAGGTGGCCTGGTGCAACAATCAGATAGAAAGCTGGCAAAAGGTCCTCTACAACAACGAATACGACAAGGTGACGGCTATTGAGAATCGCGACAAATACTGGCAGCGCAACATCTCGTTCGATGGTGGATCGGGCTACTCCTACACAGCCCGCAATGATACGACCAAAGTGGTGAAACACAACTATTCGCACAATCTGGGAGGTATCGTAAAGGGTGGTTTCTCAACGAAAAACACGGCCGCTTCCATACAGTTCAAGACGAAGATGTCAGTCGACACAGAGAACGGTTGGGCTTACTCCACCACTGAGAGCGACTACGACGAGAATACGAAGGACTATGCCGAGTTCGACTACACCTTTGATGACGGCAACAAGGGCACCGACTTCTCAGTGGATATCTACAAGTCGCCTACGGGCTGGAGCGACATCTTCAGTATCTTCGGCGGACAAAGCTACAATCCCTATCAGAAGGAAGAGAAGACCCAGTACTACGAGCCGGGACAGCACATTCTCTCCAACGGAACGGAACAGATGGAGAATCCCGACATACAAATCAGCACTGACGGCGGCATCGCTGTCAAGAGTGCCGTACTGACCGACATACCCGCCGGACAGACAGGGCAGTTTACCCTGCATCTGTCGAACATCAGTACCACCACACAGGGCTTCGACTTTACCTATAATCTGTCGGTTGCGGAAGGCACCAACCAGCATGGACTGGAGATACTGATGGACGGTGTGCCTGCCAATGGACGCGGCATATTCATCCCCGCCGGCGAGACGGTGAAGAAGGTAATCACCGTTCGACAGACTGACCAGAGCGTGCTCGACTATGAGAACATCGAACTGTGGTTCTCGTCAGCATATCAGGCCATCAAGATTCACGATATCGCTAAGTTGAGCGTACATTTCAAGCCCTCGTCATCGCCCGTGGAACTGGCAATCACCGAGCCGGTGGTGAATTGCAAGACGGACAGTGCCCGTCTGGAGATGAAGGTGAAGGGCTTCAACCGCCAGTTCAAGAACCTGAAGAACGTGGGCGTGCAGTACCGTTTCCAGGGCAACACGCAGTGGACGGCCCTGCATACGTGGGTGACCAACAAGGCCGACTCGCTCAATGCCAACTACAACCTGCTGCCTGCCACGGGCGACCTGCCGCTGGAAGTTAAAATGATTAGCGACCAAAGCTACCCCGAGGGCAACTACGAGTTCCGCGCCTTCACCACCACACCCTACGGCAACGAACAGGTGCAGGTCTATAGCGACGTCATCAACGTCGTCAAGGACATCACCCGACCCATCAACATCTTCACACCTACACCTGCTAACGGCATCTTAGGCTACGGCGACCAGCTTTCAATAGAGTTCAACGAGGATATCGTGCCCGGCTACGTGGGTGCGGACAACGTCGTTGTAACGGCGAAGCTGAACCAGGAGGAGGTGCATCACGACGTGTCGCTGACCCTGCACCCCTTCGGCGACCAGCCCATGACGGTGAACCCCGTGTTCATGAACGGCGACTTCAGTGTGGAGTTCTGGCTGAAGTGGGATGACAGCGGCACCATCCTGCACCAGGGTCCGAGTACCGACAACTTCGCACTGGGCATTAACAGCGAGGGCCGCGCCATCGTGACGATAGCCCAGAAGGAGTTTGTAAGCACGGCAGCGCCACTGCCGAAGGGCGAGTGGACGTTCTTCGCCCTGAACTACAAACAGGCCACGATGACGTTCAACGTCATGGCCTCCTATGGTACGACGGATGTCATGCTGTTCACCGACCAGAAGGTGCCGAACGAGAACGTGCAGGCCGTGAACTATACCAGCGACAACTGCCTGTACTTGGGCGAAATCGAGGGTAACATTCACTCGCTGGCCCTGTACAACATCTGGCGCAACGTGAATGAGGCTTCCAGCGAGAAGTACGTGAAGAAGGACAACTACGTCTATGGCCTGGCCAACTACTGGCCGATGGATGAGGGCCACGGCTTCACGGCTGCCGACTCGCGCCATACGCACGACTTCATTGTACCTGACTCATGGAAACTGGAGAATGTGAACTATGCTTTGCGCATCACCGACAGGAAAGGCGCGGAGGCCGACATCTCGCAGATAGGCACCAGCCGCGGCGAGAGCTATGCCATCGAACTGTGGTACGACAGAAGCGCGGATGAGGACGAGGTGGTGTTCGAGACGGCCACACCGACCGTCGAGGGCGACCAACTGAAGACGAAACTGAAGCTGCACTTCAACGACTCGCGAGACCTGGTGCTGGACTACGGAAAGAAGTCGCAGATGGTGGCCAGCCATGAGTACTTCGACTTCACAAGTTGGCACCACTACGCATTGAACGTGGTGCGCGGACAGGCCGCATCGTTCTACTTGGACGGCCAGCGCACGGCGGTGATTCCCGAAGCCGACATACCTCCCCTTGCAGGTGCCGCACTCTTTATCGGCAAGGGAACTAAGTTTGCCTATGCCGACGAGATTCGTATCTGGAAGGCCGCCCTCAGCGAGAGCCGTCTGCTGCAGAACATGTACAACACGATTGACACCGCCAGCATCTATTCGCACGGACTCGTGGCGTACTACCCCTTCGAGAAGCGGCACGAGGAGAACAACCATGTGAGCAAGGTGGCTACCTTGGACAATATGGCTCCGAAAGCTACTGCCAAGGAAATGATTTGCCACGACTTCAACGAGACGGATCTGGTGAAGGCTGCGCCGCCTCTGAAGAACGCGCCCGACGAGCAACCGCTCATCGTGACGCCCGTGGCTTCGGAGCGCAAGGTGGTCATCAACCTGACGGGCACCGACCTGACGCCACGCAAACTGGAGGGTACGACGCTGAACATCACTGTCGATAAGATTCACGACCTGCACGGCAACGAGTCGCAGCCCATCAAGTGGACGGCCTATGTGCAGCAGAACACGCTGACGTGGATGAAGGACTCGGTGAACATCATCAAGAAGTACGGCGACGACTATACCTTCGACGTGGACATCGAGAACAAGAGTGGCAGCACCGAGCTATATACCTTATATAATATGCCGCAGTGGCTCTCGCTCGTCGACAGCGAACGCACGGATGACGTGCAGCCGCTGAAAACGAAGACGCTGCGCTTCGAGGTGAATCCGCTGGTGGCCGTTGGCAACTACGACGTCACCATCGGCCTGCAAGGCAACAACGGCATCCTGGAGCCCTTGCGCATCGTGATGAAGGTGCGGGGCGAGAAGCCCCAGTGGGCCGTTGACCCGACGAAGTACGACCACAACATGTCGATTATCGGACAGGTGTATATCGGCGGCATCCTGATGGAGAACCCGGAGAGCATGGTGGCTGCGTTCATCAATGGCGAGTGCCGAGGCGTGGCATCGCCCGAGAAGGTGCGCGGAGCCGCCTACGTGACAATGAACGTCTATGGCAACGACGACAAGCGTTACGACATGGGCAAGGAAGTGACCTTCCGCATCTGGGATGCATCGCGCGGCGTGGTCTACACCGATGCCAATATTGCAGTACCCATAAAGACCGCTGCAGGTGTTGATTCCACCCTGACAGAGGTTATCTTCGCACAGGACAAGATGCTGGGCAACTTCGACACACCCGCCATCTGGACGAAGAGCGAGAACGTGGAGCAGCTCATCCCCATCCATCAGAACTGGAACTGGATAGCCTTCGGTGTGGAGCCGCAGAGCACCTACCTCGACCATGTGTTCAGCGCATACGCAGAGTGGAGCATGCTGCTTAAGAGCCGCTCGGCGTGGAACGACTACAATGGTGCCCAGTGGGGCGACGGAACGCTCAAGAGAGCGAAGGCCAACGAGATGTACAAGCTGAAGATAGATCGTCTGCCGACCACGAAGCAGGAGGCTCCCAACAGCCTGCTCGCCGTGTCGGGCCGTCAGCTGAAGGAGAACAAGGAGAGAGCCGTCATGCTCGGAAAGGGCTGGAATTGGATAGCCTACACGCCGCTGACGACGATGACCGTGGATGAGGCACTGGCTGCCGCTAACCCGCAGAAGGGCGATATCGTGAAGTCGCAGACGGGCGTAGCCATCTACGGTGAATACGGATGGGAAGGCAGTCTGAAGGCACTGGAGAGCGGACGCGGCTACCTGTACTACAGCAACGCCAGCGACACGACGTCGTTCCTCTATCCGACGGAAACGGCAGCATCGGCTGCAAGGGCAAAGACCCGCATGGCAGCACCACGGCGTGCGCCAGAATACCTACGCATCTTCAATCCGGTACCCCTTGGCCTCTATCCGAGCAACATGACAATGGCGATTCAGCTGCGCGACGGAGACGCTGTGGTTGACACTGCCGAGGTGGCCGCCTTCATCAGCGACGAGTGCCGCGGTGCCACACGCGCCAGCGAGAACGGCATCTACTACCTTGTTGTCAGTGGCGACGGAGCCGGACAGTCCATGACCCTGCGCACCTGTCTCGACGGCGAGATCATCGACATCGACAACACGCAGATGTATGTCAGCGACGCCAACATCGGCACGTCGTGGGAGCCTTACGTCATCGACCTGAAGAATGTGCTGTCTGGCATCAGTTCGATTGTCACCGACGACAGTGATGACTCCGACTGGTGGACCCTGCAAGGCTTCAAGATTGGTCGCAAGCCTACGCAGCCGGGCGTGTATATCCATCACGGACAAAAGATAACTATCAAACGTAAGAAGTAATAACTATCACGACGAGGAGACGGGGTACATCCCCGTTTCCTTTTTTAAAATGAAGAACTGGATAATAATCGTAAACATTATGATTAGAGTAATGACGGAAAAAGGACTGAGCGGCAACGCACTGAAGGTCATCGCCATCGTCGCCATGACGATCGACCACCTGGCATGGGTGGGCATCGAGACCTACGAGCAGGCAGAG
>CACZDV010000060.1 GCA_902780025.1 uncultured Prevotellaceae bacterium
CAAATCACGTGCTCTGGCCAACTGAGCTAAAGAGGCTTCTCAAAGCAGCCGTTCTCTGTTTCAGATTTACGACCTGTCGGAAAACGGCTGCAAAGTTACGACTTATTTTTGAATTACCAAAACTTTTCGAAGATTTTTTTAGTAATTTCTCAATTTTTCCTTGAATTTCTGTAGTTGCCCACGCATAGAGTCGACGCAAAGGTCGATGCTCTCCTCAAAAGTGTCTGTTGTCTTCTCCACGAACAGTGTACTTCCGGGCACGGCCACTGACAAGCTTGCTTCCTTGTTCTGGGCGGTGGCGGGTTTCACAACTTTCAACTGCACCTCTACTTTCTGTATGTCTTCAAATGATTTTTCCAACTTGGCGACCTTCTTTTCGATGAACGCCTGTAACTTCTCGGTGGCGTCGAAGTGAATCGACTGAATCTTAATCTCCATAGATACCTCCAATTTTTTAAGTTATTAAATAAGGTTAAGCCCTTGGATGGGCATCGTTGTAAACTCGTTTCAGCTGCTCGAACGTGGTGTGCGTATAGATCTCTGTCGTGTTCAGGCTTTCATGCCCTAACAGTTTCTTCACGCTCTCCAGTCCGGCCCCGTTGTTCAGCATCGCCGTAGCAAAGCTGTGTCTCAGCACGTGGGGCGACCGCTTCTTCAGCGTCGTGACCTCCGACAGGTGCTTCTTCACCAGGTATTGCACCTGGCTGCGGCTCACCCGCTCACCCTTGTCCGTCAGGAACAGCGCCGGCGACTGTCGCGTCACCTCGCTCTCGTCACGCTGGCCGATGTAGCAGCGCAGCATCTGTGCCAGCTCCTCCCCGAACGGGACGATGCGCTGCTTGTCGCGCTTGCCGGTCACCTTCAACTGCATCATCTCAAAGTCAACGTCCTCGTCGTTCAGACCAACCAACTCCGCCAGACGGATACCTGTCTCGTAGAACAATAATAATATGGTACGCGCACGTACATTATTATATGTATCCTCCGACAGCTTCTCGTCCAACAGCGTGTCCATCTCAGACTCCCTGACGAACTGCGGCAACGGCTTCGACTTCTTCGGCCCCGTCACCGCGTGGGCAGGATCCTTCTCGACAAGCTTCCGCGCCAAGGCGTAGCGGTAGAACGTACGGACGGCACTCAGGCCAAGGTTGACCGTCGTGGGCTTCTTGCCCTCATCCATCAGGTGTTCCACCCAGCCTCTTATCACGTCGGCATCGGCTGTCTGTAACGAAAGACAATCGTCCACCCCCTGAACGTACGTCTCGAAATCCCGTAGATTCTCTTCGTACAACTGCACCGTTCGCGGGCTTCTGTTCCGCTCGTAGCGCAGGTAATTCAGGAACTGGTCGATCATCATAAACGTTACCTTCTCGTTTTCGGCAACGAATTTACGGAAATTTATTCAATCCACCAAATTTTTCGAGGACTTTTTTTATTCCTCGTTGGCACGGAGCTGCTGTACGTAAATGGCGTGCTCCATCTTCAGGCGCTTCAGAACAGACGGCTTGTCAAACTGCTGACGACGACGCAGCTCTTTCACAACACCTGTCTTTTCGTACTTTCTCTTGAATTTCTTGAGGGCCTTTTCGATGTTCTCGCCTTCTTTTACTGGTACAATAATCATCTTGTTTTGCTTTAAATTTTAATTGTTAAACTTAGTGCTTCGGGCCGAGGGCCACGAAAAGCGGGTGCAAAGTTACAACTTTTTTACTTAACAGCCAAGTTTTTAGCTAATTTTTTCAAACCTTAGCCCATAAATTGCCACTTTCCTCCGTAATGTCATAGTGTCTATTCAAAGAATCCGAAGGCAGCTATCTGTCGCAACATCTGGACGATGTATTCGCTGGAAGTATCGCTCCAGTGGAAACCGAGACGATGCAGGACGCTGCAGGTGTAGCGGTTGTCGCGCTCGATGATAGCGGCCTTTTGTCCGTGAGCCATGTCTTGATAGGCCAGCATGGCCGAGAGCAGTTTGGCCTTTTCGGGATCTTGGCCAGCAAGTTCAATAGCCTGCTGGAACTCATCATCTTCCACGAAGCGCATCTCACGCCCCACTTTCTTCATGAGGAGGAGTACATCGCCAAGCAATTCGGTGTGGTTGTTGAATGCCTGGAACAGGTTACATTCCTTAGGTGTGGAAGCGAGAAGCACCACGGCCTTGGCTGTCTCGTTGATGGGGGACATCTCGGTATATTCGTCATAACCATCGTAGGGACAGCAGCCCAGCGTGTGGAACACCTTGAGACGCCCCATGTAGCTGTTGCTGTTGAAGTTTGCCTGGAATTCACCGTCGTAGCTACGCGGTGCCAGATTACCCACACGTATCACTTTGCCACTCAGACCATGGTGGGCAACAGCATCCAGTACCAGACGCTCTGCCAGGAACTTGGAGTGGATGTAGCGGTTGTCGAGGAACTGGCCGAACCAGAGCTTGCGCTCGTCCAGCATGGGAATCTGCTCACCGTCGTTACGAACAATCCATATTTCACCCACGGAGGTCGTCGAAATATGTACCAGACGGGCACCAGTGTTCAGACAGAAATCCACGCAGCGCTGAGCACCGCCGATATTCACATCCTCGATGTCGGTTCCTTTCGAGAAGTGCTTCACGTTAGCAGCGCAGTTGAACACGGTCTGGATGGCAGGATGTCCATCAGGCAGAATGCCCGACATATCTTCAGTCACATCGCCATTCACCACAAAGAGACGGCTACCGAAGAGTTCTTTAAATGATCGTTCGAAGTAGTAGAACATCAGATTCTTAAGACGGTGCTCGGCGGAAGCCTGGTCTTTGCCGCGCACAACACAGGTGATAGTGGTAGCATCGGAGTCGATGAGCTCACGCAGTACGTGGATGCCTAAGTAGCCCGTGGCACCGGTTAGGAGAACATTGCCCAGCTGCTGACGCTCACCCTTCAGGAACGTCTCGATAGTGTTGCGCTGCAGGATGGCATCGATGCCCGAATAATCGAAACTCTCAACCTCGGTATCTGCCTCCGTTTCAGGGGCTGTTCCTCCCACAAACTGTGCCAGGAGGCGTGGTGTGGGATGATTGAAGACATCACCGTATGCCACATGGTGTCCAGCCTTGTCGGCCTCGATAATCACCTTGGTCACCATGAGCGATGTACCACCCATCTCAAAGAAATTGTCGGTGGCACCCACCTTGTCCATGGACAGGATACCAGCGAAGATGTCACAGAACAGCTTCTCCACGTCACCCACAGGTGCCACGAAATCGTGCTCTTCAACCTGTATCTGCGGTGCGGGCAGGGCCCGACGGTTCACCTTCTGATTCTGGTTCAGCGGAATACTGGGGATTTGCATCGTGGCAGCGGGCACCATGTAAGGCGGCTTGCGGTCACGGATGAAGGCATTCAGCGCCTGGATGTCAATCTGCTGGTCGCTCACCAAGTATGCCGCAATGAACTTACCGCCGTTGGGATAGTCGAAAGCCTGCACGGTGGCATCGCTAATGCCAGGGAACTCACGGATGACTGATTCCACCTCCTTGAGTTCGATACGGAAACCGCGGATCTTCACCTGACCGTCGCGACGTCCCACAAACTGGATATTACCGTCAGCCAGATAGCGCACCACATCGCCTGTGCGGTAGCAGCGCTTACCGTTCCATTGGATATAGGTGTCGGCCGTCTTCTCCGGCAGGTTCAGGTAGCCGCGGCTCACCTGAGGACCGGAAACCAGCATCTCACCGGCAGCACCCAGCGGCAGACGATTCATGTCCTTATCCACGATGTAGAGTTGCAGGTTGTCCAACGGTTTGCCGATAGGCGCATTCTGCTCGAACTCTGTCAATGGATAAGTGGTCGTGAAAATGGTACACTCCGTGGGACCGTAGCCGTTATGCAACTGATAGGCAGTAGGCGGCGTGAGCGGCAGAATCTTTTCACCACCGACCGAGAGGTGACGCAAAGAATGGTTGTCGCAGTTCATCGCAAACTGACAGCCCACCTGTGTGGTCATGAACGAGTGTGTCACGCCTTCCTCGTTGAAATAGACATTCAAGTCGGGAAGGTTCAGACGGATGTCGTCGCCAACTATCACAACGGCAGCACCACAGGTCAGCGCCGGATACATATCCATCATACAGGCATCGAAGCCATAGCTGGCGTAGGCAGCCACCTTGTCGCCTGGTTTCAGACCGTAGTAACGCTGGAACCAATGGCAGAAGCATACCAGGTTGCGGTGCTCTAACTGACAGCCCTTCGGATTGCCCGTAGAGCCAGAGGTATAAAGCAGGATGAAGAGGTCCTCGGGCTTCGGTTCAGCAGGCTGCTGTAGCACAGCATCACACTTGACGAGGTCTTTCGTCAAGAGAACGGGGCCTTGATATTCACTCACCTTCTCTAACAGTTCTTCCTCAGCAATCAGCAACTTTGCGTCGGCATCCTGCATCATGAAGTTCAGACGTTCGGTGGGATAGCTGGGATCCAGCGGCTGATAGGCGCAGCCAGCCTTCAGCACGCCCAGTGATGCCAGCACCATCCACTCGCTTCGGCCAATGAGGATGGAAACCACATTCTCCTTCCCGCTCTCCACTTTGCTCTGTATAAGGGCGGCTATAGCATCGGTCTTCTCATCCACCTCTTTATAGGTGAGTCGTACGTCATGATAGACAACGGCCAGATTGTCGGGTGTCTCTGCCACTTGACGGCGGAACAGCGAAATGATGGTCTGTGTGTTGTCGTAGTCTACTGCTGTCTGGTTAAAGGAATCCAGCAGGCTGACGTCATTGCCGTCCATCAGCGAAATGCTGCGCAGCGGTTTGTCGGCAGCGGCTGCAAAGGCGCTCACGACATTGCTCACGCTCTGTGCGAGACTCTGCATCATGGCCTCGCTGTACTGTCCGTTATCGTATTCGATAGAAACAATGGGCTCTCCTCCCTCATCGGTGATGTAGAAGGCAATTTTGAACTTGGGAACATTCAGTTCCATCGTCTCGTCAGCCAGTACTTTCTTTCCGCCTACACGATAGTCGCTCAGCACGCCCACCTGATAGGCGAACATAATGTCGGCCTTGAGACCGAAGTCGGCGGCTATACGTGCAAAGGGATAGTTTTCGTGAGCAAGGGTCTGCTCAAAGGTATCGGCACTCTCATGCAGGAACTCCTGTACAGTCTGGGAACCTATCTTAGAAGAGAGCGCAAGCGTGTTCACGAACATACCCATTGTATTGGCCACTTTCAGGTTGCTGCGGCCGTTGGAGATGGTGGTGATACAAACGTGGTCGTTACCTGAGAATCGGGCCAGACTATAGAAGACGGCACTCAGCAGTACGGCCGAAGGCTTCACGCCCTGCTGCTTTGCCAACTGTTCAGCATCGTCCCACACGATGGGGGCCCATACACGGCCGTTCTCGCCCTGTGGACGTGGATTGGTGAGATCCGGAGCCAGTTCTGTAATTTCTTCTACTTCACCCAGACTCTTCTTGAAGAACTCAGCAGCCTCGGCAAAGGCCTTACTTTGTTCAGCGGCCTTCTGTTCAGTAACGAACTGATTATAGCTACACATTTCAGGCTCAATCTCCTTACCATCCATGAGGTCGCAGATTTCGTGTATGAACAAGTCATAGGAATAGCCGTCACACACCAAGTGATGAATGTCGCAATACAGATAAAGTGCTTTTTCCGTATGGATGGCAGCTAAGCGGAAAAGACGGTCCTTGCTCAGGTTAAAAGGTCGTACGAATCCGTGGCGGAAAGCGAGTGCTTCCTCTTCGCTCATGGTATAGTCTTCTACCTCTACCGGTGTATCCCGGTCGCCTATTACCTGTACAACACCGGTCTCGTTGGTCATGAACTGTACGAAGAGTGCCGGATGATTCTCCGCAGCCTTCACCGCAGCCTTCTTCAGGGCCTCAACATCGGTTTCTACGGGGAAGGTGAGGCACACGGGGGTGTTATAAAGTGTAGAAGTGGGGTTCTTCATGCTGTCGAAATACACGCCGGTCTGAGCATAGCTCAGCGGAGCAGAACTGACCGCATTGTCAGAACTGTCCGTATTAGCCGGAGCAGACGAAGTCGTAGTAGCGCTGCCAGAGAGCATCGCAGTCAGAATTTCATTCTCTATCGTCTGTATGTTGGCACCCTGAGTGAGGAGCTTGGCATCTAACTGTACGCCGAAACGCTTGAAGATTTGCGTAGCCAGCTTGATGGCCAGGATGGAGGTGAGGCCAACGTAGCGGAGGTCGGTCGTGATACCGAAAGCATCGTTATTCACCACGCCGACCACGATTTCCTTCAGTTGCTCCTCAAGGACGTTGAGCGGCGCAGCAGATTCTGTATCCGTTTCGTCGGCAGCACCGAAGACAGGCTCCGGCAGTGCCCGACGGTTCACCTTCTGGTTTTGGTTCAGCGGGATGGCCTCAATCTGCATCGTGGCAGCAGGCACCATATACGGCGGTTTCTGATCCATGATGAAACTGTTCATTGCCTTGATGTCAATTTTTTCGTCGGACACGATGTATGCAGCGATGTATTTTCCGCCGGTAGGATAGTCGAAGGCCTGTACCGTAGCATCCTTGATGCCAGGGAACTGGCGGATGACAGCTTCCACCTCTTTCAGTTCGATGCGGAAACCGCGAATCTTCACCTGACCGTCCTTACGGCCCACGAACTCTATGTCGCCGTTTTCGCGGTAACGCACGATATCACCTGTACGATACACACGCTTCCCGTTCCACTCCACGAAGGCTGCAGCGGTCTTCTCAGGCTGGTTCAAGTAACCTAATCCAACCTGTGGACCTGCCACGATCAGTTCACCGGCACAGCCCCAGGGAACCTGCTTCCCGAAACGGTTTACGATATGGAGTTCTACCTCGTCGTTTGGTTTGCCGATGGGAATGTTGAGTTCATTATGAGTAACGAAATGGCTGCAGACATACACCGTTGTCTCCGTGGGGCCATAGCAGTTGTCCAACGTATAGTGGGGCGGATCCATGCTCATCATCTTCTCGCCACCCGTTCCTAACCATTTCAAGCCTGGTATGTCGGGATAGTTGAGCACCAGTTGCGTGGCCATCTGCGTTGTCATGAAGCAGTGGGTGACTTTCTCTTTCTGGAGATATTGACTGATGCCTTCGAGGTCGAAACGGATGTCGTCCTGGATAATATGGATGGCAGCACCCGCCCAGACGCAACTCCAAAGGTCCATCTGGTAGGCATCGAAGCCGTATCCGGCGTAGGTGGCGTAGATGGAGTCGGAGGTCAGCCCGATAGCCTTGACATGGTAGCGGGCAAAGGTATTGAAGTTCGACTCGCTCAGCATCACGCCCTTGGGCGTGCCCGTGGTGCCGCTGGTGTAGAGCAGCACCAATGCATCGGTGCCGTCATAGGCGGAGGCGTCCTGTTTCATGAACTCTAATCGTTCCTCAGGATAACTGCTGTCAAGGGGCAGTTGCGTAAGGCCAGCCTTGACAATAGCAAGGGGTGCCAGCACCATCCTCTCGTCGCGGGGCACGGAGAATCCTACCACCTGCTCTCCGCAGCGGACGGTATATGATGGGTCGATGCTGTCCGTGAGTTTGTCAACCTCTGCGAAGGTGAGCCGTTTGTCGCCGGCTACGCAGAAGATTGCATTAGGACGCTCGGCCACGTGTTGCTTAAAGCGCTCCACCAACGTCTGATGAGGGACTGGCTTCAGCGTGGGGTTGAGGCTGTTAAGCCATTTCACCTGTTTCGGCATGGCATATTCCACATCTTTCACTGTCTCGGCTGTGAGCATCGAACGGAGGATGGCACTGTAGCTGGCCGCCAGTTCTGTTATGAATGCGTCGGAATAGTCGGTACTGTTATAGCCAAACTTAAGTGAATAGCCTTCAGTTGACGTGATGAGTTCGGCAACGAGTTTCCAGTTAGGGGTGAGTAGACGCAAGTCTTCGGTATAAAGGCGCTGTCCTTCCAGATTCATACATAATCTGTCTTCGAAGAGGGTACCCTGATAGACAAAGACAACTTGATTATTCAGTCCCAAATCGAGAACGGAGTCTCGGTAAGCATAATATTGCAGGTCCTGGGCGGTATCCAACTGATCCTTCAAAGTGCAGAAGAGTTCTCCAAGCGTCTCTTCTCCACGTGCCTGCACAAACACTGGCAGCGTGTGTGCCATCATGGTCACAGAACTTTGATAGCGCACGTCAGTACGACCGTGATAGATGGTGCAGTAAGAGGCTTTGTCTTCTGCACTGTATGCGGCCAGTAGCAAGCCCCATGTCGCTTGCATCAGTGTGCTCTCCTTCACATTCCATTTCTGCTTGATAGCCTGGATGTCTTCCTTGGAGACCGACAGGGGATATTGCTTGTAACAGTTCTCGGCGGTTGCCTTATTCTGTGTGCTTTCCGGCAACGGCAGGGAGTCGGTGTCGGCAGCATCGCCGAAAGTCTTGGCATACCACTCACGCGCCTCTGCCATCTTGGCCTCGTCAGCACGCAGGGCTTCTTCCTCCTGTGCGATGATGCCGCCGTCTATCGTCTCGCCTATAGGCTGCTGACCATTATAGCAACGTTCAATTTCCTGATACAAGACCATCGTCGAGAAAGCATCTGCAATTATATGGTGCGTGTCGATGTAGAACCATGCTTCACCGTTAGAAGTCGTATAGATCTCAGTACGCCAGAGACGCTCTTCAAGAGGCTCCATGGCGCGTGCGAAACCACGACGGGCTTCGTCTAAGGTGCTTACCTGGAAAATGGGGACGGCCTCTTCCATTCCTGGGAAAGTGCCGCTTTCCATCTGGGGTAGCCTTTTGTCATCAAGCAAGACGTGTGAGGCTATGTATGGATGGGCGCAAAGGGCATCATAGACAACCTTGCGGAAACGGTTCAAATCGATGACTGACGGAAGCGCCACCAACAGCGCGTTCTGGTAATTGACACTCTTGTCCTTATTGGCGACACAGGCGTAATAAACGCCCAATTGACTTTGGCTTAATGATGTTTTCATATTATTTTATAGTAATAGGTCAGTATACCTCGCCTTCGGCACGAACCATCCTGAGAAACCAGCGGCAGTCCGAATACCAGCGCACAGACGATATACAGGATGATGAACGCCCCACCGCCGTTTTCACCAACGACGTATGGGAACTTCCATATACTCCCCAATCCTACAGCACTGCCAGCAGCAGCTAAAAGGACTCCGATTTTCGACGAAAAAGACTTTTCCATATTAATGTTTTTAAGATATGACTCTCAGGAAGTGTTTTGAATCTGCCAATAGAGGGTCTTAGTTGGGCGCAAAGATACGAAAATAAATTGAATTGACATATAATAATAGACTTTTTTGTAATCATAACAGATGAATATCTCCTCGCCGTCGAGACTGTAGGCTGCGCAGTGGCCGACAGCCTCCCACTCCTTCTTGTCACGTTTCTCGCGCGAGGTGACAATACCCGTTAGGTGCTATGAGTTTAGTCCGACTAAACTACCCCCTTTGCTCCGACTAAACTTGGAGTTTACTGCCGGTAAAAGGTCCGCTACCCGGCACCTACAGGCCCGCTACCCGCCACCTTCATCCTCGCCAAATGGCTCCTCAAAGATTTCTTGCGACACCTCCCGTCAGATGACTGAAACCCCGATTTACAAAGGGGTTTCACGCTTCTCCGACCTCCCTTCACACCTCCCGTCCCTCCTCCCTTCAGACCTCCCGTCACACCTCCCCTCAGAAAGCACACAGGAGGCTACTATCGCATCGTGTCGCGAACTATTGTCTGAACTTTCGAGGGGGGATTGGACGGGACCTCAACGGGAGGTGTCAGCGAGACACCTCCCGTCCCCAAACTCTCTGTACATCGGCGTTTCAGAAGAAAACAGGAGGTTGGGAGGTCAAAATGCAAAATTCTTAACGGGAAGTCTTTTTTTGCACGCCTACCGAGATAGGAATGCTAAATGGGTCAGTTAGCGATGCTATATGGGCCAGTTAACCTATCTATATGGGTCAGTTAGTATGGCTAACCGTATGGATGCCGACAATGCAAAAAATGCATTGTCTTTTGTCCTAATTGTCACAAACGGTTACGGTTACAGCTGTAACCATAATCGCTTGAAAGACTTTTTCTATCCTTTTTCTTGGAACTTTCAGATTAATTCACTATCTTTGCAGCACTATAACACATGAAACAATGGAAGAGAAAAGATATCCACCGATAGAGGAAGAATATGGCATCGACAAGTGCTGTGAGCCTACTGTTGGCTATGCCACCACGGGCAGTGGCTATGCCAATACTATAACCGAAGAAGATGTTCCTCAGATTCCTGTCGGCAAGTTTGGCTTTTATACAGAAGACCCTGACGCATTTGAAGCTCGAGTGGCAGAAATCGAGAATGACCTTGACGAGATTGAGTCGCCCCTGATAAATGGATGACTTCAGAACAGTTTAATCAAGAGCTTTATAAAGAGTTCCCGTGGCTACGATAAAGTGGAACAAGAAAGCAAGGAGTGAGTTTGTCGGACATATCAATTATGCTCGTCAAGAGTATGGTGTCGCAACAGCTTTCCGATGGTTTGAGCAGACCCACACGCTGCGGAGTTTTTTTCGCACAAATATTTGGAACTTTCAGATTAATTCACTATCTTTGCCAACGACAAATAATGTTGAACCAATAAAACTGTACCGCCTATGGTAACATAGCAATGACTGATTAACATATACGTTGAAGCGTCCGCTTTGATTCTTGTTCTTCGAAATTTCGCCAAAATTAAGAACAATCCAAGAGTAAAAGCAAGGATGCTCACGCCGATGGCGTGGGCTTTTACTCGTAAATGGTTGTAGGGTGTTTGGCGATACCTCGAAGAACGTAGGCGAAGTAAGTAGCTCACGTTTTCTTTGTGTGTCATTTTAAACGGAATTATTAACTTAAACTATAGCGATTATGAAACAAACAATTCTTTCATTCCTATTGGTACTCCTGCCATTAGCTGTGAGTGCCGATGCCGTAGAAATTGACGGTATTTATTACAATCTAATCCCTAAAGGGAATGTTGCTGAGGTGACTAGTAACCCGAACAAATATACGGGAATAGTTATCATTCCTGAAACCGTTACATACAACGATGTTACCTATAACATTACCAGCATCGGGAATTCAGCATTCTCCGGCTGTAGCGGCTTGACGAGCATCACCATTCCCAAGTCCGTGACTAGCATCGGGGAGAATGCGTTCTATAAATGTAGCAGCCTATCAGAGGTTCACATCTCAGATTTAGTATCCTGGTGTAACATTACTTTTGGTTCTACTGATGATTCTTTTCCACAATATTATGCCAAACACCTATACCTATATGGAGAAGAAATAACAAATCTCGTTATCCCTAATTCCGTAACCAATATCACGAATTGTGCATTTTATGGCTGTAGCGGTCTGACCAGTGTCACATTACCCAACTCCGTGACCAGCATCGGAGGTTATGCGTTCCAAGGCTGTAGTGGTCTGACGAACATCACCATCCCCAACTCCGTGACCAGCATAGGGAGTGGAGCATTCGCCAATTGTAGCGGTCTGACGAGTATTACCATCCCCAACTCCGTGGCCAGCATCGGAGAGCGTGCCTTCTCTGACTGTATCTAAACGGGCCTGAGTAACCATGAACATCTAATACTAACTGCATGTAAAACGCTCATTTTCAATAACTTTATATTTTTAACACTTGATGACTGG
>CACZDV010000061.1 GCA_902780025.1 uncultured Prevotellaceae bacterium
TGACAACTTTTTCTTCAGCGACCATGTGACTGTCGAAATGCTGCAGAGCCTTTTCCTCAGCAATACGGAAAATCGTCTTGCTTATGAGTATCTGATTGCTTATTGCCTGCTGACGGGTGACCGTGAAAACTTTGCCAAATATGCCGAGTGGGGAAAGAAACTGGGCTATCCTTCCGTTCCCCGTCGGATACAAACTTCCATGCAACAATGAAAATTTTTCGAAATATGTCAATGATAACGTCAACGTCAACGAGAACGTCAACGTTAGCGTTAGGGTTAAGGTTAGCGTTATTGTTATCGTTCCCGTTGACGTTAACGTTATCATCCTGTTCGCCGACCCCAGAGAATGCACGGCAGGAAAACGTGCTGCCCCAGATTTATCCTGACTACCTTGGGGTCACCATTCCCGTGAATATTGCTCCACTCTGCTTTAACATGGCCGATGAGACGGCACAGTACGTTGATGCTGTCATTACCGACCGTCACGGAAACAGCCTGCATGGTAATGGCGAAGAATCCGTTGACTTCGACCTCGACGACTGGCGGGCGCTGCTGGCCCAGAACCGGGGCGACTCACTCAGCGTATCCGTTTCGGCCAAGTATGAAGACGGGTGGCACACCTATCGTTCTTTTACTATATACGTCAGTCCCGACAGCATCGACTATGGCATTTGCTACCGTCTTATAGAGCCTGGCTACGAAGTGTGGAGCAAGATGGGCATTTACGAGCGTGACCTTTCCTCGTTCGACGAGCGGGCATTGATTGAGAACACACAGTTCGAGGGCTGTGTCAACTGTCATAGCTTTAATCGTGGTAATTCTGCCGATATGAGTCTGCACATTCGTGGCGCGCACGGTGCCACGCTGCTGCGCCATGCCGACGGGCCTTTCACCGCTTACAACACCAAGACCGACCAGACGCTCGGCTTCTGTGTCTATCCCTACTGGCACCCCTCGGGTCGCTATATTGCTTATTCTACCAATACCACGAGCCAGCTGTTCCATGCTGCCGACCGCAACCGCATCGAGGTCTTCGATACCGCTTCCGACCTTCAGGTCTATGACGTTGATAAGAACGAGCTGCTGCTTTCACCACTCCTCAAGCAAGACTCCATCTACGAGACCTATCCCGTGTTCTCGTCCGACGGCCGTTCGCTCTATTTCTGCTCGGCCCGCGCATTGCCGGAGGGCAGTCTCCAGCTTGACTCCCTCCGCTATAACCTCTGTCGCATTGATTTCGACCCCGCCACGGGCACCTTCGGTAACCGTATAGACACCATCGTTGATGCAGCTGCCCAGCACAAGTCTGTATCCTTTCCCCGTCCCTCCTACGACGGACGTTTCCTTTGCTATACGCTCTCCGACTACGGACAGTTCAGCATCTGGCATCATGAGGCCGATCTCTATCTGCTTGATTTCTCTACCGGAGAGAGCCGCCCCATGACTGAGGCCAACTCTGACGATACGGAGTCGTTCCACAACTGGAGCACCAACTCACGCTGGCTCGTTTTCAGCTCGCGTCGTGACGACGGGCTCTTCACCCGCCCCTATTTCTGCCATGTTGATGAAGAGGGGCGTGTCAGCAAGCCCTTCATGCTGCCGCAACGTAATCCGCGCCAGTTCTACCGCGGGCGTTTCCTGTCTTTCAATGTGCCCGACTTCATCATTGGCCCTACTCGCTTCAATAGCCATGAAGCCAGTGGGCTCATCAATGATGAATATCGTAAGGACTTCGGTGTGCGTTAAGGCCGTATTCCGTAGAGGTAGCCCAGTAGTGCCATCTTGCCGCGCATGGTTTCGCGAGGCGTAAACTCGCCGTTCACCCAGAAGTAGCGTTGGTTGAAGTACGACTCCTGTCGGGGCCAGCCGCCATCCGTCCACGACGGATACATGCGGTTGGTGAGCAGTCGGGCGTCACCGCCATTGTCGGGTGACCATGTCTCAGTACCGTTGAAGGGTGTCTGCCCCGGGTGTGTGCCCGGTTCGCCGTCGTTGCGGCCCGTAGAGTAGCAGTCGGTGATGTGGCGTTCGCCCAGTCCCGTCATTTCCACGATGTTGCCGGGGTTACGTCCTAACGCCCAGCCCGCTTCCGTAAACATGATGCCCTCTAACTGTTGGCGCTGTTTCTTGTCGGCTATGTAGTGAGCCATCATCACCAGTTGCAGGTTCTGTGAGGCCTGCCACCGGCTGTCGTTGGCCGCACGGCGTGAGGGGCGAAGCGCAGCATGACTCATGTTATACTGCTCAGCCTGATGGCGTACACTGGCCTTCAGGTTCTGGTAGAGTTCGCCATAGTGTCGCTGGTGCGGACAAGTCAGGTAGGCTGCTGCCGCCCATAGCTGGCAGAAGGGAATCTCACCCTCGTTGTATTGGTTCGTCACGCCGGTTCCGAAGTAGCCTTGGCGCCCCTTGCTGAAGAGTGGCGAGTCGGTGCCTTTTATCATGTTCTCTTCTGCCATGATGCGCTCCCATTGTTCGTCGCCAGTAACATTATACAGGAAAGCCGCCGCCATCTGGCGGAAGTCACGGCCGCGCATTTTCATGCTGCCCACGTCCTGCAATTCGTCCAACTGCTGGTCGTCCTGTCGGCTGGCAAAGCGGAAGGCCCGAATGGCCTCCTCCGTATAGTACGTGCGCAGCGAGTCGTTGCCCTGAATCCTGAAGGCATCGGCCATGATGGCACAGTTGGCTGCGTTGGCCCATGCCGCCATAGTGGTGCAGCCGGCTTGGAACATCACCGTCCAGTCGGCACTGGGGTTGGTGACTCCCTGCGAATAAGCCTCGCCGTCACGGATGCTCAGGAAGAAATCTGCCTCATTGCGCGCTTCATCGATGATGTCGGGAATGCCATTGCCGCTCTCGCGAATGCCCAGGTTGTCATCGCAGAGCCGTCCGTTGGTCAGCAGGTAGGGCAGCAGCATGTCGTAGATGTTGCTGACATGGGCCAGATGGCGGTCCCAGTCCATGGCGTCGGAGTGTCCGCCCTTCACCTCTAAGGCCACGGGGTTGCCAGGCAGTCGGTGCTGCCAGAAGACCGAGGCGAACACCGGCTTGAAGTGCGGCTCGTCCCACACGTCGCCACGCAGTTCACGCCATGCCGGGCTCCAAGGCTGCAGGTCGGTCTTATAGATGGTAAAGCCCTTCGGGTCAACCTCAGAGATGAACTGAGGCTGACGCGGAACGGGGAATACATGGGTGGGGTCATTGGGCTCGCCCAGTCGCATGTAGTAATAGCCGCGTACTGAGTAGCGGAACGGCTCGTAGTAGATGTCGTCGCGGATTTCAAAGTCCATGCTGCAGCCTACGTCCTCCACCACCAGGCGGTAGCAGCCGGGCTTGGCCGCCTTGAAGTCGATGTTCCACACATCGCTGCCCACCAGGTCTTTCTTGCCGGCTTCGTGCTGCGCGTCAGCCGCAGGCTTCCAGAACCTGACGGAGCCTACTTTCTGCTTCTTCTTCGTATTCACGTTATAGAGCCAGACGCTCCGTCCTTCCCAGACCTTGTAGCTGCGAATTCCTCCGTCGCCTAACCACTGGTAGAGGTCGGCGGCGTGCAGGGCCTCCGTCGGTGAATAGCCAATGATGTTCACATGCACAGCCTCTGACTGACTGTTCCAGATGTCGAAGCAGATGCTGGCTGAGGTCTTGTCTGAGCCAATGCTGCCGGGAATCTCCACGGTGTAGGTGCAGCCCTGTCGCATCGGTTTGGGCATCTGCAGAAACAGCCAGTGGTCCAGTTCGCTCGTCAGGGTGTGGTCGGTATTCATGGGCTTCGACTTCCGCCAGATGGCGAGTGGAGCAGCCGCTGCAAACGCCTTGTCGTCGGCAGAGCTGATTCGCCACAGACTGACGTTCTGTGCGTCGGCAACCCTCAGCCGTTCTCCGAAGACGAAGAGCGTGTCGTCACCCTCGGCAAAGGAGTGTCCCAGGAATGCGCTCTCACCAGTTCCGCTATCGCGGTAGTGTACTTCACCATCGCGGAAGTGCAGCATCACGTAGTCTTTGTCAATTACCTGAATACCAATTAGTCTTGTAGCGTTAACGGCAGTGGCAGTCAGCAAGAGCAGCCCCGCCAAAGTTACTTTCATCAGCTTCCTCATAGTCGTATTTCGTTTTAGTTATTGAGATGATGTGGCAAAGTTACGAAAAAGTAATGACAATGCAAAAGGAAAGCAAGTCTTTTCTTTTTATTTCCGTTTCCTTTGCCTGTATGCGAAATTCTACATACCTTTGCATTGGATTATTCATAAAGCAGAAGACGAACGTATTCAAAAGTAATATGTATATAAGGTGAAAAGATGATGAGAAAAATCATGCAATGGATGTTGGCCGCCACCCTGCACGACACTATCACCATCACCGTATCGCCTGAATTCCATGTCCTCGTGGCCACTGGCTACAGCGCCTCGGAATATCCGCCATACAAAAACATTATCAACGTGGGTGACATCCATGGTTGTGAGCCGTGGCTCTACAAAGAGTGCATAGCCAAGAACATCGCCGTCAGGGTCGAAGAATGGAGAAAAAGAACTAAGGAATGAGATAAATGAACAAATAATTGATTTGGATGCTCGCCGCCATCCTGCGTGAATACCAATAAGCTTTTCGCGTTAACCGTCGAAGTTCACTGGCCAGCCACTCTTTGTTGCTGGTGGTCAGAGGCATTGAGCGGATGAGGCTTAACAGGTTATTCAAGACAATTGTCGTATCCATTGCTCTGTATTATTTTTGTACGGCTGCAAATATACAATTTTTTTCGTAATTAAATCGATTTTGCTGAAAAAAATCAATCGACACAACGAATTGCCGGATTTTGAGGCTGAATGCGACCTTCTCTCATTGCAAGTGAATAGTTTTTTCCTTAGGGTGGAGAATGAACAAACTTCTATAGAATTTAGAACACTGAATTGTCGGAAATTCGTCGTACCTTTGCACTCGAAAATAGAAAATTAGTAAATCATAAATAATCATGGTGAAGATTCATGTTTTGCACACCGGCGAAGTCCGTGTATCACCCTATCTGCCCTTTGGCGGCGACAACTGTAATTTGTTGAAAGCATCGGGCATGACCACCCCGAAAGAGGACTGGATTTGGCTGCCCGTATCGGTCTATCTGATTGAGCATCCGAAAGGACTTATTCTCGTTGACACGGGCTGGCACCGCGACATGTCGCCCGAAGGCGTCTATGACAAGGCGGCTCAGATTAAGAGTCTCGGCTCACGTGTGTTATACAATGTAAATCAGGGGCAGATACCGCTTGGTGAGGCTGTCGATGAGCAGTTGGCCACGATGGGCGTCAAGCCTGCCGACCTCGACTACGTGCTGCTGACCCATCTGGACTGCGACCACGCTAACGGTCTGCGTGCCGTAAAGGATGCCAAGCACATCATTGTGGCTCAGGAGGAACTGGACTGTGCCCGCAAGAACGGCTTCATCCGCTACAAAAAGAAGTGGTGGGAGGGCTGCAACCTGGAAACCATCGAGTGGAACGGTACAGAAGGCCCCGTCCAAAAGTCGTTCGACCTCTTCGGTGACGGCAGCATCAAGATGATCAACATACCAGGTCACTGCGACGGTCTCTGCGCCGTGAAGATTATCCGCGAGGATGGGAAATACGTGCTGCTCTTCAGCGACGGCGGCTATGCCACAAAGTCGTGGAAGGAGATGATTACCAGCGGAGTGTCGCTCGACAAGGAGATGCAGAAGAAATCGCTGATGTGGATTCGTGAACAGTCGATGGATACCAACTGCATCGAATCGCTTGCTACTCACGACACCGACATCAAACCGCACGTGATAGAGCTGTAAGAGAGCTCCATAATCAATCATAGGAAGGTTTCAAGAACAAGGCGGCGTACTTGTCGAGACGAAGTGGCGCAGTCGAAGGGAGCAAGTGGCGCGATTGTAGGGGAGAATCGCGCCACTCTTAGGGAGCGATCGGCGCGATCGTCGGGGTAAGTGCGGCCGCTCTAAACGGATAGAGCGCCCGCTCAAAGCGAATAGAGCGGCCGCTCAAAGTAGATAGAGCGGCCGCTCAATTCCTTTCAAAACTGCTCCTTCTGTAATTTATTGGCAGATAGTGTATTGCGGAACCCGCTTGCGTGGCATGGTCCTGGTTGTTAATTGTTTCTTTTGCAAAGGTAATACATTTCCATCAAAAAAGCAAGTTTTCAGGAAATTATTTCTTCATTTTGTTTGCATTTGCGCTTTATGGCAATACGGAGTATGCCTTTTGGTGTACGCCTTTGACGGCACGGCCGCTGGGGTCGTTCATGCCGAGGAAGGCGGCATCCCACTGGAGGGCGACGGCAGTGGAGCAGGCTACGCTGGCCTCTGAGGGCACGCTGCGGGCGGCAGAGTCACTGGGGAAGTGTTCGGCAAAGATGCTGCGATAGTAGTATTCCTCCTTGTTCTTCGGCGGATTGACGGGGAAACGCTCGGCGGCATGGGCCATCTGTTCGTCGGTGACAGCCTGCGAGGTGATGTCTTTCAGTGTGTCAATCCACGAGTAGCCGACGCCGTCGGAGAACTGCTCCTTCTGCCGCCAGGCCACTTCGCCAGGCAGCAGGTCGGCAAAGGCTTCGCGTACTATTTTTTTCTCGATGACGGTGCCGGGGCACATCTTCGCTTCGGGATTTGTACGCATGGCCACATCGAGAAACTCCTTGTCGAGGAAGGGCACGCGGCCTTCTACGCCCCATGCCGAGAGGCTCTTGTTGGCGCGCAGACAGTCGTAGAGGTGGAGTTTCCCTAACTTGCGCACCGTCTCTTCGTGGAAGTCACGGGCCGACGGAGCCTTGTGGAAGTAGAGGTAGCCGCCGAATATCTCGTCGGCACCTTCGCCCGAGAGTACCATCTTGATGCCCATCGACTTGATGACGCGTGCCAGCAGGTACATGGGCGTGGAGGCTCGGACGGTGGTGACATCGTAGGTCTCAATGTAGTAGATGACGTCGCGGATGGCATCGAGACCTTCCTGAATGGTGTAGTTGATTTCGTGGTGGACGGTACCGATGTGGTCGGCCACGAGTCGGGCTTTGGCTAAGTCGGGGGCACCCTTCAGTCCTACGGCGAAGGAGTGCAGCCGTGGCCAGTAGGCACGCGTACGGCTGTCGTCCTCAATGCGGTGCTCCGAGAACTTCTCGGCGAGGGCGGAGATGATGCTGCTGTCGAGTCCGCCGGAGAGCAGCACGCCGTAAGGCACGTCGGACATCAGCTGGCGGCGGACGGCGGTGGTGAGAGCGTCGCGGATGGTCCCGGCGCTGGCGGGGTTGTCTTTCACGGCGTCGAAGTCGAACCAGTCGCGGCGATAATATCTTTTTAATGAAGATTCTTCACTCCATAGGTAGTGGCCGGGCAGGAAGGGCTCGTAGTGTTCGCACTGTCCTTCGAGGGCTTTCAGCTCTGAGGCGACATAGACGGTGCCGTCGCTGTCGTAACCAATATAAAGAGGTATGACGCCGATGGGGTCGCGGGCTATGAGGAACTCATTGCGCTCCTCGTCGTAGAGTACAAAGGCGAAGATGCCGCTGAGCTGCTCTAACAGGGAGCCCACCCCTAACCCCTCCCCAAGGGAGGGGGACTGCTGGCGCCACTTGCGATAGAGTGCCAGGATAACCTCGCAGTCACTGCCCGTCTGAAATTCGTACTGCCCTGCTTGTTGGCGACGGATTTCCTGATGGTTATAGATTTCGCCGTTGACGGCCAGCACCTGCTTTCGATCAGGGCTGTAGAGGGGCTGCCCACCCGACTCAGGGTCAACGATGCTCAGCCGTTCATGGGCCAGGATGGCAGAGCCACCGCAAAAGATTCCACTCCAGTCAGGTCCGCGGTGACGGATTTTCTGACTCATTCGTAATGCTTTCTGACGCAGTTCCGGCGTCTGCTTCTTCGCGTTTAATATTGCTACTATTCCACACATAACTTTTATTTTCGATTTACGATTAAACTTAGAGGTAAGAGAGGTAAAGATAATTGGTCTGGGCAGGGTATTCTGCTGCGAGGGTGTCTATCTGGTTGGTCAAAGGCACTACATTCAACTCTTTTCGCCACTGGCGGATGGTGAGGCCTGCCTGCTCCATATTCATGTAGTTTTCCAGTCCTACGGCACGGCCTATCTGGAAGTCGGAGAACCCATAGGCCTTAGCCGCACGCAGCAGTTGGACGAACTCTGGTGCTTCAAGATATTCCAACAGTTCTAACGGTTCCATGAATGCTGTCATTTCTGCTAATTGGCTGAACTCCTGCAATTGGCGGTCAATCTCGACAATGTGCTTCAGCTTTTGCAGGAACCAGCGGTCAATCATTGTCTGTTGGTGAATTTGTTCAACGGTATAGCCCATCTTCAGAGCCTTTGACACCACAAAGATACGCATGTCGGTGGGCTCATGTAGTGACTGGGCTATGTCTTTGATGATGATTTCATGATTTTCCACGAATCCGTGCATGCCCTGACCTATCATGCGAAGTCCTTTCTGCAGCCCTTCCTCAAAAGTACGGCCGACGGCCATCACCTCGCCAACACTCTTCATGGACGACCCGAGTTCGCGCTTCACTCCGTGAAACTTGGTCAGGTCCCAACGGGGAATCTTGACGACCACATAGTCGAGGGCAGGCTCG
Source organism: uncultured Prevotellaceae bacterium (assembly GCA_902780025.1). Lineage (GTDB taxonomy): Bacteria > Bacteroidota > Bacteroidia > Bacteroidales > Bacteroidaceae > Prevotella. The sequence continues at coordinate 8,621 of CACZDV010000061.1, forward strand.
AAGAATGCTGAGGTGGTCTTGGTGACGCTGTTCTTCAGTTCGAAGAGTCCATAGCCCAAACCTAACTTGGCAGCAACAAAGGCCAGGGGATAGCCGGTTGCCTTACTGGCCAATGCCGACGAACGGCTGAGGCGGGCATTGACCTCGATGACGCGGTAGTCCTCGCTGTTGGGGTCGAGGGCATACTGCACGTTGCATTCGCCTACGATGCCTATGTGGCGGATAATCTTGATGGCCAGCGCACGCAGTTTGTGGTACTCACTATTTGTGAGCGTCTGCGATGGAGCCACCACTATAGACTCGCCGGTATGAATGCCCAGCGGGTCGAAGTTCTCCATGTTGCACACGGTGATGCAGTTATCGTAACGGTCGCGCACCACCTCGTATTCTATCTCCTTCCAGCCCCTGAGCGACTTTTCCACTAACACCTGTGGCGAAAACGAGAAAGCTTCTTCGGCCTGTGCCAGCAGTTCGCTTTCATTGTCGCAGAAACCGCTGCCAAGACCTCCCAGGGCATAGGCTGCCCTCAAAATAACGGGGAACCCTAATTCGAGGGCTGCCTGTTGCACCTCTTCAACACTCTCGCAGGCATGGCTCTTGATGGTCTTCACGCCAATCTCGTCAAGCCGTTGGACGAAGAGGTCGCGGTCTTCCGTGTCGATGATGGCCTGCACAGGGGTGCCCAGCACCTGAACGCCATATTTCTCCAGCACCCCGCGCTTATAGAGCTCCACGCCACAGTTCAAGGCCGTTTGTCCGCCAAACGAGAGCAGGATGCCATCGGGACGCTCCTTTTCAATGACGCGCTCCACGAACTCGGGCGTCACCGGTTGGAAATACACGGTGTCAGCAACGTCCTTCGATGTCTGGACGGTTGCAATGTTCGGATTGATGAGCACGGAGTGAATGCCCTCTTCTTTCAAGGCCTTCAGCGCCTGTGCACCGCTATAGTCGAACTCGCCGGCCTGACCGATTTTTAATGCACCGCTGCCAAGAAGGAGGACCTTTGAAGTACCCACAAGACCAACCCCCGAGAGACCCACCCCCTGCCCCTCCCTGTGAGGGAGGGGAGTAGATAGTTCTGCTGCAGAGTCCTCGTCTTGAGGGTAACCACTCCCCATTCCCGAGCAGAGCTCGCCTACCCGTTGCCTTTCCCTTACAGGGAGGGGCAGGGGGTGGGTCTGCTGGGTGAGGCTTCTGACAAATTCATCAAACAGCCACTCGGTATCTGTGGGACCACTACAGGCTTCGGGATGAAACTGGGCCGAGAACCAGGGGCGCGTCTTGTGGCGAATACCTTCGTTCGAGCCGTCGTTCATGTTCACGAAGAGCGGTTCCCAGTCAGTGGGCAGCGTTGAATCGTCAACGGCATAGCCGTGGTTCTGTGAGGTGATGTAGCACCTGTTTGTACCCACCTGCTGCACAGGCTGGTTGTGTGAGCGGTGACCATATTTCAACTTGTAGGTCCTGGCACCGGCAGCACGGGCCAGCAGCTGGTTGCCAAGGCAGATGCCCATGCACGGCCGTACGTTGTTACCCAGGAGGAACGTGCGGATATGTTCAACGGTCTTGCCGCATTGTTCAGGGTCACCAGGACCATTAGCCAAGAACAGTCCGTCGAACTCTAACGTGTTGAAGTCATAATCCCAAGGCACACGCACTACCTCGACACCTCGTTTTGTCAGGCAGCGAATGATGTTGGCCTTCACGCCGCAGTCAACAAGAACGACACGTTTCCCGCCCCCTTTGTTATAGGTAATCGTCTTTTTGCATGAAACCTTCTCCACCCAATTTACGCTGCCGTAGTCCTCCTGTTCCGTATGCTGCGACACCGTCGCAGCTCCATCAATGACGACACGTCCCGTCATTACGCCATGCTCACGGAGCAACTGGGTCAGCCGTCGGGTGTCAATACCAGTAATGGCAGGTACCTTCTCGCGTTTCAGCCACGTTGCTAACGACTCCCGGGCGTTCCAGTGGGAATACTGCTCGCTATAGTCAGCCACAACGAGCGCCTTCACATGGATGCGCTCACTCTCCAGCAGCCGTGGAAGACCGTCGTCACCCAACCCTATATCCGGTACGCCGTAGTTGCCTATCAGCGGATAGGTACTCACCAGTATCTGCCCTGCATAGCTGGGGTCGGTCAGGCTTTCCGGATAACCGGTCATGGCCGTGTTGAACACTACCTCGCCCTTCGTGTCTGCTTCATAGCCAAACGACCTGCCGCAGAACTCCGTACCGTCTTCGAGTATTAGTCTTGCTTCTCTCATAATTGATATCTTAACTCTTTTTCTACATAGTTGATAAAGGCCTCGTTACAGAGGCGTGTGCCACCTGGCGTGGGGTAATGTCCGGTGAAGTACCAGTCACCCGGATGGTCGGGACAGGCTGCATGCAAGCCGTCAATGCTTTGGAACACCAGCTCTATGGGAGCCTCCATGCCTTCCGGGCGAAGCATGTCAACAATTTTACGGTTGATTTCTTCAACGGTGAAGGGCTCGTAGATGGCACGTACATGATTGGTTACCTTGGACTCCGTCTTGCATTTCCGATAAGTGTCTGCCAACAGTTGCTGCAAGCCTCGCTCCATGATGAGTGCAACGGCAGCGCGAAAGGCACAAAGCTCTTCCAGCCGCGACATGTCAATGCCGTAGTAGTCGGGGTAGCGAATCTGCGGTGAACTCGACACCATGACAATCTTCCGGGGATGCAGGCGGTCGAGAATCTTGAAGATGCTTTCCCTGAGTGTGGTGCCCCGGACGATGCTGTCGTCGATGATGACGAGGTTGTCCTCCTTGATGTCCTTCCACACCACCTTCTCCGTCCGCACATGAAAGCCCTGCTGGCGGAAACCGTCTGTCATGCCGTAATAGGCTACCTCGGCGGTGTTGGGGATGTAGGAGAATACCGTGTTGGCCACATCGCCACCAATGGCCTGTATGATGGCGGTAGTCAGCTGTTCGCCCAACCGCTTGCGCTCCTGATAGATGTCGCGGTCTGAGCCCCGGCTGAAGTAGATGCGTTCGAAACTGCAGGCACTGAACTGCCGGGCAGGCATGATTTGCTCCAGATGGCTCTTACCACTCCTGCGCACGATGAGTGCCTGACCAGGCTTCAGTTCGTGTATGTCGTCTGTCTTAAGATTGAAGGTTGTCTGCAGCACTGGCCGTTCGCTGGCCACAGCCACCATCTCGTCGTCATGATAGTAGAACGCAGGGCGGATGCCCCAGGGGTCACGTACGGTGAACATCTCGCCGGAGCCCGTGAGTCCGCACATCACGTAGCCGCCGTCGTAGTGCTGCATCGTGGTCTTTAGCACGTTACCCATCTCTACGTGGTCGTCAATATAGCTCGTAATGTCAAGCCCTTCAAGTCCCTTGGCCTTAGCCGCTACGAAAAGGCGTTCTACCTCGCGGTCCAGTCGGTGCCCCATCAACTCGAGTGTGATATAGGAATCGCCATTGACACGGGGCGACTGGCCTTGGGCGGTCAAGAGCTCAAAGACCTCGTTGATGTTGGTCATGTTGAAGTTACCGCACAGGCAGAGGTTCTTGGCCCGCCAGTTGTTGCGGCGCAGGAAGGGGTGCACGAAGGTCAGTCCGCTTTTGCCCGTCGTGGAGTAGCGCAAGTGTCCCATCAGCAGTTCGCCTGCCATCTCCTCCGTCACACGACTGAAAACCTCTGTGATGGCATCCTTCCCTTCTGCCTTTTCGCGGAACATATATTCCGTTCCGGGCTTCTTGTTCAGGCTTACCGACGCGATACCGGCACCCTCCTGTCCGCGGTTGTGCTGCTTCTCCATCATCAGGTAGAGCTTGTTAAAGCCGTATGCCCACGAGCCATACTTCTGCTCGTAGTACGACAGCGGTTTCAACAGGCGGATCATTGCCACGCCACACTCATGTTTCAGTTGCTCCATATAGTAATAACCACTTTACTACGAATTACACGAATTTTACAAATTAGTGCTCAATAATCCGTTTAATTCGTCAAATTCGTAGTCGTTACACATTCTTTGATAAAGTCCATAAACAGCGGGTGCGGGTGCAGCACCGTCGATGAGTATTCCGGGTGGAACTGGGTGCCGATGTACCAGCGTTTGTTGGGTATCTCGACAATCTCCACCAGATTGGATGCTGGGTTAATGCCCACACACTGCATGCCTGCGGCCTCGTATTCCTCCTTATATAAATTATTAAACTCGTAGCGGTGACGGTGCCTCTCGCTTATAAGGGTCTTCTCCCCATAAGCCTCATAGACGCGGCTGCCTTTCTGAAGTTCGCACTCGTAGGCGCCCAGTCGCATGGTGCCGCCCATGTTAGTAACCGTTTTCTGCTCCTCCATGAGGTCTATGACGGGATGAGTCGTGCTGTCAGACATCTCACGGCTGTTAGCATCCTGATAGCCTAAGACATTCCTCGCAAACTCAATGACCATCATCTGCATACCGAGGCAGATGCCGAAGGTGGGAATATCGTGTATGCGTCCGTATTCAGCAGCGAGAATCTTGCCCTCGGTGCCGCGCTGGCCAAAACCCGGACAGATGATGATGCCTGCCATGTCGCCTAACAGTGTGGCGACGTTTTCTGCTGTCACGTCCTCGCTGTTGACGAAATGGATTCTGGTCTTTACGTCGTTATAGATACCTGCAAGGTTCAGGCTCTCGCGGATGCTCTTGTATGCATCCTGCAGGGCGTATTTACCCACCAGTCCGATGTGTACCTCACGCGTTGCCTTGCGCTGTTTGTCAAGAAAAGCGTACCAGGAGGAAAAAGCCCCCTCTACGTCCCTGGCCCCCGATGCCGTTTTCTTTAGGATGGCTGCATCGAGTCCTTGCTGCTGCATGCTTACGGGAACTTCATAGATGCTGGGCATGTCCTCACTCTGTACGACACAATCAAGATCGACATTACAGAACGATGCCACTTTTTGGCGTACACCGTCATCGAGGTGACGCTCGGTACGCAGCACGAGAATGTCAGGCTGTATGCCCATTGACTGCAATTCCTTCACCGAGTGTTGGGTGGGCTTCGTCTTCAGCTCGTCAGCGGCTTTCAGATACGGCACGTAGGTCAGGTGTACGCAGACGGCATTGCGCCCCAACTGCCAGCGCAGCTGTCGGATAGCCTCCATAAACGGTGCACTCTCAATGTCACCGATAGTGCCGCCTACCTCGGTAATGACAAAGTCAAGTTCTTCGTCAGAACGCTCTCGCAGCATCCGTCGCTTAATCTCGTCCGTAATGTGGGGCACCACCTGAATGGTCTTGCCCAGATAGTCACCGCGTCGTTCGCGCTCAATGACGGTTTGGTAGATGCGGCCTGTGGTGATGCTGTTGTTGCGGGTGGTGCGGATGCCCGTAAACCGTTCGTAGTGCCCCAGGTCGAGGTCGGTTTCGAAACCGTCCTCCGTCACGTAGCACTCGCCGTGTTCGTAAGGGTTCAGCGTCCCCGGATCAATATTGATGTAGGGGTCGAACTTCTGAATGGTCACCTTGTAGCCGCGTGCCTGCAGCAGTTTACCGATGCTGGCGGAGATGATGCCCTTTCCTAACGAGGAAACCACGCCGCCTGTGACGAAAATGTACTTTGTTTGCATATATGATAGTTTATTTGACTCTTACATTACAAACCCTCTCTCCCGCCTACATGCGGAAGAGAGGGGGGTACCTGGCGAAGATTAAGGTTGCAGCGTAAAACCGAAAACCAGGTGGGCTTTTTGCGAACAGGGATTGCCTGTAACCTGTGCGAAGATGGGGACGGAGAACGAGTCGGTCACCCGGATGTCCTTGGTCGCTCGTAGAGACAGGTTGGTGACAGCGAAGCCTGTAGTTCCGTAGGATGTGGTAGCGAAAGGGACGGCACCAGCCGTAGCAGTCCAGTCTATGGCGGAAAGTTTAAATGGGACATTTACCTCAAAATAGCTGCTGTATGCGCGCTTGCCGTCCTTGTTAATTCCATCATTACCAGCGAAATTGGTGTACCATTGCAAGGCTGCAGGGCCGAAGTCATAGCCGATGTTAGCCTCAAACACATGATTGGTGCCGTGGGCGTTGTACTTGAAGTAGCGGCTGTCAGGATCGAGGCCCTCGCTGAACCAGTAGTCGGTCACGCCGATGTTGAATCCGCTGATGGAGTAAGCGAGTGTCAGGTCGAACTCCTTCACATCGTCATTGTTGGATAGTCCGTAACTGCCCCAGGCTGTCAGCGACAAACCTTTATAGCCCACACCGAGGGTCGGCTGTACGGCTACATCACCCAACTTCTGCCCACGCCAGATATACTCATTGACGAAGTCACCCTTGATGGTTGTCTCCACACTTTCCTGTGCAAGGGCGGTGCCACTCAGCACCAAGCCCAATGCAAATAAAACAATCTTTTTCATACGCTTTTTTT
>CACZDV010000062.1 GCA_902780025.1 uncultured Prevotellaceae bacterium
TATGGGAGGGATAAAAATTATCTCTCCCATGCCGAAACCCCTATCTACAAAGGCATTTCCGAAGATGACGGGAGGGATGGAGAGAAATGACACGCAACGCGCTAACACCAAGAGTCACCTGATGATTGCGAGGAACCACCCGACGAGAAGTTCAAAGACTAGTAGCTACCCGGTAGGTAGCGGGGCTGTAGATGCCGGGTAGCGACTGAGCAGGTCGTCAATCTTGGCGTGGGTGTCAGCCAGGAACTGGCGGTACTCGTCGCTTTCGGGATTGAAGGGGCGATGGTTTAGGGCGGCCTTCAAGGGGGCCCACTCGCGCAGGAATTCCTTGGCGCGAGGCGAGAAGTAATGCGCCACTAACTGCTGCCAGATGTACTCGACGGCCTGCGACGAGGGATGCAGCATGTCGTCAGCATAGAAGCGGTAGTCGCGCAGCTCGTCCATCAGGATTTCGTAAGCGGGAAAGTATTCGAGGTGCGAGATACGAGGTGCGAGGTGCGAGATTACTTTTTGGACGGCGAGGAGCAGTGTGGCCTTGGAGAGCTGGGACTCATGGTAGCCGTACTTGCGATAGCGGATGGGACTGACGGTGAATACGATGTGGACGTCGGGACGACGGGAGCGCAGCAGGGTGACGGTGCGCTGCAGGTAGTCGGCACACTCGTCGACGCTGAGCTGCTCCTCCTGAAAGAGCGAGGCGGGACGTTTCTGACAGTTGTCGACAATCTCGCCCGTCTCCTTCAAGCGATAAATGTGGTTGGTGCCGAGGGTGAGGAAGACGATTCGAGGAAGCCTCCCCCCATCCCCCTCCAACTGGAGGGGGAGCCAACGTTCCACCGTGTGCAGCACCGAGGCGGGATTGTACATCGTGCCGTAGGGATTGACCACAGCACGGAACTGGTTGTCAACGAAGCGCTGGCCAATGCTGTCGGCAAAGCAACTTCCCACAAATAGTAGCTCTTCGCGGGGCTCTATCTGGAAGTCTGGCTTCGGAATGTCAACTTGGGTCCTGAACTCCATCAGCTGCGCGATATTTGGAGTCCCGACTTCGACAGCGTCATATCGACGAAGCGGGCGTTGGGATTGTGACGGTTCTCGTTGAGGATGGCCTTGATGCGGGCGGCAGCCTCAGGATCCTTGGCGACCATATACAGATAGCCGCCACCACCGGCACCGGGCAGCTTGTAGCCTAAGCAGAGGTCGTCGACGAGGTCGGTCAGCGCAGCCACCTCAGGAGGATTGGTGCCGCTGTCGAGCAGCTGGTTCTGCTGCCACGTCTTACGCACCAGGCGCCCCATCTGCTGGAAGTCCTGCCGCTGGATGGCCTCGTACATCTCAAGCGTATGTTGCTTCATCTCCCGCAACAGCAGCAGTTGGTCGTGCTCGTTGAGGAACATGCGGCGCACGATTTCAGCGAGGATAGTCTTGGCCGTGCGGGTGATGCCTGTATAATACAACAGGTGGCATTGCTGGTATTCGGGCTGCGTGTAGAGACCGTCGGGCAGCCAGCGAACGACGGGATTCTGACTGAAGCCGCTACCCGTCTGCAACAGTTTGACGCCGCCGAGGATGCCGCCAAACTGGTCTTGCCAGCCGCCACCGGTGGTCAGCAGTTGTTCGAGCATGAGCGTACGGTAGCCTATCTCGTTCTTGTCCCAGCCTAAGGCGCAGAAGTCGTTGAGGGCGCCGAGGACGGTAGCCGCCAGGACGCTGGAGGTGCCAAGACCACTACCGGCGGGGATGGCCGACAGCAGGGTCAGCTCGATGCCGCAGCCGAAGGCCTCCAACTGAGACTTGAGACTGAGCGAACGTCCGAAGCCCGCGAGCGTGAGGGCGGCTTTGGGGATGGAGAAGGGAGAGCCCACCTTGTTGTAGTCGGCCAGCTGTTCGTTGGTATCAACCACCTCGGAGGCGCCAAGGTCGATGCTGCGCAGGACGACATGCGGCTCGCTGCAGGGCTTGACGTAGCACTGGATGGGGGGCTGACCGTTCAACTCGATGGCCAGGTTGACAACGTTGCCGCCCTCCAACAGGCAGAAAGGAGGCGTATCAGTCCAGCCGCCGGCAATGTCGATGCGCACGGGGGAGCGGGCCCAGACTATCTGGTCAGAGAGGAGACCCTCCCCCGGCCCCTCCCTGAATGGAGGGGAGTTGAGGGGTTGCTGTTGCACCAGTCCCTGACGCAACAGGTCGAAGGCCAGTTCGTTATCACCACGGAACATGGCATTATGGATGCGCGTCAGCAGCGGCGCATCAGCAGGCAAGGGTGGCGGCAGGGGTATCTGCTCACGGCTGAACTGACAGGCAGCGTCGGCCAGGTCGAGCTGATAGAAGACGGAGTGCTGCCAGTTGGCGGCCAACTGCGACCAGTTCTCACGCCGGAACGCACGGCGCTGGGCAAAGAGGCGGTGCAGGTTGGCACGTTCGGCCAGCGCATTGCTGTCGACGGCATCGCCGATGTGGTAGCGGCGCACCTCGTAGTCGCTGTCGCCCACAGGCGTCACATCGATGCACTCGCCAGGCTCCAGCGTGATGTCCCAGTCGTTGCGGGGTACACCCGTGATGACGTTGTCGCGGGTGAGGTGCCAGCTACGGGGCACGTGTGAATTCTCAATCCATATATTGGTGTTCTCCTCCGTCAGCGGGATGTCGACGATGGAGTTCTGTACGAAGATGCTGGGCTGGGGTTTGCGGTCCAGATGAATAATCTCGCGCTGGTCGCTGACCAAGTTCTGGACGGCCACCGTCGATGAGATCATCTCACGCGACGTGCCGAAGTGGTAGAACTCGCCACCCGGCAGCGGCAGGATAGCTACGCGCAGCTGGCGCAGCTCGGGGTCGTCGATGGTGGGGTCGGTGCCGAGGGTGCAGCCGAACTCGCCGTATAGGTCATACGCCCTACCCTCCTTACAACGCTCCATCAGCAGCTTCACCGCACGGTCGCTGAGCAGCCACACGCCGATGTCGGTCAGGAAGTAATGGTCTTTCTGCAACTCGTTGAGCATCTGCACCGAAGGCTTCTGCAGCATCTGCTTCAGCACGGTAGGCGTACGACGATCCATGATATAGACCCCGTGATTCTTAGCCACCGAGGCAGACAGCCACAGTCCGTAGCACACGACGTCGGCATCGGGGATGGGTTGCAAAGGCTGCGTGGCACGGATGTAGACATCGCCGCTGACCACCATCGTGTGGATATTGTCAGGAGCCATCTCCATCATCTGCCGATAGAGCGGCAACTGGAGGTCGAGCAACGTCTGTGACAGGCGCTGACCACGCTCCCAACGAAAGACGGGGACGGGCATCAGAATCTTACCGCTGACGGCATAGCTGGGCAGTCGGCGGCTCTGACCGCCAGCGTGGATGAGGATGCGCTTGTCCTGCGGCAGCCAACGGTCGAAGTCAGACTGAGCGCCACACGCCTGCTGTAGCAACCACGCCGTTCCGCCACCGCTGCCGAGCCGATGGCCGACAGGGTCGCAAGTACAGTAATAATCATCGCTGCTAAGACCGGTAATATCGTGGAAGCAATCCACCAAGTTGGGAGGTAACGAGAGTAATATCTTCATAAAAATAGATTTCTTGCCGCAAAATTAGCAATTATTTTCCAAAACCTGCGCTTTTATGAATAATTTTTGTTACTTTTGCCCAACCTAAGACAACAAACGAAAGAAAATGAAGAATAACGGACTGCTGATGAAGAACGGGGTAAGCCTGATTATACCCTTCATCATGATAACCACCTGCTTTGCCTTGTGGGGATTTGCCAACGACGTGACGACCCCTCTGGTCAAGGCGTTTTCAAAGATTTTCCGCATGAGCGTCACCGAGGGCGCTATGGTGCCTGTCGCCTTCTATCTGGGCTACTTTGTAATGGCCTTCCCTGCCGCCCTGTTCATCCAGCGCTATTCGTTCAAGGCAGGCGTCATGTTAGGACTGCTGCTCTTTGCCATTGGCTCGCTGATGTTCCTGCCCGCCAAGCTCATGGGCTACTACTTCCCGTTCCTGCTGGCCTATTTCGTGCTGACCTGCGGACTGTCGTTCCTCGAGACGAGCTGTAACCCCTACATCTACTGCATGGGTAGTGAGGACACGGCTACCCAGCGACTGAACTTGGCACAGTCTTTTAACCCCATCGGTAACCTCATAGGTATGTGGGTGGCTATGGAGTTTATACAGGAACAGATGAGTCCCATGACATCGGTTTCCCGCCAACAGTTGCCCGAACTGCAGTTCAACCTCATCAAGGATCATGACCTCGGGGTGCTCATTCAGCCCTATGTCTACATTGGCGCCATCGCCTTGTTCCTGTTGCTGCTTATCCGCCTGCACAAGATGCCTATGGACAGCGACGTGCCCGTCAACAAATCGATAGGACAGGCCATGCGTGAACTGGTGAAGGTGAAGAACTACCGCGAAGGCGTTATCGCCCAGTTCTTCTACGTAGGAGCCCAGGTGACGTGCTGGACGTTTATCATTCAATATGGTACGCGTGTGTTCATGGCCGAAGGTATGGACGAGAAGGCTGCCGAGATACTATCGCAGAAATACAACATCGTGGCTATGGTGCTGTTCACCGTCAGCCGATTTATCTGCACCTGGTTCCTGAAGTACATACAAGCAGAACGTCTGTTGGCTATCTTGGCCATCATTGCGGGAACAGCACTCATGGGCACCGTACTCTTTACCGACCGCAATGGCATGTACTGCTTAGTGGCTGTCAGCGGCTGCATGTCGCTGATGTTTCCCACCATCTACGGCATTGCCCTGCACGGCGTGGGCGAGAACGTGAAATTTGCTGGTGCCGGACTGATTATGGCCATTCTCGGCGGTTCGGTGTTCCCTCCGCTGCAGGCTTTGATTATTGACACGAATATGACGATAGCAGGACTTCCTGCTACCAACCTCTCGTTCTTAGTACCGCTTATCTGTTTTGTGGTGGTGGCACTTTACGGCCATAAGTCCTACGTCAGACAGCACATTTTGCACACCACGTAAAAAGGGCTCACAGCCGGTTCCTGCGATAAGACAGGAACGCGGCCATGAGAATCAACAACAGCATCACGCCTAACGACACGTAGGCGATGGTCTCTGTTACATCCAATGATTTCGGGAAGAACGACAGTTCTACCTTATGCTGACCGGGACCGACAGTCAGGGCACGAAGCACGTAGTTGACACGTCCCAGTTCGACAGGCTGGCCATCGACGGTAGCCGTCCAACCCGGATAGTAGATTTCCGAGAACACCACTACTCCACCCTTAGCCGACTTCACATCGTAGGTCAGCTGGTTAGGCTCATAGCTGGTAATCGTGACAATACTGGCCGAGTCGGCATCCTGCTCTACTACGGGCTTCAGCTGTTCACGGAATTTGGCATCGGCAACTGCCTCATGGCGCAGGTCAAGTTGACCTAAGGCATCCAGTTCCTGATTGGCATTGTCAACAAACTTCACGTTGTTGACAAACCAGGCGTTGCCATAGGTATAAGGATTCTGCACGGGCACGGTCTTACCGTCCTGCATCGGGAGTATGAAGTAGCGGGTGTTCAACATGTTCAGCACGGGATACACCGAGTCGCCCTTCACCTGCGTCATATCACCAGCAGCCGTAGCAATTGCCTGGAAAGCGCCCTGCATCTCAGGGGCAATGTAAGCCTCTATCAGTTCCTGGTAGCGGCGCAGCTTGGCTGCATGGTAGCCGCCAATCGACTTATGGTAGTACGAAGTCTCGTTCTCGTTGAAGGTGTTCGAGGCCAGGTTGAGCACGCGGTAGTCGAGCGTCTTGTCAGCCAAGATCATCTCGTCGGTCTCCGTCTTGGGCTGAGCCTGCTCACGCTCATACTTGGGCACGAACATCGCATCGTTCAGGTAGCGCTTGTTCACGGGCCAGAGGTCGATGAGGCAGAGTACCAGCAGCAGACCGCCCAGATACTCCACGCGCAGCTTGCCCGCCTTGTAGAGCAGCAGACAGCCGGCACCCACCAATATAATAAGGAACGAGCGTATAGCGTCACTCGTGAACATCGCACGGCGCATCTCGCTCAGGTTGGCCAGCAGGGGTTGCAACTGATCAGCGGGAATCTGTGACATAGCCTGCATCTCGCCTGACGACACGTAGTTGCCGAAGAACACGTCGGGCATCAGCCAGAACAGCAGGGACAGACCGCCTGTGAGGGCAAACGATGCAAAGAAGGCGTTGCGCAGCTTCTCCTTTTTCATCTCTCCGCTTATCACTTCCTTCAGCGCCAGCATGGCCAGCAGAGGAATAGTGAACTCAGCAATGACAAGGATGGAGGCCACCGTGCGGAACTTGGCATACATCGGCATATAGTCGATGAAGAAGTCGGTCAGCCCCATGAAGTTCTTACCCCACGACAGCAGGATGCTGAGCACCGTAGCAGCCAGCAAGGCCCACTTCATCGGTCCCTTGACAATAAACAGGCCCAGCACGAAGAGGAACAGCACGAAGGCACCCACATAGACAGGTCCCTGCGTACCAGGCTGTTCGCCCCAATATTGTCCTAACTGCTGATAGATACCGATATAGTTATTGTCGGCATGAGCCATTGCCGTCTTGTTCATCGACAGCGGCTGTGAGGCACCGCCCTTGGTATTGGGAACGAGCAACGTCCACGTCTCGCCGATGCCGTACGACCACTGGGTAATGTAATCACGCTCCAATCCGCTTGACGTCTGGTTGCCGGTATTTTCCTTTACCAGCTCGCTCTTGCCGCGCATCGACTCCTGACCGTACTCCCACGTGTGGTAAAGGTTCGAAAGATTGACCAGAATACCCAGGGCACCGCCTACCATACAGACGGCGGTGGCCTTCAGGAAGTGTGCCATTCGCTTCTGACGGATGGCGTCAACCAGATAGGCCAGTATCATGAAGAAGATGACGAACAGGTAGTAGTAGGTCATCTGCACGTGGTTGGCATTGACCTCGAAAGCGGCAAAGATAGCCGTCAGCACCAGTCCCCACAGGTATTTGCCCCTGTAGGCCAGCACAATGCCCGCTATCATCGGCGGCAGGTAGGCCAGTGCCCACACCTTCCAGATGTGTCCGGCAGCAATGATAATCAGGAAATACGTCGAGAAGGCCCACATCACCGAACCTAACGCCGCTAAGTACCAGCGGAAGTCGAAGGCTCGCAGCAGGATGTAGAAGCCCAAGAGATAGACAAACAGGTACCACACATTCTCAGGCAGCCACAGGTGGTAGGCATTGACAGCCGTACTCAACGTATTAGTACTTTCGTACGACGGCGCCATCTGGTAGGTGGGCATACCGCTGAACAGGGAGTTCGTCCAACGGGTGACCTTACCCGTACGCTGGTGATACTCGCCATGTTCCTGGCCGGCACCTACGCCAGCCGAGGCATCATGACGGTACAGAATACGCCCTTCCGTATCGGCTGGGAAGAAATAGCCGAAAGCCAGAACGACAAACAACAATACTGCCACGAGGTCGGGCAACAGTCTCTTGAAAATAGTCATAACTTGCAAGTTTTTATTGTAGCTTTTAGGCATCGGCAAACTGACGTCCGTCAGCAAGCGTGACCTGAAGTTTCGTATATTCTGAGTGGAAATCGTTTCTCAGGCGATCCAGATAGCGGCGACTCTCCCAAAGGCACATCGGCAGGTCGTGCAGCAAGCAGTTGCCACAGGTCTCGGGGGTCGTTGCCGGCACCTCCTTCTGCGTGAGTATCCACTCTAAGCACTCTATGGTGAGCGCCCGCATATCCTCCACCGTATAGGAGCCTGACATGATAATATACATCCCCGTGAGACATCCCATCGGGCCCACATACACCACGTCGTCCTTCACCTGCGAGTTGCGGAACCACGTTGCCATCAAGTGCTCCAGACTGTGCATCGCCGCCGGTGCCACAGCTGGCTCCTTGTTGGGCTCCGTGATACGAAGGTCAAACGTCGTGAAGCCCTTATCCTCGCGCGACACATAAATGCCCGGCTTCAAGCGGGTATGGTCGATGGTAAAACTCTGAATAACTTCCATAGCTATTGATGGCCTTATGTTTCTTTAGTCGCGCTTGATCGAAGCCTTTTTCCGCTGGTCGTGGTCGAGAATGACCTTACGCATACGCATCGACTGCGGGGTGACCTCCACGAGCTCGTCTTCCTTGATATACTCCAAGCACTCCTCCAGCGACATGACAGTCTTGGGAATGATGCGGGCCTTGTCATCGGTACCCGAGGCACGGACGTTGGTCAGCTGCTTGGCCTTGCAGACGTTGATGACCAGGTCGTTGTCATGCACGTGCTCGCCGACGACCTGTCCCATATAGACGTCTTCGCCCGGGTCGATGAAGAACTTACCGCGATCCTGCAGCTTGTCGATGGCGTAGGCAAAGGCGTTGCCGGTCTCAAGGGCTATCATCGAACCGTTGACGCGGCGCTCAATCTCGCCCTTGTAGGGCTGGTACTCCTTGAAACGGTGGGCCATGATGGCCTCGCCCTGACTGGCTGTTAATACATTGGTACGCAATCCTATTATTCCGCGCGAGGGGATGTCGAACTCAATATTAGTGCGCTCACCCTGCGACTCCATCGAGGTCATCTCGCCCTTGCGGCGGGTCACCATGTCAATCATCTTCGAGGCAAACTCCTCGGGCACGTTGATGGTCAGTTCCTCGATAGGCTCGCACTTCTTGCCATCAATCTCCTTGTAAATCACCTGCGGCTGTCCTACCTGCAGTTCGTAGCCCTCGCGACGCATGGTCTCGATGAGCACCGAGAGGTGCAACACACCGCGACCAGAGACCACCCACTTGTCGGTAGAACTCTCGAACGGCTCAACACGCAGGGCGAGGTTCTTCTCCAGCTCACGCTCCAGACGGTCGTTGATGTGGCGCGAGGTCACAAACTTACCCTCCTTGCCGAAGAAGGGCGAGTCGTTGATGGTGAAGAGCATCGACATCGTGGGCTCGTCAATGGCGATGGGCGGCAGCGGCTCAGGATTCTCCAGGTCGCAGATGGTGTCGCCAATCTCGAACTTCTCCAGTCCGATGACGGCACAGATGTCGCCGCACTCCACCTGGTCGGTGCGCTGGTGGCCCATACCATCGAAGGTGTGCAGTTCCTTGATTTTTGTCTTCTCCAAAGAGCCGTCGCGATGGCTGATGGTAATCTGCTGACCGTCCTTCAGCATACCGCGATGAACGCGGCCCACGGCGATGCGGCCCGTATATGAGCTATAGTCGAGCGAGGTGATGAGCATCTGCGGCGTACCCTCAATCTGCTTCGGAGCAGGAATCACCTCAACAATCTTGTCTAACAAATAGGTAATGTCAGTCGTCGGCTGCTGCCAGTCCTCACCCATCCAGCCATTCTTGGCCGAACCATAGACGACGGGGAAGTCCAGCTGGTCTTCAGTAGCATTCAGCGAGAACATCAGGTCGAAGACCATCTCATAGACCTCCTCAGGACGGCAGTTGGGCTTGTCCACCTTGTTCACCACGACAATGGGCTTCAGGCCTATCTGCAGGGCCTTCTGCAGCACGAAGCGCGTCTGGGGCATCGGGCCCTCGAAGGCATCGACCAACAGCAGGCAGCCGTCGGCCATGTTGAGCACACGCTCCACCTCGCCGCCGAAGTCGCTGTGTCCCGGAGTGTCGATGATATTAATCTTGGTTCCCTTCCAGTTGATACTGACGTTCTTGGAAAGGATGGTGATGCCTCGCTCACGCTCGAGGTCGTTGGCGTCAAGTACTTGGCTGCTGAGGTTCTGTCCCTCACGGAAGAGGTTTCCGGCCAGCATCATCTTGTCCACGAGCGTCGTCTTGCCGTGGTCTACGTGAGCAATAATTGCGATGTTTCTGATGTCCTGCATATATGATTTCAAAAAATCCCGGCGTTGCCACCGGGATTTAATGTTCTAATAAATAATAACTGCCTTACAGCGGGTTAATTAATAATTATTTGTTTGAATGTATATTATTCATTACTCAGCTGCGGGAGCCTCTGCCTCAGCCTCTTCGGCGGCAGGAGCCTCAACTTCGGCCTCTTCCTCAGCAACCTCCTCGACAGGAGCTTCAGCTACGGGAGCAGCGCGCAGAGCCTTCTCGGCTTCCTCGGCGGCCTTCAGCTCAGCGGCATTCTCAGCAACCACCTTGACGGGAATCTCAACGGTAACCTCCTTGTGGAAGTGAACCAGAGCCACGTAGTCGCCAATCTTCTTGGCATCCTTCATGGTGATGATCTTGCGATCAACCTCCTTACCCATCTTGGCAAGTTCCTCTGCCACCTGAGCAGCACCTACAGAACCGTAGAGCTGACCAGTAACACTGACCTTAGCGGGAATCTCGAGAGCCACACCGTTGAGCACGGCAGCCTTCTCCTCAGCAGCAGCCTTCTGGGCAGCCAGCTTGTGAGCCTGCTGCTTCAGGTTCTCAGCAAGAATCTTCTTGGCTGACGGACTGGCGATAACACCCTTACCCTGAGGGATGAGGTAGTTACGACCATAACCCGACTTTACGTTTACGATATCGTTCTTAAAACCTAAGCCGATAATATCTTCTTTCAGTATAATCTCCATAATGCGTTGTCCTCCTTCAGTTTACTTCATCATGTCAGTTACGTAAGGCAGCAGCGCAATCTGGCGGGCGCGCTTGACGGCCTGAGCCACGCGGCGCTGATACTTCAGAGAGGTACCCGTGATACGGCGGGGCAGAATCTTACCCTGCTCGTTCAGGAACTTCTTCAGGAACTCGGGATCCTTATAGTCAATGTACTTGATACCGCTCTTCTTGAAACGGCAATACTTCTTCTTCTTCGTGTCGATAGAAGGAGCGTTCAAATAACGGATTTCAGTCTGTTCTGCCATGGTTTAAGCCTCCTCTGTCTTTGCGCCAAGCTTGTTGCGACGCTTCTCGGCGTACTCTGCAGCATACTTGTCAAGTTTAACTGTCTGGAAACGGATGACCTTCTCGTCACGACGATAGGCGGTCTCCAGTGTCTTAATCACTTCTGGCTCAGCCTTGAACTCTATCAGGCAGTAGAAACCTGTAGACTTCTTCTGAATAGCATAAGCCATCTTCTTCAATCCCCAGGC
>CACZDV010000063.1 GCA_902780025.1 uncultured Prevotellaceae bacterium
CGTGCATAGGCTACGGCCCGCTGCACTTCTGAATGTGATGCTTATGCAAATCATGTCAACTGCCGCTCCTTTATGATGAAGGGGCGGCAGTTTTTTATATGTGAATGTCACATATCACATATCACATTAAGCTTACAATAGTTCGTAGGGACCTGAGGGGGTCTTGCGCTTCAGCACTTCAAGCGTCAGATCCTTTCCGGCGATGATGCCATAACTGCGGAGGACTGACTCAACGGTCTTGCGGGCAAGCTCAGGGTGGTTGTTCTCTTCGCTGAGGTGACACAGCCATACATGACGGAGGCCTTCTTTCATGTTCTCAGCTATGGCTACAGCGCAGTCCCGATTACAGAGGTGGCCTATCTTACTACGGATGCGGTCTTTCAGATGCTGGGGATAGGGGCCTTGTTCCAGCATCTCGATGTCGTGATTAGCCTCGATAACCAGATAGTCGGCATTGGAGATGTATTGGCGAATCTCGTCCGTAACATCGCCTACGTCAGTAATGATGCAGAAGTTAATACCATTGACTTCTATCTGGTAGCCTACGTTCTCTGTGGCATCGTGAGGAACGCTGAAGGGTGTGACATGAAAACAGCCTAACTGCAGGGACTTTCCGGGCTCCAGTATGCGCTTCATGTCGGAAGGCAGTTTGCGGGCCACGCAGTAGTTGCGGTCAATGCCTTCGTGGACGTTCTCGGTGGCATAGATGGGCAGGTGGCACTCGTGGCTGATGCTGCCCACCGACTTGATGTGGTCAGCATGGTCGTGAGTGATAAGAACGTAGTGAATGGAACTAAGGCTGAGCCCGTAGTCCCTGAATTGCTTCTTGAGCGTCCGTAATCCTACTCCTATGTCAATTATCAGTCCATCCGTCTCGGTATACAGATAGTAGCAATTACCGCTGCTTCCGCTACCAAAGGATATAAATTTAAGCATTTTAGTTGTTATTTTTTGCAAAAGTACAAAATAATTCATAAATCATAATTCATAATTCATATTTATTTCCTACCTTTGTACTTTATTAAGAATTAAGGTTATGAAGAAATCCCTTTTATTGATTATCGGCCTGTGCCTCTTCGTGGGGTGCAGTGAAGGGGATGCCGACCCTGACCTGAAGGTGAAGGAGCGGGCTTCGGAATTTGCTGAAGCCTACTTCAATTATGATTTCGAACGTGTTCAGAAGCTGATTACAGCCGACTCGCAGAAGTGGTTGCAGTTTGCTGCCTCCAATATCTCCCAGGCTGACATTGACCTGCTCAACAGCCAGCAGACATCGGCGACGGTGGAGGTGGAATCGTGCGAGTATGTCAATGATTCGACGTCGCTTGTTACTGTATCCGTACGAGACTTCATGCAGAAAGACAGCATCGGGCAGGCTGGCGTAATGACGGACGAGGGGCTGTTCCGCCTGACATTGGTAGAGCAGGACGGAAAGCACTATGTCAGAATGGAAGGCCTACCGCGAAGTGAAAAGCAAAGTCGCGACTGAGCCGAGGATGAAGTAATGGGTAATGCTCTTCCTCGTAGGCAGGGTCTACAGCCTTCATGCCTAAGTCGAAGCGCACGATGAAATAGTCGAAGTTGAAGCGGAAGCCCATGCCGTAGCTGGCAGCGATCTGGCTGGGCAGGTCTTTCAGGTTGAATTGTCCGCCAGGCTGGTCACTATACTCACGCAAGGTCCAGATATTTCCCGCATCAACAAAGAGGGCGCCGTCGAGTTTCCAAAACAAGTGGGTACGGTATTCGGCATTAAGGTCAAGTTTCATGTCCCCCGTCTGGTTAATGAAGTCGATACGTCCGTCACGACCTTTGAAGCGTCCGGGACCTATACTCCTGACAGCCCATCCTCGGAGGGAGTTTGCTCCTCCTGAGAAGTAGCGTTTCTCGAATGGCAACAGCGTTGAGTTACCATAGGGATAAGCAACGCCCAGCCCCAGGTGGAACACGAGTTGGTTGGCATAGTCTATCTTCAGGATCTTTGTAATGTCTATATCGCCTTTGACGTACTGTGCATAGGCAATGTTGAAAAGCAGATACTGTCCCAGACTGTTGATGCTGGCGTTGAAGAGGTTTGACGTCAGGTTCAGCAGGTTACCCGCCGTCTCGATATTGGTCTTCAGCGCGATTTGTCCATTGTTGAAGGAGAAGCCAAATCCCACCTTGGTAATAAACAAGTCCTCATAGTTATAACGCAGGATGGCATTACGCGACTGGTCGTCGTCCAGATAGCGATGCTTGAAGGTGTCGCTGATCCAGGGCATCAGGACATAGTTGACATCGAGCAGGTCTACTTGGTATTGGAACATATTGTTGGACGGTGTCCACTTATATCGCCATGCTGCCGACCACAACCGGCGGTGGAACTCTGGACGGTCCTGCATGTCGTAGAGCAATGACACCTCGCTCGATGCATTTACACGTCGGCGGGTATCATAATTGATAAAGGGCAACAGGAAACGTGGGAACCTCAGTCGTGTCTCCATACTGTACTCAATGAAGTCCTGATTACTGTATCCCTCCAGTCCCTTAATGGCCTCATAGGCACCACGTAGTTCGACAGTCAGATTCTCGGCTCCGTGGAACAGGTTCCGGTTCTGGTAGGTGAGCGTGGCAGCAGCTCCCAGGTCACCGGCAGTATTGGTGCCTTCGGGCTGGAAACTGAGTGTCGACGGCTTGTTGGTCTGCAGCTGTATGCGGCAGTCAAGGAGCGTTGTGTCAGGCACCTCCGTGAACTGGATGTTCGTGTACTTCACAGCACCCAGACGTCCGAAGTGATTATAGGTGTTCTGCAGTCCACTCCCCGAGTAATAGTCGTTTTCAGTGAGATAGGTACACTCGTTGAGCACTTTCTGCCGCAGGTGGATGGTACTGTCCTGAGCAGATCCGCTCTCGTAGGTGATGTTTCTGATCTTGTACCTGGGGTGCAGAGTATCCTTTTCCTCCACCGTCTTATAGGGCGCCAATGTCAGTTTCAGATTCACGTAGCGACCTTGTCCTAACGTGTCAGCCTCATAGCGGATGAATTCCTTGTGGAAACGGTAATATCCCCTGTCGTTCAACATCTTGGTAAGGCGCTTTCGCTCAGAGTCCAGTTCGTCGACGCTGAACTGCGTACCAGCCTTCAATCCCCAGTTATCACGGTTGTCGAGTCCCAGCTCTTCCATGATAAAAGGATCAGCTACCTGATAGTCCAACTGTCCTATCTCATAAGGTTTTCCCGGATATAGCTTGTAAATAGCCGAGAGTCTTTTGCCATTCTTCCGCGTCCACAGTTCAACCTTGCTGTCCAGATAGCCTTTGTTGTAGAGCATCTGCTGCAGATCCGCCACCGTCAACCTGGCCTGAGCCGTATCGAACAGCACTGGAGGTTCACCCATGTTTTTCAGCAGGCGGTTCATCCATTTCGTGGAGTCACGTCCTGAAAGCGAGTAGACGGCCAACGGTAGTTTCACCATTGAGAACCACCTGACGTTGCTCTGTTGGCGCACATAGTTCTTGGCCTGTGTAGCACTGATGTCTCTGGACCGCTCTTCAACGGTCACCTTCACCTTGTCTAACAGGTATTCTCCTTCAGGCACGTACTTCGTTCCTGCACACGAGGTCAGAAGTACTGCCGCAACGATGATAATTGCTGATTTTCTAAGATTCCGCAACCCCAGCACTACACGACTAAATCTTCAGTTCCTTCAGGATTTCAGACATGCGCTGCATGTTCTTGATTCGCATGGGGACAAGAGGGAGTCGCAGGACGTTCTCAATAAAGCCCATCTCGTGGAGCATGGCCTTGACACCTGCAGGATTGCCGTCGACGAAGAGCAGTGAGAACAGGTCGGTAAAGCGGTGATGGATCTTGCGGGCAGGGTCGTACTCACCACGCATCTGCAGACGTATCATCTTTGAGAACTCCTTGGGCAGTGCATTACCGATGACGGAGATAACGCCCACAGCACCACAGCTGACCATCGGGAACGTCAGCGAGTCGTCGCCTGAGATGACGTCGAAGTCATTGGGCTTGTTCTTGATAATCTCGTCCACCTGCTCCAGATTGCCGCTGGCCTCCTTGATAGCCACGATATTCTTGCAGTCGCGGGCCAGACGGACAGTAGTCTCGGCTTTCATGTTGATGCCAGTACGACCAGGCACATTATACAAGACAACCGGCAACTCAGTGGCTGCGGCAATAGCCTTGAAGTGCTGGTAGAGTCCTTCCTGCGAGGGCTTGTTGTAGTAGGGGCAGACACTGAGAATACCGTCGATACCCTTGAAATCGCCCGTCTTGAGCTCCTCGACGATGGCTGCCGTATTATAGCCGCCACAGCCCATCAGGATGGGAACGCGGGCCTGAACGATGTCAACCACCAAGTTCTTAATCTTCAGTTTTTCCTCTGCAGTCAGCGTCGGTGTCTCGCCAGTCGTGGCTAAAATACAAAAGAAGTCGGCGCCGTTGTCTAACTGATACTGAACCAATCGCTTCAGTGCCTGATAGTCAACGGAGCCGTCTTCACAGAACGGGGTAATCAGGGCAATTCCCAACCCCTTGAATATGTTTTGTACCATGATGTTACCTTTTCTCACAAAATCGGTTGCAAAATTACACAAAAAGATTCGATTCTGCAACAATTTAGCGGAAAAACATCATTTCACCTCACCACTTTCTTACCATCGATGATGTTCACTCCCTTCTGGGGAGCCGTACGTTTCACACCGTCAAGTCCGTAGACCGTCGCGGATGCAGACTGGGCGGCTGGACTCTCTACTGCCGTCAGTTCGCCACCGTTCATCATGGTCTTGACGTCATCCTCACTGACGGCGTAGTTGTAGATGCGCACGTCGTCAAGGTCAGCCGTCATAAAGGGATCGCTGGTAAACTGACTACGGCCCAGGTAGTTAAGAACAGGATGGATATCAGACGGACAAATGGTGATACCAGTTGATGAGCCTGCCTCTTCGCCGTCAACATATACCGTAGTCTTATCCTTGCCCATAGTGACCACCACGTGTTTCCACTGTTGCATCGGCAACTTGGCTTTACAGTCCACCGTCTGCTCGCTGTCGCCATTCTTTATCGCAAAGCGCATCACGTTGGTATAACTGTTGCAAGTGGTCAAGAACATATAATGGTCAGCATCGTTTCCGAAATCAAAGATGCGCTGCCATTGGGACGAACTGCGCAGGTACACCCACATGGCCACGGTCAGCTCTTCGCTGGAGGCTACTTCGTATGGCAGTTGCACATACTGGCTGGAACTTCCTGTCAACCGCAGGGCTTTCTGTCCCTGCCTGTCGCTGTCCACATATTTCACGTTTCCGCTGCACACAGCGTCCATCATGTTCTCCGTGGCGTCGTTGGTATTCTCCTCCATCTGCCAATGAGCCACCAATGAGCGCTGTCCGGTAGGCGTAGCCTCTACCTCGGCAGATGCCTCAGACAGATTCTGAGCGCGATCGATGGCCTTCACCTTATATTTGTAGGCGGTGCCCTGACGACAGGTGTTATCGATAAAACTGTTTGTGGTCAGCTTGCGGGCAATGGTGTTCCACTCATCAGTCCCAGACTTAGCTCTCAACACCATATATCCCTCCACATCATCCTCCGTATTGTTCTCCCAAGCCAAGGCTACCGAGGCAGTAAATGTTTCTGCCTTCAACCCTACAGGCTGTTCAGGAGCCTGTGTCTCGTAAGTAACATCGACGGGTAGGAAGCGGAAGAGCATCCTGTCAATCAAGTCGGTATAGTTAGAAGCAGACTCCTTAGGCATTGTCGTCTGGATAGCCTTCGCACCTAAGCTATTAGAAGCGGCTGCCAAAAAGAGCGCACTCTCACGGTTGCGGAGGTAATAATAGCCATCGCCAACGTACTCAAGATACCACTGTTCGTTACTCGAAGGCAGATCTTGCGTCCAAGCTATCAGCTCACCACCTGCCGAAGTGGAGAAGTTCTTGACGTTCATGCGTATTTTACTGTTGTCCAGTGCCTCAATGTCGAGAAAACTGAGATCACCGCCTGTGCGGTTGGTGCAAGGCATCACGTTCCACTGTTGCTTCTTGTTTGTAGCTGAGGGACGTTGCAGAATAATATTGCTACCATTACTGGTATAAGTGACGACACCGCCAGTCTTCTTGTTTACCAGCCTATAGAGCCCATTGACAACACCAGGGGCAACGTCCTCGCCCCACGTAACGTCGATGACACGCTCCGCATTAGTCTGACCTGTCTGGTAGCCAGTGCCACCTGGCAGTCTTGTCAAATACTCACGAACAGGACCATAGCCATCATAATAGACATCACGGTCAGTTGACACCAGCAGGTAGTCTGTCGTTGCAGCCTGACGCTCACTCGACCCGATGAATGCCTTTACGCGGCCGTCATCGTGACGCCATACGGAAGCTGCCGTCCAGTTGTTGCGATGCTCTCCGTAAGCCAGCCGTTCACCATGACGGCTAATCTGACAGAACTCGCCACGTGTACGGCTGTCGAAGCCCCACCAGATACCGACAGTCATGCCATACTCCAGTCCGACCATCGCCTCCACCGTGTTATGCATCTCATCGTCATAGCCCACCTTACCGTCTTTTTGCAACTGTTCAAAGAACTTTGCAAATGAAGCGAACGAACCAGCCAACTGATGGGTATTGCCCCAGTCGTAATACTGTTTTCCTGTATTATACCACTGTAAAGCTTTGTCATTGTTCAGCGTGTTGCCACCAGCAATAATCGCATCACCGAGAACCTCCGAGTAGTTCTGTTTTAAGTATTTAGCCACGTCCCGCTCGTCGGCAGCCGTCCCCTGCGCCACTTCGTTAGCATCATAATCGGGCTCATTGAAAGGAGAAACGCCGGCGATGGGATGTTTCGTGTTCTTCTTCATCCAGGCTACATGAGCAGCAATAGCCGCCGACCAGTGTGCTACGTTTGCTCTTTTGTTGGTCGTGTAGTAAGTATTAATGTTCGAACCCGTATGGCCGTCGGGCCTATAGCCGTTGTCGCAATTGAGCACGAGGGGCAGCGTAGTCGAAACGACCTGGTTAAACAAGTTTGAGCGTTCTCGCAGTCCTGTTATTTGTTCGCTTGTCAGCGCAGTATCTCCTTTTAATGGACTGAAGACCCTGAACGAGCTCCGACCGATACCAACGTTCTCCTTACCCATGTGGTTTACACCCTTTCGGAGATTCTGCTCGTTTATCCAAGCCAGATCCAAGCCCCACGTCGGCTGGTAACGTTTTCCCTCATTCTGAATGTCAAAAGGTACATTCACGTCTGCTTTGCTGAAGGCAGACAGATAAAGGCTCGACGACGAGCGGACGTTATCTTGAGAAACGGCAAAGGCTGCGCTAAGCGCAGCCACTGCCAAGAGACTTATTCGTCTGTAAATCATCGACTTAATCTGCTTTAAATAAATCTTTTATTCCACCAATGCTACCCAGCAGGTTCGTTGCCTCGTAAGGCAGGTAGACGGTCTTCGTCTTGTCGCCCTCAGCCAGTTCCTGCATCATCTGGATGTACTTCTGGGCTAAGAGGTAGTTGGCGGGATTAGTCGACTTGCCCACAGCCTCGGTAATCAGCTCGATGGCCTTGGCCTCGGCTTCAGCCTTGCGGATACGTGCCTGGGCCTCACCCTCAGCCTGGAGGATGGCCTGCTCCTTGGCAGCCTCGGCCTTGTTGACGATAGCCGTACGCTCACCTTCCGAAGCAAGGATCTCGGCTGCCTTCTGACCTTCCGACGTCAGGATCTGTGCGCGCTTGTTACGCTCGGCCTGCATCTGCTTCTCCATCGCCGTCAGCACGGAGTCGGGAGGCGTGATGTCCTGCAACTCCACACGGTTCACCTTGACACCCCACTTGTCGGTGGCATCGTCAAGCACGGCACTCAGCTTCTTGTTAATGGTGTCGCGCGAGGTCAGCGTCTCGTCCAGTTCCAGCTCACCGATGATGTTACGCAGCGTGGTCTGCGTCAGCTTCTCGATGGCGTTGGGCAGGTTGTTAATCTCGTAGGTGGCCTTGAAGGGGTCAACAATCTGGAAGTACAGCAGGGCGTTGATCTCGGTCTGCACGTTATCCTTGGTAATCACGTTCTGCTTCGGGAAGTCGTACACCTGTTCGCGCAGGTCAATCGTCGTCGAATACTGATAACGGCCGTGATTGAGCACCACGATGGACTTGGCACGGTCAATAAAAGGGATGATGATGTTGATACCAGGCTGCAGCGTAGCATAGTAGCGTCCCAGACGTTCCACAATCTTTGTCTCAGACTGCGGGATAATCACCAGTGCCATCTTGGCAAATAGTGCCACACATACAATAATAGCAATCAGAATGTAAGTCATGATGTCCATAAATAATTTAAAAAGGTTTATTGTTTATTGTTAATTGTTTCTACCGTAATGATCGTGCTCTCACGCCCAATAACACGGACGTTCGTACCCTCAAGGATGTCCTGCGACTCGTTCGTGACAGCCTTCCAGATGTCACCGTCAATCTGGACGCGCCCGAAGCCGTCGGCCTTGACCGTCTCCACTACCCTGCCCTGACGGTCCATCAAGGCATCGGCATTGCTCACTCTGTTGTCCTCTCCCTTGCGCAGATAACGCTTGGCAAAGGGACGTACCCAGAAAAGGCTGATGAGCGTAAACACGGCAAAGGCCGAAAGCTGCAGATAGATGCCACCACCCAACGCTGCCGCGATGGCTGCGAAGAAGGCTCCGATAGAGAAGCAGATGATAAAGAAATCGCCTGCCGTCAGCTCCAGGATAAGACAGATAACAGCCACGACGGCCCACATCTGCCATAAGTGTTGTGCTAAGTACTCAATCATATCTTTATTGTTTTTAAAGTGTTAATACAAAATCGTCCCAGTCTTTCGACGAACCCTTGATTCCGAATACCTTCTGGTACAGTCGGCTGCGGGTAGAGGCTACGCTCTCCTTCGAGTGGGCCGTCAGCAGGGCAATGTCCTTCGGCTGCACCCTCACCTTGATGAGCAGGCTAACGTGGTAGTCTTGTTCCGACATGCGGTACAGACCATACAGTTTCTCAGTAAAGCCCGAGTAAACGCTGTTCACCACCTCGGCCAGCTCCGTCCAGTCCTGATGCGTCAGGGAGCGCCCGGCGTTCAGGCATTCCTGCACGTGGCGGTAGACTGCCGATGAGAAGATGACCGTCTCGGCCTGCTGGCGCTTCTCGTTCTCGATGATGGCCACCTTATTATTATAGTCGAGCGTCGCTTTCTTCTCCTCCAGTTCCAGTCGCAGCAGCGAGTTCTCGTCGCCGAGTTTCTGCAGCAGCGTCTCCAGCTCACGTATTTTGGCCTCGTTGCGGCTGATGCTCTGCTGGCTCTGCGCCTGCTGCAATTCCTGTAACGCGTGTACCTTATCTATACGATCCTGCAAGGTCAGCACCTTTCGGCGGCTGCTCTGCACCGTCACCACAAACAGCACGGCATAAATCAGGATTCCTATGATAATCTCGTAAATCATAGTGCAAAGATACGAAGAAAAAAACAAACTGCCAAACATTTTAGTTCGCAATAGTTTGCAATTTCAAATAGTTATTATTATCTTTGCACCCAACAAACAAAAAAGAGTTATGAAAGGTATCGTACTTGCAGGCGGTAGCGGCACGCGCCTCTACCCCATCACCAAGGGAATCTCCAAGCAGTTGATTCCCATCTTCGACAAGCCCATGATTTACTATCCTGTGTCGGCACTCATGCTGGCGGGCATTCGTGACATCCTGATTATCTCGACGCCGCACGACCTGCCGGGCTTCCGTCGTCTGTTAGGAACGGGCGAGGAACTGGGCGTACACTTCGAATACGCTGAGCAGCCTTCACCCGACGGACTGGCACAGGCCTTCATCATAGGCGAGGAGTTCATCGGCGATGACTGCGCCTGCCTCGTACTGGGCGATAACATCTTCTACGGCTCAGGCTTCACGGGACTGCTACGCCAGAGTGTTGAGAACGCTGAGAAGCACGGACTGGCAACGGTCTTCGGCTACTGGGTCAACGACCCCGAGCGCTACGGCGTGGCTGAGTTTGACGCTGAGGGCAACTGCCTGAGCATCGAAGAGAAGCCCGAGCACCCGAAGTCGAACTATGCCGTCGTGGGACTCTACTTCTATCCCAACAGCGTGGTGGAGATAGCCAAGAACATCAAGCCCTCAGCCCGTGGCGAACTGGAAATCACGACCGTCAACCAGGAGTACCTGGCCCAGCAGAAACTGAAGGTGCAGACGCTGCAGCGCGGCTTTGCCTGGCTCGACACCGGCACCCACGACTCGCTGGCCGAGGCCTCGACCTTCATCGAGGTTATCGAAAAACGCCAGGGCCTGAAAGTGGCCTGTCTGGAGGAGATAGCCTACAAGAAAGGTTGGATAGATGCTGCACGGTTGAAAGAACTGGCTAAGCCCATGATAAAGAATGGTTATGGCCAGTACCTGATGCAGTTGGCAGAAGGGAAATAAAAAAGAGCCGCAAACGCGGCTCTTTTTAGTTTGTTCTTCTCTTACTTACTTCACCTTCTCAACGATGGCCTTGAAAGCCTCGGGGTTGTTCATGGCGAGGTCGGCGAGCACCTTGCGGTTAATCTCGATACCAGCCTTCGTGAGGGCACCCATCAGCTGTGAGTAGCTCATACCGTTCAGGCGAGCGGCAGCGTTGATACGCTGGATCCACAGGCTGCGGAAGGCGCGCTTCTTGTTACGACGGTCACGATAGGCGTATGTCAGACCCTTCTCCCAGGTGTTCTTGGCTACTGTCCAAACATTCTTGCGGGCTCCGAAGTAGCCGCGGGTAAGCTTCAAAATTCTCTTACGCTTTGCTCTTGATGCAACGTGATTTACTGATCTT
>CACZDV010000064.1 GCA_902780025.1 uncultured Prevotellaceae bacterium
GATGAACGACTACTTCTACCGCGACGGCTGGTTCTGGAAGGACAAGAACTTCGAGGGCTGCATCATCTTCAACGACCTCGTGGCCGACTCGTGGCTCCACTCCCATCTGTTTGCCATCGCCCCGCGTGCCTTCCAGGGCGTGAAGCAACTGAAGCGCGTGATGTTCCTGAGCGATATCAGCCCGAAATTGCGCGGCCATGCCACGATGCCCTTGGACGTAGCCATCCAGGAGGGTGCCTTCAAGGACTCGGGCATCGAGGAACTGGTAATGGTCTACCGCGACGAGGAGCACGACGCGTGGGTAGACCTCGGCCCAACGTCGGGCGTGACAATTGCTGCCGACGCCTTAGATGGTACCGACGGCCACATTTGTGTGGCGCCAAAGGTCTATCAGGCTTACATGGGCGACAAGAGCTGGAGCGCGCTCCACAGCCGCTTCAGCATCTATGCAGCCAAGGTGGAGGACATGGAGGTGAACGGCGCCGTCTACAGCTATATGCGCAACAGCAACGGCGAACCGCTGAAGAACGACGACGCAGGCCACAATAATCTGATGGAGATGCTGAGATATTGGAACGCCGACTACCAGCAGTTCAATGCAGCCTCGCTGCTGACCAACTCTAGCAAGAATATCTGGTATGCGCAGGTGGTCGGAGCCGACGACAGCTATCTGAAGTCGAACGATGGTGTCATGCGCATCTACAACGACCCAGGCTCGCAGTACAACTACAAGACGCTCGCCATCCAGAGCCTCGGCGGGAGCAAGGAGGTGAAGGAGATAGAGTTCTATCAGACCAACGGCCTGAGCGACAACTCCTACAGCGACCTGAAGCTGGTCATTCAGAACAATGCCTTCAAGGGCTGTGACAACCTGAAGGAGCTGCGCCTGTTCTACTACGTCGAGGACGGCGAGGACCGATGGACAGCCCTAGGTCCGCAGGATGTCATCCCCGGCGACAACATCTTCGGACTGAAGAAGTACACCGAGGAGGAACTCCAGAACGAAGACATCGACTTTGAGAGCGACCCCAAGATTCGTGAAGACTTCAAGATCCTCGTCTCGCCTGAACTTTATCCAGAGTTCCTGGACAATCCCAACTGGGAACCCTACTTAGCGTATATTGACCCCGTGGACTACTCGCCGACCGCAAAGAAGGACATCACGAAGGGTGGGCTGACCTACGGCTTCATGACCAACCCGGGCGGCATCCTGCAAACCTCGCAGACGGTGAGCCAGGACGTGTCGTGGTGGACCGCTCCGCGTATTGCCATTGAGGTGGCACTGATGGTTGCGTCTTTGGGAACTTTGGCTGCTGCCCCGAGTTCTGCCAGTGTGAAAGCTGCTCAGAAAGCAGTAGAAGAAACAGGTGTCGAGCTGTCAAAAGCTATGGCGAAGAAGGCTCTATGTGCACCTATTACAGAGGCCATGAAAGGTGCAGTCGAAACGAAGGCAACGAAAGCGGCTGCGGAATTGGTGGGGAACCTGGTGGGAAAGGAAGCAAGCAGATATTTTTCCAATGTGGGTATCAGTGCTCTTGCGAGATATGGTTTTGTACTTCCAGAAGGGCAATTTGCATTCTCTACTGCTGAGCTCGTAGCGCGAGCTGCTGCCAGTAGCACGGAATTCTGGGAGGCTATGAGGATGTTCCAATTTTTCTTACCCTCATTACCTAACTTAGCTGCGGATGTCTCAATTGCAAAAACTGCTTTTGAGGCTGCAAAGAATACGCTGGTTTCTTTCGTCAGTAATCGAGCGCTGCTCACCACCTTGTCGGCTACTTTTGGCTCCATATCAACTGCCACGAGCACTGCAGGACTCATTGCTTCGAAGTGTTGGGGCGGCAGCGGCTCGTATAATGGCGACAATCTGCAGAAGGGCATGCGCAACAACATCATCTCGAACATGCATCAGGTAAGTCTTGTGGGCGGCGGCTACGTCATCACCACCCCGTCGAAGAACCTACTCTACCATATTTATATTAAGGATGTACCTGCAGAGACGAAGGATGCCGTGATCTATGCCGGCTTCGACGACGACAACAACAGCTATACCTCTGACCGCACAATGACCTTCGCCAAGAAGGCCTTCCAGAATCACAAGGAACTCCGGACTGTCAGCTTCCACTCCATGGAGGGACAGTCGAGCAACGCCGGTCTACCCATGCTGCTCACTATTCCCGACTCAGCCTTCGTGGGCTGCGACAACCTCGTGGAGTTCAGCACCCTGCTCGAGGACAACGAGAAGGGCACACGCCCGCTCGGCCCCGAGAACTTCATCCTCGCCGGCGACAGTATCTTCGCCGGTCTGGACTCGCAGAAGTTCCACATCGTCATCGATCCCTCGCGCAAGCAGGACTTCCTCAATGACGAATCGTGGGCTCCGCTCCAGCGTTTCTTCACCTACCGTGAAGCCATGCCCAAGGCACAACTCAATGAGTACGGCGGACAGTACGCCTTTGCCTACGAGAACAACTCCATCCTTCGCGAGCACAAGGTGAGCGGACACCGCATCCAGCACACCGAGGTAATCGGTGCCGACAACGAGTTCCTCACTGGCCACCAAGGTGCACTGAAACTCTGCAACGACATCGGTTCGTGGAACAACTACCAACTCGATGCCGTGCGTCGAAAGGCATTCATGGGCAACGAGAACCTGCGCGTGGTGAACTTCACGGACCTCTTCGGCAAGGGTGCCTACGGCGACTGCTACACCGGACTTGAGATGGCTCTGGGTGACTCGTGCTTCGCCAACTGCAAGAACCTGGCCAACCTCGACCTGCTCTACCTCGTCACCGACGGCACCAACCGCATCGATGCCATCACACCACAGCAGGTGAAAATCGGCAAAGGCGTGTTTGACGGCACCGATGCCCGCATCAAGATGATGCCCCAGCAGGTAGACTGGTTCCTAAAAGACTCGGCATGGGCTGCCTATAAGGACCGCTTCATGCCCTGCATCATCAAGCCCACCGACGAAGGCGTGAAGAATGCCCTGAAGTCGATGCCCTACTACGATATGGCCCATGAGGGCTATGACTGGAAGACGTGGGATGACTACATCGACCTGGCACGCATCGCAGGTGCTGGCTTCTCTTGGCTCGATGACAAGTTCAGAAAGCAGAAGGACAACATCCTCTCGTTCTCCGACTTCAAGCAATTCGCGAGTGTGGGCCTTCCCTACGTAGGCAAGGAGTGGTTCCGCGGTTGCAGGAAGATGACCAATATCCTGCTGCCCGAAACCATCAAGACCATTCAGGAGTTTGCCTTCGCCTCCTGCTCGTCATTGCAGGAGATCGAGTTGCCCGACGGTCTGGTAAATATAGAGAACTGTGCCTTTGCCGACTGTCAGGCCATGAAGACCATCGTCGTGCATAGCGCCATTCCTGCCCACTTAGGCGACAATGCCTTCCCGAAGAACGAGGGCATGAAGATTTATGTACCCGCGGAAAATCGGGATGCCTACCTGGCGGCATGGGCTGAATATAAGGACTACATTGTTGGTGGTGAATACAAGGTGAACAAGGTTGTGACAGTGGAGCAGCCCGGCACCCTGGCCGACAAGCTGGGGCTCAGCGTAGAGTGGAGTTACACTGGTTCAGCCGTTGCCGGCGACGAGCCTTACCTCCTACATGGCAGCTACGCGAAGTACGACTCACTGACCGTGAGCGGTCCTGTGAACGACCTTGATATCTGGGTGCTTCGCTATCTGGCCGGCAACAACGGCTACGAGCGCGGCGGTGGCTCGCCTACCGACGGTAAGCTGCGCTATCTGAATCTCTATAATGCTGATATCAAGAAAGATGATAACTGCAAGGCTCATTACTTGAACATGGGTGAGTATCTCAGCATCGAATGGTGGGATATCGAAAAAGACAACGAGGTGGGCAAATTCTTCTTCAAGGGTTGTGGCGCCCTGGAGAAGGTCGTCCTGCCAAAGAGTGTCACCACCATCGTTACTGCCATCTTCGAAGGCTGCACCAGCTTGAAGAGCGTGGCCATCACGGGAGCTACGACCGAATACGACGGCAGCAAGTACTGGCACTACAACATGCTGGAATATCCGCTGGAGGAGCTGGTGTTCCTGACCGACGGCCATGCCACCAGTACGGCCAAGAACCCGTGGGGACAACAGATTGGCACTGTCTTTACCACGCAGGACAAACTGAGCACCTACATCAACGACCCTCGCGTCATCAGCCAAACCGAGAACGTCATCGCTCCCTTCAAGGACGATGCCGTGTGGAAACATCTGGCAGAGAACGGGCACTTCTTCCCATCTGAATTCCTGGAGCTGGAGGATGTCGGCACGATGTTCTCTGAATTTAGCCAGGAACTGAAGGATTTGCACACCTTTGACGAGTTCCGGAATTTCGCCAAAGTAAAGAAGCTGCAGGGCACCTTCCGTGGAACGACAGGTCTTGTCAGCGTCACCCTGCCGCCGTCTGTAGACCTCATTGGCGAGGATGCCTTCAAATATTGCTATAATCTTGATAAGATAACGATGACATCCGACTCCGTTCCCGAATTGGTGGGTGACCCCTTTGAGGACTTGCCGGAGAACTACGCCATCTACGTGCCTCGCAACTCGGTCAAGGCTTATCGCACGAAGTGGGCGCAGTATGCCGACCACATCAATCCTGAGGGAACGCAGGCCGGTAGCGATGAGATCAAGACCGTCACCGTGACAGAGCCGAACACGCTGGCTCAGAAGCTGGGGCTGACCGTTACGGAGCATCGCAATCAAAACACCCATGTCGACCACAAATGGCTTACTGGCGTCAGCGGCGATTATAGCTCCATCACACGCCTGAAGGTGATCGGCCCGATCTCCGGTGCCGACTTGAGTCTGCTGCGCTACCTTGCAGGCTTCTGCCCCTGGAGCAACACACGCAACTACGCTGGCCGTTTGGAGTACATCGACCTCTATGATGCTCAACTCAAGACGTCGAACTATAGTGTAGCTTCTGACGTCAATACCACGCGGAGCACCTATGTCGACAAGGAGAATGTTCTTCCTGCGTACTCATTCCTGCAGGCTTACCAGCTGAAGACGCTCATCCTGCCAAAGACCTGCAAGGAGGTGCGCAGCCGCGCCCTGCAGCAGTGTGAGGCCCTGGAGACGCTCGTGCTGGGCGACGACATGGAGGAGTTCAACTGGAACGCCCTCGACGACGATGCCTCGCTCACACGCATGTACATCCTAGCAAAGAAGAAGGTGAAGATTAGCACCGAGTTTGCCGTCTGGCGCTGGCTGTGCAACAACTACAACCCGACCTTCGATGCCTTCTATGTGCGTCCGAGCCAGTATCAGAACTACCTGATGGACGATGCCTACACCGGCTCCTCGTGGCAGCGAACCAACAACATCTCAAAGGGTATCTTCACCGCCGACGAGGAATTCACGGCCTTTGCATCGCACGCCACGGCAACGGTAGATGAACTCCTCATGGTGAAATCCGTTGATGGGTGGTTCGACGCTCATCCGGGTGTGAAGGACCTCACGCCGCTGCGCTACACTCAGGTCGACACACTCTCGAAGGCTACGCTGGCTCCGCTGACCAAACTGGAGAAGGTGGCTATGCCCGTCACACTCAAGGGCATGGAGGACGGCCTCTTCGAGAACGCCAAAGGCCTGCGCTATGCCGACTTCATCGTTTGCGACTCCACGGAGATTGTCAGCCAGTTACACGACGGCGGCTTAAATCGCCTTGGCATCGACACCGACAAGACTCTTGCCTACGTGCCCGCCACCTATGGCGAGAGCGATGGTACAAACATCGTGGTTCTCACAGCCGACGGAAAGTTCCGTGCAAAGGCCTTCCGCATGGTCGACACACTTGACTACGTGGTGCCCTATGCTTTTGAAACAGATACAATCGTCAACACGCGCTCGCTGCCCGTGGCATCGGTGCCTTACACGGTCTGCGTGCCCTACAAGCTGAAGGTGCCTGCCTACTCGCGTGCCTACCTGCTGAGCGAGCGCTCGGGCAACACCCTCATCTTCAAGGAGGTGACGGGCGAGCTGGAGGCGATGCGTCCCTACCTGCTGAAGGTAGTGGGCAACAAGCGCCTGCGCAAGACCTCGACAACGCTCAACACGGGCATCGACCAGACCATCCCCGCCAACAGTGCTACTACCTATGGCCGTCAGGATGATGCCCCAGGCTACACGTTGCGTGGCACGTTCGATGGCATCGACAACAAGATGGCTGGCGAAATGGGTGCCTACATCCTTCAGAGCGATGGCGACTGGCACCCCGTTCTCTCGTCTTCCGACGCCGAGAAGAAGGCCGAGATTCTACCGTTCCGCGCCTACCTGCTGCCGAGCATGCACTACGCCAAGGCTCAGATCGGCATGATGTTGGAGGATGCCGATGTAGACGGTATCGACACCATCGAGACCATCGACGTGGACGGCACCGAGCGCTACTACGACCTCAACGGCCGCCTGAGAGCTACTGGAAACCAGAAACTGGAAACGCTCCCGAAGGGTATCTACATCCACAACGGCAAGAAGGTCATGGTGAAGTAAAAGCTCGCTGACTGTAGGGACGCGGCGTGCCGCGTAACTGGAGGGAAAAAGCTAATTCCAAAAACGCGACACGTCGCGTCCCTACATTTAATCGATAATAATTATAAAAACGAAAATAAAATGAAGAAAATCTGGATTTTTATGTTTGCACTGTTGGCGATAGTCAGCTGCAAAGACGACGACCCTAAACCTGCTACAGCAGAACAGTTGCAGAAGCTGACAGGACATTGGTATGCCGAACTGCCTGCCAACGGCGAGACTGCTAACTGGCGCACCTTAGAAGAGGGAGACATGACGACCTACGACCACATCGGAGTGGTCATCTACCTCAATGGTAACACTCCTACCGAAGAGGTCAACTACTGGGGTTACCTCTACCTGCAAGAAGGTGACATGGTGAACTACGCTGGTCTCATGAGCGAAAGCCATGAGCAGTCTTCCTTCAGTTTCACGATGGACGAGGAGTACAACATCACGCCGTCGAGCCATCTGAAGGATGCACCAAAGGTGACGAAAATGCACTACGACAGGGAGAAGGACATCATCACTGCCGAAGTCAATTACAAAGGAGAGACCTACTACCTCACCTTCACCCGTCCCACGGGCGACAATGAGACTCTGCTCAACGATTTCTGGGACATGCTCATCGAAGCTGGCGAGATCGGTGGTAGTGCCGACAAGGGCACTGAAATAGATACTGACGTCGAGGAAGGCGGTGCAACGGAATCGTCAAGAGCGAAAGGCTTCTTCCCTGCTCCCTAAAAGCATGACCATCATTTTTCCCTCTATTCCCTCTAATAATAATGTGACGTACCAAGTCAAAATAATGTAAATTTATAATTGCAAATGAAAAAATTCAACATATTATTCGCCATTGCCTCCCTGCTCATATTCGCACAGGGGGCATGGGCACAGGAGAATATTCCGCACTTCACTGAGGTTAAAGATGATGAGAGCGGCGATGTACTCCAAAACGGTACCCCAGACAAGCCTTTCCTCATCACATCGGTACAGGACCTGAATTTCTTGGCCGAGGATGTGAATAACCATTACGATCACGAGGGAGAATATTTCCTTCAGACTGTAGACATCACGTATGGCAAAGATGACGAGTTCACTCCCATCGGTATAGGTGATGAAGAGAATGGAGGAACTCCCTTCAAGGGCTATTTTGATGGTGGTAATCATACCATCAGCGGTATCACTTTCAACGGCCTTGAAGACGAAGGCGATGGCGTGGGCATCGGACTCTTCGGCTACATCTATTATCCAGCAGTCATCAAAAATGTAAAGTTAGAAAACTGCTCATTCACAGGCAACTGGGAAGTTGGCGCTATCGTCGGAGTAAGTGGTGGCAATGGAGAAGGCTATGTCATTGACAATTGCACCTTAGGAAGCTTAGGAAGCGGAGTTACGATTAAAGGCGTCAGTACGACCGTGGAAGGAGAAACCATGCCAGCTGCATATATAGGTGGCATCATCGGCTACGCCCACTGCATCACAGTAAGCAACTGCTATAGCGAAGCTACAGTCAGCGGCGGCGATTTCGTCGGTGCTATTGCCGGTTATCTTTTAGGTAGCTCAGGTAATGAAGCCTACATCGAGAATTGCTACTCGAGCAAAGCAGAGAAAGCAGTCGGTGGCCGCGGAAAAGAAGATGAGTTTGCACCCTCTGATGCTACCGACGGCATCCTGAAAATCACCCTCTTTGCCGACGACAGCGACGAGATTAAGAATCTGACTCGCATAAAGAATTATCATAATCTGGCATGCGACGTGACTATGAAGGGTCTCACGTTCAACAAGTCTGGAAAGTGGAACTCCGTCTGTCTGCCCTTCAACATCACTAAAGACCAACTGGCAGAGGAAGCGTGTCCGTTCTATGGGGCTACCATCATGTCTTATGAATATGCTAACAGTCCATTCGACTATGGCACTCTCACGATGAACTTCACGCAAGCTGAGAAGATTGATAATAAGAATCCTTACTTCGTGAAGTGGGAATCGGGCAGCGACGTGACTGATCCTGTGTTCCAGGGTGTCAAGGTGGTATATAATGGAATGGGGATGTCACACGAAACAGTGGATGCCGACATCGCGTATGTCTACCACAAGCCCCAACCTATTGAGGCCAGCAAGGCCATCCTCTACTTGGGCGACGACAACAAGCTTTACTTCCCCAAGGAGGCGATGACCATCAACCCCTTCCATGCCTACTTCAAACTGCAGAACGGCATCAAAGCCTGTAGTAGTAATGGCAATGTGAACGGCGATGAAGACGTGACGGTTGCTGACATCACTTCACTTGTGAACATCGTTAAGAATCCTGCTTCCCAACCAGAAAAAGCAGGCGTCGCCGATGTGAACGATGACAACAACGTAACTGTCGACGATGTTGCAGCACTCGCAAACATCATCCTTGGAAAGGATATCGAAGGTGCGATGAGAGCCATCAAGACCGACGATGCTATCGGCATCAGCTATGGCTTTGGCGGAAGCAGCAAAAAACCTGCCCGCGCCCGTAAAATGTAAGGCCCTTCTTGTCAATCTGAATAAAAGCACAGGTGTGGTGACACATTGCTGTTGCTGCCCCTGTGTTTTGTTGCATCATGCCACAGACATATCTTTATGATGCATGCGTGCGCGTGAGTTTAATTAGGAGAAATCTATTATCATAATCTACAATAATGATGACGAGTATGAAACGATTTAAGTGGTTAACGGTCTTCCTACTTTTATTAGGGCAGACCGCATGGGCATGGGAAGGCAGTGGAACCAGTACCGACCCCTACCTGATTCAGAGTCTCGATGACTGGAAGAGTTTATCGTACGACCTAGCTCACCAGCAGAGCCATGAAGGTGAGTTTTTCCGTCTGACCGCCGACCTCGACCTTGAAGGCTACAGCCTGGGCGGCGAGATGCAACCCTTCAGCGGCACCTTCGACGGCGACGGCCACACGCTGACCTACAACCGCGGCGGCGCTCGCGACGACCGTTTCGAACTCGTCGACGACTACTGCGCTCCGTTCATCCGCCTGGACGGTGCCACCATCCGCCACCTGAACGTGACGGGCTCCATCTACAGCAACCATAAGTTCGCTGCAAGCATCGCCTCCATCATCGACGGCGACAAAGCGACGACGATTGTCGACTGCCACTCCGACTGCGTGCTCTATGCCGGTGAGAAGGTGAAGGGCGACGCCACGTTCGGCGGTCTCGTGGGTTATGTGAACGCCAGCTGCAAGGCCGACCCCACGATAGAGAACTGCACGTTCACGGGACATATCACCATGTATGCCTCCTGCAGCGGGGGCATGGTTGGCTGGACCTACCGGCCCATCAGGTTCGAGAACTGTATGTTCGATCCGAAGGAAACACCCTACGTCGAAGGCTGTGCCACCTACGTCCGCATGGCGGATGGTGTGCAGTGTACGTTCAAGGAGTGCTACCGTACGACCTTGATGGGCACCGCACAAGGCACCCCTGTTTTTTCGGAGGTGCTGGTCCCCGACGGCTGCACGGCCGAGTTGCTCGGTGAGCCCCTGATGAAGCGCGACGGCAAGAAATACTACACGTCTGGTGCCCAGGTGCTGCTGACGGTTCCAGAAGGCACGCCTTTCGACCACTGGGTGACGGAGGGTGCTCCGGGCTGCTTCGTCAGCGACCCGTGGACAGCCGGTGGCGTACATACGCTCAGTGACGTCCGTTCGAAGCCCATGCTCGGCATCGCCACCGCGGCTCCTCAGACGGTCAAGAGCAATGCCGAACGCTACGGCGTCAACTACCGCTACCTCTCCAAGCGCGACTACCTGCTCTTCATGAGCGACTCGCTCCGCGAGGCCCGCGGCTACAAGTTCGACAGTGAGGGCAGCCTCTACGTCACCGACGCCGAGGGCACCGACACGTGGGTCACCGTTGTCTGGAACTGCAACCCCGATGAGATGAACGACTACTTCTACCGCGACGGCTGGTTCTGGAAGGACAAGAACTTCGAGGGCTGCATCATCTTCAACGACCTCGTGGCCGACT
>CACZDV010000065.1 GCA_902780025.1 uncultured Prevotellaceae bacterium
CAAAACGAATTATCAGAAAAGAACTGGAAATGAACTATCAGACACAGGGCTATTCCACGAACTATGACATTGAA
This sequence comes from uncultured Prevotellaceae bacterium, assembly GCA_902780025.1. GTDB lineage: Bacteria > Bacteroidota > Bacteroidia > Bacteroidales > Bacteroidaceae > Prevotella. The sequence goes on from CACZDV010000065.1 coordinate 75, forward strand.
GTCTGGAACGTCAACGACTGGGGATAACAAAGTCCCCATTCGTTGACAGGTATTGAAAAAACGGTTGACGGTTGAAAACTCCTGGGGTTCTCAACCGTCAACTCCTTGAATAATTGTCCTTCTGATTATCGGAGAGCAGAAAAGTCATTCTTCAACTTGACCTCTGATTTTCTTGCCCTTCGCTTTGTCGCTTTCACCTTTAATCCTTTGATATAGTTTACAAAAGGAAATTGGCTCTAAAACCCGATTCTTCTTGGAAAAGTAACTAAATATCAGCTCTTTTTAGTATTTTCTGTTTTTTTTCAATTATATTTTGAAAGGATTTTAGTATCTTTGCACCGTGTTCTTGTAAGAGGTGCAAACATTGTCAAATTATTGCGGGCTACTGCAGAAGATTGAGAGTAATTAACTTTCAAAATTATGTGTCTAATAACTACTGCTTTAATTATCAGAACTTTAGAAGTCGCCCTACTCGGGATAGGTAATGGTTTAGAAACCACCTGAATTCATCATTCTGCTTTGTCTCAATATGTCAAAAATCTGATGCAAAGTTAATTATTTTCTGTTAAACTGCCAACTTTTTTGCCAAATTTATTATGTTTATATCTATTTCGAATGCAATCTCAACCTTATATGCAGAACACGGCATTTTTTAGTACAGGTATTTTTGGTACAACTTTCAATTTGATAGCAAATTGATTATTTTGGAGACATTTTTGTGTCAATTTGCGTCAAAATAAGATCTTGATTATTACAAAATGTAAGTTATTTGAATTTTTAACAAACAATTTGTAACACATCTCTTTGTTTTTCTTTCATTTTGCAATACCTTTGCACCAAATATATAACAAAATGACACTTGTATGAAGGTAAAAAGACGTTGGATTATTCTGATGACGGCAATGACGCTGATAGCCATTGCAGGTGTTTTTGTAGGCGAGCCCACGTTTGAGTGCGACTGGTCGGTGATTTCCGCTGCCGATGTGGCCTGGCTGATCACCGCAACCATCTTTGTGCTGATGATGACCCCGGGATTGTCATTCTTCTATGGCGGTATGGTGGGAGCGAAGAACGTCATATCGACCATGCTCCAGTCCTTCATCGCGATGGGACTGATCTCCGTGCTTTGGGTAGTGGTCGGCTTCTCGCTCTGTTTCGGCGACGACATTGGCGGCATCATCGGCAATCCGCTTACGTTCCCCATGTTCCACAATGTGGGAGGTGCTGTCTATACCACGCCTGCGGGTAATATATTAGGTGGAGCCACCATCCCGTTGGCCCTCTACGCACTGTTCCAGATGAAGTTCGCCATTATCACCCCGTCTCTGATTACGGGTTCGTTTGCCGAACGTGTGCGCTTCTCTGCCTATATGTTCTTCATGATGTTTTTCTTCTTCATGATATACTGTCCGTTGGCTCACATGACGTGGCACCCTGAAGGGCTCTTTTGTCGGTGGGGAGTCATCGACTTTGCCGGTGGTATTGTGGTACACGCCTCCAGTGGTGTGGCTGCCCTCGCAGGAGCCATCTACCTTGGCAGACGTAAGGCAGAAACCCGCAGAAGCGAACCAGCCAATATTCCCTTTGTGCTGCTGGGAGCGGCCCTGTTGTGGCTGGGCTGGTTCGGCTTCAATGCGGGTTCGTCGCTCCATGCCGACGGACAGGCCGTCAAGGCCTTCCTGAACACTAATACGGCATCGGCCACGGCGATGATGACCTGGATATTTTTCGACTGTCTGCGTGGTCGCAAGCCCTCGGCAATGGGTGCTGCCGTAGGATGTGTGGTGGGTTTGGTAGCCATCACGCCTTCTGCTGGCTATGTCACCGTGGGACAGAGCATCTTCATTGCCTTCATCATCACGCTCATCTGCAACATTGCCGTCTATTGGCGCTCGCGCAGCAGCATCGACGATGCCCTCGACGTATTCCCCACTCACGGCACTGGCGGTATCTTCGGCACCGTGCTGACGGGTATCTTCATTCAGGAAGGACTCATTGCAGGCACGTGGGACGGTTTCGTGATTTTCCTCTACCATCTGCTGGCCATCGTCATCGTCTTTGTCTATACGTTCGGCATGAGTTGGCTGGGCTATTCACTCATCGACCGTCTCATCCCCATGCGCGTCTCCGTCTATAGCGAGAAGGTGGGACTCGACTACAGCCAGCACGATGAACACTACGGTCTGGCTCATGTCGGCGAGCGGGAAATAGCGGAATACGAAGAGCATATCCGGGAAAAGGAACATAAGACATAACAACATAAAAATGAATACGAAATATGAACATCAGGATAAATGAATTGGTTGACAGCCGTGATACGGTGAACAAATGGTTGGAACGGTTTGGAGTAAGATTCGGGGTCTATAAGCATGGAATTTTCAATGAACAGTTGTTCCCTTTTGACTCCATCCCCCGAATTATCTCCAGTGAAGATTGGGTCTATTTGGAGAAAGGACTCCGTCAGCGTGTGACAGCACTGAACAAGTTCCTCTGGGATGTGTACCATGACAAACGCATCATCAAGGACGGAATCGTGCCTGAGGAGTTTGTGTATTCCTCGAAGGGCTATATGCCTGAGTGTGAAGGTATCAATCCTACGGGTGAGGTCTATGCTCACATCGCAGGCATCGACCTCGTAGAAGGCAAGGACGGCCAATGGTATGTGCTGGAGGACAACCTGCGCATCCCCTCCGGTGCCAGTTATCCGATGATAGCCCGTGAGATCACCCGCAAGGTGTCGCCGCAGACCTTCACTCAGAATGCCGTAGCCGAAAACCGCGACTATGCCCGTCTGCTTGCGACGATGATGGAAGAGATGAACGACGGGCGTGGTATCTCGGTCATCCTCACCCCTGGCAGATATAACTCTGCCTACTTTGAGCACAGTTATTTTGCAGAGAAGACAGGGGCCACACTTGCCTATCCCGGTGACCTGTTTGTCGAGGACAACAAGGTGTACTATGCGGGCATCTACAAGGAGAAGACCCGCGTGGGCTGCATCTACCGCCGTGTGAGCGATGAGTACATGGATCCGCTGCTGTTCGAGGCTTCTTCCTTGCTGGGCATCCCCAATGTGATGCAGGCCTACAAGGCTGGCAACGTGGCACTCATCAATGCCATCGGCAATGGCGTGGCCGACGACAAGGGCATCTATTATTTCGTGCCGAAGATGGTGGAGTACTATCTCGACGAGCAGCCCATCTTGCAGAACGCTCCTACCTATCTGCCCTATTTCGAGAAAGACCGCGACTATGTGCTGAAGAACATCCGTCGGCTGGTCATCAAGGATGTCAGCGAGGCAGGCGGATACGGTGTTGTGTTTGGCAAAGACCTTGCTGAGAAGGAACTTGCAGACCTGACGGAACTGGTCAGAACCGAGCCTCGCCGCTGGATAGCACAGGAAGTGATTGACTTCAAGGACTTGGAGATTCTGGAGGGTGACGAGATTGTAGAACGAAAGGCTGACTTGAGAGCCTTCGTCGTCAGCGGAAAAGAAGTAAAGGTATGGAAGAGCGGATTGACACGATTCTCGCGAAACCCCAACTCATTTGTGGTCAATTCTTCACAGGGGGGCGGTTTTAAGGATACATGGGTCATGGAGAGGTGAGAAGTGAGAAGTAAGAAGTTAGAATGATGACACAGAATAATTTGATATCAGCAACCAAGGCGAACAGCCTCTACTGGCTTGGGCGCTACGAAGAGAGAGTTTATATCACGCTGCACCTGCTGCGTAAGTGCTATGACCGTATGATTGACGGCGAACTGGAGGAATATTCCTTGTTCTGGACACGCCTTGATGCAAACGGAGTCTATCAGTCGAGCGACGAGTTCACATTCGGCATGATGTACGACGAAGACAATATCGCCTCGGTGATGGCAGCACAGGTCAAGGCCAAGGACAATGCCATCCTCCTGCGTGAGGACATCATGAGCGAAACGCTGAGTTATTTGGAAATGAGTGTGGCACTGATGAAGGAGTGCCGTGAGCGGCACGAGATGAACGTCACCGCCCTGCAGCCCATCATCGACTGGTCGCTGGCGTTCTGGGGGTCGGCAGAACAGCGTCTGCGCAATCACAAAGCACTCTATATCATGATGATTGGTCGCAACATTGAGAATCTCGACATGCTGCTGCGCTTCGACTACCCATACGAGCGCGTGGCACTGGCCTACGACTCGCTGAAACGCTATATACGTCAGATTCCCACCATCGTCGACGACCATATCGAAGGGCAGTTGAACAGTCTCATCATTGAAGAGCGATTCAACCTGAACGATGTGGAGTACAAGAACAAACTGCTGGCGTTTATCAACCAATTGGCGAGAGTGTGAAACGCTATCTGTATAACTATCAGACGGTGGTCGAGTTCTCCGAGCCCGTACCGGCCCATGCCGTCATGCTCCGCTGCCAGCCTGCCGGCAATGCCTGTCAGACGGTGGAGCAGGAACACCTCGTTGTGTCGCCCGACTATTGGCTGCAGGCAGGAACGGATTCGTTCTACAATCGCATCCTCTTCGGTGGGGCTACTGAGCCGCACTCGGTGTTCGCCTACGTCAGCACGGGTATCGTGGCTACCGACACTTATATGGTCAAATATCGTGGCGAGAACCTGTTCCTCTACCGGCAGCCCACCCCGCTCACTATGGTTAGCGAAGGCATCCCTGATGTCACTGAGAACAGCATCCAAGCCGCTTACGCCATCTGCCAGTGGCTCACAGACAACATTGAGTATCAGCCGCAGACCACCACGATAGAGACCACAGCGTCAGAGGTGTTGGCTTCTCGTCAGGGCGTCTGTCAGGACTTTGCCCACCTCATGATAGCCTTTTGCCGTCATCAGGGCATCCCTGCCCGTTATGTCAACGGATTCCTTGTGGGCGAAGGTGAGACACACGCCTGGGTGGAGATTTTCGACGGTTACAACTGGCTGGGTTTCGACCCCACCCACAACTGCCGCATCAGCGACGGATACGTCAAATTGGCCCATGGACGCGATGCCCGCGACTGCTCCGTCAGCCGGGGTATGTACACTGGGCCCGCACTTCAGCAAACCACCATTCACGTTACATTACAAGAGATATAGAATATGATAAAGACAATAGTTTCCACGGAACTTCCCGTAGATGAGCAATTCCGTATCCGCAAGAACGTCATTCAACACGGCAAGCGGGATGGTCTGCGATTTTGTGTAGTCACTGGCACTCATGGTGACGAGTTGGAAGGTCAGATGGTGTGCTACGAACTGGCACGAATTGCCAGCGAGCACATTGAGGCACTTGATGGTACGCTGGAGATCTATCCGGCCCTTAATCCGCTGGGCATTGATACCATACAGCGGGGCATACCCAACTTCGACCTCGACATGAACCGGATCTTCCCTGGCGACCCTAACGGAACAATGGCCGAACAGACGGCACATGCCATCGTGGAAGACATCAAGGGGGCTGACATGGTGATAGACATTCATTCCAGCAACCTGTTTTTGAGAGAGACGCCACAGGTGCGTATCAATGTTCAGGATGCCGAGTGGCTGGTGCCTTTTGCAGAACGGTTGGGAATGGACTTCGTGTGGGTACATGACGCCGCTACCGTGCTCGAGGCAACACTCGCCCATTCACTTAATATAACGGGTACGCCCTGCTTAGTGGTGGAGATGGGGGTCGGACAGCGTATCAACCATAAGATGTGCCGACGACTTGTGACGGGCATTCTCCACCTGATGCAGACAATGGGTATGTGGCATGAGGCTGCAAATGCAGAATTGCCACACCCCATCATCTGCAAAGGCGACCACGTCACTTTCCTCAATGCTGAGACCTCTGGGGTGTTCCTCACCGAACTGAAATGTGGCATTCACGTGACCAAAGGACAAACCATCGGACAAATCGTTGACCCACTGCGTGGCATAGCACTCAGCACCGTTACTTCACCCGTCGATGGTTATCTGTTTACCATCCGTGCCTACCCTGTAGTCTATGAGGGTTCGTTGATGGCGAGAATATATAATAACGAAAACGTTTAGAGAGATGAGAAAAGAAACAATATTCGAGATGACATCGCCCTACCGCGACAATTTCCGCATCACAGGCTATCACTTTGGCAATGGGGAGAAGACGCTGGCCATTGTCGGAGCCATGCGAGGCGACGAGGTACAGCAGCAGTACATCTGTTCTCAACTGGTAAACCGCCTGCACCTCATCGAGCAGCGGGGAGGTATCACCGACGGCAACAGCATCCTCGTCATACCCTCGTGCAACCCCTTCTCCATGAACGTCAGCCGACGCTTCTGGGCGATGGACTCCACTGACATCAACCGCATGTTCCCTGGCTACGACCAAGGTGAGACTACCCAACGCATAGCCGCCACTATCTTTTCAGCACTCAATGGTTACAAATATGGTATCCAACTGGCCAGTTATTATGTACCGGGCGACTTCGTGCCCCATGTGCGGATGCTGAAAACGGGCTATGAGGACGTGGAGACAGCCCGTCTCTTCGGCATGAGATATGTCACCACCTATCAGCCACGCCCCTTCGACACCACACTGCTCAACTACAACTGGCAACTGTGGAACACCAAGGCGTTTTCCCTTTACGCAGGGCACACAGACAAAATAGATTTCGAAACCTGTGACGAGACCATTGATGCCATCCTGCGCATGATGCAACGCACGGGGATTATCAGTCCACGCCCTTTGCGCACGGCCTACGAGAGCATCGTGATAGACGAGGCTAACCTGCTGCACATCAAGGCCCGCCACGCTGGTATCTTCCGCAGGTGCGTGATGACTAACCAGAGTGTGACCAGCGGCCAGACGCTGGCAAACATCATCGACCCTTACAACGGTATGATACTCTGCGATGTCAAGACCACCCAAGATGGAGTTGTGTTCTTCACCCACAACCGTCCGCTGGTGCTGCAAAACGCACTGCTGTTCAAGATTCACGCATTATAATATGAACTGTATATAAGTATGGAAAGAAAAATAGAAATTAAAGAATTAAGCCAAGTAGTTGTACGCTTCTCAGGTGACTCCGGCGACGGTATGCAGCTGGCCGGAAACATCTTCTCTACGGTCAGTGCCACCGTAGGTAACGGCATCTCCACCTTCCCCGACTACCCCGCCGACATCCGCGCCCCGCAAGGCTCGCTGACGGGTGTGAGCGGTTTCCAGGTACACATCGGTGCCGGCAAGGTCTATACACCGGGCGACAAGTGCGACGTGCTGGTAGCCATGAATGCCGCCGCCCTAAAGACGCAGTACCGCTACGCCAATCCCCAGGCCACCATCATCATCGACACCGACTCGTTCGGTCCGAAGGACTTGGAGAAGGCGCAGTTTAAGACAGAGGACTACCTCGGCGAGATGGGCATCGACCCCGACCGCGTCATCCAGTGCCCGCTGACAACGATGGTGAAAAGTGCCCTGGCCGACTCAGACATGGACAACAAGGCCGTGCTGAAGTGCCGCAACATGTTTGCTCTGGGCCTCGTGTGCTGGCTCTTCGACCGCGACCTGAACCTCGTTAGCAACTTCCTGAAGGAGAAGTTCGCCAAGAAGCCCGCCATCGCCGAGAACAACATCAAGGTGGTACAGGCCGGCTACGACTACGGCCACAACACCCACTCCAGCGCCATCAACGTCTACCGCATCGAGACAAAGGAGAAAGAGCCCGGACGCTACATGGACATCACTGGCAACAAGGCCACGGCCTACGGCTTCATTGCCGCCGCCGAGAAGGCAGGACTCCGCCTGTACTTGGGAAGCTATCCCATCACTCCCGCCACCGACGTGCTCCACGAGCTGTCGAAGCACAAGTCGCTCGGCGTGACCACCGTGCAGTGCGAGGACGAGATCAGCGGCTGTGCATCAGCCCTCGGTGCCTCGTTCGCCGGTGCACTGGGTGTCACCTCGACCTCCGGGCCTGGCATCTGTCTGAAATCGGAGGCTATGAACCTCGCCGTGATTATGGAGCTGCCCCTGGTGGTACTCGACGTACAGCGCGGAGGTCCTGCCACTGGTCTTCCCACGAAGTCGGAACAGACCGACCTGCTGCAGGCACTATTCGGACGTAACGGCGAATCACCCATGCCAGTGATGGCAGCTACAAGCCCTGCCGACTGTTTCGATGCCGCCTACCAGGCCTGCAAGATCGCCCTGGAGCACATGACACCTGTGGTGCTGCTCACCGATGCCTACATCGCCAACGGCTCCGGTGCTTTCCGTCTGCCAAAGATGGCCGACCTCGACCCCATCACGCCCCCATACGTCCCTGAGGAACTGAAGGGAACTTGGACGCCCTATATGCGGGCCAAGAACGGCACCCGCTACTGGGCCGTGCCGGGACGTGAAGGTTTCGAGCACATCCTCGGCGGACTGGAAAAGGATTCCAACACCGGTGCCATCAGTACCAACCCTGAGAACCACGACCTGATGACCCGTCTGCGCCAGCAGAAGATTGCCAACATCCAAGTTCCCGACCTTGATGTAGACGGTAACACGGAGGATGCCGACCTGCTCATCGTGGGCTTCGGTTCTACCTACGGTCATCTGCACTCGGCTATGGACGAGCTGCACGCCAAGGGTTACAAGGTGGCTCAGGCCCAATTCAAGTACCTGAACCCATTGCCCAAGAACACCGCCGAGGTACTGAAGAGATACAAAAAGGTGGTAGTGGCCGAGCAGAACATGGGTCAGCTGGCAGGCTACCTGCGCATGAAGGTCGACGGCTTTGTCCCCTACCAGTTCAATCAGGTCAAGGGCCAGCCCTTCGTGGTAGAAGAGTTAGTCAACGCATTCGAGGACATCTTGAAAAAGTAAAAGGGTAAAAAAGAAAGTTATGAGTACATATACAGCACAAGATTTCAAGAAAGGACAGCCTCGTTGGTGTCCAGGTTGCGGTGACCATTTTTTTCTGGCATCGCTCCATAAAGCATTTGCCGAAATTGGCGTGGCTCCTTGCGACACAGCCGTCATCAGTGGTATCGGCTGTTCGAGCCGTCTGCCGCACTATATGGCCACTTACGGCATGAACACCATCCACGGCCGTGCCGCAGCCATCGCCACCGGCGCGAAGGTCGCCAATCCCAACCTTACCGTCTGGCAGGTCTCTGGCGACGGTGACGGTCTGGCCATCGGCGGTAACCACTTCATCCACGCCAACCGCCGTAACATCAACCTCAATATGATCCTGCTCAACAACCGCATCTACGGTCTGACGAAGGGTCAGTACAGCCCCACCTCGCCCCGTGGCTTCGTCTCGAAGTCGTCGCCCTACGGCACGGTGGAGGATCCGTTCCGCCCCGCCGAGCTCTGCTTCGGTGCCCGCGGACATTTCTTCGCCCGTTGCGTGGCTACGGATGCCAAGGGTACAATAGAGGTGCTGAAGGCTGCCTACGAGCACAAGGGTGCATCTGTAACGGAAGTTCTCCAGAACTGCGTCATCTTCAACGACCACTGCCACGACGTTGTCTACAACAACGAGGGTCGTAAGAAGAACGCCATCTACGTGCGCCACGGTGAGAAACTCGTGTTCGGCGAGAACAATGAGTTCGGACTGGTGCAACAGGGCTTCGGTCTGAAGGTCGTAGAGATTGGTAAGGATGGCTACACCCTTGACAATGTTCTCGTTCATGATGCCCACTGCGAGGATAACACCCTGCAGTTGAAACTCGCCATGATGACGCCGGAGGACGGCTTCCCCATCGCTCTCGGTGTGATCCGCGACGTGGAGGCTTCCACCTACGACGAGGCCGTTCATGCACAATTGGCAGAGGTCTGCGCCCAGAAGAAGTACCACAACTTTGCAGAATTGTTAGAGACAAACGACACGTGGGTCGTAAAGTGAAAAAATTCTTTTTTCTATTCACTGCAAGTTTCTTAAATATAACTGGGAAATGAGTAAAAT
>CACZDV010000066.1 GCA_902780025.1 uncultured Prevotellaceae bacterium
ATGGAGTGGCTGTATTACTCAGTGAAGACTGGTAATGAGGCTCAGATCACTATCGACGCCAACTCTAAGCCCGACTATCGTGCCGGTCTGGAGAAGGAACTGGAGGCTATGCGCAACCAGGAGATGTGGCGTGCCGGTGAGACCGTTCGCAAGCTGCGTCCTGAGAATCAGGAAGACTAATAGAATGTGTCTATTATAATCCGCCTCGTGGGTATTACTACTCACGAGGCGTTTTTTTCTCAACATAGCTCCACGTCCTTTTTTTGATAACGGGACGAGAAATGGTGTGTAAATTAGGACCACCAGCAAAACCCTGTGTTTGGTTTCTGAAAAAAACAATAATAACCCCTTCATAAGATAGCGTCTCTTGGACAGAGACTTAAAACTTACTCCGTCTCGGCAAAAAAAAGAATAAATTCTTTTGTTTTGCTCTCAACTTTTCGTAACTTTGCAGCCGAAAGGCTGCGAAACTGCTCACGCTCGGCAATTGATGCATGCATCATTGCTCTCGCTTAACCGCAGCTTTGGCAGCGAAGAAGTAAAAGAACTAACGATTATGGCAACAACCACAGGAAGATCACAGACATCACATCCGATTAGTTACTATTGGAACATGGTGAAGGACATGGACAGCAACCAGAAGTTGGAATTGGTGTCAATGCTCATAGAGAGTGTCAAGCCCATACAGACGAGACAGATGGTTGATGCACCTTCTGAAGAGGATTTCCTTGATATGGACAAGGAGATATATACACCAGAGGAGGCATACGAGCTGACGATGAAGGATATTAAGGAAATCTACGACAGGAAGGATGCAGTATAAGTATTTCTATACCAAACGTGCTGCCGCCAAGATTCGTTCCTTCTACAGAAACGTAGGAAAGAAGTATCGCCACACGTATTCCTATGAAGACATGGAGCGCAATGTACACGATGCTTTTTTCGCCATTTATGCCATAGAGCGCACGTTGCCACGCCGCCGACCTACCATTAGCAGATGGGCAGATTTCTATATGGCAAATACCGATAAATGGTATTATGCTTACACAATAGATGGTGATACTATTATGGTTGTTGATGTGTGTCACGCCCAGAATATGCATGAATGAGGTCACACAACTGCACAGTCACCGGGTGTGACAAACCCACAGACCATAAACATTAACGAGACATGAGAAAGATGGAGATGATAACAATGTTTAACGCGAATTGTTTGGTGATTCCGAATAATTCGTTATCACTCACTCACTCACTCACTCACTCACTCACTCACTCACTCACTCACTCACTCACTATACTCTAAACATCAGAACGGAGCGACGCCCGAACGAGGGCGACGCGACAAGCGACATATACGGCTTTGCCTTCGGCGAGGCCGTAAGGCTTTTTGTGTGCATACTTTGACGAAACAAAAATAATTAAAAATAAACAACAATGAGTAAGACCATTAAGAAGAACTTTTTCGCGCCCTCGTCCAAGGGGCTGGGCGCAACGCGACGGGCAGCGATGCTGCTTGTGATGATGCTCACGATGGCGCAGACGGCGACGGCGCAGGAGGCAGCAGTTTATGACCTCGTCACCGATGAACTTACCGTCGATGGCGGACAGGCGACGAACTGGGACACATCGTATGACTATGGCAGTTTGGTTGACGGAAACACAAGCACGATTTACGGCATCAGCAATGCCAATCCCTGGGTGGAGTTCCATTACTCACGTGCCTTCGTCCCCAAGAAGTATATCCTCTGGACGGGTGATTATTACTCCTATGCTTACAATCCAGCAACGTGGACTATCAAGGCGAAACTGAACAAGACCGATGAATGGACGACGATTGCCACTGCCGAAAACAGCGGCTCTAACCAACTGCCGACAGGAAACACGCAATCGAAGGAATACAGTATCGAGGGTAATACGAATGCCTACAAATATTTCCGCTTTGAGGCTACAAGACAATATAGCCAATTCCAACTTGGCGAGTTACAATTCAAGGAGGCAACGGCTAAGTTGGAATTGACGTGGAAAATGTACCCTAACGGCGGTACAGATCGTACTGTATCCGGCAATACTGCTGAATATGACAGCAATGGCAATATCATGCGCTACACATGGACTGGCACGCCCGCCTCTAATACGTGGAGTGATACTTGGTTCACATTCCACAGGGCCATCGACAACCAACTGCAAGTGACCTTCCCGTATCTCACGGGCAAGGTGACCAAGGTCGAAATCAATAGCATCGACTTCAGTCCCTCCGGCATGCGTCTTTCCGTAGGCAACGGCACGTCGAATCTGAAGAACGGGAACAGCGATTACTTTGAGTCAATTGACGAAGAAGAATATAGGAGCGTTTCCTTCACGGGCGAAATAGACGTAAACAAAGACAAATATCTGAGGCTCACTTTCGCCCAGACAGCATCGGGAGAAGTATCTAATCAGCGCTTTGACTTTTACAACAGGGGCACCATCAAGGTGACCTTGGAGAAGGAGAAGAAGGCTGACCTCGGCCACACCTTCACATCCATCACCGCCAGCGGCAACGTGCTGACTGCCACCTGCTCCAGCACCGATGCCGACCACAACACCTTGTACGGCGGTGCCGGCCATCAGTACACGCTGACGCTCAACGCCGCCGACGGCATGGCCAGTTATATGAATCCCGTCAACGCATCGATTACCCCGTCGGTTGGCGACTTCAACGAGGACACGCAACTCGGAGCCACGTGTATCGTCGAATACGCCCCGCAAGGCACCACCAACTGGACAACGTCCGCACCCACCACCCCAGGCAACTACACCGCCCGCGCCACCGTCAGAATCAACAGCACGGACTATGTGCTGACCGCGAACTTCAGCGTCATTGAGGGACACTATATTACCAACAACCACCCGCAGCAGTTAAGCGTCGACAAGACAGGAGGAGCCATGGCGGGCGAAAACGTTATCGTCACCTTCACGCCGAAGATGGGCGAGAGCGTGGCGACACTGACCGTGACGGGCGACAACACGAACCTGAGCCTCGACAATGGCATCACCGATAATGGCGACAATACTTACAAGTTCGCCATGCCCGATGAGAATGTCACCCTCGGTGCCACGTTCACGTTCCCGACGAACGCCAACTTTACGCAGGACGGCGACACCTACACCATTAAGACCGCCGACGGCTGGGACTACTTCTGCCAGCTTATGCGGTATGACGCTACTCTGGACGGCTTTAGCGGCAAGACCGTAGAACTCGCCGCCAACATCAGCGTGACAACAATGGCGGGCATGATGCATCCGTTCAAAGGAACCTTCGACGGCAAGGGCAAGACGCTGGACTTCAACCCCACTGAGGTTGGAATGTATAGCGCCCCCTTCCAGAATACCAACGGCGCCACCATCTGCAACCTTCACGTGACGGGAGTGATTGTGGGCGGCACCAATTCCTACTTAGGCGGTCTGGTAGGCAGTTCCGAGGGCGACCTCACCATCCGAGACTGCCACGTGAGTACCCAAATCAGCAGCACCATCAGCGACAATGCCGGAATCGGTGGTGTCGTGGGCTACATACACTACACGACCTACAGTCAAAAATGCCAAATCACGGGCTGTGTGTTCGACGGACTCATCTACAACCCGAACAGCGCAGGCCAGACCTACGGCTGTGGCGGATTCGTCGGCACCATGTCGCAATATGCGAGTGTTGACCTCACCGACTGCCTCTTCATCCACGGCCAGTACGATAACAACGGCGGTAAGTACGAACTGAAATGGGGAGATTACAATATAGAGAACAGCACGTTCTTCCATCGCTTCAACAACCAAGGCGAGGGTACGCTGACCAACTGCTACTACGTTGACACACACGGCAGAAAGCAAGGTGCACCTGCCGTAGAATCAGCAACCGCCCCCACTAACTTCGCCCACTTCGGCGACCCGACGACCGACTACGGCTTCCTGAAGGTCTATGGCCACACCATGGTCTTCAACAACAAGTACTACACGCCGACATACGGTGACCTGGTGGAGACATACAGCTACAGCGGGGTGAAGAGTTACAACATTGAGTACGACGACGCGCCCCTCGGCATCCCCGACATCACTTCGCCACTGTGGACGGAGGACCTGCGCTATAACCGCTCGTTCACCGCTGGAAAGCCCGTGACCGTCATGCTGCCGTTCAACTTCACGAGGAACCGCATCACGCTGGCTGGATCCAACGAAAATCCGTCGGGAAAGTTCTACGAGTTCAAGGGCATCGAGGAGAATCAGGATCACAAGTGGGTGGCCGTGATGATAGAAGCAGGCGAGACATTATCGAACGAGGTGGTCGAGAACACGCTGCAGGCCAACCATCCGTACCTCTACGTGCCCGGCGAGAGCACGGAGTATTGGGACATGTATGTTGGCGGCTACGGCATCAACATCTTCACCGAGGGCAACGAGGGCGGCAATAAAGTGACCCCGTATGACGGCAGCAACGAGTCATTCCGCTGGAACAAATGGGACTTCATCGGCACCTACCAGCCGCGCTACTGGTATGACGGCTCGGACAGCGAACATCCAGCAGAAAACATAGGCGAACTCGACAAGGTGTATGGCTTTGCAGGAGCGACTAAGGAGGTGCAAGGAGTATACAACAATACGATTACCGTCCAGGCAGGCGAATTCGTGAGGGCGAAGAACGGCGCGAAGATACGCCCCACGTCGTGCTACCTGATGTGGACGGGCTACGAGCCCGACTATGCCCGCACCCTGAACCGCGCAGCAGCGGCTGACGAGGAACTGCCGCAAAGCATCACCGTGAAACTCGTCTCTGCCAGCGGCGACATTACCAGCATCGGCGAGATTGACACCAAGACGGGCGAGATATCATTTGACGGATGGTACACGCTGAACGGTGTGCGCCTGAATGGCAAGCCCACGAAGAAGGGCATCTATATCAATAATGGTAAAAAGGTCGCGATCAAATAAGAAGCCTCACCCCCGACCCCTCTCCTTTAGAGAGGGGAGGGACGGAGATTTAAAGTAATATGAAGTGTCATCAATAAACAAAGTCCTTATAACCTTGCTCCCTCTCTGAAGGAGAGGGCGGGGGGTGAGGCACATATAATATGAAAAAGAAGATATACGAGAAGCCAACCTGCAGGGTCCTAGTGTTGCAACATAAAGCAAATATCTTGGTAGGCAGTCCCTACGACGCCACCCCGCCCAATGAAATCCCCGACTACGGCGACTGGCTGGGATAATATTTTATAGTCAGCGAACAAAGTAACAAATTATAAACATCTAATTGAGAGGATACTCCCAGAGATTCAAAGGGAGTATCCTTTTTTTCTTACCTCTTGCTTTGGGGGTGCCTCGCCCAAAGCGAAATGAAGAAAGAAACAAAAATTGATTTGAAGAAAGCATTAGAGAGAATCAACATGAGTGAAGCAGAGCTGGCCAGAAGATTAGGCTGGAAGAAACAGTATCTGAACAAGATTAGTTGCGGAAGGAATAACCCCACCATCGAAAAGTTGGAGCGCATTGCCGAAAGTCTCGGAATGACGCTCCATATTTCGTTTGAATAGGGGGGGCGTCAACCCCACAGGTTTACTTTTTACACTGCGGACGAAATTCGTGGTGTAAACGCTTGCATACCTGACGTCTTTGTTGTAACTTCGCAGTGCTTATGAAACAGAAAGACGAAAAGAAACGAGGGGTGAAGGAACGGAAGCCGAACTATAAGGAGTATCGGGCTTCGGTGGAGGATATCCAGACGTTCCTGATGGGAAAGGTGCTGCTGCGGCACAATGTGATAACCCGCCGGGTGGAATACCGATACCCTGGCGAAGTGAGCGGCGAGACAACGGAGTGGCAACCGATGAACGACCGTGTCGTGAACACGCTGTGGGCAGAGCTGTCGCTGCAGAAACAGGTGTCGGCACAGGATGTTTACCGCGTGATGGACTCGGACTTCGTGCCCGACTTCCATCCCTTCCGAAGCTATCTGGAGCACCTTCCTCCCTGGAACGGCGAGGACGACCATCTGCTTGCCATGTCGATGACGGTGCAGGTGAAGGGCGGCACCGACGAACAGCTGCGCTTTGCCGAGTACCTGAAGAAATGGCTGGTGGCGATGGTGGCAGGATGGATCGACCCTCAGGTGGTGAACAACGTCATCCTGGTGCTGATAGGTGCTCAGGGGTCGTATAAGACGACGTGGTTCAACTATCTGTTGCCGCCCGAGCTGCGTCAGTATTTCTACACGAAGACGAATGCGAGCCGCATGGGGCGCGACGACCTGCTGACGCTGGCGCAATACGGACTGGTGTGCTGCGAAGAGCTGGACACGATGCGACCGTCGGAGCTGAACCAGCTGAAGGCAGCCGTCACCATGCCCACCATCGACGAGCGAGCGGCCTATGCCCACTATGCTGAGCACCGCCATCACATCGCCTCGTTCTGCGGCACGGGCAACAATGTCGAGTTCCTCTGCGACCCTACGGGCAACCGCCGCTGGCTGCCCTTCGAGGTGGACAGCATCCTGTCGCCGCGCAGTGATCCGTTCGACTACGAAAACATCTACGCCCAGGCGTATGCCCTCTACCGCCAGGGCTTCCAGTACTGGTTCTCGCAGTCGGACATCCAGCAGCTGGCGCAGCATAACCAGCAGTTCGAGACACCACGGTTGGAGGTGGAGCTGGTGCAGCAATACTTCCGACGACCTAAGGAACATGAACCCGCAGAGTTCATGCCTGTATCACTGGCGCTGCAGATGGTGGGAACCGGTATCACACAGAAACTCTCTACGGTGATGATAGGTCGTGCCTTCGCGGAGCTGGGCTTCGAGCGTAAGACCTCGCGCAATGTGCGGGGATATATCGTCGTGCGCCGCTCTGCCGAGGAAATGCGGTCACTGCGTTCGTTGATGGCAGTTGATAATGGCCATACAGATACAGATGATACAGATGTTTTCTGAAAAAACTCTCCTGCGTACGTGCGCATGTACGTACGCAGGAGAACTTTTTATCATTTTAAGTGTATTAAGTGTATAAGTGTATCAAGAAAGAAATATTACTTGAAATAAAGAGAGACCATGATTGAAGAAAGACGTTACACAAAACGTGAACTCGCGCGTTTGTATTGGCCGAAAACCAAGAATATTAAGTCGGCAATGAAAAACCTTCGCGAAGATATCAACAGATGCCCAGAACTTGTGGAGGAGTTAAAGAGAATCCGCTGGAACGTGAATAAGCATTCCTACTCAGCAGAACAGGTACGACTAATCATAAAATATCTTTGTGAGCCATAACGAATAAATATTTCGTTTGTTTTATTTGGCAGTTTCAGAAATAGTTTCTATCTTTGCAGTATGAAAAAGGAATTTGGCAAATGGTTAATGGATGTGGCAAAGTATATGGTAACAGCTTTGTTGCTATCGACCATATTTGCAGACTTGAACGAGCCGATAATAATTTATATTGTTGTCATTCTGTCAATTGTTGTGTTATTGATAGGCTTGTTGTTAGTCTCTGATGTTCATTTATACGAAGATAAAAGTATCACAAATAAGAAGAAAGGACAAAAGAAATGAATACGTTGATTGTTGCAGGTTCTATAGCTTTGGTAGCAGTTGTTGGCTTTATTTATTTCACTTATAAAGATTGGAAAGAAGCAAAACACAATTCTGTTTTATCTGAATAACTAGGACATTCCCTTGTCCTAATGCTCTAATCTATCCCCAGACTCAAAGACAGAGTCGGGGGCTTTTTTATCAAATGTTAAAAGAATTTTATTTTGCTATCAATGGCTACTAATGGCTACTAACGGCCACATTATGCCTCGTACAATGTCGTAACTTTGCAAAAGGAAAAGCAATTACTCCGTGAGTAAATCCGGATACTCCGAAAGTAAATTTGTTTTCTCCGAAAGTAATTTTATTTATTAACGTCAAAAAAAGTTATTATGGCATTGGAATTGAATTTGACAAAGAACACCAACGACTCGCTGCAGGGTACGTTTGGTAAGTACTACCCCCGAGTGGAGTACAAGGGAACAATCGGCACACTGGAACTCGCCAAGCACATGTCTGCCCACACCACCTCGTTCTCGAAGGGTGAGATCAACGGTATGCTGACCGACCTGGTTGACTGCATCAGGGAACTCTGTCTGATGGGCTACGTGGTGAAGATAGAAGACCTGGGACTGTTCAAGTGCTCGGTGGAGGGCAACGGTCTGACGCTGAAGCAGGGTGCAAGGGTGTCTGCCGGCATGGGTGTGCAGCGCACCGACGAGGAATTGGCTGCCGACATCACCAAGCAGCAGTCTGCCTACAGCGCGGTGAAGATCATCATGCAGGCTACCGGTGAGACGACGATTGAGAAGATGAACCGCGATGCGAAGACTGCATTCACGTCGAAGACCAAACAGCTCATCAAGAGTCTCACGGGCAATAGCGTTGAAGAGCCCGAAGGACCATCTACCGAAGGCGGCGGACCAAGCACCGAAGGTTAATGGTTAATGGTTAATGGTTAATGGTTATGAAGAATTCAAAATGGAAATTGGTGATTCAGATACTGATAAGTATCCTCACCGCATTGGGAACATCAGTAGGCGTATCAAGTTGCATGACATGCGCACTGTAACCCTGATTATTGTACACTGCTCGGCAGTGAAGCCCGACCAACAGTCGTCAGCGGCACAGATAGACACGTGGCACCGCCAGCGAGGCTTTCATCTCGGCATCGGCTACCACTACGTCATCCGACGAGACGGAACGCGCGAAATGGGACGACCGGAATACATGGTGGGGGCACACTGCCAGGGACACAACAAATACTCGATAGGTGTGTGCTACGAGGGCGGACTCGACAACGACGGACGACCTGCCGACACTCGCACCGAGGCACAGCGACAGGCTCTGAGGCAGCTGCTCCTGGAACTGGAACAGCGCTATCCCCGTGCCCTCATCGTAGGCCATCACGACCTGAACCCCATGAAGGCCTGTCCCTGCTTTGATGCAGCCAGTGAGTATCGCTCTCTGTAACTTAACGCAATTCGCCCAGACTCCATCTAAGGAGCCTGGGCGTTTTTTCTATAGGCTGTGACATTTACTTTATTCTATTCGCCAACTTTGCGGGTTCTCGCCTCGTATCCCATATGTCAGTTATATGAACAATATCCGTTCTTGTTTGCCGTTGTTTCGCCAAACTCAGATACTGATTATTTTGTACTAAACAAAGAAAAAGGAGAAAAAGTTTGGAATAGAGTGCACACCGGACCCAGGACGAGGAAGTCATCGTAGCACAGGACGAGACCACCATAGGTACGCTGCGCTGGAGAACGCGCTGAAGGTTGAGACCTTCACCTATCCGGCGCCATAAGGATACCCTCTGTTATAGTTTAAAATATCTGAGCAAATCGTTATATTGGTCTTCTACAACATCAAATAGCCATCCTGCTGGGTGATGTATTCTTCTTGCAGCAGGTAGGTGAGGGCGGCATCAAGATCCTCCTTCGGTAAACCCAGGTGGAGGACTTCGGTGATGTGGTGGCGACGGTGGTCGGATAACAGCGTGAGAATCTGGTGCTGCGCATGCTCCGTAGTATGAGAATGGTTGGCTTGACAGACATCACACTGCCCGCAATCCTTCGTGACTTCCTCTCCAAAATACTCCAGGAGCTGACGGCTGCGACATTTGTCCTGACTCTTCGCATAACGCAACATGGACTCGATGCGCTCACGGTATTGCGTCAGGCGCTCTTCGTAAACGGACGGGGGCAGACTGACGTGCTCGCTGTCCTCGCGTCGCTGCAGATAACGGACA
>CACZDV010000067.1 GCA_902780025.1 uncultured Prevotellaceae bacterium
AAAAGGAAGTTCCAAAACACACATTCTTCAACCTCATAAACCAGATAAGACAGGAAGAGAAGAATGTATAACGAAGAGAGAACTCCCGCGTTCCGGACGGAGCAGGCGGCTCCGGAGAAGGTAGGGCATTATGTTTTCCAGCACCGGAAAACATTTCTTCCCGCTGCCATCGCAGCCGGAATTCTGCTGTTTCTCCTGCTCATCGCCGCCGTGCCGATCCATGAGGTGACGGTCAGCGGAAACCGGCATTACCAGCCGGAAGAGCTGGAAGAGCGGATACTCGGCGATGTTCCGGGAAAAAGCGCGCTGCTGACCTGGCTGCAGTTCCGGCTGCGGCCCCACAAGGTGATCCCCTTCGTGGAGGATTACCGGATAGCCTTCCGCGATCCGGTCCGGGTAGAGCTGATTGTATATGAGAAGAGCCTGGTGGGCTACGTGAGCTACATGGGAAGCAACATGTACTTCGACAAGGACGGAATGGTGGTGGAGAGCACCCAGGAAGTCATTGAGGATGTACCGCTGGTGACCGGCATGAGCTTCGGACACATCGTCCTGAATCAGGCCCTGCCCGTGGATGACCCGGAGGTCTTCGGGGAGATTCTGACGCTGACGCAGGTGCTGGAAACCAGCAATATTAAAACCGACAGGATCAGCTTCAACGAGAGCAAGGAAGCGACCCTTTATATCGGCAGTCTCATCGTGAGGTTAGGCTCCAGCGACAACATGAGCGGCAAGCTGATGGAGCTGAAGGACATCCTGGCGGACTATCCGGACCTGGCGGGAACCCTCTATCTTGACAGCTATGACGGTTCAAATAATAATCCGATGTACAGATTTGAGCAGAATTAGTATTGATTTTTTTGAGGTAATGAAATATATTAGTTAGTGACCCTGCCCTTCTTCGGGCAAGGTGACTTTGTGTTTGACAGCATCTGGAGCATAGAAGAGCCCGCTGCCGCGCTGCGGCAGGCATAGCTGAGGAAGATAGTTGTTCGTAAAGAGGAGGAAGCATTTTGTTAGAGGTGAAGATGAGCGAGTCAGAGAACTCGGCAAGAATCATTGTTGTCGGCGTTGGCGGAGCCGGAAACAACGCGGTTAACAGAATGATCGATGAGAATATTGCCGGTGTGGAATTTATCGGCGTGAATACTGATAAGCAGGCCCTGTCCATGTGCAAGGCGTCCACACAGATGCAGATCGGCGAGAAGCTGACCAAGGGACTCGGCGCAGGCGCACAGCCTGAGGTTGGAGAGAAGGCAGCGGAGGAGAACCAGGATGATATCCAGACTGCTCTCAAGGGAGCGGATATGGTATTCGTAACCTGCGGTATGGGCGGCGGTACAGGAACCGGCGCAGCTCCCGTCATCGCCAGAATTGCCAAGGATATGGGCATTCTCACGGTCGGCGTTGTGACAAAGCCTTTCCGTTTTGAGGCAAAGCAGCGTATGAACAATGCCCTGAAGTCGGCCCTCTCTCACCAGCAAAACATCTTCGAAGGCATGAACATCCGCTACTTCGGTCCCTACGACGGTCACGACATCCGCGAGCTGGTGCGCATTCTGCGCCAGATAAAAGACATGAAGGGTCCGAAGCTGCTCCACCTGCACACGACGAAGGGCAAAGGTTTCAAGCCGGCCGAGAAGCATGCCGAGATATGGCACGCCCCCGGTAAGTTTGACCCCGAGACAGGCGAGCGCATCATCAAGGACACCAGCGGTCAGCCGCCGAAGTATCAAGACGTTTTTGGCGAGACGCTGTTGGAACTGGCTCGACAGAACCCGAAGATAGTGGGCATTACTCCGGCCATGCCCAGCGGCTGCTCACTCAACATCATGATGAAGGAAATGCCGGGGCGGACCTTCGACGTAGGAATTGCCGAAGGGCATGCCGTCACCTTCTCTGCCGGCATGGCCAAGGACGGGCTACAGCCCTTCTGCAACATTTATTCAGCGTTTTCACAACGTGCTTACGACAACATCATACACGACGTGGCCATACTGCGGCTACCAGTAGTGCTCTGCTTCGACCGTGCCGGACTGGTAGGCGAAGACGGCCCGACACACCACGGTGCTTTCGACCTGGCTGCCCTGCGGCCTATACCAAACATGACCATCTCGTCGCCCATGAACGAACACGAGCTTCGCCGTCTCATGTTTACCGCCCAGCTGCCCGACAAGGGACCATTCGTCATCCGCTATCCCAGAGGGAGCGGTGTGATGGTTGACTGGCGTTGTCCGTTTGAGGAGATTCCTGTTGGCAAAGGTCGTAAGCTACATGACGGCGACGACGTGGCTGTGCTCTCCCTCGGTCCTGTAGGAAACACGGTGGAAGAGGCAATCAACTCACTCGACGCCCAACACCCGACACCCATCAGCGTAGCTCACTACGACATGCGTTTCCTGAAACCGCTGGACGAGGACATCCTGCATGAAGTGGGCAAGAAGTTCAGACGCGTAATCACCGTCGAGGACGGCGTACGCAATGGCGGGCTGGGCAGTGCTGTGCTGGAGTGGCTCTCCGACCACGGTTATCACCCCGAGGTGATTCGTCTCGGCCTACCCGATGCGTTTGTAGAGCACGGCACCGTCAGTGAGCTTCGACACCTCGTTGGCATTGACAAGGAAAGTATCATTCAACAAATAACAAGTCCCCTCTCCTTGAGAGAGGGTTAGGGAGAGGCCTATGAAAATCATCATCGGAGGCGCAGGTGCCGTAGGCACCCATTTAGCAAAGCTACTATCCCGCGAGCGTCAGGATTGTGTGCTGATAGACGAGAACGACGAGCGGCTGAGCGAGCTCGACAGCAGTTACGACATCATGACGCTGCAAGGTTCACCCACCAGCATTAGCACGCTGAAGGATGCCGGCTGCGAGGGTGCCGACCTCTTTGTGGGCGTCACTCCTGAAGAGAGCCGTAATGTCAACGCCTGCATCATCGCCCATGCCATTGGTGCCAAGAAGACCGTGGCACGTATTGACAATTTCGAATACCTGGCTCCACAGATGGGACCGTTCTTCAAGAACCTGGGCATCGACTCACTTATTTATCCGGAGGTGTTAGCTGCCAAGGACATCATTAACGGTTTAAAACTCTCGTGGGTTCGGCAGCGGTGGGACGTTCACGACGGTGCCCTGGTGCTGCTCGGCATCAAGCTGCGCGAGTCGTGCGAAATCTTCGACCAGCCCCTCAAGGAACTCTGCGGCCCCGAAGACCCCTTCCACATTGTTGCCATCAAGCATGGGGAAGAGACCATCATCCCCAGCGGTAACGATATTCTTCACCTTCACGACCTGGCTTACTTCATGACTACCCGCGAGTATATTCCCTATATCCGTAAGATTGTGGGCAAGGAGCATTATGCCGACGTGAAGAACGTCATCGTGATGGGTGGCGGAAAGACATCAGTCAGGGCAGCACTGACGGCTCCCGACTACATGAACTTCAAAATCATAGAAAGTGACGAGCGTCGCTGCGAAGAGCTGAACGCGCTGTTGAGCAACACCGACACGATGGTGATTCATGGCGATGGCCGTGACTTGGCATTGCTGGAAGACGAGGGCATCCGTAACACACAGGCCTTTGTGGCGCTGACAGGTAATGCCGAGACCAACATTCTGGCCTGTCTGACGGCCAAGAAACTGGGTGTCAGAAAGACCGTGGCGATGGTTGAGAACCTCGACTACGTCAGCATGGCCGAGAGCCTTGACATAGGCACCATCATCAACAAGAAGAACATTGCTGCCAGCCATATCTTTCAGATGATGCTCGACGCCGAGGTCAGCAACATGCGCTCGCTGATGATGGTGGACTCCGACGTGGCCGAGTTTACGGCTGCCGAGGGTTCAAAGGTGACCAAGAAGCCTGTGAAGGACCTCGGTCTGCCCTTTGGCGTCACCATCGGCGGACTGGTACGCAACGAGAAGGGCTACTTAGTCAACGGTAACACGCAGGTTATGGCAGGCGACTCTGTCATGGTGTTCTGTCACGAGCATAACCTGAAGAAAGTTGAGAAATTCTTCAAAGCCTCATCATTATGGTAAATCTTGGACTGGTATCGAAAATCATTGGACAGCTGCTTTGTCTGGAAGGCTTTCTGATGTCGTGGTGCGTCGTCATGTCTTTCTGCTATGAGGAAGACGACAGCATCTCTTTTCTGATTTCCATGATTCTCACCTTCTGCGGCGGCCTTATCTTCCTTTACCGCGGACGTGATGCCAGTAACAACATGAGCCGCCGCGACTCCTATCTCGTGGTGACTGCCACGTGGATTTCTTTCTCCATCTTCGGCATGCTGCCTTACATGATAGGAGGCTACATCACCAACCTTACCGATGCCTATTTCGAGACCATGTCGGGCTTTACTACGACAGGTGCCTCTATCCTCGATGACGTGGAGCGCATGCCCCACGGCATTTTGTTCTGGCGTTCCCTGTCACAATGGATTGGCGGCTTGGGAATTGTGTTCTTCACCATTGCCATTCTGCCTTCTATGGCTGGCGGTAGCATTCGTGTGTTCGCTGCCGAGGCCACCGGCCCCATTCGTACAAAGATGCACCCCAAGCTGTCAACCAATGCCAAATGGATTTGGACCATCTACCTCGGCCTTACCGTAGCTTGTGTACTGAGTTACTGGGCAACGGGCCTTAACTGGTTCGACAGTGTGAACTTCGCCATGACCACTACGGCAACGGGCGGCTTCTCCACCCATAACGACAACGCGGCACTTTTCATCACACCTGCCGTAGAATATGTGTCAGCCCTGTTCCAGTTCCTGGCTGGTATCAACTTCACGCTACTTTACATGAGCCTCTTCAAACTGCGCTGGCGTAACCTTTTCAAGAGTTCAGAGTTCAAGCTCTACTTGGGCATTGTCGTCATTGCCACCATCTGGATTATGAGCATGCTCATTGCCCGCGTAGGCTATGGCTATGAGCATGCCTTACGTTCGTCGCTGTTCCAGGTTGTCTCGTTCATGACCACCACCGGAATGTTCAGCGACAACGTTGCCGTATGGCCCCACATCACGTGGATCATCATTGGCTTCCTGATGTTCATCGGTGCATCGGCCGGCTCTACCAGCGGCGGTTTCAAGTGCGTACGGGCACTGATGGTCTTCGAAGTGATGCGCAATGAGTTCCGCCGTATTCTGCATCCCAATGCCGTGTTGCCCGTCAAGGTGAGCGGCCACCCCATTCCACAGTCAAAGATTACCACGCTCATGGCGTTCCTGGCCATTTACATGGTCATCTGCGTCCTCTGCGCCGGCATCATGATACTGTCAGGCATCGACAGCGTTAACGCTATGGGCATCTCGCTCGGACTCATTAGTAACGTGGGACCTGCACTCGACCTCAACATAGGCGCCTCTATGTCGTGGAGCATACTTCCCGACCACATCAAGTGGATATGTTCGTTCCTCATGCTCGTGGGACGTCTTGAAATATTGAGCGTACTGGTACTCTTTACAAGAAGCTACTGGAAAGACAACTGACAAGAATGGACAAAGGATAATTGATAATTAAGAATGGAAATCATGCAAAACTACTACAAATTCAAACCTTTATTAAAAACACTTATCTGGGGCACCGAGAGCTGGCAGATAAGTGGTGTGCCCGGCAACGAGACACCAACTGTGTCGGACGGCTCTCCCGTCCAAACCCTCAACAACTTAGTAAAAGAACAAAAGGACCGGCTGGTAGGCAAGGCCAACTATGAACGCTTCGGCGACGAGTTCCCCCTGCTCATTAAGTTCATTGATGCTCACCAGAACCTCAGTATTCAGGTGCATCCTACCGACGAGATTGCTCACCGGCAGGGAAAGCCGCGTGGCAAGACGGAGATGTGGTACGTCATGGACTCTGCGCCTGACGCCATGCTCTACAACGGACTTAAGCAGCAGATAACGCCCGAAGAGTACAAGTCGATGGTAGAAGACGACACCATCTGCGACGCGCTGGCACAGTACAACGTGAAGGAAGGCGACTGCTTCTTCATTCCCGCCGGCCGCATTCATGCCATCGGAGCCGGCTGCTACTTGGCAGAGATACAGCAGACCAGCGACGTCACCTACCGCATCTACGACTACGGCCGTCGCGACAAGGACGGCAACCTGCGAGAGCTGCATACCAAGGAGGCTGCCGAGAGCATTGACTACCGCGTGCTGCCCGACTACCGCCAGGCTTACACGCCAAAGAAGAATGAAGGGCAGACGCTGGTGGAGTGTCCCTACTTCAATACGGCAGTCTATGACCTCAACGAGCCGATGCAGATAGACTACTCGGAGCTTGACTCCTTTGTCATTCTCATCGGACTGAAGGGTGAGGGCCGCCTCAACATTGACGGCGAGGAGGTCAGCTTCGGCAAGGGTGAGACCATTCTGCTGCCTGCCTATATAAATAATGTACGCGCGGAAGGAACGGTCAAGTTCCTGGAGACTTTTGTTGGGTAGCAGAAGGTTCCTGAGGGGTAGCCTCAGCATTCAAGAACCGCTCCACATCAGCCAGAATACGGAGGAAAGGCTCCGCCTGGGTATAGCCCGCATTCTTTTTAAGCATCTGACGTATGTCCTGCAACGAGTGTTCGTAGCAGGACATTTCGTTACGCCGCTGCATGTGGTGTACCGCCGTGCGCTGTATCTCGTCCTGCCGTTCCTGCCGCAGACGGTTGCACACCTTGTTCATGATGGGGACGACCACGTTGTCGAACAGGGAATGCCCCTGAATGTAAAGATAGGTGGTCTGAGGCGTGATGCCCAAGTCCTTGATGCTCTGCTTGGTGGCCAGATAGGCCTCCTTGTTGTCGGGGAACTCGGCCTGTAACTGCCTGACTTTGGTGCCGACCTTACGGCGCAGGTGTTCAATGGAGGGCTGGGGAGTCTGCACATTGAACCCGCCCGGGTCAATGACACGGGCCATATCGGTAAGCGAGAAACGGTTATGATTGCCTGTACGGTAAATCCAGACGGACCAGACGAAAAGCGGGAAGATGGCCTCGCTGTACTGGCGCAGATAGTCACGGAAGTCAAAGATGCGATGGTCGTTGAGTGTTACGCCGGTAGCTACGTCGTGCAACGAGGGGGCGTAGCATTGCAGGTTCTCTATGGCGTAGGCATACGTATGGAACACGTAGGGATTCTCAATGACGCACTTCGACTGGGAGGTGACGCCTTGCAGCAGATAGTCGTAGTCGGCATCCACACAGGCTATCATGGAGGGACCGAGAATTGCGTCCGACTCTCCTCTCTCCTCTCTCCTCTCTCCTCTAATAATATTCATCAGCACCGACTTCTTGCCGCGCTCCAGTTTTTTGTGGGAAGGCAGCATGACTTCGAAATAGCGGGTGTCGTCCTCAAACCGGCTGAGCACCGTGCGCCAGAAGTAGATGTCGTCATAACTCTCAACGTAAGCAACAATACGCTTACGACGGTTTTTCGATGCCAGCCGGTTGGCGGCGTCGAAATACTGTGAGTTGAGATTATCCTTCAGACGTGATGGCATAGAAAGCAGTAAATCGAAAATCACACGGTGATGTCGCTGACCTCCGTAACCATGTCCATCCAGCCATTCATGATGACGGCCGGCGAGTGGGTGGTCAGAATAATCTGCACGTTGGGGTTCAGCTCGAGAATGAGCTCAATGAGCCGCTTCTGCCACTCAATGTGCAGGCTGACCTCCGGTTCGTCCATAAAGAGTATGTAGTGTTGCTGGTCCTCCACGAGCACGGTCAGCAGAATGGCCAGAATCTGCTTCTCACCGCTCGACAGCTGATAGGGCACCAGCGTCTCGCCTATCTGTGAGAAGCGAATCTCGTTCTCCGTACGTATGATCTTCTTGCCTGTCTCAGCAAACAGCTCATCGACCATGTCCTGAAAGCGGGTCTTCATCTTGGACAGCTGCTGTGCCGCATCGGCATGTCCCTGCTGCAGGGCCTCAATAATGCGGTTGCCAATGTTCACCTGGTAGTCCAGGTATTTCCGCTGCAGGTGATAGAGCTGGAAGTCGAGTGCCGACATGATGCGCGTATCGACATGCGTCATGGTGCTCAGGTCGAGCACAGGCGAGTCGAGCGTACGTATGATGTCAAACCTGACGTGCGTGGCGTCTTCGGGTTCCGCCGTGATGTGTACCCCCTTCAGCAGGTGGTTGATAATGTCACCATTGGTGTTGACACTTCGGAACACCTTGTTCAGGATGGTTGACTTACCCACACCGTTAATGCCGCTCAGCACGTTGACGTGGGGGTCGAGCGTCCAGATGATGTGCTTCTTTCCGCTCCACAGTGAGTCAATCTCAATCTGCTTGATGTAGTCTGCGTATTTCTGCATAGTCTTGTAAGTTTGCTGCAAAAATAATAAAAAAAAGTGTAACTACAAAAAAAGCGACCGAATTATTCTCGGTCGCCTTGATGCTTTGTCCAAAAATCGACTAACCAGATGTCGAAGATGAGCGTGCTGTAAGCCGGTATGGAACCGTTAGCATTCGCCCCGTAGGCCAGCTGATGGGGAATGGTGACACGCCAGTGGTCGCCCCGGTGCATGTGCTGCAATGCCGTTGAAAAGCCGGGAACGAAGTCGGAACATGCGGGCATGCGGTAATAAGCCACGGTGCCCGTAGTGGAACTCACGGCAATCCTGGCCGGAGCATCGACAGCCTGGTCGGGCGTCGATTTGAGGTAGCTCTTGTCGAACACCATGCCTGACGGATAGCTGGTTGAGGGCAGCAGATGTCCGGAATAGTGAATGACCACCGAGTCGTTGTAGTAAGGACTGTTACCTCCCATGCCCTCTTTTATCCTATCCACCAGGATGCAGTCGGTGTGTGCAGCTGTCACGCCCTCACCCATCGACCACTTGGCAAAGATGTTGGAGGCGCTGTGAGCCTGATACTGCTGTTCAAAGTAGGCCTCGTTCTTGTTCTGCCAGTCGGGGTACTCCACTTGGTCGCTGTCAGTCTCTGAGCAGGAGCTGATGAGAAGTAAAAGGGTAAAAAGGTAAAAAGGAATAACCTTTACCCTGCCCTTTATGATGCGATGACGTTTCTCCATTATTTACTTTCTTACCTTTTTACTTTCTTACCTTTTAAAGTTTCTTCAGCAAGGAGACAATGCTCACCTTGTCTTCGATGATGCCTGCCAGGTCTTCTATCTTCACGCGCTCCTGCTCCATGGTGTCGCGGAAACGCAGGGTGACGCAACCGTCGTTGAGCGTGTCGTGATCGACGGTGACGCAGTACGGAGTACCGATGGCATCCTGGC
This sequence comes from uncultured Prevotellaceae bacterium, assembly GCA_902780025.1. GTDB lineage: Bacteria > Bacteroidota > Bacteroidia > Bacteroidales > Bacteroidaceae > Prevotella. Next base: position 9,254 of record CACZDV010000067.1, read on the forward strand.
GGCGGTAGCGCTTGCCGATGGAGTCTTTCTCGTCGTACTGGCAGTTGAAGTGGAACTTCAGGTCGTTGATGATTTCGCGCGCCTTTTCGGGCAGTCCGTCCTTCTTGACTAACGGCATGACGGCCAACTTCACAGGAGCCAGCGCTGCGGGCAGCTTCAGCACCACGCGGGTCTCACCGTTCTCCAGTTTCTCCTCGCAGTAGCTGTGGCACATAATGCTGAGGAACATACGGTCAACGCCGATAGAGGTCTCGATGACGTACGGCGTGTAGCTCTCGTTGGTAGCCGGGTCGAAGTACTTAATGCTCTTGCCCGAGAACTTCTCGTGCTGCGACAGGTCGAAGTTGGTACGACTGTGTATGCCCTCCACCTCCTTAAAGCCAAACGGCATCTTAAACTCGATGTCGGTAGCAGCGTTGGCATAGTGGGCCAGCTTGTCGTGGTCGTGGAAACGATAGTTCTCTGCGCCGAAGCCCAGGTTCTGGTGCCACTTCATGCGCGTCTCCTTCCACTTGGGGAACCACTCCAGCTC
>CACZDV010000068.1 GCA_902780025.1 uncultured Prevotellaceae bacterium
AAACAAGGTCAACCTTGACCGGATCTCCGGTCGCACTGCTGCGGGCCTGGAACCACTTCTTGATGAATAGGAGAACGTCGCTGCCAACACCTTTCCCGCCAAAGCCTTTGGCCACGGCCAGACGACCGATGAGCACACCGGGATAGCGGCTGAGCATTTTTTCACGGTTTGTAATCTTCCACATGGCATTACGCCGACTGCTGGGCAGATCATAGATGCGTATGCTGTCGTTGGACACGGTGAAACATGCCACGATGGTCTGCGCGTCGTCCTTGAGGCGGAAACAATAAGACTTGCCCATAAGGAAATGGGTATAGTCGAGGGCATCCTGACGGAAGAACTCGTCCATGTCCCCGTCTGTCCCGCATGTAAAGGGATGGCATGACTCTATGACCTCCCTGGTGAGTAGCGAGAGGTCGCAGTTGGTAAGAAGCCAAGAATCGTCCATGGTTCCTTAGAAGCCTGATCGTTTCAACATCTCGCGCATGGAGATGACGAATGGGTCGCAGTCTCTGTCCTTTGGGCCGGCGGCTTCATACCTGCGCTCGGCCTCGTCTGCCAAGTCACGGAAACGGCGAGCTTCTTTACCATAAAGCGTCGGTATTGCTTTTATTGCTGTTGCCATAGTTATATAATTTTTCGTATTTATCAATTATAATGTTGACCGATATTGCGAAAGGAGAACAGCGCTTGCACCATGCCTCCTGTCTTATCGTTCTCGCAGCCTTTCGGCTGCAAAGGTACAACTTTTATTTCAATTAACGATAAGATTTGGAGAGTTTAACGTGAATTTGTCAGCATTTTAGTATAATTTTGGCATAAAATTCTATGTCAAGGATGGATTAAAGCAACAAAACCGCCCAATTAACAGCCAACATTGTACTCCAAACATATAGTGCGTCCGAGGTACAAGAACACTGCTTTTGCCTTTTAAGAGGACTAATCTTTAAGGCAACCTAATGGTATAATCTTTACCCCATCAGGACGGGTGTATGCCATCTGACCACCTGTAAGTATTATCAAAAGATCTGGTTCACGGATAAGCCTTTTCAACTCCAGAAGATGGCTTGCCCCTTCCTCTATCTCGTTGCTTCCCAGTTTGCACTCTATCAAAGCATAACGCCCATCTTCAAGATGCAATACGAAATCGGCTTCCAGATCAATCTGTCCCCACGGCTACGTCAAAATGGTGTGAGTGCGGTTGACGTGTTGGTTTACTTCAAAAGTAAACCGAGAAGTAAACCAAAGAAAGCGAATTTTGGTTACCGATTCTGATAAACACAGAGGCATATTGTCATCTATACAAAGTGATTTATGTCTTTTTTTGTTAAATTGTCACATATTTATAGGTTAAGTGCTTGCTATCTGAAAAACTATTTGTAACTTCGCCGCTGAAATGGACAAGAGTCTATATATCATAAGCGGTTGCAACGGAGCAGGCAAGACTACAGCATCATATACGGTGTTGCCAGAGGTTTTAGACTGTAAGGAGTTCGTGAATGCTGACGAAATAGCTAGAGGTCTTTCACCTTTTAATCCTGAGAGTGTGGCTATTGAGGCAGGCAGGTTGATGCTTAACAGAATAGAAAACCTGCTAGATCGAGGCGAAACATTCTCAATAGAAACTACCCTTGCTACCAAATCATACATAAATCTTGTACGTAGAGCACAAGCAGATGGTTATACTGTCAGACTTCTTTTCTTCTGGCTCAATTCTCCAGACTTGGCTTTACAACGTATTGCGGAGCGCGTTTCGAAGGGCGGTCACAACATACCCGAAGCAATAGTTAGACGAAGATACGTCGCTGGAATTAGTAATCTATTCTGCCTTTTTATGGACGAGGTTGATTCATGGGAAATATATGACAACAGTGCATTCCCTGCCGTACAGATAGCTAAGGGTGGCAAAGATGATGTGACCACAATTATTGTAGAATCCACTTTTAAAATAATAGCTGATTATGTCAAATAAGGAGTTCTCTGATAAATTAAAGGCTGGCATAGAGTTGGCTGGTAAGCGTATGCTGGAAGAGAAAGCAGTACGTGGTGAAGATCTTATTGTTTCATCGGATGGTAAGACTATAGAAAGAATCCCTGCAAGGCAACTGCTATAAGCTTTGCACCGTTCAATCATGCCTAGGTAGTCGTGGTAGTCGCAGGGACAGGTACTTGGGTATGACGGCTGCTATACCCCAGGTGCTGTCCCCTTGTGATCTAGCCGACTTCTCTTGGTTTGCTTTTTTGCCGTGTTGTGATTATTTAACCTTCCGAGGTGTGGCATGGGGATTACTCTGCTGGGGTGTTCAGCAGTTTATTCGGGCTTATCGGTCAGTATGCTGATAGTCTCGTCGAACTCAGCAAGGATTTCCTTCAGGCGAGGGTTGGACTTCTGCACGATGAGGGCAGCGAAGTTACGGTTCTTGCCCTCCTGCACCTCAGCCGTCTGCATGACGTAGGCATCGCGGCCTGCATAGTTGTTGAACCATCGGACGAACAGGCGGCTGCGGAACGACTGGCGGCCGTCGCCCGTCTCGCAGATATAGAGCAGAATGTCGGGATTGGCTGCGAAGAATGCCTCGATGATGCGGAATATGGTAGCCTTCAGTTTCTCGTCGTTGGGTGATGGCCGATGACTTTCGTTGTTGATGTAAAACTGGTAGGCACCGCTCTGCCAGATGGAGTAATCGTCCATGAAACCAATCCTGAACAGCAGATCGTAACTGGTTTCAACGAGGTAGTCGCGGCCATTCTCCGTCCAAACCTTATAGGGCGCGAGGCGGTTGATGTATGCAAGGTCGAGCGGATTCATAGAGCCAATTGTCTGCGCTCTTCGCGGATTCTCTTAAACTCTTCGTCTGATTCCTTTATACATTCGTTCTTCTTGCGGATGGACTCGCGGAAGGCGGCGATGACTTCGTCGCGTGTGCGGTTCTTGAATGCAACTGATACCATAGGTAAATAACGTATTTAAGTGTTATAACGGTTGCAAAGATACAATTTTTTTGCGAAAAACGGGGCGTTTGCGCGTTAAAAGTGCGAAAAGGCGGGTGTTTTTCGTTACTTTTGTATTCTTTTTGATGGGAAAGTCCCAAATAACCATCAAAAAAAGCAATTACGAAGTGGATTATTGAGAACCGCATCCCAATTTCCCTTTCATTCCTCTGTTTGGTTAAGCCAAGCCCCGTCCAAAGTGGGAGTTTGGCCCGTCCAAAGTGTGAGTTTGGCCCGTCCAAAGTGGGAGCTTGGACGGTTCTCTCCGGTAAAGCACGCCCGTGCTGAATATCAAGCACGCCCGTGCTGAATATCAAGCACGCCCGTGCTGAACATTCAGCGCGGCCGTGCTGTACTTAGTTCTTTGCTGACTTTATATAATGGTTAATGCCTGTGGTTAACAGTGCAAAGGTACGAAAAAGTGAGGAAAAAACAAAATTTTTTATTATAAAGATGAGGCAAGGAAAGGGCGTTTCGTGCCAATATGAGTGTTTCCTTTGGTTGTAATGATGAAGCAGGTAAACTCATGTTGACACAGAAACGCCATTTGTTTCAGAGTCGGTTCTTCTCGGCGTTACCGGCACCCGTGCCGCGATACTTCGACGGGGTGACGTTGAAGCGGTAGCGCAGGGAGAGTGACACGTAGCGGGAGTCATCGTCCTCGGTCTTCGTCAACTGCATACGATCGAAGTAGAACGTACCTCGGCCGATGCCCTGGTTGAAGAGGTCGTTACCCGTCAGTTTGATGTTGAGCCGCCGTTTGAACAGGTCCTTGCTGATGCTGAGCGAGAGCATGGCATTGGTGCATTCAATCCTGAAGTTCGAGCCCGTATAGCCGTGCGTGTGTATGTTGAAGTCGGCCTGCAGCAGCCAGTCGTGGGGTAGGGTGACGATGTTGCCCAACTGCAGCGAGAGCATTGGCGTGTTGAGGTGCTTGTCCTGACCGTTGAAGGTGGTGGTGAGCCACTGCTTCATGAACGTGGCATTATACTGTGGAGTCCACGTCACGCCCTCGCTGAGCTTGACACTCTTCTGTGCGCCCAGGGTGACGATGAGCCAGTTGCAGTCGTTGTAATTCTTGATAGTGGCCATGTTCACTTTGCTGTCTTCTTCCAGACTTTCCATCACAATCATGAAGGGGTCAATGCAATGAATGAAGTTGGTGGTCAGGTACAGCCACTTCCACATGACCATCGCGTTCAGACTGTGATACTTCACGGGACGCAGATAGGGGTTACCTCTCTGCATGTTCAGGCGGTTCTCATAGACCACGTCATTGTTCAGCAGCCAGTAGGCCGGACGGTTCGTACGCTTGGTATAGCTCAGGGAAAGACTCACCCCCTGCCCATTACCTGTGGGGGAGGGGAGTTGGGTGGATATGGCTATTGACGGGAACCAGTCGCTGTAGGTGCGGCTCTGGTTATCAGCGCGTTGGCCGCTGACGAAGTAGTCAGACGCTATGTGCTCATAGCGCAGGCCGGCCTGTAACTGGAACCGGCCCAGCTGCTGCCGCAGTTCCACGAAGGGTGCTATGTTGCTTTCGTGCTGCTCGTTGTCGCTGTTGGCAATGTAGCCCTCGGCATTCTCGAAGCTGCTGCGCCAGCGGGTGTTGGTGTATTCCTCGCCCACCTCTATCTTGCCTTTCCATAGCGGATGGCTCACTATGAGCTTCTCGGCCACCATGTTGCCGCGTGTCCGGGTCTCGGTGTTCACGTCGCGGTCCTCGTAGTTGCGGCTCAGTTCTTGCTGCCCGTTGCGGCTCACTCGCTTATAGAAGGTATAGTCGGCATTGAAGTCTATGGCAAACCGTCCCACCTGTCCCGTATAGTAGAGGTTGGCCTGGTGCTTGGGTGCATTGCGGTCGCGACGGGTGCCGCTGTTGTGCAGGTGGTCGTAGGGGCTGCCGTTGGCCAGCAGGTCGTCGGCATTGTCATCACAGGTCTTCACGTAGTCGTAGATGTGTTGGTAGAAACCGCCGAAGGAGTTGCTGTCGTTCAGCAGGTAGTTGAAGCCGGCCCGCCCTTCGAGGTAGGGATTTCGTGTGGACGACTCATGGCGGTTGGTGATGGTCCACAGCGTGTCGGCAAAGACGGTCTGGCTGAAACCGCCGCTGTTCCAATTCTTGTTGTATGCTCCGAAGAGGTTGGCAAACAGTTCCAGCCCGCCCCTTCGGTAGGTCAGGTTGATGCGTTCGTTGTTGGCATAGCCGTGATTCTTGCGGCTCCACGATGTCAGCTCTACGCCAAGTCCCTCGCCCTTTGCCCGTCGGGTGCGGATGACGATGACAGACTGGACGGTGGCATCGTAGCGGGCGCCGGGGTTCTGAACCACCTCCACGCTGCGAATCATGTCCGACTGAATGTTACGCAGTTCGTTCAGGTCGGTCAGCTTACGGTTGTTCAGGTAGATCAGCGGTGCACCTTTGCCCAGTATCTCGTAACCGTCGCCTTTCTTGGAAATGGTGGGCACACGCGACAGCACATCCTCGGCGGTGCCTAACCGTTCCATCACGGTGCCCTCCACGTTCATGATGAGCGAATTGCCCTGCAGCTGCACCTTCGGGCGTTCACCTTGCACCACCACGCCACCGATGGTGTAGTCGTCAGGTTGCATGCGGATGGTTCCCACCTCAGACTTGGTGCAGAGCCGGTAAATGGTCTTGTAGCCGACGTAGGAAATGCGGGCCAACACAGTCCCCTCCCGGCCTCCCCCAACTGAGGGAGGAGTTTCGTATGGAATGGCAAAGTAGCCGCTCTCGTTCGACACGCCGCCGCAGAGCAGCGTGGAGTCGGCAGGATTGAGGATGGCCACGTTGGCATAGGCCACGGGCTGGCTTTGCTCGTCGATGATAGTGCCCTTCAGGTGTCGGTCGGTCTTGTGAGTACATTCTACATATAGCTCATGCGCTCCACGCTTCACCACGCGGATGGGGTAGAAACCAATCATCTGGCGGAGGGCATCGGGCACGGACTGGTGCTTGATGCGGGTTGTCACGCGGAAGTCTTCTAAGTCATTGTACATGAAGCTGATGGTATAGTCATCTGACAACTCATTAAGGTCACGTAATGCCTCAGACATTGTAACGTTGTCGTAGTTACGCGTTACTTTCTGCCCTAATGTGCTGACACAACAGCACAGAGCGATAAGGGAAATAACGAGGTGTTTCATCATCTGACAATCAGTTTACCGTTCTCAACAGTCAGATTGACCTGCTCGAACATGTTTAACTTCTCTATTACCTCCTGCAGACTGTCGTCAGGATTCCATACGAAATAGAAACGGAGCTGGCGCGTCTGCTCATTCTGCATCTCCATGTCCAGATGGTGATAGGCCGCAATATCGCTGGCAATACTGTCCAGCGTGACATTGTCGAAGACTACAGGCTCCGCCTTGGCGAGGGTGTCCTCTTTAAGTTGAGAGTTGAGAGTTGAGAGTTGAGTGTTTACCGCCGTGGTCTCTGTCACCTGTGGAGCCTTCGGCTTCTGGTAATGCTGCACGATATGGACTGCCGCAATGGCAACGGCAGACACTAAGAGCAGACCGACAAAGGAGGCTGCCACCTTACGGAGTGAAGAATGGAATTTCACTATAGGGAGCGCGGTAGCAAATTCTTCATTCTTCATTCTTCGTTCTTCATTTTCAAACTGCTGCCATGCCTCTTCTACATCTGGCAGACGGTCAAGATCGTCCATCATGGCCTCTATCTCCTGGTCGGAATACTTGTCGGGCTCTTCCTGCATGTCGCGGTAAAGCCGCTTGTTGTGGTCACTTGTTTTCATAAGCCTTTCGGATTAAAACGGTTTTTGACTTCTTTTAGGACGTGTGAAAGATGTTTCCATACAGCCACGCGACTGATGCCTTCGGCAGAAGCGATCTCTTCGTAGGTATAGCCTTCGGTGAAACGGAGGTGGAAGATGCGCTGCTCTTGTTCCGTCAGATGACTGACGACAAACTCAACGATGTCTGTTATGCGCTCATCTTCATCTGCCACATGGGTTGCCTGCCCTGCAGTAGCAGTCTCCATGCGGAGCCTCGTTTCTTGGTGGCGAAGACGCTTCAGACACTGGTTGCGAACGCTCGTCAGCAAGTAGCGCTCTTCGGTGTCGGGCATCAGCACCGTCTGACCACGGAGCAGACTCTCAAAGATGTCGCTGACCACGTCTTTGCTCTCCTGCTCATCGTAGAGGATAGTGCGTGCCACCCTCAGCATCTTGGCATAGTGTTGCTTGAACAGCAGCTGGATACTATTTCTTTCCATCATGTCTTTTTTATAGTAATACCCTTCAGGCGTTCAGAATGCTAACCCCACAACAAACTTTTTTACGGTGAAATTTCATTTCGTCCCAAGAAAAAGCCCTCGGCGAAACCGAAAAACCGGATGCCGAGGGTGTAACGTGGATGTTAGTAAAAACGGCTCAGAAGCTGGGCGACTCCAGGGCATTAATCTTACTGCCGCTCATGTAGCCGCGCAACTCGCCCTTCTGGGTATAGACCTTCAGCCACTTGTCGTCATAGTTACCGCTATAGAGGATGAAACTGCCGTCCTTCACCTTGCCTACAATGGCATAGTTGGTGCCTGGACCCTTGCGGATGTTGGTGTAACCGCCTTCTTCCTTGACTTGTCCCACCATTTTCCATGCGCCCTGTCGTTTGGGGAATACGAGCTTGCTGGTGGCTATGTAGCCGATAAAGTCCTGCTGCTCGCCCGACGTGTAGGTAGTATAGACCTTTGTCCACGCCCCTTTGGTGGGGATGCAGTTGATGAAGAAACCGTCGCTGATTTTCTCGACAATGGCATAGTTGGTGCCAGGGCCCTTGCGGATGTTGGTCTCACCGCCCTCGTCCTTGACGAGGGCAAACTTCAGGTTCTGTGCGTTAGCGGTAAGCGACGCAAAGACCACACATAAGAGTAAAGCAAATTTTCTCATGATTAAGATACTTTTTATGATACAATTCCCCTCCTGGCACCGATGGTCAGGAGGGGAAATAGCGGGTGATTACTGTTTGTTCTTCTCGGCCCATTGCTGTAATGCCTCAATGTAGCGCTCGGCACGTTCGTCGTAGAGCCGCCGTTCGCGTTGACGGGCAATCAGCTTATAGAGCAGCCAGATGATCAGGCAGGGCACAAGACCAGCGACAAAACTCAGCCAAAACAGCGTGTCGTCGTCTGGATGCTGCCAAGTAATGAGTACTGGTGGTATGCAGAATATGATGACTAACCACAATGGGCCACGTCGTTTCATATCTTTCTGCCAATCAGTCAGATCCTCCTTACGGTCAATGTAGTCCTCGAAGTCCTCGTCTGACAAGCCGAACTGCTCCGGCTTGGGCAGGGTAGGGTTGTCCTTGTTCTTTGACCGAATAGTGATGAGGCGGCTCTGAAGGGTCTCCTCAAACTGCGGTGCGTCAATATAGCTGCGGTCGATGTTGAACATCTCTTTTTGATTTGAGATTTGAGATTTGAGATTTGAGATTTAGCAGAGCTTGCGGCTGCCGTCGCCGATGACGACATCATAGACCTTGGGCTCATGGCCGTACTTCTCGTTGAAGCGCTTCTTGGCATCGGCTATGAACTGACGGTAGAGGTCGTTACGAACGAGGTTGATGGTACAACCGCCGAAACCGCCGCCCATGATGCGCGAACCGGTGACACCGTTCTCCTTGGCTATCTGGTTCAGGAAGTCCAGCTCTTCGCAGCTCACCTCGTAGTCCTTCGACAGGCCTTCGTGGGTCTGGTACATCAGCTCGCCTACCTTCTCGTAGTCACCTTCGTTAAGGGCGTCGCAGACGGCCAGCACGCGGTCTTTCTCACCAAGCACGAACTTGGCACGCTTGTAGTCTTCCTCGCCTACTTCGGCACGTACCTCGTCAAGCTGCTCCCATGTGCAGTCGCGCAGGGTTTCAAACTTGCCTTCCGGATGCTTGGCGGCAATGTGCTTCACCACGTTCTCGCAGGAGTTGCGGCGGTCGTTATAGGGTGAGCCGGCCAGCTGGTGCTTCACCACGCTGTCGAGCAGCACAAGGCGATAACCGTCGGGCTTGAAGGGGAAGTACTCGAACTCACGTGAACGGCAGTCGAGGCGCATCAGGCAGCCTGCCTTGCCGAAGACGCTGGCGAACTGGTCCATAATGCCGCAGTTCACGCCGCAGTAGTTGTGCTCGGTAGCCTGTCCGGCCAGCACCATGTCCCACTGTGACACTTTGTTGTCGCCGAAGAGGTCGTTCAGTCCGCAGGCGAAGCAGCTCTCCATGGCGGCGCTGCTCGACATGCCGGCTCCGAGGGGTACGTCACCGGCAAAGGCGATGTTATAACCCTTGACGGGAACGCCCAGCTTCTGCATCTCCTTGGAGATACCGTAGATGTAGCGTGCCCACGAGGC
>CACZDV010000069.1 GCA_902780025.1 uncultured Prevotellaceae bacterium
TAAGACAACAGTCTTTTTGGCGTATTTTTTAAGCAGCAAGACATACGTCTTAACTCCTTAACTCCCTTAACTCCTTTAACTTCCTGATATGCGAAAGTTGAGTTACTTTTTCACCTTAAAGTTTCCTTGGTTGGTTCGTACGATGTAAATGCCACCAGCATTCATATCACTGACACGGCGGCCAGTGAGGTCGTAGATGCCGAGCACCTTGGCTTGCTGTTTCTTATCAGCAGTAGAAGCCTGGATACCAGTAGTAATCTTCTTGTAGAAGAAGACACCGTCGAGATTCACCTCTACACCGTTGGTTCCGCCAGCAAGGACACTCAGGATGTTACTTTTGTAAGAACTGTTACCCCAGAAGGCAGGAGTGCCATATTTCTTGATTTCTGTCATTGGAATATCGAAGCTGTACCATTCGCCGTTGCGATAGAAATCGCCAAGAACTGCATATTTCTTACCTGCATCTTCGAAAGGAGCAGCGCCAATGGTGAAGTGAGCATTCTCGCCAATGACGATGGCATAAGGAGCGCTCTTGCTGACCTCATTGGTTGTCTTCATTGAGAAGTGGAGCCAGTAACTGTCGTCTATCATGCTCATATCGGTGGCTGCTGCAGGAGCATAGCCGGCGCCCGACCAACCTTTTCCGCCAGCAACCTGCACGCAGGAGTATTCCTCGTTGTAGCCGAAGCTGTTGGTGCCTGTGGCTGTAGCACCTGTCATGGTGCCCTCCCAGAGGTTGAAGTTATAGCGACTATTGTCGACATTGTAGTCGGCCTTTACCTTGCCCGCGTCCTTTACTTGATTGGCAAAGGTGCTGCCAGTGGCGATGAGCACGTAGTCGGAACCCGATGCAATGTCGAAAGTCGACTGGTTTTCGGCGTTGAGCGACTTGGATCCAAATTCTCCGAGAGTAGCGTCGACATCAGGAGTCTCGCTGCCACCCTGCTTCTTATAGAAGAACACGTTGTCGAAGGTAAGCTTTGTACCTGCATTTCCACCACTGAGCGCGCAGAAAGCATTCTCTCTATAGGCAGCAGCACCACCGTCCTTGTCGGGGAACACAGTTCCTGCCATCTTCTTGAGCTTGCTGAAAGGAATGTCGAAACTGTACCATTCGCCATCGCGTTTGTAGTCGCCCAAAATCATGCCCTCCACAGGGTTGTTGCCGATAGTGAAGCTGGCCTCACCTACACGAATCGCATGAGAAGCATGCAAGAGAGCATCGTCGCCCTTCATCGAGAAATGGAGATAGTAGCTGTCGTCGAGCATGGAGAGGTCTTTCAATCCGTGAAAGCCCAATCCTGACCATGTTGTATTGGTATTAACGGTAAAAACAGAGTATGCCTCGGTGAGTCCGAAGGAATTGACACCTGTTCCAATGCTTGGCGTATAGGTGTTGTCCCAGATATAGAGATGCTGTGTGGTATTGTCTACCGAATAGTCGGCTTTGATTTTCTCAGCCCCCATCTGCTGCATTACACCGGTGGAAGCGCTGATAATGACGTAGTCTGAACCTTTAGAGAAGTCGAAGACCGACTTACCTGCAGCATCGAGCGACTTGTAGCCATATTCTCCTAACTCGGTGGTTGTGTCCTCGAAATGTGTGTCTTCGTTCATATTATCGACGGTTTTTCCGTTGACGGTGTAGCACTCCTGTCCCTCCTTCTGGTAAAGGCGAATATAGTCTACATACATCTTCTTCTCGCCAGAATGGAGGGCAGTAACGGCTGCACGATCGTTCACGCCTGTGAAGGTGCCGCCTATCGCCAAGTTGACGAGCATATAGAACTGCTTGTTGAAATAGTTGCCTGGCGATGTATTCAGACTTCTGTCGCTGATGTCCATGCTATAATAAGGTTCAGCAGCGTCGTCGAGATACATGTTGATGACATCGGGCGTCCACTCCAATACAAACTTGTGGAACTTGCCGTCCTGCAGGCTCGTAGGTGAGGTAGTGAACTTTCCATAGTTGGGATAGCCACCATTCTGATAAACACCCCAGTGGCAAGCGCCGCTATATAATTTCTCCTGAGTGCCGTTCTTGATTCCGTCAGCATGTCCCATCTCCAAAACGTCGATTTCACCGCACGAAGGCCATGTTCCCGTGTTGCCAAGCAGCCAGAAGGCAGGCCACAAACCATTGGCAGTCTTAGGAATCATGATGCGTGTTTCCAACTTACCATATTTGAACGACACCTTGTCCTTGGTGAAGAGTCGTGCCGAAGTAAAATCGGGCTTAGCAGAGATGATGAGTGCCTTGGTGGTTCCGTCGGGTGCGAGACCTACGGTGGCGTTGGCCTTCGAATAGTTTTCCAATTCCCAGTTGCCAAATCCGTTGTTATAGTTTCCAGTCTCAAAGTTCCAGGTTCTTTCGTCTACTGAACCTACGTTGTCGAACTCGTCCGCCCATACCTGTTTATAGTTCTGACCATAAGCAGGCGCCACGAACATCATGGAAGATGCAAACAGAAGTAAATTCAAATGTTTCATACGCATTTAAGTTTTTTAAAGTTATTAAAAAAATCAGATTGTTGCCGCAAAATTAAGCAAAAAATCCACCCATTTTTCGGCATAAAATGGAAAAGTGGAACAACAGAAGTGCCATAAGATTCACAAGCCACTAATAATCAACTGTTTAAAAGACAATCAAGGATAAGAAGAAAGTGGACAACATACGAACAGAAGCAAAATCGCACAAAAACACAATTCTACTTTTTGTCAACACACAAGAAGGATGAAAACGCCCTTTTCTCGAAGTTCAGCTTTACAAAGCGTCCACTGATTTCGATTTTCAAGTTTCTCGCACAGCACTGATAATCAGAAACATAAGAAAAACTTTCTACTTTACAAATCCACTTTTATTTATCACTGGGTTGTTACCAACTATTTTTTTTAGTACATTTGCAAGCGGAAAAACGAATGCTTCGGTAGAAGACGAAAAAGTCGTCCACCTACATCATACCTAATAATAACGAGACACAACAATAATTAAAATCTAAACATTTAGCTTATGAAACCAACAAGGTTATTAATGGTGATGCTGACATTGTTTGTGGCAACCATCATGCAGGCGCAACAGATTACCTGTAAGGGTAACATCGCCGACGTGAGTGGCGAACCCATCATCGGTGCATCAGTAGTAGTAAAAGGTACCTCGCAAGGTACAGTTTCCGACTTGGACGGTAACTTCACGATTCAAGCCAACCCCAACACAACATTGGTCGTATCTTATATAGGATATGTGACTCAAGAGGTGAAGGCTTCCGACAAGCTGAAAATCACGCTGAAGGAAGACTCACGCACCCTCGAAGACGTAGTGGTAGTGGGTTATGGTGTTCAGAAGAAGAGCGTCGTAACAGCCTCTATCGCCAAGGTGAGTGCCGACGACCTCGACGGCAAGGCGGCAGTACGTGTCGACAACGCACTGAAGGGTTTGGCCTCAGGTGTTACCGTCACTTCCTCATCAGGTCAGCCTGGTGCTGCCTCTCAGGTTCGTGTCCGTGGTATCGGAACCATCAACAACAGCAACCCTCTCTACATCGTTGACGGAATGCCTATCGAGGGCGGTATCGACTATCTGAACCCGAGCGACATCGAGAGCATCGAGGTGCTGAAGGACGCTGCCTCTGGCGCCATCTACGGTACACGTGCTGCCAACGGTGTCATCCTCGTCACCACCAAGGGCGGCGAGAAGGGCAGAGTGCACGTGAACTACAACTTCTCTTACGGCTGGCAGAACCCATGGAAGCACCGCGATGTGCTCAACGCCACCGAGTATGCTGTGATGATGAACGAAGGTCTTGTCAACGCAGGACAGGCTCCTATCTATGCCGATCCTTATCAGTACGGCAAGGGCACCGACTGGCAGGACGAAGTGTTCAACGACAACGCCGGTGTTGTCAACCATGAGGTGAACGTCAGCGGCGCTTCCGACAAGATCAACTATTACCTCTCTATGGGTTACTATCATCAGGACGGTATCGTAGGCGGCAACTACGACCGAAGCAACTACAGCCGTCTGTCGCTTCGCAGCAATACCAGCTACACGCTCTTCGACGACACCAAGGACCGCGACTGGCTCAACAAACTGCAGATCAGCGCCAACATCTCTTACTCACGTGTCAAGAGCAAGGCCATCGACGCCAACTCTCAGTATGGTTCTCCATTGGGTTCAGCCCTCTACCTCTCTCCTATCCTCACTCCTACAGTGAGCGGTGCAGCAGCCGAAGCTCAGAGCAATCTCTATGGCGAGCAGTACATGCTCTACGATGGAGCCGGACGTATGTACACAGTTCCAGGAAGCAGCTATCAGGAAATGAACAACCCATTGGCCATGCTCTCGCTGCCTGGCGACTTGGGCTGGAGCCATAAGTTTGTAGCCAACTTCTCTGCCGACCTCAACATCGGTTACGGCGTGAAATACCGCATCTCTTACGGAGCCGACCTCGGATTCTGGGGAGCCGACGGCTACACACCTCTCTATTATCTCTCTGGAAACAATAAGGCCACTATCACCAACGCCCACCAGTCGAGCAACCGCGGCACTGTATGGCAGTTGGAGAACGTGCTGACTTGGGACAAGACCTTCAACAAGCACACCATCAACCTGGTGGCAGGTCAGAGTGCGATGCAGAATACAGGCATGAACCTCTATGGTGCATTGCAGAACCTCAAGGACATAAACAAGCCTTTCATGAACAATACGAGTGCCGACCAGAGCCGTGGCGAGATGTCTGCCAGCGGCGGTCCTGCTTACGAACACACACTGAGTTCTTACTTCTTCCGTGCCAGCTACAACTACGACGAGCGCTACATGGCACAGTTCACCGTACGTCGCGACGGTAGCTCACGCTTCGGTGCCAACAACCGCTACGCCACCTTCCCTTCCTTCTCTTTGGGATGGAACGTCATCAACGAACCTTACTTCCATGCTCCTGACTGGTTGAGCAACTTGAAGATTCGCGGTAGCTGGGGTAAGAACGGTAACGACAACATCGGCGACTTCACCTATGCAGCCTGGACAGCTTCGCCTTATAACACCATCCTGGGCAAGGGCGAGACCGTTGTCAATGGTGTACAGGCAGGCTCACTTGCCAACCCCGACCTGAAGTGGGAGGAGAGCGAACAGACCGACTTCGGTATCGACTTGGGATTCTTTAAGAACGCCCTGACATTCAGCCTCGATTATTACATCAAGAAGACCAACGGCATGATCATCAGTATGCCTATCCCTAACTATGTGGGAGCCGGCGCTCCTCTTGGCAACGTGGGCGACATGGAGAACAAGGGTCTTGAGCTCGAAGCCAGCTACAAGTGGAACATCGGTAAGGCTAAATTCCACGCCAAGGCTAACGCCTCTTATCTGAAGAACAAACTGAAGAACCTCGGCAACACCTCAGGCTTCTTGGAACTCGGTGCTATGCAGAACACCGGAACCATCACACGCGGTTCCAACAACGAACCATTCCCATACTTCTACGGCTATAAGACAGCCGGTATCTTCCAGACCATGGACGAGGTGAAGGCATGGGTCAACAAGGACGGCGAGATGTTGCAGCCTAAGGCTGTGCCTGGCGACGTGCGCTTCGTCGATGTTGACGGCAACGGAGCCATCGATGCTGCCGACCGCACCAAGATAGGTAAGGGAATGCCCGACTGGACCTTCGGTTTCACCCTCAACGCCGAGTACAAGGGCTTCGACTTCATGATGATGTGGCAGGGCACTGCCGGCAACGACATCTTCGATGCCACACGCCGTACCGACGTGCAACCAGCCAACCTTCCTTCTTATCTGCTCAACCGCTGGACAGGTCCAGGCACTTCCAACAAGTACCCACGCTTCGTCATCAACGACGGAACCAACTGGCAGAGCAGCGACCTCTACATCACCGACGGTTCTTACATCAGACTCAAGAACATCCAGCTGGGCTACACCCTGCCACAGTTCATCACCAAGAAGTTCTTCGTCAACAAGCTGCGCCTCTTCGTAGCAGCCGAGAACCTCCTCACCCTCACCAAGTATGCAGGCTTCGACCCTGAAATCTCATCAGGCGACAGCACAGGAGCCACTTCGCTGGGTGTCGACTATGGTGTCTATCCTCAGAGCCGCACCATCACCGTGGGCTTCAACCTTGGATTCTAAACCTCTAAAAAACTTATCATTATGAAGACAAAGAAAATATATAAATATGTATTGATGGCAGCGCTCATCGCTCCCCTTACATTGACAAGCTGCTCGGATGACTTCTTGGACGTGACCCCTCCCGACAAGACCACCCTGCAGGAATATTACAGCAACAAGGAGCACATCATGGAAGCTGTGGCTTCCACCTACAACCCCATGCGCCAGTACGACTGGAACAACGCGCAGTATGCTCCGCTGACGATGTGCAGCGACATCATGGCAGACGATGTGTGGGTAGGCGGCGGAACCAGTTCCGACAACCTCTTCCTACAGAAGATGTCCAACTATGCCAGCACCCAGAACCCAGGCGATGCCCTCACAGGCATCTGGGACCAGAGCTACAAGGGCATACGCAACGCCAACGACGTGCTCACCTATATAGAGTGGGCCAAGGCTGCCCTCACACAGGCAGACTACAACACCTTCATGGCCGAAGCCAAGGTGCTGCGCGCCTTCTACTACATGCAGGTGTGGAAGTTCTATGGCAACATACCTTTCTACTTCGAGAACCTCAAGTCGCCTTACATCGGTGAGCAGAAGAGCGCCGACGAGGTGTACGAGGCTGTCATCAGCGACCTCGAGAGCGCCATCGGCCTCAACGCCCTGCCTATGAAGTGGGACGACAAGAACCTGGGACGCATGAGCCAGGCTGCCGCCTACATGATCTATGCCGAGATGGTGATGTACCAGAACGACGAGAGCCGCTACGCCAAGGCATTAGGCTATATGCAAGAGATTATCAAAGACAAGCAGGACTACGACCTCAACCCCGACTACGCCAACATCTTCCTCGAGAGTGGCGAGTGGACCAAGGAGAGCATCTTCGAGATAGGCTACATGGACGACGGAGCCGTGCGTGCCTGGGGCGGTGGAGTCATCAATGCGGGCGGAACCGTCTATCCTCGCCTTATCTCTCCACGCGACTACAAGGAGAGCGACGGAGTGGACAATGGCTGGGGATTTGAGCCTGTAAGACTCGAGACCTTAGACCTCTTCGACGAGGGCGACGTGCGCAAGGACGCCACCATCTTCGACGGACGTGACAAGAACTGCGACACCAAGAGCTGGCAATACACCGGACTCTGGCTCAAGAAGTATCTCGCCTATAAAGAAAACAACAAGGACCAGAAAGCCGACGGTGACCTCAACTTCAACAACAACCTGCGCATCTACCGCTTCGCAGAGACCCTGCTCAATGCAGCCGAGCTCATCGTGCGCACAGGCGGCAACATGGCAGATGCCGAGGAATACCTCAACAAGGTACACCACCGTGCCGGACTCACCGACAACAAGGCTGCCACCATCGACAACATCATCGACGAGCGCCACAAGGAGTTTGTAGGCGAGGGCAAGCGCTACTGGGACCTCATCCGCACAGGAAAGGCTGCCACCACACTAGTACCCGATGCCTACGGCTACCGCACCAACACATGGACCGAGAAGAAGAAATATCTTCCTATTCCTTTGAGTGAAATTGACGCATCTCACGGCACACTGACACAAAACGACTATTAATATAAAGACTCAAGCAATTATGAAACATAACATATTCAGCAAGGCACTCCTCATCGCTGCCACAGCAGGGTTGGCACTCAGCGCGTGCAGCCCAGAGGACTTCGACGGCGTATCAGAGGCAGGACTGCCACTGGCAGAGAACGCAAAGGTGACTGCCAGCGTCGACGACGAGACCAACACAGTAACCTTCCACATGGAGGGCGACGGCATTTACCCCATGTGGTACATTCCTGTTGACGGCAAGGAAGTAACCAAGAACCCCGTCTACTCCACCGTCAACCCACTGCAGAAGATATGGGTCAATTCGGGCGACTATAAGGTTTACTACCGTGTGGGCAACCGCAACGGTATGTCGCAGGGCATGGGCGAGACCACATTCCACGTCACCAACACCCTCGTCGACTTCAGCGAGATCGTAGGCAAGCTGTCGGGCAAGGAGTGGCGCATCGCTGCCACCGAACCCGCCCACTTAGCGTGCGGACCTTCAGGAACCGACGGCACTGAGTGGTGGAAGGCAGGAGCCAACGAGAAGGCCGAATTCGGTGTGTACGACGACCGACTCACCTTTGGCTCCGACTACAGCTATACCTACAACCCAGGCGCTGGCGGAACCATGTATGTCAACACCGGCTGCTCTATCTTCCCCGACTATCATCAGGACACCGACTACATGGTGCCTGTCAGCGAACAGCACAGCTCTTACCAGCTCAGTGCCGAGGGCGACGACCTCTACCTCGTCATGCCTGCCAACACCTGCTTCCCCTACATCCCAGCCGACGCAGCCTATAACGGCGAGCTCCGTCTGCGTGTAGAGAGCATTACCGGCAGCACCATGGTGCTCGTATGGGACGATGGCAACATAGCATGGCACTACATCCTCACCTGCGCCAGCGAAGGCTTCCAGGGCTTCAACTCCAACAGCGACTGCAACATGTGGAAGAACTGCCAGTTCACCAACGAGTTCTACTATGCACCGGGATGGACACCGATAGACAATCCAACCGTCACCGAGAAGAACGGTGCCTACACCATTGAGCTGCCTACAGCAACCACCGAACAGTGGCAGGCACAGGTCAAGTTCCTCACCGACATGACCACTAACGCGGTTACCAAGTACGACTTCTCTTGCAAGCTCGTTTCTACCACCGATCATCCGGGTGTAACACTCAAACTGGTGAAAACGGGCGACGACAACAGCTTCTACTTTGCAGAGCGCATCGACTTGAAGGCCAACCAGGAAGTTCTCTTCTACCGTAGCGACATGGATGGCATCGACATGGACAAGGTCACCTTAGTCGTCGACGGCGGAGGCAATGCCGACAACACCAAGCTCACCATCAGCAACATCGACTTGCAGGAACACAAGTGCGACGGTGTGGAAGCACCTGCCGAGGAAGAAGATAAGACCGTATACAACTACAACAGCGCTTCCAATATCTGGAAGAGCCATGTAGACGACAAGGGCGACGCAGGCTTCACCACCTTCTTCTTCTACGCTCCAGGATGGACCGAGATAGACGCTCCCGATTTCACTGCCGACAAGGGCCATTACACCGTACAGCTGCCTACAGCGACCTT
>CACZDV010000070.1 GCA_902780025.1 uncultured Prevotellaceae bacterium
CAGTTACGGCATCGGCGCCCGCACCTACGGCACGATATGGCCCGACAGAACCGTACAGCCGGAAATCTATCAGATGAAGAAATCCGCCCAGCCCGTATCATGCACGTTGCTGAGTGCTGCTGACGGTACGGTAGAGATATGGAACAGGAACCACTTCATCAATACCTCTTATTATGACATGAAATGGGAGCTTTACGAGGATGGCGTCTGTCTGCAGCAGGGAACGCTCAGTCCTGATGTGGAGCCATTGGCCAAGAAGGTCATCACCGTACCCTACAGCCACCCTGTCCTCAAACCCGGCTGCGAATACCGCCTCATGATAACCAGCAGTCTGAAAGCTGATGAGATCTGGGCGAAGAAAGGTCACGTCATGGCTTGGGATCAGTTGGAACTCCCCTGGCGCCAGTTGGCTGTACCTTCTGACAAGACCATCGGAAAGGCCGTGCTGAGCCGTACCAACGACACCGCCACTGTGCCCGGCGCGTCAGCGTCGGGAGCCTTCACGGTCAGCGGCGACGGCTTCTCCTACTCATTCACCCCCGATGGCCAGCTCTTCAGCATCAAGCAAGCTGGCAAGGAACTGCTCAAATCGCCGCTGCAGATGAACGTGTGGCGCGCCCCGCTGGCACTTGAGGTCGACGGCTGGGACCAGTGGAACATCGCCTACAACAACCGCAAGGCTTGGAACGGCTCGCAGATAGCCAACGAATTCTATAGCAACAACCTGAACGCCACCACCCGCATCCCCATCTCTTGCCAAGCCTTCGAGGCTAATGGACAGGTGTATGTCAATGTGCGCTGGTTCTCGCAGTTCGGTGCTCCCGTCAATACATCGCTCGATGCCTACATCACCGGCCTGCGCTATTCTGGCTTCTCCGAAGTCTATGAGTACCGCATCAACGGCGACGGCACCATCGCCCTCCATCATATTCTGGAGCCCGAGGGACAGATGCCCGCCCTTCTGCCACGCATCGGACTGACGATGACGCTCTGCGACGAAATGCAGCAGGTGAAGTGGTACGGTCGCGGCCCAGAGGAGAACTATCCCGACCGCAAGACTGGTTATGCCATCGGTGTCTATGAGAAAACCGTAGACGACATGTTCGAGCCCTATCTCATTCCGCAGGACTGCGGTCTGCGCTGCGACAACCGCTGGCTCTCTATGAGCAACGGCTCTGGTCATGGACTGCGCTTTGCGATGGACGAGCCGTTCAATTTCAACGCCTACCACTACAGCACCGACAACCTGACGAAGGCGGTATATACCTATCAGCTCCAGCAGCAGGACGGCGTTACCCTGAATCTCGACTACAACACCACAGGCGTAGGCTGCACGGCCTGCTACGTCCTGCCCGGCTATCAGGTCAAGCCCACCCGCTACGAGCGTCGTCTGACAATCAAACCAATATCAAAGTGACCGCAGACATTTGTTATCAGATTTATAATGCAGTCATATAGATATGGAACAATTATAGAACAAAAACGATATGAAGATTATAGACGATAACTTAATGAACGGGTTGGCCGAGGAAGCCAAGAAGTCGCCGAGGTTGAGGAAGAACTATAACTTCCATCAGAGCCTTCAGGACAAATGTCACCGCTTCCTTAATGCTTTAGAACCAGGAACGTTTATCCCAGTGCATCACCATCCTGACAAGGACGAGACCTTTGTGATACTGAAGGGAAAGGTTCGCGTGACAACCTACAATGACGAGGGAAAGATTGTGGAATCGTGTGTCATCAGTCAGGAGAGTAGCCGTTACGGTGTGGATATTCCCAAGAACGTCTGGCATGGACTGGAGTGCTTAGAGCCAAGTGTCTTGCTGGAGTGCAAGGCCGGGCCCTTTGTAGAGCACGAGGTGGACGGGATTCTTGAAACAAAGCCTACGAAGGACATCTACTTTGCTGGAGGCTGTTTCTGGGGAACGGAGCATTATTTTAAGCAGATTGAGGGTGTGGCCATCACGGAAGTGGGATTCGCCAACGGACACACGGAGAACCCGACGTATAAGGAGGTCTATACCGACACGACAGGCTTTGCAGAGACCGTCTTTGTGCGGTTCTATCCTGATGTGGTCAGCTTGGAGTTCCTGTTGCAAATGTTTTTCAAAGCTATCGACCCTACAAGTCTCAACAAGCAGGGACACGACGAGGGAACTCGCTATCGTACTGGTGTCTACTATACTGACCCAGCGGATTTGTGCGTCATCGAGAAGGTCTTTGCCGAGGAGCAGAAAAACTATGAGCAACCTTTAGTCGTAGAGAAACTGCCTCTGCAGAACTTCTACACGGCAGAAGAGTATCACCAGGACTACCTTGATAAGAATCCTGACGGTTACTGCCACCTGCCTCAGTCGCTGTTTGAGTTTGCCAAACAAGCTCCTTTATATAGCGACTAATCCTTAAATGCCCAGAATCCAGTACCAGTCTCAGGGTCAAACTTCCTGCCGATAGCACCACCGACAGTTGGACGCAGTTCAATTTCGGCAGTATATAGAACGGTTGTGGCTTTCAGATGCCCACCTGCCATTCCATGCAGGCCGTCTTCCTTGAAAGAAAACAGGGCATGAGTATGGTGAAAGAGCTGGCCGTTATCGTCTCTTACAACATTGCCGTTGAGTGATACCAGTTCCAGCATTCCCTCTAACCGTTCAGTCTCAAAACTGCCAGTTTTGGGGATGAAAACCTGTAGTTCCGCACTCTGACAGCCGCCGATTCCGGAGAAGACAGCTGACGGTATGGATTCCTTTTCACAAACTGCGAGGAGGCTGCTGATAATCTCGTCACCTCGATCCATACGGATATAGTAGTTATCGCCTATTTTTCTGTATTCCATCTTAATAATTTGTAAAGTTGGATGTTTCGTAACTGCTTTCATTCTCCTGTGCCGTTTCTTGAATAGCGTCTTCGTAGCCTGTCAATGCGGCGAAAGGCGCAAACTGGGCTGCACGGTTCCACATCGACATCTGCGGGTGACGCTTTGAGACGTGATGCGGCATGTTGATGATATCGTCGTAATTTCCCATAACTCCTAACTCTTAATTCTTAACTCTTAATTAAGCTTTATGTCCTCCTATCTGTTTGTTACGTTCCTTGGCGGTGGCACCCTCCTCGAAGTTCAGTCCTCTGAGGATGGCGTTCTTGCCGAAACGCTGTTTGATTTTCAACTGTGCTTCCTGCATCCGGCGCTCCTTGTCGAGTTTGGCCTTTTCCTCCTGCTTCTGCTTTTCCAACGCCTCGTAGTCAGTAAAGAGGTCAAGTTGTTGGGGAGCATTGTCCTTGGCAGCGACAGATGCCTCCGTTACCACATGGTTTGTGGTCAGGTTCAACCTGCGAATGAGTAAGTCTGGATTCACACAACGGTCGAAGAGCGCCGCAGCACCATCCATGATTTGCCTCGATGACGATGTAGGCTTCTCGAAGTTGAACGTGCCATGGGCATGTTTCGGCACAGCCTTGCCGTAGTAGTTGGTGGTAATCTCACCATGATATTTCTCGCGGATCTCAGGACGTGTCAGGTTCTCTGCATCGTAGCCCACTGTCAGCACCAATTGGTCTGTCACTAACCGTTTCGATACCAAATCAAGTGCCATTCCTTCTGCCATTTCCTGTATCACCACACGGGCCTTTTTGAAATTGTAAGGCTCCTGCAACACTTGTCCGCTGCTGAAGGAGTTCGTCTCAGGTCGGTATGCCTTTACAGCTTCCATCGTACATGGTTCCCAGCCCCAGGCATGGTCTATCAGCAGTTCTGCGTTCACGCCAAAGAGTTTATAGAGTGTTTCCTCATTCTGCACGGACATTCGTGCTAACTTCCCCATTGTATCTACGCCATATAGTGCCAGTTTCTCTGCAATACCGCGTCCTACTCTCCAGAACTTCGTTATCGGGCGATAGTCCCAGAGTTCACGGCGATACGACATTTCATCGAGTTCAGCGATTCGTACACCGTCCTTGTCGGCAGGCATCTTTTTGGCCATAATATCCATCGCCACCTTACAGAGATACATATTCGTACCAATGCCAGCCGTAGCAGTAATGCCCGTCTGACTCAGCACATCACGAATCATCTTCATTGCCAGCTCATGAGCGGTCATCTTATAACTGCCGAGATAAGCCGTCACGTCCATGATGACCTCGTCGATGGAATACACATGGATGTCCTCTGGCGCAATATACTTCAGATAAGTCTTATAGATCTTCGAACTGACCTCGATGTAGTGTGCCATCTGAGGCGGCGCGGCGATATAGTCAACAGCCCAGTCCGGATGCTGTTTCAATTCTATATCGGATGAGGATTTGCCAGTCAGACGATGACTTGGTACCTTGCTCTGCCGCTCGAAGTTCACCTCCCGCATCCGCTGTACTACCTCGAAAAGTCGTGCCCGTCCACCGATGCCGTATGCTTTCAGCGATGGCGACACAGCCAAACATATCGTTTTCTCCGTGCGGCTCACATCTGCCACCACGAGGTTTGTGGTCAGCGGGTTAAGCCCTCTGTCCACACACTCTACTGAAGCATAAAACGACTTCAGATCGATGGCAATATATGTCCGCCGCTCTGGCATAATCTTCTTAAAGTATTGTTAAACTTGGGTACAAAGATACGAATAATAAAGAAAAAATGAGTACCTTTGCAAATAAATTTGCGAGGAAATAATATTCAGAGTATGAAAAAAGTTTTTACCATTGTATGGCTGCTCATGACGAGCCTGATGCTCTCAGCAGCAGAAATCAGCCAAGATCAGGCATTAGCGAACGCACGTTCTTTTATACGTCAGAAGAGTGGTGCCAGGCTGGGCCCTAAACGTGTTCAAGGACATACGAATATGCAGGCGGTTCCGACGGGGATGCCCGAACTCTATGCCTTCAATATCGAGGGCGGTGGCTATGTGATTGCCTCGGCTGATGATCGCACGCTACCCGTGCTGGGCTACAGTCTGACAGGCTGTTTCGATGCCAGTCAGATGCCCGACAATATGCGTTCCTGGCTCGAGGGCTATGCTGAACAGATCAGAATGCTGGGTGATGTGGCTGCGGATCCAGCGGCTGCCGCTACCTCAGACCTGACCGCCATCGAGCCACTCATGCAGACCCGTTGGGGACAATATGCCCCTTATAACCTGCAGACACCTGTCGTCAACGACGAACAGACATTAACAGGCTGTGTGGCTACGGCTATGGCTCAGGTGATGTACTACCACCAATGGCCCAAGGCTGCCACCACCACCATTCCTGCTTACACATACACAGACAATAAGACAGGAAAGACCGTTGAGGTGCAGGGACTGCCAGCCACCACCTTTGAGTGGGACCAGATGCTGACTGCCTACACCACTAACAGCCCAGGCACGGACGAACAGCAACAGGCGGTGGCCAAGCTGATGCGCTACTGCGGACAGGCCGTCCGGATGATCTATGGCGACGAATCTATTTCAGACATCCCGTTCGCAGTCAAAGCCCTACGCGAATATTTTAACTATTCGAAGTCCATCCGCTCTGTCTTCCACTACGGCTATTCCCTCTCTGACTGGCAGAGACTGATATGGGAAGAATTGAACCACAAACGCCCCGTCGTCATGGCTGGGCAAACGAGTATGAGTTCCCATGCTTTTGTCATCGACGGATATGACGGCAGCGGATTCTTCCACGTCAACTGGGGATATAATGGTTCCGGTGATAACTACTTTTCCATCAATGTGATGCACCCCAACTATCCTGCCCATACTACTCCATTGGGGGAGGGATACGTAAAGTATCAGAATATCCTCCTCGGCGTTGAACCCAGTACTGGTAGCGAGGAAGTCTCCCCCCTGGTGTCGAGATACGTCAAGCTGATTGAAGCCCTCGACACCTACTGGGACACCTTCACTACGACATTCTACTATTTCGATGAGGAGGGCAAGCAAGGGAATTTTGAGGTTGCTGTAGGCACCAAAGATGACAAAGGCAACGTCTCCATAAAAGCGGTGTCGCCGGATAAAAGTCATATCCCGTCAGGAAAAGCAGATGTGCTGACTATCAATATAGGCAGTCTCGACTTGCCCGACGGCTCCTATCGGCTGTATCCCTTCTATCGGGATCTGGACGTGGCCGACGACTCGTGGCATCAGATGGGCAACGACCGCGAGTATTGGGGCGTCAATGTCAAGGATAAGGAGATAACCTTCTTTTACGACCAGAAACTGAAAATCACCGCCCATCTGGAGGGCGAAGAACTGGCTCCACTCGACCCGTGTACACTGGTGATGGAGGTGGAGAACGAAGGCGACGACATGGTCTATCTGCCTAAGAGCACCATCTTATACGGACGACCGAAAGACAAGAAATTCTCTGAAGTACTCAATGCCGATTATATAAATGGAACACTGGAACTACAACCCAAGGAGAAAATCACGCTCCACTATCCCTTTACCGTCCCATTCCAGGGCGACATGGAATTGCGACTGTGCCGTACCGATTCCGGTTCCCCGCTGGCCACCACTATGCTGACCATCGACAAGGCGCCCCATTACTACGACGTTCAGATGACAGACTACAAGGTGGTGTATAAGGCCGACGAGACGGACATGAAGAAAGCCGTAGAATGTACGCTAACCCTCAAGAACAACGACACGCGCAAGCTCTCCTGCAGAATCAGCGCGCGCATAGGCAACGATGGCAGAGAGAATGGCGAATACAATGGCCTTTCTTCCCCTCTTAAACTTTCGGCAGGTCAATCCGAAGAAGTCAAGCCCTATCTCGGCAGCGACCTGGAAGCCATCAAAGAGCCTACCGACCTTCATCTCGTGGTGATGCTGGGCTATAACGAATTCGTCTTTACCAAGTTGCTCGACCTCAACATCAAGCCCGGCACTACCGTCACTTCCAAGGACGCTACAGCCATCAGCACCATCGATGCTTCCGATGCCGATGCACCTCTCTATGACTTGCAAGGTCGTCGGGTGAATCATCCACGCAAGGGAATCTATATCCGAAACGGCAAAAAGATCCTCAGATAGATTAACGATAGAATTAATTGATAAGAATATGAGTACACTCGCAACAGTTTTGGCAATCTTGCAATCTACTGTTGGCTGGGGCTTGGCGATATGCAGATGGCAAAAACGCCAGTAATCTTCCTGACTGATACACCTGTCATCGTCGGCAGTGTTGTACTGGCTTTTGGAGGTGTTCTGCTGATTGACTTATTTCTAAGAAATTATGAAAGTTGTAATCTGATGATGAAAAAGTACCGCTCTTCCATCATTATGTGGCTGGTATTCGAAGCCATTGCCGTATGGCTGTGGCAGGCAACAGGCAACTTGTTCTTCCTGCTCAACTTCTCGTATATCGGCTTCTGCATCGGCTTCGGGGGAATCCTGTTCGCTGCGGGTTGGAAGTACGCCAGGGAGTTCACCCAATTCGGCGTAGGTACTTATATGCTCGTGTTTCTCGGCCTGATATGCCGTGAGAACATGCAGATCGAGGGATTGTGGTATTATCTGCTTTGTGGAGTTTGGGGAGCCGGTACGCTCCACTATGCCATCGCCAAGATTTTCGGCCCGCTGCTGTTCGGCAGAGGATGGTGCGGATATGCCTGCTGGACGGCTATGATCCTCGACCTGCTGCCATACAAACAGCCTAAGACACCAAGGAGAAATTGGGGATTCATCCGATACATCATGTTCGGCCTTTCATTGGCCATCGTCCTGCTTCTGTTCTGGCTTGGCAAGGCCAATGCCTACACGATGTTCATGCTTTTCGTCGCAGGCAACATCTTCTATTATGCAGTCGGCATCACCCTTGCCATCCTGCTGAAGGACAATCGCGCCTTCTGCAAGTACATCTGCCCCATAACGGTGTTCTTGAAGCCGATGAGCTATTACTCCCTGATTCGCATTAAGTGTGATGAGGACATGTGCATCAGTTGTGGGAAATGCCTGAAGGTCTGTCCGATGGAGGTCGAGGTGAACAAGAACGCTCGCAGTCGCAAGAATGCTACAGAGTGCATCCTCTGTCAGAAGTGTACGAAGGCCTGTTCAACAAAGGCTTTGTCAGTATAAATTGCAATATTGCTTGCTCTATGCCGAATCGTGACGGATTTCGACTACGTCAAATTCAGCAATAACAGTATTTTTGGATGAGCCAAGCGGCCACTCGACCTCTGGTCGCTTGCAAGGCAAGAAAGCCGAGTGGACCTTCAGGTGCTGCGTGAGTTCTTTGCAAGCCGCTCGAACTTTGTTCGCTTTGCTTGCAAAGAAAGCGGCATAGCCGAGCGTATTTGCGTCACCCCCAAGACCATCAGCAAGATTCGCAAAGAAATCACTTTCGGCAAAGATTAGCCCCAGTTCTAACAAAAATTCTTAACCTGAGTTAAGACTTTCACCCTCGGCACCCGATTTCCGGGCTTTGCCGAGGGATTTTTGTGCCGTTTTCTGTATCTTTGCCGTCTGACTTGACCTTTGGAGAAGGTCACATCATAAAATGAATGTCTCGAACGAGATATTTCCTTTTTTTAGTTTACCTTTCCCGTTCTTATTCGTGTTAATAGCAGAAGTGCATCAACAAAATGGAATCGCAAGACTTTCAAAATATCGCAACATCCGTTCGTCCAAAGCTGATGAATCTCTGCCGGAGTTTCTTCGACAAGCAGGAACTGGCCTAC
>CACZDV010000071.1 GCA_902780025.1 uncultured Prevotellaceae bacterium
ACCGTTCTTCATGGCAGCCTCGAAGCCCTTCTGGATAGAGGGGATGAACTCCTTGGGGATGTTACCACCCTTCACCTCGTTGACGAACTGCAGTCCGCCATCCTTAGCGATATCCCAGTCGTCGTCCACAGGACCGACATTGACGATGATGTCAGCGAACTTACCGCGACCACCCGACTGCTTCTTGTAGACCTCACGATAATTCATGACGGTCTTGGTGATGGCTTCCTTATAGTTCACCTGGGGCTTACCCTGGTTACACTCTACCTTGAACTCACGCTTCAGACGGTCGATGATGATGTCGAGGTGCAGCTCACCCATACCTGAGATGATGGTCTGACCACTCTGCTCGTCGGTGCGAACGGTGAACGTGGGATCCTCCTCGGCCAGCTTAGCCAGACCGTTATCCAGCTTGGCAACGTCGGCCTGAGACTTCGGCTCAACGGCGATGGAGATCACGGTATCAGGGAAGGTCATCGACTCCAGCACGATGGGCTTCTCCTCATCGCAGAGGGTGTCACCCGTGCGGATGTCCTTGAAGCCTACACCTGCACCGATATCGCCGGCGTCGATAGACTCCATAGGAATTTCCTTGTTGGAGTTCATCTGGAACAGACGGCTGATACGCTCCTTCTTGCCCGAACGGGGGTTGAAGACGTAGGAACCAGCCTTCACGCTACCTGAGTAAACGCGGAAGAACACCAGACGTCCCATGTAGGGGTCGGTGGCAATCTTGAAGGCCAGGGCGGCCGTAGGCTCGTCCTCAGAGGGTTTGCGGTCTTCCTCTTCGTCGGTGTTGGGGTTGGTACCCTTGATGACCTCTACGTCGACAGGTGCCGGCAGGAAGGCGCAGACATAGTCGAGCAGGGGCTGCACACCCTTGTTCTTATAGGATGAGCCGCAGAGCATCGGGGTGCAAGCCATCGAGATGGTGCCCTTGCGGATGGCGGCGATAATCTCCTCCTCGGTAATGGAGGCGGGGTCGTCGAAATACTTCTCCATCAGGGCCTCGTCGTACTCGGCGGCAGCTTCGAGCAGCTTGTTGCGCCACTCGTCGCACTCGTCCTTCAGGTCGGCGGGAATCTCCTCGATGTCGTACTCAGCACCCATAGTCTCGTCGTGCCACAGGATGGCCTTCATCTTAATCAGGTCAACCAGACCCTTGAAGTTCTCCTCAGCACCGATAGGCACCTGGATCACAACGGGGTTGGCGCCCAGGATGTCCTTCATCTGCTGAACAGTCTCGAAGAAGTCAGCACCCGAACGGTCCATCTTGTTGACATAGCCGATACGGGGCACGTTGTACTTGTCGGCCTGGCGCCACACAGTCTCAGACTGAGGCTGCACACCGTCGGCTGCCGAGTAAGTGGCAACAGCTCCGTCGAGCACACGCAGTGAACGCTCCACCTCAGCGGTGAAGTCCACGTGTCCCGGAGTATCAATCAGATTAATCTTGAATGTCTTGTTGTTCCATTTCCAGTTACAGGTGGTAGCAGCCGAAGTAATGGTGATACCACGCTCCTGCTCCTGAGCCATCCAGTCCATGGTAGCGGCACCGTCGTGCACCTCACCAATCTTATGGGTCTTACCCGTGTAGAACAGGATACGCTCCGAAGTGGTCGTCTTACCGGCATCGATGTGAGCCATGATGCCGATGTTACGCGTCAAATGCAAATCTTGTTTTGCCATTGTCTTGTCTTATCCTTTAAATCTTTAAACCTTATAACTCTTTAGAAACGGAAGTGAGCGAAAGCACGGTTAGCCTCAGCCATACGGTGCATGTCCTCCTTACGCTTGAAGGCACCACCCTGATTGTTGAAGGCATCCATAATCTCAGCAGCCAGCTTGTCAGCCATTGACTTACCGCTGCGCTTACGGGCAAACTGAATCATGTTCTTCATCGAGACACTCTCCTTACGGTCGGGACGGATCTCGGTGGGAACCTGGAACGTAGCACCACCGATACGGCGGCTCTTCACCTCAACCTGCGGGGTGATGTTGTCCAGCGCCTGCTTCCAAATCTCAAGGGCAGACTTCTCGTTGTCCTTCATTTTCTCCTTCACGGCGTCAAGAGCATTGTAGAAAATCTCATACGACTTCGACTTCTTGCCGTCGAACATCAGGTGGTTTACGAACTTTGACACCTTCTTGTCATTGAACACGGGATCCGGCAGGATCACACGCTTCTTAGGTTTTGCTTTTCTCATTTTGTTTTTTAATAAATGATTTTTGTCTGCTTGGGGGCTGTTCTTGCACGTTCTTCAACACTCGCTCTTGAGTATTTACTCAACCTTTATAACATTTCTCCAGCAAAACGGGATTTGTTTCTTTTTTACTTCTTTGTGGCCGCCTGACCATCTCCGGTCAGTTTTTACTTCTTGGCCTTAGGACGCTTGGCACCGTACTTAGAACGGCGCTGAGTGCGGTTGGCTACACCGGCGGTATCCAACGTACCGCGAACGATGTGATAGCGTACACCGGGGAGGTCCTTCACACGACCGCCGCGGACCAGCACGATGCTGTGCTCCTGCAGGTTGTGACCCTCACCGGGGATGTACGAGTTAACTTCCTTCTGATTTGTCAGACGAACACGGGCTACTTTACGCATAGCCGAATTAGGCTTTTTAGGTGTTGTCGTGTAGACACGTACACAGACACCACGACGCTGAGGACAGTTGTCCAGCGCGGGTGACTTCGACTTGTCTACAATCACCTTTCTGCCTTTTCTTACCAATTGTGAAATTGTAGGCATAATACTTTTACTTTTTTAATTATTTGTTTATATATTATTTTGTTTATATTCAGCAATTTACACAATGCGCCCACCATAAAAAGCGCAATTCGGGCTGCAAAGGTACGACTATTTTCTGATTTCACCTAATCTATTAGGAGAAAAATGACACCCGAATGACATGAATTAAGAATATATAACTATTTTAAAGGTTATTAATACTTTGATAGATGATTTTTGGCGGTGCCGGATGCCATCGTTGCCACGGGGCTTTCAGTCCACGGGTCATATCATACTTCCACTGGACAGGTTTGTGCTGCTCATCGAACTCAGCAAAAGCCTCGAACGAAGAAACAGGACTGCCCTCGCCCAATGACATCACGCGGTCGTAGATGACCTTGCGGCTGGGCGCATTGAAAGGACTGTCGTTGTTGCGCATCATGCTGTTCTCCGTAGGACGGTAAACCCCCAAAGCGTAAGTATATGCTCCCTGATAGACGCCGATATTCTCAGCCTCGAAGCGACTGTCGCCAATGAACGAGCCCCACAACACTCTGCTCGGATCATCAGTAGTGTCGATATTCAGCATCCAGTTCAACCGCTGTAAGTACTTGATATCGCTGGTTTCCTTGCTGGTGGGAGCACCCTTGGCCTCGTAGCCGTACTCATCGGCCAACTTGGCAAAGCCGTGACCAATGGCCTCGTGAACCAAGACCAGACGGACCTCCTCGCTGGTGATGCTGTCCATCAGGGCACAGAGGGCCACGGAGTACTGACGGGGTTGTTTGGTCTCCTGGTTGAAGAGCAAAGCCGTCACGCCGTTATGGCTGTGGCTATTGACGATGACCACCGACAATGCCCGCTCAATGTCTATCTTTTTCACCATATTGGTATACCAAGACACCTTCATCGCGTCGTAGTCTATCTCGGAAGAGATATTACTGGGTATGGTACTGAAGACCGTAGAGCGGTTTGTTCCCACTCCACTATGCTTAGAAACGGCGGTAACGGCATAAACGTCGAAGTAGTCGCGCAGTGAGCGTATGGGTTCTTCGCTGAACAAATGTTCCATAGCCGTTTTCATGATGTTGTAATAGGTACTGTCGGCCACGTCGAGGTCAGTGAAGCCGTCGCCCATCAGCACGATGGGGATACCCTTGCCCAGGGTTGACTGCTGGAGCACGTCAACATTGCCGTCAGCCGAATAGTCGGTGGACTCATAGTCGTCGACCACGCCGGCCTGAGTAACGTAGGCCGTGTCGAGCCCCATCCACTCTCCGTCATCAGAGGGCATAACCAATACAAAATAGGCGATACGGGTATCGCCCGATTTGTTCGGCGTTATGACAATCTTGCTGGTCGAGGCTTCTTGCTCAGCACGGGTAATGGTGCGACGCGACTCGTCGGCCCAGTGGGCCCAGTCCTGGCGGGAATACATGATCTGCAGATCATCGTCCGCTGTCAAATTGGTCTTGAAAGTGAGTGTCAGGTCACCGCCTTCAGCTCCAAAAGCGTATTCTTTCTGATTGAAAATGGCATACTTGCCGCTTTGGACAAGTGTTACCTTACGGCTCGAACCGCCGGACGAAATAGTGAGTGATGTCGAACGGTTGGACTTCGTGCGGTTGGTGGCAGCCGTTGTGATGGTGATGGTGTTGCTGCCGGCACTACCCTTGCGGGGAGAGACTGACACCCAGTCGGCATTACAAGTAGCCGTCCACGAGGACTTAGCCTCGAAACGCAGCGTCTTGCTCTGGTTGACAACAGGATACAACTCCATCACACTTCCGCTTTGAAGTGTGACGGAGCTGCTGTCATCATCCTTGTCGCATCCCGTTAGCAGGGTGACGCCAATCAGTCCTGCAAGCAGGCTTGCAAGAATGGCCTTGGGGCTATGGAATCCCATAGGTGCTTACTTAACCAGTACGACTAAGTACTTACTTGTCGACCAGAAGGTCTGCGGGTCAGTAATGCGGAGTACGTATTGCTTGTTGGCATCACGCTGCAGGGTGTAAGAGCTGGCAGGGTGAGCCGTCAACAGTTTAGCCGACGTGCTGTAGAGCTTAATCTCCTTGTCTACGCGGATGTCAATCTTAGTGAAGTACTCCTTATTGAAGCTCGACTGCAACACCTTGCCGTCAACCAGAATCTGCTGTTCCTTCAGTTCGTTCTTGGTGCCGAAAACGAACCAAGCAGAGTGCAACTGCTTATCCTGCTGTGAGATGGTCTCGGCGCGCTGGTTGGTCTCGGTAGTCAGTTCCTGCACGTCGGTGTTCAGGTTAGCCACCTTCTCATCGAGATCCATAATCTGGATTTCCTTCTCGTCGAGCTGGGCGCGGAGTGTCTGCATCTGCTGCTCCTTCTCCTCCATCTGCTGAGTCATCGTCTCCACCAGTTTGCGCAGAGCATCGCTCTTGACGCTGCTCTCACGCAACTGCTGCTTCAGCTTATTGATGAGTTCCTTGTTCTGTTTCATCGTACTCTGGATAAACTGGATGTTCTCACGGATACGCTGCTTCGAACTGGCGCCCTCACCCTTCTGGGCGACGGCCACACGATTCTCTGCCTCGGCAATCTGACGGAAACCTTCCTCAATCTCACCAAAGGTTCCCAACATGTCGTTAATCTCGTTGTCCTTCTGGCTGACAATCTGCTTCAGCGAGTCAATACTCTGGGCAGCAGCAATCTCTGCCTGTGAAGGTCCCTGGTTACAACTGGCGATAGCCAGCATACAAGCTGCAAAAAACAATAATTTCTTCATAATCGTTAATATTTTAATTCTTTATTATTTCGATTTTCAATTCTTCCCTGCCAGCACAATCACGATCTCACCCTTCGGTTCATGCTCCTTGAAGTGACTGATAACCTCTGCCAGTGTTCCGCGGACGCTCTCTTCATGGACTTTACTGATTTCGCGGCACACGCTTACTTGCCGGTCTGTTCCGTATACTTCAGCGAACTGTTCCAAGGTCTTTACCAGACGGTAGGGCGACTCATAAAAAATCATCGTCCGCTCCTCATCGGCCAGACTGCGTATCTTGGTCTGACGTCCCTTCTTCTGTGGCAGGAACCCCTCAAAGGCGAAACGGTCGCAAGGCAGTCCGCTCGACACCAAAGCCGGCACGAAAGCCGTTGCTCCCGGCAGGGTCTGAACATCAACGCCGGCCCTGACAGCCTCGCGAACCAGATAGAATCCCGGGTCGCTGATGCCCGGTGTACCAGCATCACTAATCAACGCCACATTCTCGCCGGCCAACAGCCGGTTAACGATGCCTGCCGATGTACCGTGCTCGTTGAACTTATGGTGCGACAGCAACTGGTTCTTAATATCAAAGTGTTTCAGCAGAATGCCCGACGTCCGAGTATCCTCTGCCAACACCAAGTCCACCTCTTTTAATATGCGAATGGCCCGCAGTGTCATATCTTCCATGTTGCCAACAGGAGTTGGAACGATGTATAATATGCCCATTACGGGTGCAAAGTTAGTAAAAAATGACAAATAATAGTCTGCGGTAGCACTTTTTTCACTTTTTACTCTTCACTTTTCACTTTTTTTCGTAAATTTGCAGACATTATGAACAATAACATCAACGGAGAATACCATCGTCCAGGCCGCATTGAGGTTGTCTGCGGTTCCATGTTCTCAGGTAAAACTGAGGAGCTTATCCGCCGTCTGCGTCGTGCCCAGTTTGCCCGCCAGAAGGTGGAAATCTTCAAGCCTGCCATTGATGTCCGTTACTCAGAGGAAGATGTTGTCAGCCACGATAAGAACCATATTCCCTCTACGCCCATCGATTCATCAGCCAGTATTCTACTGCTTAGCAGCGACATTGATGTTGTTGGCATCGATGAAGCACAGTTTCTGGACATGGGACTGCCCGACGTATGTAACGAATTGGCCAACCGTGGCATCCGCGTGATTATTGCCGGCCTCGACATGGACTTTCGGGGTATACCTTTTGGCCCTATGCCTGCCCTTTGTGCCATTGCCGACGATGTCACCAAGGTTCACGCCATCTGTGTTAAGTGTGGCTCACTGGCCTATGTCAGCCATCGCACCATTGCTGACGACCGTCGTGTCCTGCTTGGCGAAACACAGGAGTACGAGCCGCTGTGTAGAGATTGCTACATGAAGGCTGTTGCAGAAGAAAAAGAAAGAAAAAACGCCTGAAAATTTGGCTGTTTCATTTTTTATGTGTAATTTTGCACCCGCTTTAAGCAACCTATAAGGTAGATCCGCTAGCTCAGTCGGTAGAGCACAACACTTTTAATGTTGGGGTCTTGGGTTCGAACCCCAAGCGGATCACGGATGCCAGACAAGAAAACGGGAGCGATTCTGCTCCCGTTTTTTTGTCTGTTTTTATTCCTTATAACATAAAAAAGTAAGGCGACATCCTCGTTTCTAAAGGAATCGCCTTACCTATTAATTTCAGACGAAATATCGTCCTTTCAGTTTTATTACCGCTTTTATTCAGCCTTAGCCTCTTCTGCAGCGGGTGCTTCCTCTGCAGGAGCCTCCTCAGTAGCAGCGGGAGCTTCAGCAGCAGCCTCAGCCTTGGGAGCAGCAGCCTTGCGCGAACGGCGGGTCTTCTTCTTAGCGCCGTCCTTTGCCATTTCGGGATCGAAGTCGACGAGCTCGATGAAGCAGATCTGTGCAGCATCACCCTGACGGAAGCCAAGCTTGATGATGCGGGTGTAGCCACCGGGACGGTCGCCTACCTTCTCAGCAACAGTGCCGAAGAGTTCCTTGATAGCGTCCTTGTTCTGCAGGTAGCTGAACACTACGCGGCGTGAGTTGGTAGAGTCTTCCTTAGCCTTAGTGATAAGGGGCTCCACGTACTTCTTGAGGGCCTTAGCCTTTGCGACGGTCGTAGTGATTCTTTTGTGCATAATCAGCGAGATAGCCATGTTAGCAAGCATGGCGCTGCGGTGAGATGCAGTACGACCGAGATGGTTGAATTTCTTATTATGTCTCATTTTTGTTTTTTGCTTTTATTGGGCATTCGGTAATCTCCACGATTACTCCTTGTCCAGTTTATACTTTGAAATGTCGGTTCCAAACGAAAGATTCAGACTCTCGAGCAAATCATCAAGCTCCGTGAGCGATTTCTTACCGAAGTTACGGAACTTCAGGAGGTCAGTTTTGTTGTACTGTACGAGATCGCCAAGGGTCTCGACATCAGCAGCCTTCAGACAGTTCAAGGCACGAACAGAGAGGTTCATGTCAGTGAGCTTGGTCTTCAGCAGCTGGCGCATGTGCAGTACCTCCTCATCAAACTCCTGGTTGGTCTCGCTCTCGGTATTCTCGAGCGTGATCTTCTCGTCGGAGAAGAGCATGAAATGGTAGATGAGGATTTTGGCAGCCTCCTTCAAGGCGTCCTTCGGGTGGATGGAACCGTCCGTGGTGACTTCAAGCACGAGCTTGTCGTAGTCGGTCTTCTGCTCGACACGATAAGGCTCAACGCTATATTTCACGTTACGGATGGGTGTGTAGATAGAGTCGATTGCAATCACGTTCACATCAGTGCAGAACTCGCGGTTCTCGTCGGCGGGGACGTAGCCGCGGCCCTTGTTGATCGTGAGGTCAATCTGCATCGATGCCTTGGAATCTAAATGACAAATCACCAATTCGGGATTCAGCACCTCAAATCCAGTCAGATACTTGCCTATATCACCGGCTTTAAACTCGGTAGAATTCTCGACAGTGATGGAGACTTTCTCGTTCTCGAATTCTTCCACTACT
>CACZDV010000072.1 GCA_902780025.1 uncultured Prevotellaceae bacterium
TCATGATTGATATCGGTGACGAACAGAGCATCGAGGACGACCTGTCCACCTATTCCAGTCATCTGATGAACATGAAGCAGATGATCAAGAACTGCGATGCCCACACCATATTATTAATAGACGAGTTTGGTGGCGGTACAGAACCCATGATTGGCGGCGCCATTGCCGAGGCCGTCCTGAAGCAGTTCTGGCAGAAGAAAGCCTTCGGCGTGATTACCACCCACTATCAGAACCTGAAGCATTTCGCCGACGACCACGAGGGTGTTGTCAACGGTGCGATGCTCTACGACCGTCACCAGATGCAGGCCCTGTTCCAGCTCAGTATCGGTCAGCCCGGTTCCTCGTTTGCCATCGAGATAGCCCGCAAGACCGGTCTGCCTGAGGAAGTCATCAAGGACGCCTCAGACATTGTAGGCCAGGACTATATCCAGAGCGACAAATACCTGCAGGACATCGTACGCGACAAACGTTACTGGGAAGGCAAGCGCCAGACCATCCACCAGCACGAGAAGAACCTCGAAGGACATATCCA
The DNA here is from genome assembly GCA_902780025.1 of uncultured Prevotellaceae bacterium. Classification (GTDB taxonomy): domain Bacteria; phylum Bacteroidota; class Bacteroidia; order Bacteroidales; family Bacteroidaceae; genus Prevotella. The sequence goes on from CACZDV010000072.1 coordinate 533, forward strand.
GCGCTATGAGACCAACCTCGAGGAGATTGAGCGCGAACGCAAGCAGATTCTGAAGCGCGCCCAACAGCAAGCTGAGGAACTGCTGGCCGAGGCCAACCGTAAGATTGAGAATGCCATCCGCGAGATTCGTGAGGCGCAGGCTGAGAAAGAGCGTACCCGCGAGATTCGCGAAGAACTGCAGGAATTCCGTCAGCAGGTGCAGAGCGACGACACCCGCGGACTGATGAGCGAGGAAGACTTTGCCAGGAAACTGCGCCAGATGGAAGAGCGCAAGGCACGCAAGGCGCAGCGCAAGGCCGAGAAAACACAGAAGAAGGAGGAGAGCGACAAGCGCCAACAGACCTTCGGTGCTGAACGCAACAGCGCCAACGACCTCAACCGTCCCCTCCAGAAGGGTGACACCGTGCGTATCAAAGGTCTCAACACCATTGGTACAGTGGAAAACATCCAAGGCAAGCAGATCACCGTTATCTTTGGCGATGTGCGCACGAAGATGAAGGCCGAACAGCTGGAGAGATGCGACAAGGGTAAGGTGAAGAGCGAGGACACCTCCGCAGCCAACAAACATGCCGGTCTGGCTATCCTGACCTCGAAGATGACGCGTGCCACCATGGAAGACCGCAAGCAGAATTTCCATCAGGATATCGACGTGCGCGGCATGCGTGGCGACGAGGCCATAGATGCCGTGATGCACTTCATCGACGATGCTATATTAATAGGTATGTCGCGCGTGCGTATCCTCCACGGCACGGGCACCGGCGTACTGCGCCAGCTCATCCGTCAGTACCTCCGCACTATCCCCAATGTGAGTCATTTCCGCGACGAACACGTACAGTTTGGCGGTGCCGGCATCACCGTTGTGGACATAGACTAAGAAACACCCATTTTCTAACGACGAAAATTAGAATACAATTGACGAAAGTCACGAATTTAACTTAAATAAATATAAAATCAGGTTTCGCTATTAGGAATATTACGAATTATTTCCTACATTTGCAAACAAAGAAAATGGAAAACGTCCCCATCAACGTCTCGTGACGAGACAAGGACGAATGTTTCATCAAGGGCCTTGGCAAAGCCCTCCAAACACAAACTAACCATGATGAGAATAGCGAAGCAACTATGCCTGAGCTTATCGATTCTAACTTTGTTGCCCCTCGGCGCTGGGGCGAAAAACAAAGCGGTAAAATCAGGGCCGTTTGACTGGTCATCTGTGATAGAGGCCATCATTCTGGTAGAAAGTGAAGGAAATCCCAAAGCCGTGGGCGGACAGTCAGTGGGTGCCATGCAGATTACCCCTGTTGCCGTACGTGAATGCAACTACATTCTGAAGACACGTGGTAGCGAGAAGCGCTACACCCTGGCAGACAGATTTGATGTGGCCAAGTCAAAGGAGATGTTCCTTCTGATTCAGTCAAAGTACAATCCATCTAACGACATTGAGAAAGCGATTCGTTTGTGGAACGGTGGACCCAACTACAGTCTACGCGCTACCGAAAGATATTATAAAAAGGTACTGAGACGTATGAAGTAATCATTACTAATGTTACTTAGAGATGTTACTTAGAGAAAACACAAAGAAGAAAAAAAGAATCCAACAGCAGTGATTGAGGTCGTGCTGTTGGATTTTTTTTTGCGATTTATCCTAAAAATCCTTCCTGTTTTACAATTTTCTGCTTATCTTTGTCGCATGATTAGGAAAAACATCATATTCTTTACTGCCCTCTGCCTTTGTATGCTAACCGCAACGGCACAGGCACAGCACGTCAGCTATCGTTCTACGGCCCACTACAACAAGCGTGTGGCACAGTTTGAACGCGAGGGCGGCATCAACGAGAACAGTATTGTGATGCTCGGCAACAGTCTGACAGAGAACGGTAAAAACTGGGCCGAGCGTCTTGGTATGGACAACGTGGTGAATCGCGGCATCATTGGCGACAATACCATCGGCATGACGGAACGTCTCTGTCAGATTACACCCCACAAACCCAAAGTCATCTTCCTGATGGCTGGCATCAACAACATGGTAAACGATGCACCGTGTATTGACGTGGCCCAACAGGTCATCGGCTTGATAGAGGCTATCAGACAGCAGACCCCCAACACGAAACTCATTGTGGAGAGTCTGCTGCCCATCAATGAGAAATCGGGGCGTTGGCGCACACTGGCAGGCCGCACCGATGACATCCCCCTGACGAATATGTATATCCGCGCCTATTGCGAATCAAACGACATCACGTTTGTGGACCTCTTTCACCTGATGACCTACCCCACCAGCAACATGCTGAGAGACGAGCTGAGCTACGACGGGCTACACATCACGGAGGCGGGATACGAAATATGGGCAAAAGAAATCAAACGGCAATTAAACCATTGGGAACGTTAGGCGTCTATAAAAACATAAACCCAACGACTAAAATAGATGAACTTACGTTTTTTTACCCTACTATCACTCATCTGCTTGTGCGTGCTTCATGTCAACGCTCAAACAGACAACGTATCAGGACGTGTTATTGACAAGGAGACCAAAGAGGCCCTTGCGAAAGCCACCCTACAACTTTATCGAATCGGAAACAAAAAAGACACCACCTTTGTTGGGGGAACCCTCTCCAATGATCGCGGTGCCTTTTCATTTAATAATGTCAGCGCAGGCACCTATATGCTTAAAATCACTTTCCTGGGTTATCAAGAGCAGAAGAAAGCACTGACAAAAACGAGCACACGTACCCTTGCACTGGGTAGCATCGCAATGGAGCCCAATAGCGTGCTCATCAACGAGGCAGTGGTAACCGCCAATATTCCCAAGATGGTAATTAAGGACGACACGGTGGTCTATAACGCCGACGCCTTCCGTGTGCCCGAAGGATCTGTCATCGAGGCCTTGGTAGAGGTACTGCCCGGCGCTAAAATTGACGAAGACGGAAAAATCAGCGTCAATGGCAAAGAGGTAAAGAAATTCAAGCTCGACGGGCGCGACTTCATGACAGGTAATAATGATGCCGTGATGAAAAACCTGCCCTCGTACGTTATCGACAAAGTAAAAGCCTACGACGAGAAGAGCGACCTGAGCAGGATGACAGGCGTTGATGACGGCAACGACGACTTCGTGTTGGAATTCACCACAAAGCGTAGCGCCCGCAACGGCATACAGGCCAATCCGGACTTGGGATATGGTACCGACAAGCGCTATGGCGTGCGTCTCACGGCCATGAAGCCCTTCGGTGATATGCGCTACACCTTCATGGGAAATGCCAACAATGTGAACGACCGCAACTTCTCTGGTCGTGGCGGACGAGGTCGTGGCAACAACAACGGTCAGCGACACACAAAGACGGCAGCCCTGGATGTGAGTTATGAGAACCAGCGCAAAGAAAACGGCAGTCAACTCAGGATGAGCGGACGTGTGACGTGGAGCCACGGCAACACCAACAACTGGAACCGTACGGGCTCCGAGAGTTTCGTCAATACCCGCGGTGGAGCCTTCTCGAATAGTGTCAGTCAGAGCTACTCGCGCAACAACTCGTGGACTGGCAACATGAATTTACAATGGAGCATAGACTCTCTGACCACATTGTCTTTCCGCCCGAACATCAGTTTCTCAAGTAATGACAACCAAAACGCCTCCAACTCGGCCTCGTTTAATGTGGACCCCTTTGAGTATGTGACCGACCCGCTGAGCACCATGGGACTGCAGGAGCTGAGTCAGGACAGTCTGGTGGTGAACAGTCGCAGCAACAAGTCGCTGAGCTATGGTACCAACAAAAACCTGAGGTCACAACTGCAACTCTATAGACGATTGAACAACAAGGGACGCAACATCGCCATCAGCACCAACCTGAGCTATGGCGACGGCGACAACCGCAATGCCAACCTGTCGGGCGTGCATCTGTGGCTACAAAAGAACAGTCTGGGTAATGACTCTACCTATCAGACCAACCGCTACACGACCTCAGACAACAAGAACTACAGCATCTCGCTGGGTACCACCTATACCGAACCGCTCTATATCTTCAAGAAGAAGGAAAATCCTGAGGATACCCTCCAGCAACAAAACGGACGCGGTCCGTTTGGCAATCGTGGCAGAAGGATGGTGGGGCAAGAAGGCATCTTCCTGCAGTTGAACTACAACTTCAACTACAGCTTCCAGAAGAATGACCCCAGCACCTACGACCTGCTGGGCATCAGCGAAGAGCAGTTCCAGAATGCACTGCTGGACTATCGAGATTTCGGTTTCCTGCCCGAGGACTATGAAGACCGTCTGTCAACCAGTCTGAGTCGCTATTCTGAGCGTACAGAATATGCACATAATGGTGATGTGCAAATCAGACTGAACCGCGAGAAATATAATCTTAACGTGGGTGTGAATATCCAGCCTCAGCGCTCACACTACATCCAGCAGTATCTGGGTAAGCCCGTTGACACGGTGCGCACCGTGGTGAACCTCTCGCCCACTCTGAATATGCGTTACCGTTTTGACCAGTATACCAATCTGCAGGTGCAGTTCCGCGGACAGACTCAGCAGCCCAGCATCACGCAGTTGCTCGACATCTACGATGACACCAACCCACTATCGGTGACAATGGGTAATCCAGGATTAAAACCCTCGTTTACCACCAACCTCAGCTTCAACTTCCAGAAGCAGCGCAAGCCCACCCTCGTGGAAGACAGTCTTGGTTTCCAAGTGCCCAAGAACCAGCGCCACTGGAGTTTCAGCAGCAACGGCTCGTTCCAGCGCACCACCAATTCCATCGGCAATATCGTGACCTACGAAGAGAATACCGGTCGCCGCATCAGTCGTCCGGATAACTTTGACGGCAACTGGAATGCCAGTGGCGGCGTGACGTTCAACATGGGACTTGACACACTGAACCGCTGGGACGTGAGTGGTAGCATTCGTGGTAGCTACCGTCACCAGGTAAGCTATGTCAACCTGAACCGCACGGCAACGCCTGATCGCAACGTGACGCATAGCATCAACGTGTCGCCCGACGTATCGCTGAGCTATCGCAACCGCTGGCTTAACTTCTCACTCAATGGTCAGACAACATACGCTCGCACAGAGAACCGACTCCAGGCTTCACGTAATCTGGACACATGGAATTTCTCTTACGGCGGCAACACACGCATCGATTTGAATCAGCTGAACGGACGCCAGTCGGCCAACGCTTCTTCATGGCCCGTACTCTCTACCGACTTCCACGTATATAGCAAGCGCGGCTATGCCGATGCCACTCTGAATACAGACGAACTGATATGGAACGCCCAACTGAGCTATAGTTTCCTACGTGGCAAGGCTCTCACCGTGATGCTACAATGGTATGATATCCTGCGCGAACAGACCAATTTCAGTCGCACCGTCAATGCCAACGGTTGGCGCGACCAAGAGGTCAATGCCATCACCTCATATGCCATCCTCCACGTCAGCTATCGCATGAACTTCTTCGGCGGCCGCGGCAGCAGCGGATGGGGCGGCGGCGAAGGCGGTCGAGGCAATCGTAGCGAAGGCTTTGGCGGAGGCCGAGGCGGACGCGGCGGCTTCGGTGGCGGTGGACGCAGATAACAGAAGAAAAGAAGAACTGCGACCGGGAGCATGTGAAGGGTCATGCCGTAGCAAACAAAAAAGGAACACTCACGTGTTCCTTCTAAGTTGCGGAGGCAAGACTCGAACATGCGACCTCCAGGTTATGAGCCTGGCGAGCTACCAACTGCTCCACTCCGCGATATATACAACCAATAAACCTAAAACCGGAGTGTTCTCCTGTTTTGCGGGTGCAAAGGTACGACTATTTTCCGAGATATGCAAATTTTCATGCATCTTTTTTCCTTTTCCCCATAATTTATGCTAAAAAACTTGGCAGTTTAAAACAAAACCACTAATTTTGCACATGTTTATAAAGTGTGCAAAAGCTAAATTTCGCAACAAGCAATGTCAATATCCAAAACCAGACAACTACTCGTAGATGTGGCTCGCCAGCTGTTCGCCAAGAACGGATTGGAGAATACCACGATGAATGATATCGCGCAAGCCTCTGGCAAGGGACGTCGCACACTTTATACCTATTTTAAGTCAAAAGAGGACATCTACTACGCCGTTATCGAGACCGAGCTGGAGCGTCTTAGTGACAAGCTCGACGAGGTAGCCGCTCGCAAAATCAGTCCGCAGGAGAAGGTCATCGAACTCATCTACACCCACCTCAGCATGATTCGTGAAACCGTGGTGCGCAATGGTAACCTGCGTGCCGAGTTCTTCCGCAACATCTGGATGGTAGAGAAGGTGCGCCGCCATTTCGACGATGCCGAAGTTGAGCTGTTCCGCAAGGTATTTGCCGAGGGCAAGGAATGTGGCGAGTTTGATATCGACAACGTAGATCTTGTGGCCGACATCACCCACTATTGTATCAAGGGACTGGAAGTGCCTTATATCTACGGACGCATAGCCCGCGGCATGACCGAGGAAGCCACCAAGCCCCAGGTAGCCAAGTTCGTCTATGGTGCCCTGGGCAAGAAAGTGAAGATAAAAGATTAGAATACATTTTATATAAAAGTTTAGAAAATGGGATTATTAGAAGGTAAGACTGCGCTGATCACTGGCGCAGCACGCGGTATCGGAAAGGCTATCGCACTGAAGTACGCCGCTGAAGGCTGTAACATCGCATTCACCGACCTGCAGGTCAACGAGGAGACAGAGAAAGAGATTGCCGCTCTGGGTGTCAAGGCCAAGAGCTACGCCTCTAATGCTGCCGACTTCGCTCAGACCGAAGAGGTTGTCAAGGCCGTTAAGGAAGAGTTCGGCTCAATTGATATTCTGGTAAACAATGCTGGTATCACCAAGGACGGACTGATGCTCCGCATGACTGAGCAGCAGTGGGACGCTGTCATCGCAGTAAACCTGAAGTCAGCATTCAACTTCATCCACGCTTGTGTGCCCGTGATGATGCGTCAGCGTGGTGGTTCTATCATCAACATGGCCTCTGTAGTAGGTGTTCACGGTAATGCCGGTCAGGCCAACTATGCCGCTTCAAAGGCAGGCCTCATCGCCCTGGCTAAGAGTATCGCCCAGGAGATGGGTCCCAAGGGTATCCGTGCCAACGCTATCGCTCCTGGCTTCATCGAGACAGCCATGACCGCTGCCCTGCCTGAGGATGTACGCAACGAGTGGAAGCAGAAGATTCCCCTCCGTCGTGGTGGACAGGTTGAGGATATCGCCAACGTAGCTACCTTCCTGGCTTCAGATCTGTCAAGCTATGTCAGCGGTCAGGTTATCCAGGTTGACGGTGGTATGAACATGTAAGCATCCGTTTGCAGATACACACACAACGGCTCCTGAAGCATTCCGCCTCAGGAGCCGTTTTTTATGCATTTTACACGTTGTACTGCATAAAAAATATATATTTTATGCAATAAGCTTGCAAAATTGAAGAAAAATGCTGTTTACATGCAGCTGGTCACTCCCAGTGCCGTTGCGATGGCCGACAGCACACTAATGGCTGTCTGGATTGCGAATTTCCAAAATGTCTTGTTCTTCATGGTTCAGAATTTTAATGTTTAATCTTTAATGTTTAATCCTTAAGGATTTACTGGACCGCCTCCGTTGCCAGATTCGGAGCTAGAACTGCCGCCGCCGTTCTCCGTGCTTCCGTTATTCCCTGACTCCGTGTTTCCGCTCTCAGGGTTGTCTCCGTTCTCCGTCAGCTCGCTGTACAACTGGGTGCTCAGCGTAGCGCCCTGACGCATGGCGGAAGCCTTGTAGGCAGACTTCTTGCTCTGGTCGGCCAGGAAGGCGATACCCAGGCGGGTGACATTCTCAGAGGCGCTGAAGTCCTTCGCGTCAGCAACACCCTTGGAGGTGAGGACAGGGTAGAGGGTTCCGATGCCGTCGAGCTTCACCTTGTAGCCGTCGGCCAGCATCTCCTGCATGCA
>CACZDV010000073.1 GCA_902780025.1 uncultured Prevotellaceae bacterium
CATATAGCTGATGCCGCCGTTCTGCGACACGTCCACGCCCGGCAGCCGTTTCAGTCCGTCCTCCAGCGTCACGTCGCCCTTGCCCAGAAACGATGCCAGGTTATGGCTCAGCGTGTCGCCCCTCTGCCGCAGCGGGTCGGGCTTCACCGTCACCTCCTTCAGGCTGATGCTCTTCGGAGTAAGAATCATGTCCACCTTTCGTTGGAGGGGATTTGTAATCCCCGACTGCTTTAGCGTCAACCTTTCCGACTCCTTCTCATAGCTGATATGGGTGAACTGTAGCGTCACCTCCCCCGTTGGCGCATTCTTGACTTCAAGGCTATACACACCCTGCGCGTTACTGCTGGTGAACGCCAGCGTCTTGCTGCCGCTCACCAGTTTCACAATCACGTCACTCACGGGCTTCTGCTGCAGGTCAATCACCCGCCCCGTCACTTTCACCTGTGCCGAGGCCGACGCTACCAGCATCATATATAATAAAATGTATAGGAGGCGTTTCATTGCTGTCTTACTCTAATTCTAATGGTTGATATACGTGGCTTTTCTGAGGAATAAGCATATGGTTGGCAGAATAGTAGACAACACCATTGACTCTCATTTCGCCAAAATCGTCCGGTTCTTCCGCTACATAGTAGGTTGGTTCTTTCGCATAGCGTGGATTGCCCAGCGTCTTTTTCTTGAACTCCATCAGCTTCTTGCGGCTCAACTTTTGTAATTCGGGATGGTCTAAAGTCCCGATGCCCCTCACCTCGTTCTTTGTTCCGTACAGTTCGAAGCAGTGAATACCCTCGCTGTCCTCAGCCTTCACAATCAGTCCCGGCAATCCGCGCAGCTTCCACGGGCCAGCCGACGAGGGCATTTCCTCCGTGTACCATACCGTCCACTGCTTGCCATAGAGTTTGCCCGTGGCCCGATGGCAGGGCAGTCCGCTGATGGTCAGCGTGTCCTCCGTCAGCGTCCAGTCCACTTTCGCCAATGGTTCTTTAGACAGGTAACGGTAAGGATAAATTGGTTCGAGGGCAACGACTTCCGATTTCTCCACGTCGGTCAGCACGTTCTGATGATGCATGATAAAAGCATTCATCATTTCAGAACTTGCCCGGCCGTCACGGTTGTAAGCCAATACGGTGGTGCAGTACGTGGCACGGGTGCCCACCAGCAACGCCAGCCGTATTGAGTCCGTGACGTTCTGCCCCTCGTCGTCCTGCGTCTGAATGGTGTAGTTGTAGAAGGCTACAAACTGGGTTGAGTCGATTCTCTCGGCCTGCGCTGCTATCGTCAGCGCAAGGGCCATCATGGTTGCTAAAATCTTTTTCATGTTGATAAATGTTTTTATGGGGTTATTTACTTCTTTGGACTCCTATTAAACTGCCATGCCACGCGGAGCATGACGTAGTTGGGGATGATGCGATACCATGTCTCCGTCCGCCCTTGGGCGTTCACTTCATAGGTGGTGTTTGATAGTTGGTTGAATATGTCGTGGCCTTCAAGCGTAAGTTTGACCTTGCCGTGCAGTATGGTCTGGGTGACCGAGGCGTTGACGACGAACTCGTCCTTGTTCATCACGTCACTGGCATATCCACGCCGGCTCAGCATCATGGCATCCATGTTGAATGTGGTGTTCCATGCCGGGATGGCCTGCATGGCGTTCAGCCCATAGCGGAAGTCGAAGGCGCTGATGTTGCTGAACGAGGTGCGGTGCCCCCAAGTACGACGCCACTGCAGGTTGCCGCTCATGCCCACCTTCGTGTTCTTCGCCTTGTAACTCATTTTCAACTCCTCGTGGAGATTCACGGTCTCCACCTTGTTGAGCAGGGCGTCGGTCATGTCGGCGACCGAGGCATAGTCCACCGAATGCCACACATTGCAGCCCGTGCCGCTCTCCACCCACCATAGCTGGTTTTTCTTGAGCGAGAGTGTGGTGTTGTAAGAGGTGTTCCAAGACCAGTTGCCCTCCACGTTCTCCGGTCGGTATGTGTAGGCACCGGTTTGTTCGTTGTAGGTGAATCCCTGGGCCACTGATCGGATGTGATAGGTGTAGCTTGACGTGAGTCTGGCGGCGGTGACACCCGTTTGTCTGGTTTTCAGCCTGGCTTGCCACATCATGCTTGCGTTGATGCGGCGGTTGTCCTTCAGCGAAGGGTTGCCCTCGGTGATTCGGAGTGCGTTTCGGGCATCACGGTAGGGCATCAGGTTCATCAGCCCTGGCGATGAAGACGTCATGCCCATGCTCAGCGTCCATGCGTTGTGTCTCAGGTTAATCGAGGGATTCAGCACGAACATGTTGTGATGGGCGAGGGTGTCGATTCTGCCGCGTTGGTAATCGAGCCGCTCGTGTTGCACATGGAAGGGCAGGCTCAGCGACACATCCAACGGGAAGTGCCCGGTCCTGTTCAAATTCAGGGTCACGGTGAACTCGTTCTCCTGCTTCCTCAGTCGGCTGTAGGTGCTGTTCTCTGCATCGTACACGGAACGCAGCATTTCACGGTTTGATGGCAGCAGGTCAATGGCGGTACTGTCTCGGAGTCCCCATCCTGGGAGATTGTGCAGCGTGTAAAGTGGGTCGCTGCTGTTGGTTCCGCTCACCATGTACCGTTCCGTAAGGTATAATTTTAGGTTCTTCCACAACATACAGTCGTATTTTACCGAAGGCTCGAACTTGTAATCCATGGTGTAGGCGTCTTGGAACTCATGGCGGAAATGATCGGTCTCCGTTGTCACAGACGTGGAGTGCTGGCGACTGAATCCCTCGCGTTCGATACGTGACCACCCCCCGTCTATGATGCCACTGACGGCCTTGGAGATGGTAAACCTGGCATTTGCCCAACCCAGTCCATATTGTTTCGTCTTGCCGAGGCCTTCTGTCTTCTGGGTGGCCGTAGTCTGCTCGTCGTCCCATTGCCGCAGGTTGCCCAGCGTGCTGTTGTCTGTCTCTTTATAAAAAAGATATATCCTGCTGTCGGGAATCCACGGCGCCCAACGGAACTCATTGCGCACTTGGAACGCAGTGATTTTGTTCCTTGCAGTGTGTGTGCTTTGTGCGAATGCCGTCCCGGTGGGCAGGAAGCGCTCTTGATAGGAGCCCGATTCGTCGAGGTCGTTGAAGTGGTCGAATGAGATTTCCAAGATTTCATGCAGGACCGGGAAGCCAGACCATTTCTTCGTGGATTGGTAGTCGAAGCTCGCGCCCGCCGCCTTGCGTGTCGAAGGCTTGTTCTGGTTGCCCAAGACAAGGCCCTGTCCTTCGTGCCATCCTTGCGCGATGGCGCGGGTGATGTCGTTGATGTTGTTCAGGTTGCCGAAGGCTCCCATCGTCAATGTCTTGGTCAGCATCAGCCCGAACGCCCTTGTCTGATATCTGTCGTGTGTGCCGCTAGCCGCCTCCACGTTGGCTATCGAGGTCAGTGCATATTCGTCTTTCAGGTTCACGTCCATCACATACTCGGGATGCTCGTCCTTGATGCCCCTTATGGCTGCTTGCAACGACTGCCTTTCATACACTTTCAGTTCTTTCACCGTGAAGTACGGCAGGTTTTCCATCAGCACCTTTTTGTTGCCCCTAAAGAGCGACCTGGAGTTGAGTGTCAGTTCGTCTATCTTCCTGCCGTTGATGAATATCTCGCCCGCATCCGTCATTCGTGCGCCGGGCAGTTGCTCTATCAAGTGCTGCAGCATCGAACCTTCGGGCAGTTGGAAAGCCGTGGCGTCATAGACCAGCGTGTCACCGCGCATCTTCACCTTGATGCGCGTGGCCTTCACCACCACCTCGTCCAAACCGATGGTCTTAATAATAGACTTACGCATGTTAATCATCGGCACCTTGAGCGTATTGTCCTTGTATCCTTCGGGGATGTTCACCTTCGCCCAGCCGTCCTCATAGCCATCCTTCTGCACCCGCACCAGGTAGTTGCCGGGCTTTCCAGACATGCCGATGTAATATATGGTGGATACGTGAATGGAATCGTTTCCAATCTCATGGACTTGCGGATAGCACTCCACCATCGTGCTGTCATCGCGCATCAGCGTGACCTTGCAGCCGAAGAGGCCGCGCTCCAGGAAGCCGTCCTGCACGCCGCCTTGCAGCACCACGCCTGAACCCTGCCCCATTGCGGAAATGGCGACAAAGGTGAGAATGATGGTGATGATGTTTCGTTTCATATTTTATTTCAATTCCAGGGGTTGATACACATGTGCCTCCGTCAGCAGGGGACGGCCATTGGCAAAGACGAGCTGCTGGTCATCGTGGTTGAGCACATCCATATTGTTGATACTTCCGCCGAGGTCGGGCACATAGTAGGTGGGATTCTTGGCATACTGACGGTTGCCGTATATCTCGTTGCGGTGCTTTAGCAGTTTGGCGTACTTCATCCGCTGCACGTCGGGGCGATGCTCCGGGGCGGTGATGGATGATGCCTCTTTTCTCAGTTCCGTGAGGCAGAACGTGTGCGCCTCGCTTTCAGCCTTAATTATCAGTCCCGGCAGACCGCGCAGCCGCCACGGCCCTGCTGATGATGGAATCTCCTCGGTATAGCACACCGTCCACGCCACACCCCGGAACTTGCAAGTGGCCGTCTTGCAATAGTAGCCGCCGATGTTCAAGGTGTTATCCGTCAGCGTCCACGCGATGTCGGGTGTCGGCTCGTAGCCCTCATAGTCGTGCGGGAAAATGAACTCGCGTACAGTGGTCTGTCCTTCCGGGTAGCCCGTCCACACCGTCGGCATGTGTAGCATCGCCTCCTGAAATTCCATTGCAGCGTCCGCAGAAGTAATCTCGTCAGTCCGTTGATAAGCGGATAACGGCATCGACTTCGTCACCGTCCGTCCCACCTGCACCACAACCTGCATCCTGTCCGTGACGGGTGTCCCCTCCGCGTCCTGCGTCCTGCACTCGTAGTCGTACACCGCCACGAACTGCGCCGTGTCGATCGCTTCCTGCGCCGACGCCGTTGCCGCCAGCGCTATATATAATATAATGTATAGGAGTCGTTTCATATTGTTCTACTCCAGTTCCAACGGTTGATACACATGCGCCTTATTGTTCACATAGATGCCATTAACCATCATTCCCTCTGTGTCACTGACAATATCCGCAATGCGGCTTAGGTTGTCGGTAACGTAGTATGTCGGATTATTGGGATAAAGCCTGTTGCCGAACGTCTTGATACGGTTCTTGATCAGTTTCTCCTCTGTCGTCTTCGAGGTGATGGCGTTGGTCTCGTAGTAGATGGGGGCAGCGATGCGCTCAAGGCTGGTAAGGGTGAAGCGGTGGATGCCGTCAATTCCCGAGCCTTCTTGCTCGCCTACCCGTAGCCTTTCTGTCTCGGCTTTTAGCACCAGCCCCGGCAATCCGCAGAGTTTCCACGGCCCCGCCGACGTGGGGATGTCCTCGCTGTAGAGCGCCATCCACTTTCTTCCGTGCAGCTGGCAGGTAGCCAACTTGCACAGGAATCCTGCAACCGTCAGCGTGTCGTCACTCAGTTCCCAGTTGATGGGCTTCCGTTCCTCCTGTGTCTCGTAGATGGTGGGAGGGATGGCATCGCGCACCGTCACCTTCCCCTCGGGGTAGTCCGTCCACACTTGGGGCATAAAGCAGAACGACTCCGCTCTAAACATTGGAAGTTCTTCATCACTCCCGAAGTCATAGCCCTCCATGTATTCCCTCTTTTTCAATCGCAGGAAGTCGGTGCCAGCCCGCTCTTCGCCTTCTGCCCATTCCCTTTCCTTGCGGAACTTCCGATAGGGATAGCTGCGCGTGCAGTGCTGTCCCACCTGTAGGCACACCTTCATCTTGTCCGTCACCGCCTTGCCGTCCGCGTCCTGCGTCTGACATTCGTAGTCGTACACCGCCACGAGGCTCGACGTGTCGATACTGTCTTGATGGATTTTGGCTGCAACCATCGCTGCCAACATGGCATCTAAGCCATCATCCTGCTGCGCCTGCGCTCCTATCGTCAGCGCGAGGGCCATCATGGTTACTAAAATCTTTTTCATTTTTTACTCCAGTTCCAACGGTTGATACACATGGCTCTTCTTTAGAATCATCATGTGTGAGTTCATACCAACATAATAGATAGTACCATTAAGGTCAATCTCTCCTACGTCGTCAGCATTGTCCTGTACATAGTAGGTTGGTTCTTTGACATAGCGTGGACTGCTCAAAATACGCTTCTTAAAATCCATCAACTTCTTACGGCTCAGTTTCTGGTACTCAGGATTACCAATCATATTGATGTCAATGACTTCGTTCTTCGTTCCGTACAACTCGAAACAATGGATGCCCTCGCTGTCTTCGGCCTTCACAATCAGCCCCGGCAGTCCGCGCAGTTTCCACGGGCCAGCCGACGAGGGCATTTCCTCGGTGTACCACGCCGTCCACTGCTTGCCGTAGAGTTTGCCCGTTGCGCGATGGCAGAGCAGTCCGCTGATGGTCAGCGTGTCCTCCGTCAGCGTCCAGTCAATCTTTGCCATTGGCTCATGGGTCTCGTAGCGATAGGGGTAGATGGGCTCCACGGCCACGACCTCCGACTTTTCCACATCGGTCAGCACGTTCTGGTGGTGCATCATAAATTGATTCATCTTCTCTTGACTTGCTCGTCCGTCCTTGTTGTAGGACAAGACGGTATAGCAATACGTGGCACGGGTGCCCACCAGCAACGCCAGCCGTATCGAGTCCGTGACGTTCTGTCCCTCGTCGTCCTGCGTCTGGATGGTGTAGTTGTAGAAGGCTACAAACTGTGTTGAGTCGATTCTCTCGGCCTGCGCTGCTATCGTCAGCGCGAAGGCCATCATGGTTACTAAAATCTTTTTCATGTTGCTAATTATTTAAGTTGTTATAATCATGTTTTACTCCTTCTCCAACGGCTCATAGGGCGTGTGTATAGACACGGACTCGCCCAAGACGACATGGCCACCGGCATCGACGGTTCCACTTCTCCAGCCGACGGCCTTAGGCCAGTTCTCGGTGAACGTGCGCTGGTAATTCTGCACTTCGGCACGTTTACGTTTCTTATAGCCTTTATACTCATATTTCTCTATCGCATAACAGCCTTTCTCCAGTCCTACTGCCTCGAATGTGTAAAGTCGCTCCGTGTCATAGACTTTCAGAATCAGGCCAGGCAGACCGCCGAACTTCCACGGCCCCGCCTTTACGGGAATGGCCGCAGTGAACCATGCCTCATAGTCGCGCCCCCGCCAGTGGCACGTGGCCTTCTGGCAATCGTAGCCGATGATGGTCTGATGTTCCGTGCCGAGTGTCCATGTCATCTGCGGCCACGGCTCTGTGTAATAGCTGTTGTATTGCCCTAACTTGCTGGGCATACAGGCGTATTCGGTCAGTTGGCCACCGCTGACGTAGAAGTCTGACCATTCATATTGGCACCAGTTATCCTGTTTCTTCCCGCCGGGGCCAAGCCACATCGGGGCACTCTTGGCACCACGATGCTTCTTGCTCCAGTCTGCCCGCAGGGAATCGGAGTTGAAGACGAACCAACTATAACACTTTGTGATGCTGTCGCCGATGTCGAGGCGCTGGCAGTCTATGTATGTATTCATGTCATCCGTCTTGTCGGCATTCAGGGCATACCACACGCGCACTTTCGTCTGGTCAACCACCGTGCCCTTCCCCGTATCGCGGCTGATAGGGATTCGGGCGTGTCCCTGCTTCTGCTGCGCCCATGCCGACGTGGCGGCGAGGGCAAAGATGATGGTGATGATTCTCTTGCACATAGTCTATTTCTTTTGATTCTCCAGCTCAACGAAATTCCTTCCGTCTTCGGTCTTCTTGATTTCGTACTTCGGGGGATTGCCTTTGTAAATCATGTCCATGATTTCGTGGATTTCCTTTTCGCTAAGGTCTTCTTCCTCGAAACATGGGCCACAGGCGAGAAGGGAATAGCGAGGGTCGAAGAACCAGCGCATGTAGCGACGGGTCTTCAGCCAGTGCCACAGGTCTTCAAAGAACCACCCGATGCGGGTCCAGAAGAGGGTGACTCTGCTGAGGTAAACCAGCAGGGCGATGGTGACGATGAGCATCACACACAGGAGGATGCTCATGGCAATGACGCTGATTTCATCGCTGGTCAGCCGTTCGCCGCTGAACCAGCGCTGAAACGATTCCAATGCAAATTGTAATTCCATATCCATATTCATTTCTTTTTGGGGTTCTTGTTCCAGTGATACACCAGATGCGCCATGACATAGTGCGGCAGGGAGCGGTACCACGTTTCGGTGCGGCCCTGGGCGTTGACGGTGTACTGGGTGTTGCTGAGCTGGTGGAGCAGGTCGAAGGCTTCGATG
>CACZDV010000074.1 GCA_902780025.1 uncultured Prevotellaceae bacterium
TTGTCGCGCCCGGCCCACCATCGTACTGAAGACCACAAGGATATAGTTCATCACAGCCGTAAAGAGCATCACCCCTGCCACCACCGAGAGAATGATGCAAGTGGTGCGAACGGTAGTGTCCTTCATCCGCTGCCCTGTCACGCTCACCAGTTCGATGCCGGCATCGGCATAGCCGACTTGCTTCAGGTCGTCCCAAGGGAGGATGCGCTGAAGCAGGTCTTTGATTTCTTTCTTTAACTTATTCATATCGGCATCGGGGCGCAGGCGCACATACGAATGGTAGCGGTCGTTGCCTATCAGGTTTTCCGTGCCGTCCCATGCGTAGGTGCCAACAGAGGGCATCGACATCAGAATGTCGAAACTGTTGTAGGCGGAGTTCTCTGGATAGTCGTCGAACACGCCGCTAATGGTCATCGGCTTCTGCGGGGCTGAGGCAAAACAGAAAGACTTTCCCACCACATCGCCACCTATCTTCTCACTCAGGCTTCGGCTGATCATGCACTGTCCGGCCGTGGAGAGAATCTGCCGAGCATCACCCACCAGCACCGCCGTAGCGAAGATGTCGAAGAAACAGGAGTCGACAAACACCGCCTTTTCGAAGTAGTGGCGGCTACCGTCCTGAAGCGTCAGCTTCTCCTCGCTGAACTGCGCCGTGTAGCGCGTGGCACTCTGTATCACAGGTATTTCCCGAGCCAGAACGGGCGCAACACCTCCCGACGTGGCGCCATGCTGCTGCCTGGCTTCGCCCTTACGCTGGAAAGTCTCCTGCAGTTCATACACGTGTTCCTTGTCCACGATGCAGCGGTCGTAGTTCATCTCCAGTTGCACCTTGGCTATCAGCACCAGTCCCACGGTCAGGCCGACGGCCAGTGAAATGACTTTAATGAGGGTTCCTTGTCCTCTATTATTACTCATGATGATTTGCTTTTTACGTTTTGTTGCTGCAAAGTTAAGGCAATAAAACAAATCCGCCAAGGCCCGAGGCCCTGGCGGAAGCTGATTGTCTAAAAATTAGACAGTTCGGCGTATGATTTTTAGACACTGAGGCTTGTCCGGCTGTCGTTTACAGGTCTGTCACTTCAAGGTCGTCTGGCACTGCTCTCGTCTTTTGGGTCATTATAAAAATGTGTATTCAGACGAAATGGCGCGGCGCATGCGCAGGATGTCGTGGACGTTGTGGATGATGCTCATCGTGCCGAGGCTCAGTAGCAGGGCGAGGACGGTGGCCGAGAGGAGGCGGGAGTTCTGGGCGAGCCACTGCAAGAGCCCCGACTGAACACGGACGGTGAACAGGGGCACGTCAGCAGGCATCGACAACACGAAAGCCAGGGTGACGGCTCCGCTGACGAGGCCCACGACAAAGGCGGCAACCATCGCCAGTTTGTAGCGGCGAAGCGTGGCCTCCTGATGCTGGCGGACATATTCCACGACATCGAGGCGGCGGGTGAGTGTGGCCATGAAGTCGGCCTTATCATCGAAATGCGGTTGCTGGGCGAGGAAAAGTTCCTCAAGGGCTTTGTCTTTTGTCATAACTTCAGTATCTCCTTGCAGTTTACTCATAACTTCAGTCTTTCTTTCAGTTTGTCACGGCCCCGCGAGAGCTGCTTCTTCACGGCATCTTCCGAGGTGTCGGTGATGGCGGCTATCTCCTTGATGTCGTAGCCGCTGAGATAGTAGAGTGTGATGGCCGACCGCTCCTTGGGCGGCAGGGTGCGCAGGGCGAGGTAGAGGCTCTGGTGCTCGAAACTGCCGTCAGCGGTATTGGGGCTGACGAGCGTCCGCGCCTCGTCGAGCGTCGCGACCGTTCGCAGGCTTGCCCTGTGGTTGAGGAACGTGTTGTGGGCAATCTTGAAGAGCCACGAGCGGAAGCGGCCTCGGTCCTGATAGCCTGCCGACGAGAGGTAAGCCTTCACCAGTGCGTCCTGCGCCAGGTCGTCGGCATCGCCCTTATTGCCGCAGCAGAGGGCGAGCAGGAAGCCGCGAAGTGCCTCCTGCTCACGCTCTACCAGGGTGAGGAACTGCTCGCGTGTCACTTGTTCTCGGCTTGCATTACCAGTAACTGCTCCTCTGCTTCCATCTCCTTGGCGAGCATTCGCTTGCCTACATAATAGCTAACAAGGAAAGCAATGCCTATGCCCGAAAGAACTGCTCCGAATAGGCTGAATTGTTGAAGGGCTGCAGTCGGCATTCCGCCAACAAAGGCCTGAACGATGCAGAAGCCTATCAAGGCAACACCGAGGAAAGTAATGATACTGCCCCACTGTAGCTTTGCCAACAATTTCTCCTTCAGCAGTTTCTTCTTGGGCGAAATCTTCTTCATCAGTTCTTCAATGTCCATATCGGGGTTCTTCTCGATGGCGGCCAGCACAATCTGTGTGCGCTGGTTGGTCTCGTTCATTGATTTGCGGATAGCAAGCCACACGACCATGATGGGCAGCACGCATCCACAGGCAATAGGTATTAAGATGGCAACTAATTCTTTCATAATTCTTTCTTCTTTTTTATTGTTATACTTTTGTTTTCTTGAACCGATTCACTATAATAACAGTTCAGAAAGACAAAAGGTGACGTCGGAAAGGAAATTTGACGGAATACCCTTTGACGTTTCATCTTAATGCTGACTTGAGTATATTCTTCAGCAGATATGTGGCGTTCTGATTGCGGGCCACGCCCTCGGAGAGGCGATAGGTGTAGGTGATTTCGTCGGAGAGCCGTATCTCAAAGCAGTAGTTGTGGAAGCGGGCGGGATATTCCTCCTGCATCTTCGAGAGCTCCAGGTCGTGGGTGGCGATGATGCCTGTGATGGGGAGTGATGTGACGGACTGGAGGAACAGGCGCGAGCCGTTGAGCTTGTCGAGCGAGTTGGTGCCCTTCAGGATTTCGTCGAGGATGATGAGCGTGTGGCGGTTCTGCCGGCAGGTCTCGATGAGCTGTTGCAGCCGTAGCAGTTCGGCATTGAAGTAGCTGATGCCGTGGGCCAGGTCGTCGGTGGTGCGCATGCTGCTGAACAGTGAGAAGAGCGAGACGCGCAGGCTGTCGGCAAAGACGGGCATACCACAACAGGCCAGCACATAGTTGATGCCGATGGAGCGGAGGAAGGTGCTCTTGCCCGCCATGTTCGCGCCGGTGATGATGTAGTAGCGGCGGTCGGCGATGGCGAAGTCGTTGCGCACGGCCTTCACGCCGAGGAACGGGTGGTAGAGTCCGCGCGCCTCGTAGACCACCTCGTCGGCATCCACCAGTTCAGCGTCCGTGGCCGCCGGCTCGTTGTAGCGGAACGTAGCCAGCGACGCCAGCGCGTCGAAATGGCTTACGGCGGCTATCCATTCATCGATATGCCCCATATATCGGTCTTGCCAGAGTAGGAAGCGGTGCACGATGAAGTAGTCAGCCAGATAGAGGGCATTGGAGATGGGCACCCAGACCTCGTTGCGCTGGTCGAGGGCGTTGATGATGCCCTTCAGCAGTCGGAAGGACTTGAGCGCATCCTGCTTGTCGGCCGACAACTGGCGGATGATGTCGCGCCCCTCCTGGCTCTTCAGGTCGGCGGTCACAATCAGCATGATCATGTTGACATAGGTGCTCAGTCGCGGCAGGATGATGTTGATGCTTTGATTGATACGTTTCAACGTTCGGCCAAAAAGCAGATAGACCGTCAGAATCTGCAGTAGCACCCAGAGCATGGGCAGTGCGCCAGACAGCGGGCCAAAGATGACTCCGGCCAGCAGTCCGTAGAAGACAATGATGCTTCCGACGGCTGCAATATGAGTAAGGCGATGGGCGGCAAGGCGGGATACCTGCATCTGCCGCACTGCGTGCAGGGCTTCCAGAATGTCGGCCGTGTTAATCTGCCGTCCCTTGCCTTGCGCCATGAATGTCGTCCGCAAGGGTTCTTTTTTCGACAACTCACGGATGGCCTCGCGTCGCGCCTCTATCTCGTCAATGGTCCTCACCCGCGTCTCGGCCAGTTCCTTTGCCAGGAAATCGCTGCCGCCGGTAGTGACGGTGCGGTTGATGCGGTGGAAGAGCGACTGCGGCCCGAAGATGTCGAGGTCGAGCGTGAACGCATGACGGGGATTCACGTATTGCTCTCCCGACGCAAAACCGGAGAAATCGCCGTCGAGATAGTTCAGTTCCTTCTGATAGACGCTGCGCAGGCTCTCCTTCTCTTCCGCCATCCGGCTGTTCCTACTGTCTCGCCAGCGTATGGCCACGTAGGCAGCTATGAACAATACCGCCACCACCAGCGCCGCCACGTTGCTCCACATCGTATAAGCCACGACGCAACCAACAGCCAAGGCAATAGCCGATAACTCCAGCACCACCACCAGCCGGTTATGCCTGTTCAGCTGCCGGATTTCCTCCGTCAGCGTCTTGATGCGCTCGGTGTAAAGTTCCCTTGGAGTCAGAGCCTGTCTGTATTGTTTGTGAATCTCTGTCATGATTGCTACAGATTATCTTTTGGGGGCAAAGGTACAATATTTCCTTGAATGATGAGCAGGAAGTCTGCTGCCAAGGCTACCACTGAAGGTGGCGGAAGTTAATGATGCCATTATCCGTCTGGGTACTCTCCTGCGTGCCGTCGTAAACAACCGTTGTCTTTAGCAGCCGCTCCTTCAGCAGAGGCCGCAGGTAGTTGAGGTTGGCAAAGAAGTCTGCGTTCCACGTCTGAGCGGACTTGATCTCGTATGCCTCCACAAGATTGGGTGGCAGAATGCGCAGCACGTCCACCTCGCGCTGGCTCTTGTCGCGATAAAAGAACAGTTGCTGCATGTTGTTGCCTCGATTCAGATCGAGCTTCATCATGTCGTTGATGACCATGTTCTCGAACAGCGCACCTCGCAGCGGATGGACATCCATCTGCTGCTCCGTGCTGATGCCTAACAGGAAAGCAGCCAGTCCCGTGTCGTAGAAATAGAGTTTTGGCGTCTTCGTCAGCCGCTTGCCGATGTTGGTGTAGTATGGGTGCAGCATATAGACCACATAGGAAGCAGCAAGGATGCTGAGCCAATGTTTAATGGTTGGTACACTGACGCCAACCTCATTTGACACAGCCGACGCATTGAACTCTTGGCCTACACGGCTGGCACACAAGCGAATGAATGTCTGGAATGCCTGCAGGTCTTTCACGTTGATGAGTGTACGCACATCGCGCTCTATATAAGTAGTATAGTAATTGCTTAGCAGTTGCTGGCGTAGCAACTCGTTGTCAGCTGTCCATACAGCGGGGAACCCACCATAGAGTAGCATCTTCGACGTGCTGGCCTCTGGTTGATATGACAAAATCTCAGCCGTACTAAGGGGAAGAAGCGAATAGACGGCAGTACGCCCGGCCATCGATTGCGTAATTTTCTCCATCAGCGCGAAGTTATTGCTGCCTGTCACAATGTAGTGGTGCTGGTCGGTACCCTGAAAACGGTCTTCATCGACCGTGACCTGCAAATACGAAAAGATGGTGGGGTAATGCTGTGCCTCGTCTATGATGACCCCCTTCGGATAGCGATTGAGAAAGGCCACAGGGTCAGCCTGTACATCTGCCAACGTAGCAGCATGCTCAAAGCTGACGTATGGCAGCTCTGGAAATTGCTCACGGCACAGCGTGGTCTTACCCGATTGGCGCGGTCCGGTCAGCGTAATGACGGGTAAAACACTAAATATATCAGAAAATGACGATGCTAACGTTCTGTTTATTAAAGTCTTACTCATGCAGTGGACAAATTTAAAGTTGGACTTAAAATTTGGCCAAAGGTACAACTTTTCTTTCAAACCACCAAATGTTTCGGGCGAAATCTATCCATACGCAGATAGATTTCGCCCGTTTAGTTACTCCGTCTTGATATTCTTTACGGGATTCTCAGAAGCAGCGCGCCAACTCTGGATGATGACGGTGAGCAGGCTGATGATGAGGCAGACCGACCCGGCAACAGCGAATATCCATGGGCTGAGCGCGATACGATAGGAGAAGTTCGTGAGCCAGTCACTCATGATATAATAGGAGATGGGTACGGCGATGACGAACGAGATAAGCAGAGGTATGGAAAACGTGCGCAGCATCAGCACCAACACCTCGCCCGACGTGGAGCCCATCACCTTGCGGATGGCAATGTCCTTCTTGCGCTGGCGTATAAAGAAGAGCGACAGCCCTAAATAGCCCATTACAGAGATGATGACGGCTATGAGGGTAAAGAGCGAGATGATGCGCAGCGTGTTTTGCTCATTCTCAAACGCTTTTTCTATAGATTCCTCAATACTCTGCACTCTCTCAAGGCCATGCACCTTCTTGGCATCAGGGTCTTCCAACTTTCCAACCATTTCCTGAAAAGCGGCCTTTGCTTTCTTATCGCCATTTGTCTTTACCATGTAATCTGGAAATTCCTTGTCCTTTTGTATCAGGATGGCAAAGGGTGGCACTTCGGCATTCAACACATTGGCCAACTGGATGTCATTAAGCACACCGGCAATAGGATCCTTACTGCCTGTTCCCCAGTCTATTTCGCGCGTCTCATCGGTATATCCCAACTGGTGCAAGGCTTTTTCCGTGAAGTAGTATCCACCATTGGCAGAACCATAATCCTTGATGATTTTCAGTCCCAGGAGGTCGAAAGAGCGCTGATCCATAGATGTACAGAATAGCATCAGGTAATTATCGCCCCGTATAATAGTCATTGCACTGGGGAAATTGTAATTGAAGAGCCCGCCCTCATATGTGCCGATTTTCTCAACAAACGGCATCTTGGTCAATTGATTGCCAATAATCTGACTTTTACCATCTGGACTCATAATACAGAAGAGGTTCTCTGTATCGAATCCGCGTGGCACATGAATCAGGTGATTCAGTTGCAGCCAGATGACGAGCGATGCTGTAAGCATCGTCATGGTTATCACGTTCTGCAGGATGATGAACAAGCGTCCCAGCACCATCTTGGAATGGAAGCGAAAGTTGCCTTTCACAATGTCAATCGGCTGATAACGCGAGAGATGAAAGGAGGGCAGAATGCCCGAAATGACACCTGTCAGTAGAATAAAGGCAAGACTTATACTGACACTTACCAAATTAATATCATCAAGCAGGGATATTTTTCCCCTGAACAGGTTGGCTGCATCATCCTGAAGACATATCGCTAAGAAAAGGCCAATCACAAAAGAGAGGGTCACCATCAATGTCGATTCAAGAATCAATTTGAGTGACACACGCAGTTGACTGCTACCAAACAACTTTCTGGTAGCCATCTCCTTCGCACGGAAGCCTGTGTTGGCAATTGTCAGATTGATATAGTTGGTGATGGCAAAGAAAAGGAGAATCAGCACCGCAGCCAGCAGAATGTGCAGCCGCAACTTATCGCCCTTCATAAGGTCTTTCCCGTTGTTTTGCGGCGCAAACATCACATCCTTCAGTGCCGTCAGGCTAGTTTTGTGCTCACTCATGATAGGATTGAAGTTCTTTTTAATATAGTCATCAATGGTTTTCTTCTTACTCTCGAGCGTCATGCCAGGACGAAGCATGAAGAAAGCCTTGCATGTACTAAACGCAGTCGCGGCGAAGTTATAATTAAAGAAATGATAGCCCACCAACTGCGGATAGCGCTCCATGCTGGCTATCACCTGTGTTTCATTGGGTAATACCGTATGATCCAAGTCCCTGACTACTGCGCTTACTGTATAGACCAGCGTACTGTCGTAATCGTCCTTTACATAGTCGCTTTCACATTCGCCTACAATCTGCAATGACTCGCCTATGGGGTCTTTATCTCCAAACAATCGTCGGGCCAGACGTTCAGTGATGACACATTTGTCTGGGGCATCAAGAGCCTTCAGCCTGTCGCCCTCCAGTAGCGGGAAATCGAAGAACTGGAAGAATGTAGAGTCTGCCAGCATAATGGTGGTGTGCTCATTCTCCGCTTCTGTCACTTCCTGTTGACCATACTTAATCCTTCCCTTCTGGCTCAGCACACAGCAGGTCTGTTCCACCTCAGGACACATATCCCTGATACCCTTCACCGCTTCAGGCCACATGGCAAATCCTTCCTGATTACCTACCAGATAGATGCGGTCTACCTACCAGATAGATGCGGTCAGCATTCTTGTGCCACGAGTCGATACTATACTGGCGCCAGGTATAGTCGCCCATCAGAATGATGAACATCAGCGACACCACCAGCCCCGCTATATTAATAAAGGTATATAGCTTATTGCGCGAGAGGAAACGGAAATAACTCTTCATATCAATTTCTGATTATTGTTGCTGCAAATTTAAGGCAATAAAACAAATCCGCCAAGGTTTTTGGCCCTGGCGGATGCCGATTGTCTAAAAATTAGACACTTTGGCGTATGATTTTTAGACAGTTGTCAGAACTGATAGCCGATGGAGAGGTCGGCAGAGATGTTCTTGGGGTGAGCGCCCAGAAGGACGGCGGTGGCGGCGTTGCCCGCAGGATTGCCCATAAAACCGGCATTGCAGACTTTTGTCAGTCCGACGGCTACGTTATAGCCGATGATGATGTGG
>CACZDV010000075.1 GCA_902780025.1 uncultured Prevotellaceae bacterium
GATGAACGACTACTTCTACCGCGACGGCTGGTTCTGGAAGGACAAGAACTTCGAGGGCTGCATCATCTTCAACGACCTCGTGGCCGACTCGTGGCTCCATTCCCATCTGTTTGCCATCGCCCCGCGCGCCTTCCAGGGCGTGAAGCAGCTGAAGCACGTGATGTTCCTGAGCGACATCAGCCCGCACCTGCGCGGTCATGCCACGATGCCCCTGGACGTGGCCATCCAGGAGGGCGCCTTCAAGGACTCTGGCATTGAGGAACTGGTAATGGTCTACCGCGACGAGGAGCACGACGCGTGGGTGGACCTCGGCCCGACGTCGGGCGTCAAGATCGCCGCCGACGCCTTCGAGGGCACCATCGGCCGCATCTGCGTGGCACCAAAGGTCTACCAGGCCTACATGGGCGACAAGAGCTGGAGCGCCCTCCACAGCCGCTTCAGCATCTATGCCGCCAAGGTGGAAGATATGAAGGTGAACGGTGCCATCTACAGCTATTGGCGCGACAGCAACGGCGAACCTCAGAAGAACAACGACGCCGGCCATCAGACGATGATGGACATCCTGAAATACTGGAACGCGGACTACCAGCAGTTTGTCAGTTCCAGCCTGCTGAGCAGCAGCGATGAGAACATCTGGTACACGAGAGTTGTTGGTGCCGACGACAGCTACCTGAAGTCGAATGATGGTGTGATGCGCATCTACAACGACCCGGGAACGCAGTACAACTATAAGACCATCACCATTGAGCCCAATGCTTTTAAGAATAGTAAAGAGTTGAAGGCCATCGAGTTCTGGCAGACCAACGGCTACAGTTCTAACAGCTATAGCGACCTGAAGCTGGTCATCCAGAACGGAGCCTTCGCACATTGTGACAGTTTGAAAGAGCTGCGCATGTACTACTACGTGCAGGACGGCGACAACCACTGGGAGACGCTGGGACCGAAGGATGTCATCCCCGGTGACAACATCTTCGGAACACCGACCGACAAAAATATAGAAAAGATGACGAAGGAAGAATATCTTGCATCATCCGTTATTCCCGATGACTTCCATATCGTGGTATCCCCCGAGCGATACCAGGAATTTATTAACGACCCCAACTGGGTACACTATGCTAATCGTATTGTTGGTGCCGACTATGAGCCAACCTCATGGGATCCCATCACGGAAGAAGGGCTTTCCTACGACTATGCCTCTAAGAGCGTCAACACCGCCTCTACCAACCAGATAGTGACGCAGAACCTCTCTTGGTGGAATCTGCCCGTCAAGATTTATGAGGCAATTACATTATATAGGCTTTTCTCAAGCCTGAAAGAAATCGCCGATGTCGCCATCAGTTTAAGAAATGCGTATAAGCAATATGCTGTAGCCTGTGCCCAATCTGAAGCTATGTTAACTGAGCAGATACTTAAAATGCAAGAGGCTTTTGATTATACTCTTGATTTAACCCTCACCCAGACTGAAAAGACTAAAGCATTTATAGAAAAATCTGTCGATTTCTTTATGGAAGAGCGGGCTGACAACTGGTTTGAGGTCGGTACGGAAGCCAGTAAGAAATTGATGGAAAAAAATATCATCGAATTACCATTGAATAATCGTTTCATATGGACCGAAGGTGCCAAGGGGCTTATTCTTAATTCTCCATCTGCAGAGAGCCAGGCCATCAGAGAGTTAATGGCTAAGGAAATACGCCGATGGACACTGAAATTTACACAAAATGGAGCGATTGATGGTTATCGACTTTCAAAGCAATATTACGGCGAACTTTTGACTAAGTCATTAAAGCAGGTGTCAGTCGACTGGGATTGGGCCGCTCCATACCTTTTCGATGATATATTTTTGAGTTCAGCGAATGCTGTATTCCAGGCAGTGGTTGGTGATATGACGAACGAACAGTTCCAGCGCGGACTAGTGGAGAACATCAAGGCCAACATGCACAACGTCTCCTACGAAAATTCGTTGATCTACACGCCCGACAAGAAACTCATCTACCACGTCTATGTGGACAAGGTCACTGACAGCAAGAAAGACAGCATTACGATCTACAACGATATCGGCCGCGCCTGGAACTACCGCACGGTGGCCATCAAGAAGAAGGCCTTCCAAGGCAACACGAAGATCAAGAAGATCGGGTTTGCCGAGAATGCCGTTGCGGGCAGCGACTCCTACGTACCCCTGCAGCTGGCCATCCCCGACTCAGCGTTTGCCGGCTGCACTAGCCTGGAGCGCTTCAACCTGCTGTTCAAGACCCGCAAGGGCGGCCGCCGCGGCCTGGGTCCGGAGAACTTCATCCTGGGCGGCGACAGCATCTTCGCGGGCTGCGACTCGACGAAGCTTCAGATCGTCATCGCCAGCGACCGCAAGCAGGACTTCCTGGACGACGAGATATGGCGCAACTACAAGCGCTTCTTCGTGTATGAGAACGTGAAGGAAGCAACGGAATACACCGAGTACGGCGTGAACTACGCCTATCTCTACGACCGTAACACCACGCAGCGCGTGTCGAAGGTGAACGGTCACAAGATTGAGCACCTCACTGCCGTGTCCGCCGACAACGAGTTCCTCGACGAACACCAGGGCAGCATGGGCCTTTTCAACGACATCGGCTCTTTCAACAACTACAAGCTCGACGCCATCAGCAAGAAGGCATTCGCCGGCAACGACCATGTGCGGAGTGTCTCTTTCTGGGACCTCAACGGCGGCGACGCCTACACGCAGCTCGGCCTGACGATGGGCGACTCGTGCTTCATCAACTGCAAGAACCTGAAGAGCATCGACATGCTGTACTGCGTGACCGACGGCGACGACCACCTCGAGACGCTCCGTCCGGAGCAGGTGCGTCCGGGCAAGGGCATGTTCGACGGCTCACCTGCCTGCGTCATCAAGATGCTGCCGAGCCAGCTGCAATGGTTCGAGTCCGACACGGCATGGACTGCCTACAAGGACCGCTTTCTGCCCTGTATCATCAAGACGACCGACGAAGGCGTCTGGAAGGCGCTGAAGAAATGGAGCTACTACACACCTTGCTGCTCTCCCTACTACTGGGACGGATATGTGGACCTGTCACGCATCGCTGCCGCCGGTTTCTCGTGCCTGAAGAACACATTCAGCGGATTCCGTAACGCCATCCGCTCGTTTACCGACTTCAAGCAGTTTGAGGTGGTGGGCCTTGACTCTGTGGGCCGCGACTGGTTCATCGGCTGCAGGAAGCTGAGCAGCATTGCCCTTCCCAAGACCATCAAGGCCATCCACGGATATGCTTTCTACGGCTGCTCCTCGCTGAGGGAGATAGAGCTGCCAGCCGCCGTGAGCAGCATCGACGAAAGCGCCTTCGAGAACTGCACGGGCCTGAGGCGTATCATCGTGCGCAGCAAGAAGCCTGCGAAGCTTGAGAAGAAAGCGTTCCCGAAGAACGCCGGCATGAAGATCTACGTGCCTGCCGAGAGTCTGAGCGACTATCTCCGTGAATGGTCCGAGTATAAGGACTACATCGTGAAAGATGACGGTTCTGTTGTAAGCAAAGAGGTCAAACTGGAGCAGGCGGGTACGCTTGCCGAGAAGCTGGGGCTGGAAGTGGAGTGGAGCTACACGGGCACCGTCGTTGCCGGCGACGAGCCCTACTGGCTGCACGGCAACTACGGGCGGTACGACTCCCTGACGGTGAGCGGTCCTGTGAACGACCTCGACCTCTGGGTGCTCCGCTATATGGCCGGCAACAACGGCTACGAGCGTGGCGGCGGTACTCCCACCGACGGTAAGCTTCGCTACCTGAACCTCTATAATGCCGACATTAAGAAGGACAAGAACTGCAAGGCCAACTACCTGAACATGGGTGAGTATTACAGCATCGAATGGTGGGACACCCCTGCCGACAACCATGTGGGCAAGTTCCTGTTCAGGGGCTGCGGCGTCTTGGAGACGCTCATCCTTCCTAAGAGTGTCACGACCATTACCTCCGGTATTTTCGAGGACTGCACGAACCTGCGGCGCGTGGCCATCACGGGAGCCACGAGTGAGTACGACGGCTGGAACTATTCGACACATATGCTGGAGTACCCGCTGGAGGAGCTTGTGTTCCTGACCGACGGTCTTGCCACCAGCGATGCTAAAGATCCATGGGGACAGCCCATCTCGCAGGTGTACACCAAGTCGTCGCAGCTCAACGACTACACGAACCAGCCGTTCCTGACCAACCAGGCCAAGAGCGTCATGTCACTCTTCGAGGACGACGCCGTGATAGAGACGCTGGCTGCCAAGGGTGAGTTCTTCCCCGGCATTTATACGAATCGCGAGGACATAGAGGGGATCTTCCCCCACACGCGCGACCTTCGCCGCTTCAAGGACTTCAACGTGTTTACGAACGTCAAGTCATTGGGCGACGAGTCTTTCCGCGACTGCTTCAACCTGGAGATCATCTCGCTGCCCGACTCGCTGAAGAGCATCAGTGCCGGAGCCTTCGCCAACTGCTACAGTCTCGACACGATCTACGTGGCCTGCGACTCGGTGCCCAAGCTGGCGGAAGATGCCTTTAGGAGCCTGCCCAACGACTTCCGCATCCTCGTCCCGAAACAGCTCTGCAAGCTGTACCGTGAGAAGTGGGCACAGTATGCCGACCACATCAACGCCGACGACTCGTTCTATGCCAGCGACAAGATACTGACGGTCACCGTGAAGGAGCCTAACACGCTTGCCAAGGAACTGGGACTGACTGTTACGGAGTATCATAATCATAACACCTATGTAGACCACAAATGGCTTTCCGGCGTGAACGGCTACTACAGCCATATCACCCGCCTGAAGGTGATCGGCCCGATTTCGGGTGCCGACCTGTGCCTATTGCGCTATCTTGCTGGCTACTGTGCCTGGAGCAACAGCCGCAACTACCTGGGTCATCTGGAATACATCGATTTGTACGACGCAGAGCTCAAGGTGTCGAACTACAGTGTCGCTTCCGATGTCAGTTCCACGCGGAGCACCTATGTCGATAAGGAGAACGTGCTGCCTGCGTACTCTTTCCTGCAGTGCTACAATCTGAAGACGCTCATCCTGCCGCGTACCTGCAAGGAGGTTCGCAGCCGCGCCCTGCAGCAGTGTGAGGACCTGGAGGTGCTGGTGCTGGGCGATGACCTGGAGGAGTTCAACTGGAACGCGCTGGACGACGACGCCTCTCTGACGCGTATGTACATCCTTTCCAAGAAGAAGGTGGACATCAGCAGCGAGTTTGCCGTCTGGCGCTGGCTGTGCAACAACTACAACCCGACGTTCGATGCCTTCTACGTCCGTCCGTCGCTCTACAAGGAGTATGTCAGCGACAATGCCTACACCGGCTCTTCCTGGCAGCGCACCAACAACATCTCGCACGGCGTCTTTGCCGACGACGACTCGTTTGCCTCGTTCGCCGCCCATGCCGCCGCAACGGCCGACGACCTGAGAAGAGTCACCAGCGTGGACGGATGGTTCGACCGTTATCCCGGTGCCAAGGACCTCACGGCGCTGGCCTACACCTCTGTCGACACGCTCCGCAAGGCTACCTTGGCTCCGCTGACACAGCTGGAGCACATCGCCCTGCCGGCATCGCTCGAATACATGGAGGACGGTCTGCTGGAGAACGCCAATGGCCTGCGCTACGCTGATTTCCAGTTCTGCGACTCCACGAACATCGTCTCCGGCTTGCACAACGATGGCTTCAAACGTCTCGGCATCGACACCGACAAGACGCTCGTCTACGTCCCTGCCACCTACGGCGAGAGCGACGGCACGAATATCGTGGCCGCAACCGCCGACGGCACGTTCAGCGCCAAGGCCTTCCGCATGGTCGACTCGCTCGACTATCTCGTGCCCTACGCCTTCGAGGCCGACTCGATCATCAACACGCGCGCCCTGCCTACGTCATCGGTTCCCTATACCGTCTGTGTACCCTACAAGCTGAAGGTGCCTGCCTACTCGCGTGCCTACCAGCTGAGCGAGCGCAGCGGCAACACGCTGGTGTTCAAGGAGGTGACGGGAGAACTGGAGGCCATGCGTCCCTACCTGCTGAAGGTGGTGGGCAACAAGCGACTTCGCAAGACCTCTACCTCGCTCAATACCGGCGTTGAGCAAACCATTCCAGCCAGCGGCGGCAGTACCTACGGACGTCAGGACGACGCCCCAGGCTACTCGCTGCGTGGCACGTTCGATGGCATCGACAATGCTACTGCTCATGAGTTGGGTGCCTATATTCTGCAAAGCGATGGCGACTGGCACCCTGTTCTCTCGACGACCGATGCCGAGAAAAAGGCCGTAGTGCTGCCGTTCCGTGCCTACCTGCTGCCGAGCATGCACTATGGCAAGGCGAGCATCGGCATGACGTTGGAGGACGCTGATGTAGACGGTATCGACACCGTCAAGACCATCGATAAGGACGGTACCGAGCGCTACTACGACCTCAACGGCCGCTTGAGAGCTACTGGAAACCAGAAACTGGAAACGCTCCCGAAGGGTATCTACATCCACAATGGCAAGAAATACGTAAACAAGTGAACGATCATGAAGAAGAAATGAACAAGAAAAGAGGGAATGATAGATTACAAATGTAAAAATTCAATATATAATTCGCCTTTGCCTCCCTGCCCATATCGGGGCAGGGAGGCGCATTTAGAATGACGAAAGTGAACGATCATTGGGGGAGAGTGACGGAACTGACTCCTAATGGAATGAATGTCTGTTCGATGAAAGCACAGGTGTGGTGACGTACTACCGTTGCTGCACCTGTTTGTTTTTTTTGCTCTTCTCTGCAACTTTTTCACTTTGCATTGCGTCAAATAGACAAAGCACAAAGGGAAAATGCTTTTAAGAAAAATTAGCACTGAAAAGTGTCACAAATCGGACAATTTTGTGTCTAACGTACAGACGCCAACAAATGAAGATGAAGGATGAAAGATAAATGATGAAAGATGAAGGATGAAAAGTAAAAGATGAAAGATGAAGGAAGAAAGATGAAACGACGATTCAATGATTATTACAAACATTATTAATTATAAACAAATAAAACAAACAAAATTATGAAAAAGTTATTTTTTGCAGCAGCTATGATGCTGTTCACAACCGCCGCCAGCGCACAGACCATCACCAACGAAAGCGTCATGAAGACTTATCTCGACGCAGTGCAAACCGAGAATGCCGACTACGCATACAATGCCGACATTGAAAACGGAATTCTCACCACACAGTACATCTTCTGCAAGTCGCAGAGCCATCGTGGAAAGAAAGCCTACACCATGCTCACACCGCACGTGAAGCACTGCTACAGCTACGATGCTGAGGGACGACTCGCCAATCGCACCACTTATTTCTGGAACGCTACTACCGGCGACTGGCAGACCTCCTATCGCCTCGACTACAGCTACCAGCCCGGACTTAGCATCGTGGAGTGCAGCAAGTGGAACGCTGCTGCCAACCGCTTCTCTTCTCCCTCCGATCGCATGGTCTATGAGGTGACACCCGGCACCGATAGCGGCCTCGTCAGCAGCTATCATCGCAAGGTCGGTCGCAGCAGCTTCCAGCTCACCGAGACGCTCGCTATCCCCAGTCAGTACTTCTACGGACAGACGCTAGACATGGTCCAAGGCAACGACTTCGTGTCTCAGCAGTAAGGAAGCCTTTTTCTCATCGAAGAAGACGATGCATCAAATCGCCAGAATCACAAACAAGGATAAAATTCATAGTTAGAAATATCTCTCTTTAGTAATTATTTGAAGGCTTTAGTAAGTCATGACAACCGGGCGGAATCTGCGAAGACCCTGCCCGTTTTCATGCGTTTCTCATGCTGAAAACAAGCGAAAAACAATTTTTTTGTGAAAAAACCGCGAAAATACTTGCACGTATCATAAAAACTTTGTAACTTTGCACCCGCAAACGAACCAATAGGTCAGTTGCTAAGCTATTAAACGGATCGGGATTTAGCGCAGTTGGTAGCGCACACGTCTGGGGGGCGCGAGGTCGCTGGTTCGAGTCCAGTAATCCCGACCAAACAAAAGGCTAAGTGCTT
>CACZDV010000076.1 GCA_902780025.1 uncultured Prevotellaceae bacterium
GACCCTCTACAAGATGGTCGACGGCAAGAAGAAGTCGTACCAGCAGCGTACGCCGCTGAGCACGTACAACATTCAGCAGGCGGAGCCCGATCCGGAGCCCTAAGCGCTTCACTGGCGTGAAGCTAGTGAAAAGTGAAGAGTGAAAAGTGAAGAGTCAAAAGGTTAAAGATGGCTGCCGCTCCCATTGTGAAAAGGGGGTGGCAGTTTTTTCATGATTCGACACTTGATTTATGTAAAGGTTTACGTAGTTTTTTGAAAGATAGATGTATAAATATTTTCCTAACATCTAAAAAATCAGTATCTTTGCAGGCCTGAACGAGGTAAGAGGCCAGAAGGAAGATGTATGAAAGAAGAGATGAAGAAAGACTATATGAAGCCTGCCTTGCAGGTATATGAGTTTCAGGACGCCTGCCCCTTCTGATACATTCCTTCCTATTTCACCATCAATTTGTAATACTCGGCGGCACCGAGCAGGAAGCAGCCGGTGCCGTAGTCCTCGAAGTCGGGCACCTTGGTGTACGACAGCGGCTGACCGGCGGAAGGGTCCTTACCCGTGCCCTGCATCCAGCCGAGGAATCCGTCGGGATGGACACAGGTCTTCACCATCGCCGTCCAGGCACGGTCGCAGGCGGGACGGTAGTCGCTGGCCTTGAGGAAGCCTTTTTGGATGCCCCACGCCATGCCGTAGAGGAAAAGGGCGGTGCCGGAGGTCTCGGGCATGGCATAGTTGGTGGATACCAACGAGGGGTTCCACAGCCCGTCCTCGCGCTGGCAGCGCAGCAGTCCGGCGGACATGAGCAGGAAGTCCTTCTTCAGTTCCTTGTAGGCTTTCTCCTTGGGCGACAGCTCGTTCATGCAGCGCACCAGTGCGGCATATACCCAGCCGTTGCCTCGGCTCCAGTAGCAGTCGCGGCCGTCGGGCTCCTGGTAGGGCGGCACGTAGTCGGCATCGCGCCACCAGAGTCCGTCCTTCACGTTGAAGAGTCCGCCGCCACACTCGTTGCGGCTCCAGCGGTACATCTTCATGGCGTGGTCGCGGTACTTGGCATCGCCCGTCAGGCGGTACATCTGCATATAGACGGGCATCGCCATCTGGATGGCGTCAATCCACGTCCACCAGCCGTAGAGCGAGGGCTGTGTGCCCTTGGTCTTGGCGGTGGCGTTCTGCTTGTTATTGGGCGTCACTATCTGGTAGTCCAGGTTCTCGCGTACCTTATTGATTTTCTCGTCGCCACCCACCTGACTGTAGCGTATGAGGTAGGTCTGCCCGCAGCACTGGTCGTCGGCATCGCAGGTCTTCACGCCGTTGCGCGGCGTCCATTGGTGGAACGTGGCCCAGCGGTCGGTATAGTCGGTGTAGCGCGGGTCGGGGTCGATCTCGTAGAGGGCCATCAGTCCCTCGTAGTAGACGGCGCGTGTCCACAGGCTCGACGGGCGGATCTTCTTCACGTTCGTCGGCAGGGTGGGGTCGCTGTACTTCGCCATGAAGTAGTCGTTGGCCTTGCGGGCGGTGCCGAGCACGTCGTCGGCGGTTGTGGTCTGTGCCGTCACGGTCATTGCCGTCACAGCGATTGTCAGTAGCGTAAATAGTCTTTTCATTGTTTGGTGAGATTAGTTTCTGTGTGCAAAGATACGAATATTTATGGAATATACGAAATTGTCATGAAAAAAGTTGTATCTTTGCAACTTTTTATAGACAGTATACGTCTAAAGGGTAAAAGAAA
This sequence comes from uncultured Prevotellaceae bacterium, assembly GCA_902780025.1. Classification (GTDB taxonomy): domain Bacteria; phylum Bacteroidota; class Bacteroidia; order Bacteroidales; family Bacteroidaceae; genus Prevotella. The sequence goes on from CACZDV010000076.1 coordinate 1,725, forward strand.
CAACAAAAATGAGGATTTTGAATATGAAACAGTACTTATTGACATTGGCAATGCTGACGGTCTTTGGCTTGGGACCGACGACCGTAGCACAGGCGCAGCAGCCTAAGGACGGCACCGAACTGGTGGACTCTTCCAACAGCAAGGATGCATTGGAAGTCTATAGTGACACGACCGGCACGACGTACGACTCGACGGTGGTCAGCTCCCGGCACCGCATCGGCGGACACGTGGCCATCGTGGACGGTTTCCCGGACAAGTTCTTCAACAATATCGGTATCGAGGGAATGATGGGCATGGGTTTCGTGCTGATGATCGTGCTGATTATCTTTGTCATCGCTCCGGTGCTGATTCTGGCGGTGCTCCTCTTCTTTATCTATAAGAACCGGAAGCAGAAGATGCGGATGGCGGAAATGGCCATGAAGCAGGGACAGCCCATCCCCGACGAGCTGCTGACGGAGCCCCGTGAGAGCGATGGCGACCTGTGGCAGAGGGGACTGCGTCAGACGTTCCTCGGCGTGGGACTGTTGGCCTTCTTCGGCTATGTGGGCAGTACGGTGGGCATCGGCATCGGTATCCTGGTGACGTGCATCGGACTGGGTAAGCTGGCCATTGTGAAGACTTCGAAGAATAATTAAAGAATTAATATAATCAGAAAGGATAAGATCATGGAAAAGAAACTAATGCGCTCAAACGACCGGGTTATTGCCGGTGTGTGTGGTGGACTGGCCGAGTATTTCGACTTCGATCCCGTGCTGGTACGTGTGGCTTACGCCTTCCTCACCGTCTGTACGGCGTTCAGCGGCTTGCTGCTCTACATCGTGCTGTGGATTGTGATGCCTGAAAAGAGATTCTAAACCGACGGGAGTGGGACGGCTCAGCGACATATCACTCGCTACGCAGGTGGCGGTATTCGGCAACAAACGGGCTTTCGACCAGTTGGTGCGCCAATACCAGTCACCCGTGCGGCGTTTCTTCCTGAACCAGACCTTGGGCGACGAGATGCTGAGCGACGACCTGGCGCAGGACACTTTCCTGAAAGCCTACACCCACATCGGACAGTATCACGGCACCTCGAACTTCCTGACGTGGCTGACACGCATAGCCTACAACGTGTTCTATGACTACAAGAGAAAGGCGGAAAGCGGCGGGTGGAAGGATACTGGAGAATACCAGGTAGCAGACGCTGCTCCCTCCACGCCACCGTCCACGCTCAAGATGGACCTCTACACCGCTCTCGGACAACTGAAGGAAGAAGAGCGGGTGTGCATAACGATGCAGCTCGTCGACGGCTATTCCATCGACGAGATTGCCGATATGACGAAAATGCCGGCGGGAACGGTGAAATCCCACCTGAAGCGCGGCAAGGATAAAATGGCTGACTACTTAAGACAGAACGGATATGACAGATAACGAATTATTAGAGAAACTGTTCAGCGAGGCCCGCCAGATGGAGGTGGCCGACAATGGCTTTACGGAGCGGGTGATGCGACAGGTGCCCGACACCAGGGCGCAGACCTTCAGCCGACTGTGGACGGCGTTCTGCGTCGTCGTGGCGGTGACGGTGTTTGTACTGATGCGTGGTTGGGAGATCATCGCCTACGGCATGGTGACGCTGCTCAACAACCTGCAGACCCTGCAGACGCATCTGATGATTGGCGCCGTGCTGGTGCTCGTATTAGGACTGTTGGGAATCAGCGATGTGTTGCATCGCGAACGCTATTTTGCGGTGAAAGGTTAGAACCAGACGTCTTCCGGTTTTTCAGCTTCTTTCGTCGTGGCCTTGGGCTTCGGCGGATTTTTTAGTTTGCCTTCCTCGTCGAACAGTCCGTAGGTGGTGCGCAGCACGGTGAACTCCGTGCGGCGGTTCAGCTGGTTGCACTCCTCCTGCTGCTCTTCGTCCTTCAGAGCCTTGACAAACTCCTCGGTCAGCACGTCGCCCTCCTTCAGGAACGGATATTTCTCGGCCACCTTGCGACGGATGGTCTTCGGCTTCTCCTTGCCGTAGCCCTTGGGTGTCAGACGGTCGGCGGCAATGCCGTGGGCTATCAGGTAGTTGACCACCGACTCGGCGCGGCGTTGCGACAGCCGTTCGTTATACTGGGCCGAACCCTTATAGTCGGTATGTGCCGACAGCTCGATGGTGACGTTAGGATTCTCGTTCAGCAGTTTTACCAGTTCGTCGAGCGCCGTCTGCGACTCTGGACGCAGCGTGGCCTTGTCGAAGTCGTAGAAGATGTTGTCGATGAGCACGGGGGCCGAGATGTTGGCCAGGGGGAACTGCAGCACATACTCGTTGGAAACGGTGGCTGTGTCCACGCGCAGCTCCTCCTTGTGGTTGAGGTAGCCCTTGCAGGTGCCCAGCAGCACGTAGTCGACACCCGTCTGAATCTCCTGCGTGAACGAGCCGTCGCCCTTGACGCTCAGCTTCAGGTTGGTGCCGTCGTTGCCCACCATGTAGACCAGTCCGCCGGGCAGTTCGTAGCCGTCCATCTCGTAGACCCAGCCTTTGACGGTCACCAGCACTTCCGACTTCTCGAACGAGTAGATGTGGTCCCATCCGCGGGCATCGCCACGATTCGACGAGAAGTAGCCGCGATTGTGCAGTCCCTCGAAGGTCATGCCGAAGTCGTCGCCCTGTGAGTTCAGCGGGTAGCCGGGATGCGTGACGGTCCAGCCGTCCATTGTCGGCTGGGCTATAAAGATGTCAAGTCCGCCAAGCCCCGGATGGCCGTCGGACGAGAAATAGAGGTCGCCGTTGGGACGGAACGTGGGGAACTCCTCGTTGCCCTCGGTGTTGACGGGGGCTCCCAGGTTCTCGATGATGCCCACGCCGTTGGCGGTCAGTTCAGCCCGCCAGATATCGTAGCCGCCCAGGCCGCCGGGCATGTCGCTGACGAAGTAGAGCCACAGTCCGTCGGGGCTGACGGCAGGGTGGGCGAAGATCGAGAGCGTGTCCTTGCTGACGACAAGTTCCGTAGGCTTGCTCCACGAGGCATCGCTGCGCGACGACTTGACGATGGTGGCAAAGCGCGGATAGTCAGGGTCGGTCTTACATTGCGTGAGATACATCGTACGTCCATCGGCACTGAAGCAGCAGGCACCCTCGTCGAACTCGGAGTTCAGTTCCGAGTCAATGGTCTGCGGCTTGCCCCACTTCCCCTTGTCGTCCTTCTGCGAGAAGAAGATGTCGCCGTTCTTGGTGCCCGTGATACCGCTGAGCTCGTCGCCCTGCGCCTGGTTGCGGGTGGAGGTGAAGTACAGCTGGTCGTTGTCCTCGCCCGCCAGCATCGGCGAGAAGTCGGCACGGCGCGAGTTGAACAGGTCCTCGCGCTTCACGCTGTATTTCGAGTCCTTCTTCTTGAAGTCGGGTGCTGCCTTGGCGGCCTTCAGCCCCTCGCGGGCCAGCAGGAGATAGGGACTGTCGGTGTCGGCCAGACTGTCGACGGCGGCCTGGAATGCCTTCTGCGCAGCGCGGTAGTCGCCGTTCTTCATCAGCTGCTGTCCCACGAAGAACTGAGTCAGCGAGTCTGTCTGTTTGTAGCGGATGACGTTGTTGTACGAGGCGATGGCCCGCTGCGTGTTGTTGATGCGGCGGTAGCAGTCGGCCATCTTCATGGCCCGTTGTCCGCGCAGCTTGCGGTCCTTGGCAGGTGTCTGCGAGTAGGCCTTCTTGTACTGTGTGGCAGCGTCGTAGTATTCGCCGAGGGCATAGAACTTGTCGCCCTTCTTCATGGCAGAGTCGGCACCGCACCCCACAAGGAGCACGGCCGCCACTATCGCTGACAGTATGGTGAATAGTCGCTGCATACCCTATAATAACGCTGTAGGCGGTAATTTATTGTTTATTTCCATCTGATTGTTTGCAGTCTCGGAAATAATGATTAACTTTGCAGCGATGAAACGGAATACACCTATTTATATCATTGAGGAAAGCAGGCTGCGCCGCAACCTGCAGCTCATAGCCGATGTGGCACGTCGTGCCGACGTGGAGATTATCCTGGCCTTCAAGGCCTTTGCCTTGTGGAAGACTTTTCCGATATTCCGCGAGTACGTCAACTCGACGACGGCCAGTTCGCTTAGCGAGGCCCGCCTGGCCTTCGAAGAGTTCGGCAGCCGAGCCCACACCTATTCGCCAGCCTATACCGACGATGAGTTCGACGAGATACTGCGCTGCTCCAGTCACCTGACGTTCAACTCGTTGTCGCAGTACGAGCGTTTCCACGAAAGGGTGGGGGACGACGTCAGCATCGGGCTCCGTGTGAATCCCCGGTATTCCGAGGTGGGCACGGCACTCTACAATCCCTGTGCCCCGGGTACCCGCTTCGGCGTGACGGCCGACAAGCTGCCCGAACAGTTGCCGTCGGACATCGAGGGCTTCCATTGCCACTGCCATTGCGAGAGTGGTGCCGACGTGCTGGAGCGTACGTTGGTGCATATCGAAGAAAAGTTCGCCCGCTGGTTCCCGCAGTTGAAGTGGCTGAACCTTGGCGGCGGGCACCTCATGACGCGTAAGGACTACGACGTCGACCATCTTATTGATATATTAAAGGGACTGCACGACCGTTACCCGTGGCTGAAGATTATCCTCGAGCCCGGCAGCGCCTTTGCCTGGCAGACAGGACCGCTGGTGAGCCATGTCGTTGACGTGGTGGAGGACGGAGGCATCCGCACCGCCATCCTCGACGTCAGCTTCACCTGCCACATGCCCGACTGTCTGGAAATGCCGTATTTCCCCGATGTCCGTCATGCAGAGCATGTGTCGCAAGAAGCTCTTCACTCTTCACTCTTCGCTTCTCCACTTATTTACCGTCTCGGCGGCAACAGTTGCCTCTCTGGCGACTTCATGGGCTATTGGCAGTTCGACCACGAATTGCAGGTGGGCGAAGAGGTCATCTTCGAGGACATGATACACTACACGACCGTCAAGACCAATATGTTCAATGGCATCTCGCATCCCGCCATCGGTATGCTCCATACCGACGGCTCGCTCGAAATCCTTCGCGAGTTCACCTACGACGACTACCGCAGTCGGATGGATTAAGCCTCTTCTGTGATACTTTATATATAATAAGGTGTGCAGGGTAAGGATAAAGGGTAAAAGGGAAGAAGAGAAAGTTTTTTTGAAAAAAAACGGAGAAAAGTTTTGTCAGTTCCGAAAAAAGCATTACCTTTGCACCCGCAATCAAGAGAGATGCACTGAAGACGCGGAATTTTCGTGCAAGCAAGAGCAGAAAGTTTACTTTATGCCGAGCGCCGCCGAAAATGCCGATTGTCCGAAGGACAAGCGGAAATAGCTCAGTTGGTAGAGCACAACCTTGCCAAGGTTGGGGTCGCGGGTCCGAGTCCCGTTTTCCGCTCCAGACATTTTGAAACAAAAGAGAGATTTTGCAATTGGTGCTTAATCAATGCCCAGGTGGCGGAATTGGTAGACGCGCACGTTTCAGGTGCGTGTGCCGCGAGGCGTGCAGGTTCGAGTCCTGTTCTGGGCACTCTTTTTTTCAACA
>CACZDV010000077.1 GCA_902780025.1 uncultured Prevotellaceae bacterium
GAAAAATCCGTATAATCCGTGCAATCCGTTGTAAAAATATATCCGAAATTTGAGTCATAAATTATTTTTGTTGGAATTCATCGAACTGACGTTATTTATTTGTAGTTTTCGTCGAATTCACGTTAATATTATTGTTGGATTTTATCGGCACGGTGCGCGTGACATTACACGCTGTCAGCGCGAAATATTTCAGCCTTCCAGCGCGTAATATTTCGTGCTGGAAGGCGATGATTGGGGGTCAACAAGTTACGAGAATTGGGGGAGTGCCTGAAAAAATTGCACAGGGTGTGTCCCGTCACGGATTCAGCAGTCGTTCCACCTCGTCGATGCCAGAAGGATTGGCTATGACTTTACCTTCGGGATTGACCAACAGGTAATAAGGAACGCCAATGGTCTGGTAGTTGGCAAAGAATGCCTTGTAGCCGTCGGGGGTGAGGCAGTATTGCGCCCAGGGCATCTGGTCGTCCTGCATGGCTTTGCGCCAAGCGGCATCGTCTTCGTCACAGGAGACGGAGATGACTTCGAACTGAGCATGGTCGAAGGTGCCATAGAGTGTCTTGATGGCGGGTGTGGAGGCTCTGCAGATGCCGCACCACGATGCCCAGAAGTCGATGAGCAGGTGTTTGCCTGCATGGGACTTGACGATGTCTGCCAACTGGCAACGTGTGCCGTCGGGGGTAACGAGGTCGAGGTCAACAATGGGACTGCCCACAGTGGTCTTTTCTGCCAGTCGTGCCCGTTCGGTGAAACGATTGAAGCGGGCTGTGTCGGCTGGGCATCCTGTGAGGGTCTGCTGCATCTGACGGACTTGCTCAGCGGTGAGGTTGTAGGCATTGGTGAGCAGTTTGTTGGCTGCATAGACGGACACGACCGAAGTGGGGTGTGCTGCAAAGAATTGCAGTGCCACATCGATGTTGGGACGTTCGAACTCTACATTTCCGCAGAGCGACACGAACTCGCAGTAGTCTTGATGGGCGGGACTGCCGACGATATGGAAGTTGGCAGACTCGGGTGCATCGGGCACAAGGCCGTAGGAAGGCACTTGTATTTCCATGTCGGAATTATCGACAAAGACAGGGGTGTAGGTCCACTTCACGCCCTCATAGTCGGAGGCTTCGGCTTCGTCGCCCAAGAGGGCAAGGTTGTTGGTGGTCAGGGTGCAGAGGGTCGGGTGTTCCACCGTCCCTTCGAGCCAGAACTTACCGTCTTCCTGCACTGTGGCTTTGGCGATTTCGCCAGCATTGGGGTCTTCTGCATTCAGCAGTCCTATTTCCACACCTGCTGTAAGCCCGGGGATGGTGCCATGAATGCAGAAGGTCTGCCGTTCAGCCTCCTCCTTGCATGAAGCGAAGAAGACTAAACAGCAGACCAACGATATGAATGAAAGATGCTTTTTCATTGCCAATTACTTAACCCATACTTTTTTGCCGTTCACGATGTTGATGCCCTTGACAGGTGCTTTCACCTGCTTGCCGTCGATGGTGTAGATGCCAACGAACTGAGGTGCGGCAGGCTTGGCAGGAACGGCTTCGATGCCTACGACGAGGTCGGAATTAGCAACCAGAATCTTGTCGGGCTGAGGATACTGCTCGGCTGTCAGCATAAGGTAGCACTGGTCTTTTGCCACGGTGCCTGTGGTTGCCTTGACAAAGTCCTGTCCATTGAAGGTGTAGTAGGTGATGGCATTGCCGTCATCGTCTTTGGTTGGAAGGTCGGCGATGTTGACTGCACCTTCACAGGTTGGCTGCAACAGTGAACCCTCCCATGGAGAAGGCTCCTCTTCCGGGGTGAGCGCAAAGGACTGCAAGCCCTTGCTGTAGAGGATGACTGCATCGCCAGCGTTGTAGGTGTAACCAAACTGAGAGAGTTTGTAGGAGGTGTCGAATGTGGGGATTTCGCCTTCATATTTTGTGAAGGTGGACGATTCGAGGTTGCCCTCATCGTCGTACACATTGGTCCAATAACCCCATGCGTTTTCGGTCTCATCGAAAGCAATCTCATTATAATCGTCGTCGAAGAATGTCTGAGGCTGCTCCTCGATGCGATAGCCCACTACGTCGGGGTTGAGAATGGTGGAGCATTCGTTGGAGAATGGGAGGTACTTGCCCTCGCCGAAGTCGATGGTGAGGATGCCATCGCCTTTGAAGTGGGCGGTGTAGGTCTCAACACCTGACACGGTGAGCGTGTAGGGGTTTTCGGTGATCTTGTTGCCCTTGGAGTCTGACCAATAGTCGAACTGAACGCTCTCGGCGTCATAAGGGGTTGCCGTGAGGGTGATCTTGTCGCCGGTGTCGTTTGCCACTTTGCTGATGCTGAGTTCGGCAACGTCCTCCAAGCCTGCCGCTGCGTTCACCTTCACTTTTGCGAAGATGGCATAGTAGGTGGCGTCTGGTTCAAAAGGATAATATTCCTGGGTGTCATTGTCGGTGGTCACTTCGGTGGTCACAGCAATGGAAGCCTCTTCTCCATCTGCCACTTTTTCAGCCATCGTGGTCTCGTCGGTGGCTGAAGTGAACCATCCTGCCAACTGGTAGCCTGCGGCTGGTTTTGCCCACGCATAGATGGAGCCATAGGAGGAGTGTGCATTGAATTTTACATCGAGAGATGCGACATAATCGCTCTCGGATTCGGGGGTGACACTACCATCAGAGGCATAGATGACGCCTTTTCCTGTGGGGGATGCCTCCACCTTATTAAAGAACCAATAATAATTGTCGTCGGTTTCTGCAAAGGCAGAGACACTTATTACGGCAAAAAGAATGAATGCGTAAAATTTTTTCATAAGTTTTTCTTTTTTTACGGTTAATATTTAGTGAATAATCTCTTTTTCCAACTAATCCTGTATATAGTCCGAATCATGAATGCGACTGCCACCACTAATTGCGGAAGGCTGAAGATGCTCCCCATGTGGAAGAGCATATAGAGGATGCCTACGGGTGCCGTCAAGGGAAAGAGGGCGAGGATGAGCCAGTTCCATCCAAAACCTGACGAACGGGAGAAGAATGTCAACGTGCAGAACAGGAGGAGCAGCACCGTCTGCAAGGGAAGGGTCACATAGTCTATCTTCCTGTAAGGCAGCAGGCAAAGCAGCAGGAACAGCACGGATGCCATGAGCGGGGTGAACGCTGCGTGGTCCTCTGAAAGCGGTGTGACAGAGGGGGTGGCGAGTGTTTGCCTGGCTGCCACGAGTCTGGCGTTCTCCAACACTTTTGCGCCATCGGAAGGGAGGATGACGAGACGGTGAGCCGACACTTCTTCGTCTATCGGTCCTGCATAGCAGGAATGGAGGAAGAAACCTAACCATGAGGCGGGGCTGAGGACTGAAAAGACTGCCTCGCGGCGCGTGTGCATGGGCAGGGTCTCACGGATGACATCGTCCACTTTCAATGCGGGACGCTGACGCATCAAATCGTAGAGTCCCTCGAAGATGACTTGGGTGCAGCCGTTGTTGACATAATCCATGTCCCAATACAGTCCTCGTGCCACTTGCCCGTCGAGCGTCTGCCACAGTTGACGTGTTTCGTCAAGGGTCAGGGCGAGACGGTATTCGGTGATGCCCCTGCCCTGTTGCAGGTAATCGGCGCGGAACTGGGAGGTCTGCTCTGGCACTAATCCCACACGCAGATGTCCAAAGAGGATGTCAAAGAACTCGTCGTTGATTTCGGGGGTCTTGATGGTGAAGCAGTAGTCTAACCCTGCTGAGGGACACGACATGCGGATGGCTGCATGACCAAACACCGAGGCGAGGGTACTGCCTGGGGTGACCTCCACATAGTAGGCTGACACATCGACCGGAAGTGCGGTTTCGGCACTGTCTGCCTTTTCTGTCTGAGCCTGCACAGACAATGACAGAAAGAGCGACAAAAGTATGGTCAGAACCCGATGCATACCTGTGATGTGTGGGTTAGCGTACGAACCTCACATTGAGGAAATAGGCTGTGGGTTCTATGCTCAGGCGTTCCAGATGCTGAGTACCGTAGAACTTCTTGCGTGCGAAATAGTACTCACCTGTCTTGGCGTCATCGCTGGTGGCTGTCCAGAAGTATGCCCAGGTGCCCATGAAACGGCTGCCGTTGTAGGCGGTTGCTGCCGTGTTCTTGGTGTAGTAGCCGCCATAGAGGAGGCTAAAGGCTTCGTTCAGATAGCCGTGGGAGGCTTCGAGGGCTGCCCAATCGGCATCGGTGGGAAGGCGCCAGCCGTCGGGGACTGCCTGCACTGCCCCATCGTAGGTGTAGAGCATACCGTACTTGTCGAGATAGTCTAAGGAATAGATTCCTTTATCATGGGCTTCCTCGCTCTGATAGACACGTGCAAGGTCTTGATTGCCTAAGTCGTATGCCAAGTTTTCCACTGACCAATCCAAGCCTCCTACATGAATGTAGTGGTATTCTTTCCCATCACGTGCATCGACGAAGGTTCCCTGTGCTGAGGGCTGTTCCACGCTGACGCTGTCATCGTCGGAGCATCCTGCGAGGAATGCCACACAGAGGAGGAGGATATAAGATGTTGCTTTATTCCACATAACCTAATGTTTTTAGAGTTTTACGCATCAGTTCACTCTTCTCCAGCACAAGAGGATAGTCGGCATACTTGGCGGCTAAAGTCTCTGCTGTGTTGGAAACAACCAAACGGGAATATGCCTTGATGTCTTGCTCTTGGTTGGGGCATAGCCCATTGACTTCCTGCTTGAAATCGTCGGTTCCCCGACAAATGAAACCCAGCTTGTTCAACTGTGCGGTGTTTTCGGCATTGGCAGACGGGGCGGTGAACCCGCTATCGTAGTATGCCGCGCTCACTTGCAGGAATGCATTGAAGGCTGCGGCATTGTCGATTGCCAATTTGGCAATGATAGTGTTCATCACTTGAGAGGCGTACTGCTCTTTCTGGGCATCGGTCAGTCGGGGCAACATGTTGCATGCCAATGCAATGGAGCGTTCACCTGCTGCCACGTTGGGAGAAGAGAACGAACCGCTATACTCGCGTTGAATCTTATCGACCAACAGCCAGGAATAGGGTTTCAACTTGCCTGTCAGATGCACTAAAAGGTAGTCTTTGACGTACTGTACGGCGACACGTTTCTGGTCGAGACCGGACAGGAGGGTGTAGCGGAACTTCTCGTTGGAGGTGGTGCTCATGCCTACCTGATAGTTCAAGTCGAGCACTTCGGTGAAGTAGTGTGTGTCGCCATTCACATCCTTGCCCAATGCCTCATGCTGAAGCGTGTCGTTGAAGAGCAAGAAGGAGCCGTATTCACGATAGAAGTCACGGCGCAGTTGCGCCTCTTCGCTGGTGTCGTCAGCAGCGGGGAGAAAGGCGAGCGTGGTGTCTTTCAAATGTGGGGTCACGTCATCTTCGGAACATGAGACCGCCATCACTGACGCAGACATCAATAGGATATAATAGATCTTTTTCATTGTACAACGGTGTATTCGCGCCATGGACGCGCATTGTTTGGCATTCCTGTATTGAAATTGAGTACTTCCTGAGGGATGGGAAGGGTGTAGGCATCATCGTTTGCCTCCAACACGAAGCGACGACGCTCAATCATGGTGGTGGAGGTGTGGGATGAGTAGTAGGTCCACTCGTGGGTGATGGCATGGCTCTCGGGCTGAACGCCGCACACCATATAACGGCGCAGGTCGAACCAGCGATGTCCTTCGAGTGCGAGTTCGCGACGACGCTCGTTGCGGATGGAGGTGATGAGTTCTGCACCTGATGCTGTCACTTCGTTATTGGACGAGGCGGAGAAACGGTTGGCGCGCAGGAGGTTGAGCACCCGTCTTGCCTCTTCATCATGTCCCAGATAGGCTTCTGCCTCTGCTTCATTCAGGTAGGCTTCTGCTGAACGCATCAGGAACTGCCCTGAGACTTCTTCTTGTTGCCCGTTCTCGGAGTATGCCCGTTCATAGTAGCTTCCATTGGTGGCGTCGTAAGAGGTGTAGAGGTTGTTCACTGTCACTCGTACAGGCCCTATAAACTGACCTTTTTTCCAGTACCACTGAGACTTGCGAAGGTCGTTGCTGCTGTAGGCATCGTAGAGTTCTTTGCTGACGGAATAGGACTGGCAGATGTAGTTGAAGATTCGGTGAACATCGTTGCCGCCCATGGAGAAGATGTTTTCGGCATTGTCTTTCACCAAGAACTTGCCTGTGGCGGTGTTCAGATTGGTCAGAGCTGGATGTGCAGCCATCACTTTCTTGGCATAGAGGGATGCCTTATCCCACTGCTGCATATAGAGATAGACACGGCTCTGGAGCAGGTGGCAGGCGGTGGAGTCCGCCCGATAGATGCTGAGTTTGGGGGTCTTCACTTGTTTCAGTTCGGACTCGGCTGCTGAGAGGTCGGCAAGTACCTGACGATAGACTTCTGCCACGGTCTGACGGGTGAACTTTTTGTCTTCGACCACATCGCTGGTCTTGAGCGGAACGCAAAGGTCGGTCTCTGCCGTGGCTGCATTGTAGGGTTTTCCGTAGAGGTTTGCCAACCAGAAATAGTAGTAGGCACGAAGGAAATGGGCTTCGCCCTTCACTTTGTGAACGCCTTGTTGTTCCACTTCGGTCACACAAGGAACATCGTTGACGGAGGAGAGGATGTTGTTGGCGACGTTGATGCAGTAGTATATCTTTGTCCATGTGCCGTTTTCGGTGTAATAGTCGGTGTAGGACTCGTTCTGCCCCACGCGTTGTTGCCAAGTGAAGTAACCAAAGGAATTGGCACGGTAGTCTCCTGAGGCGTATTGGGTGGTGTAGCCTGTCTGTGATTCCTGCACTTCGTCGCCTAACAGATGGATCCAAGAACCGACATTGGAGGTGTAGCTCAGATAATGGGATGCTTCGACCGGAAGATAGCAGTCGCCTATCAGCAGTTCGTCGAGGTCTTTCCATGTGCGCACATAGTCGGTGTCTTGCGAATATTCTTCCAAGAAATCACCACACGAAATGAAGAGGGTGGCAAAGAACCCTGTGAGAAGGGTTGCCAATATGTTTTGTATCTTTTTCATCTTTAGAATTCCACGTTAAGTCCTATTGTATAGGTGGGTGTATCA
>CACZDV010000078.1 GCA_902780025.1 uncultured Prevotellaceae bacterium
CTACTTGTCTGTTTATGGAAATCTTTCAAAGAACTCTTTCTTCATCGCCTCACACCCAAGTTTTTGGGCGAAAGCGGATGCAAAGGTACACACTTTTCATAAACCTGCCAAATATTTCGGCAACTATTTTTCAAAAATAATGAAAGTTTTCGCGATTGTTTACAAAATGAATTGCCTACACCTTATTATATATTATAGGGCGTAGGCAATTTAAGCGAAAAATGATGTTCAATCAGTCTCTCCTTGAGCCGAAAATGCGCAAGAGATAGATAAACAGATTGATAAAGTCGAGATACAACGAGAGCGCACCAAGGAGTGCAACTTTCTGGGCTCCTTCACCAGCATCCGGGGCCGCCAGGAGCATGTGCTTGATCTTCTGTGAATCATAGGCAATCAGTCCCACGAACACAAGGACGCCAAGATAGTTGAGTATCATGGCAAAGCCAGCGCTCTTGGTAAAGATATTGACGATGGTAGCAATGATGATGCCGATGAGTGCCATCACCAGTATCTTACCTAATGAGGTGAGGTCTGTCTTGGTGAAATAGCCAAAGAGCGCCATTACCGCAAAGGTTCCTGCCGTGATAAAGAACACATTTGTGATGCTGGACGCCGTATACACCAGGAAGATGAATGACATTGTTGCGCCATTGATGACCGAATAAAGGACGAACATCAGCGTAGCCGTCGTCAGCGACAGTTTGTTGATGGCGGCACTCAGTCCAATTACCAATCCTATTTCAGCAATCAGCAGTCCCCAGAACAGAATCTGGTTTGTCACAATCGCCGTCAGTAAAGTTTCGCTTGATGCCACATAATAAGCAGTAAAGCCTGTTATAACCAAGGCAAGTGTCATCCACAGATATACCTTTCGCATCAAGACAGGGAAGGCCGCCGACATTTCAAGCTCGCGCTCCCTTGATGCCACATTTGTAAATTCCTCGTAATCCATATTCATGCTAATAAAATTAAACTGTCATTTTAAAAACGGAAATCCAATTCAAGGTCCACCATATTATAATCATGGTTAGCAGCCGTGCGGTCGTTGACGCGGGCATACTCCAGGTTGACCTGCAGATTGTTGGTGAACACGTAGTCGGCACCCACTTCGTAGAGCGTCTTCGAACGTCCCCACTCCTTTGCCTCACGGTAGAGGTCATAACGAGCCTTGACATGGAATTTGTTCTTCTGGACAGGTGCGATGCAGAGGGCATAGATACCGTCGGCCTTGTCGCTTGTAAAGCCACTATTCCATCCCTGGCTGTGAATGTATTCCGTGCGGAAGGTCCAGTCGTCCTTGGCATATTCGCCGGAGAAGGCATATCGATTCTTCTCGCCGACGGCAGCCCGGCTTCCCGTCCACCCGAAGGCACCGATACGCAGGCCCTTGACAGGCACTACCCAGAGGCCGCCGATAATGTCCTTTCGATTGTCCCTATCCTTCTGGTTGATGCCTTCGCCGTTGAAGACGCCCACCTGATAGTGCAACAGATTGCGACCGTTATCATTCTTCAGGAAGTCGCCCTGTACCTGGAGACCGATGTCGCGGCCATTCGAGCCATGCTCGCCTGTACGGTCGGAGAATCCAGCCAACTTCGTCACATTCTGCGAATAAGACATGAAGCCCTGCGTAATGGGGTGCATGGGATTCTCGAAAGTGAAGGGACGTTTGAACTGACCTGCCTTCACCTTGAAGAACTCATACTTCTGCCATTCGCCGAAGAGGTCAACCAACCTGATGTCCGTCTTCGACTTATCCGGATCATAGGTATTACCGTTTATCTGCATCTGGGCTTTCCAGTAGAAATCCTTATGCGCACGTCCTTCCAACGCCATACGTACCAACCTGAGGTTAAAGCCGTTGTTCTCGGCACCCTCCTGGTCACTGGCCTGATACTGCACCATACCGTATCCACTGAACTTCAAATTGTCATACCACTTCGTGGTCTTCTCTTGAGCATTGGCAGCCAGTGTCAGTACTGCCAAAGCCATTGTCATTAATGATTTCTTCATAATTATTAGTTATTTCTCCGCAAAGGTACGATTTTTTTCCAACAATCAGCACATTCATCAAGAAAAAGTTGCTTTTTCCCTGTTTTTGTCATCGCTTGCTGCGGGTAATCATGGTTTTCACCTTATTATTATAGCGGTCGGCAGCCAGCAGCTGTTCGATGGTCAGGTGCATACGCCATTGCCAGCGGTTGTAGGGGTCGCTGGGCACGTTGATGCGCTCCTCGCGGGGGTTCTTGCGGCGCAGCTCGCCGTCCATCGCCAGCCAGTCCTGCAAGGAGAGCAGGCAGAGCATGGAGGGGCAGTAGAGGTGGCGGGCAATGATTTCCTCAGCCAGATGGGCAGGTAAGTGCTCCGGTGCCCGTCCCTGCTTCTGGAGCATGGTGACATAGTAGCGCTGTGTACGTTCAGGACTCTCCTCCCACCACAGCCGCAATGGCGACATGTCGTGGGTGGCGAAGGTGCAGACCGAGCGGTAGGGGTTGGCATCGAGATGACTGAACTCATAGCCCGTCTGCTTGGGCATGCTCTGAATCTCGAGGGTCAAGATGCGGAGGGCATCGAGCACGGGACTGACGCAGTCGGGCAGCATGCCGAGGTCTTCGGCACAGACCAGCATTCGAGTGTCCTGCAGAGTGTCGGTCAGGCGGTGCATGGCCACGTCGCCCCAGAACATGGAGTGACGCTGGTAGAAGTAGTTATTATAAAGGCGCATGTAGGCCTCCTTCTCGTCGCTGCCAAGAGCCTCGTAGACGGGTTCCTGCCAAGCATTGATGCGCGGATGGTACATATCGGGCTGTCGCGGGTCCTCAACGAAGAGCACATTGGCAACCAGCCGCAGCAGACCGTCGCGAATCCAGAGGCTGGTCTCGTCGCCCATGCCGTCGAAGGCGTTCATGACCTTGCGCTGGGTGTCGTAGTCCGGCTTGAGGTTGTAGAGCCCGTAAGCCTTGACGGTCAGGAAATTTTCGCGCACATACTGGGTATGCATACCGAAGAGCCGTTCCAGCACACGGTCGTTGATGAAGGGCTGCGTGAAGGTGGACTTGCGGAACGAGAGTCCGAAGTACTCAATCTCGCCGACAGTCATCGGCAGCGAGGGCGAGAAGTGTCCCAGGATGCCATAGACAGCATCGTCGGGAATCTCCCAGATACGGAAGTAGCCCAGAACGTGGTCGATGCGGATGGCATCGAAGTACTGCTCCATCCAGCGGTAGCGGCGGCGGAACCAGTCGGTGATGGTGAAGGGTGATGGTTGAAGGGTGAGTGGTTCCCAATTATAGGTGGGGAATCCCCAGTTCTGTCCCAAGGCGGAGAAAGCATCGGGGGCCGCACCCGTCGAGCAGTCAAGATGGAAGAACTCGGGATGCGTCTTGACCTCCACGCTGTCGCGGCTGACGCCGATGGGCACGTCGCCCTTCAGCACGATGCCTTTGGAACGGGCGTAGTCGGCGACGGCCTTCAACTGGAGGTGCAGATTATACTGGAGGAAATAGATTTGGTGAAGGGTGAAGGGTGAAGGGTGAAGGGAAAAGGCCTCCAACCACCATTTATTCTCGTCGAACCACGCCTTGAACTCCTTCGTGGCCAACAACTGCTCACCACGCTCGGCGAAGACGTCGGCAACGTAGTCGCGCTTGACGCGGTCAACGGCCTCATAGTCGCTATACGGCAGGGCGTTAAGTTCTCGCTGCTGACGGCGGTAGGCGGTCATCTTCTGCTTATCCTTCAGCGGGCCTAACTGCTCGAGGTCGAGGTAATGGGGATGCAGCGCAAAGCAGGAGGTGATGTTATAAGGATAGGAGTCGTGCCAACGGCCGTCGGTGGTAGTGTCGTTGACGGGCAGCAGTTGGATGACCTTCATGCCCGTTGCCACAGCCCAGTCTATGAACCGGCGGAGGTCGCCGAAGTCGCCCACACCACAGCTATGCTCACTACGCAGCGAGAAGACGGGTACGACGACGCCTGCCGCCCGCCACGTCCGTTCCTTCAGATGGAGCATGCCACCATAGAGCACACGCACCTCGCCGTCGGCCAGCGGCTCGGTCAGCTGGCGGTTGTCGCCCTCCTCCCAGGCCAGCAACTCGTGGTTCTGGTCGCCGACCACCACATATTTATATTCTATAGGCAGCTGGACGGCGTCCAGATTGACGGAGAGCATCCACTCGTGACGGCCGATGTACTCCATGCGTAGGTAGCGGGCCGTGCTCCAACTGCCCATGGCGGGATGGCTGCCCAGCAGGGCCAGCGACTGTCCGGCCTCCAGCTGCGGTGCTGAGACGCGGAAGAGCGCCGTGCGCCGATAAAGGGGCAGCCGGCGGGCTTCCACCTGTTCACCATGAGGAGCCATGCGGGTGGTCTCAACGGCGTTGCTATAGAGGTGGGCACAGAGCGGCAGGTCGCGCCACTGGTCGTCGAATACGTAGTTCTTCGACGAGTCGAACCAATAGGTACGCGGCACCTGTGCCCACTCTCGGCGCAGTACCCGCCCGTCACCGTCCTCCACCTGATAGCAGTATGTGATGGCGCTGACGGGGTGCTGGCGGCTCTCGACGACCGCCGTCTCCAGCGTCCACAGCTGTCCGTCCTGCGTCTGCATCAGCAGGTTCTGCGTACGCTGGGTGCCGTCCTGACTGTGGTAGCAGAGTGCTACGTGGAGTGCCTCTCCCCACTGGGTTGCGTATGGTATTGTGAACTTCAGTTTCATTGTCTTCCATTGTTATTCAGCGCAAAGATACAAAAAAATTACGAATTACGAATGACGAATTACAAAATATTTCGTAACTTTGCATCGATTTTCATTAAAAAGGTATGAATAAGAACGCATTGAAACCCAAATATCTGTTAGTGGCCGCCGCCGTATGCCTGGTGGGCATCGTGGCGCTGGGCTACTATTTCTTCCTGACGGACTTCTCTGACACGAAGGAGACGCAGTATGTGTATGTTGACGATGACGACACCATCGACTCCGTGCTGACCAAGTTGCGCCCCGTGGCTACAGAACACGGCCTGACGGGCTTCGGCACCCTGATACGCCACACGGAATACGGCAAGCAGCCACGAACGGGCCGCTTTGCCATCGAGCCAGGTGAGAGCACGTGGCACTTCATGCGCAAGATGAAGAACGGACAGCAGCAGGCCGTCAAGCTGACCATTCCTGAGTCGCGGACGATGGAGCGCTTGGCAGGAGCCCTCAGCCGCAAGCTGATGATGGACTCCGTAGAGATAGCATCGGCACTCATCGACGATGAATTCTGCCGCCGCTGGGGATATGATACCAGCACTATAGCCGCGCTGTTCATTCCCAACACCTACGAGGTGTACTGGAACACCACGCTCGACCGTTTCATGGAGCGTATGGTCAGGGAGCACAAGGCTTTCTGGGACAGCAACCGACTGATGAAGGCCGAAGCCGCCGGACTCTCGCCCGACGAGGTGTGTACGCTGGCCAGCATCATCGACGAGGAAACGGCCAACAACGCTGAGAAGCCGATGATAGCCGGTATGTATCTGAACCGCCTGCGCAAGGAGATGCCCCTGCAGGCCGACCCGACGGTGAAGTTCGCCTTGAAGAACTTCGCCCTGAAGCGCATCTACCACGACATGCTCTTCTTCGACAGTCCCTACAACACGTACCGCAATACGGGCCTGCCCCCTGGCCCCATCAAGATAGCCTCCGTGAAGGGCATCGACGCCGTGCTCGACTACGTCCGTCACGACTACCTCTATATGTGTGCCAAGGAGGACTTCTCGGGCACTCATAACTTCGCTGTCAGCTATGCCGAGCACCTGCGCAATGCCGCCCGCTATGCCAAGGCTCTTAATGAGAGGGGGATTAAATAGACACAGCGAACGTTGCAATGTTGCATGTTGCACGTTGCATTTTCGTTTTTCTATTATCATATCAGGAATTATCAATATTTGTATTTAAATATTTACATAGTATATATATTATATATAATATATATAATATGTAAATATCAATAGTATGTAATAGCGAAACATT
>CACZDV010000079.1 GCA_902780025.1 uncultured Prevotellaceae bacterium
GCGCTGCTGGTGGTGTTCCACAGCTCCGCACGCTTCACGTCGCGCTGCTCTTCCAGCCATTTCTCAGGAGCGTACCACGTACCCTTAACATCCTTGCACTCATTCAGTAATAGCTTTGCCATAGTCGTATCTCGTTTTTAGTTAATATTCTTCGTCCTTTGTATAAATCTCTGCCATGTGGTTGTGCCATTCCTGAACAACCACATTCTCATTGTTGGTAGTCAACTCCAGCCTTGCACCGGCTGAACGCTCGAACGCGTATTTAGGCCAATACGGGCCTGTGCCAACCCACCAGTAGCCAATCTTCTTGCGGGCTTCCTGTATGTCAAGCCCGATAAGTTTTTTAAAGTTTGCCATAATCGTAAATTTTTCGTCGTTAAGTTATAGGCATAAAACAAAGCACCCCATGCTGTTGTAGCATAGGGTACCGTGATATATAAAAATCTTCTAAGAGTTATAGTGTGAACATGAAACGTGCGTTTCCGTCAGACATAGGCTCTATCTTAAATCGCCCATGCCTAATGATTTCCATGCCGATTATCACGTCTTGCGCAGCATCGCCAAATTCAAAAGCGTAGAGCGTAGCCTTATAGCCGTTGGGGGGAAAGAAGAAGCTAACCAGATAGACGTTCTCTTCTCGTACAGTCCCATCAGCATAGCGGACAACCTTCTTCCATTTGAGTGGCTTCAAACCGAGCCGTTCAACCAGCTTCTTTGATATGCCGCACGACTCCGCACCAGTGTCCCACAACGCAATAGCATCAGCAGGGCCGTGTTCATTATCCGCCGAAGCGACGCTTACCTGTGTTAGGATCTGTAAACACGACGGTGTGATGAACGCCGTTGCTGTCAGTAAAGAACTTTCTTGTTTCTTCATCCTCTTCAAAGTTAATGGAACCAATCACCTGCGCTACTCCGCAGTGACATGGTCCGCTGTTCATTCTCTGTTCCATAATCTTTCGTTTAGAAGTTTCACGCTGCGAATATACGGATTATTTTTCATATCCGCAACATTTCTCAGCGAAAAGTCACATACAATACCCGTCCTCCGGGAACGCGCCGTCGCTTACCAGACTGTCATA
The DNA here is from genome assembly GCA_902780025.1 of uncultured Prevotellaceae bacterium. Taxonomy (GTDB): domain Bacteria; phylum Bacteroidota; class Bacteroidia; order Bacteroidales; family Bacteroidaceae; genus Prevotella. The sequence goes on from CACZDV010000079.1 coordinate 1,083, forward strand.
GATGCCAGCCAGATCCTCGTCCTTCAGGTAGGGGTTCAGCAGTTGGATGATGGTATGCTGGTCCAGCTCATCCTCCATATACCGTAGCACCTGTGATGCCTTCTCTTTGTTCGTCATAGTCGTTTCGTTTTAGTCTTTAATCAATATCAGTGTACTCTCCTCGCGCATGCTGCCATACAGGTCACCCTTCTGGTCGATGGGCTTAATCTGGTAGCGCACTTCGGTATTGTTCTCATACTGCGGATAGTAGGGCTTCTTATAGTCCGGCTCCTTCAGCGTATTGTTGATTTCAAAACCGACAATCTCACCCACCCTGTTCTCATCGAAGACCACCTTGTCCCCGATGCTGTACTTTGTTTCAATTTTCATAGCTTTATCGCTTTAAGTTATGCTGCCTTATTGCATTCCTTCATATAGTTCACCAGCTCATCATAGTGCTCTTGCAGGTGGTGGTAGAGCTTGGCGGCCACCACATAGCAGCCGTCCAGTTGCGGGCGGCGCTTGCCACGAGTGCGGTAGTACTGACAGGTGACTTCCTTGCCGTTGATGTTCACGATGACCTGCTGCAGGTTATGCACCGTGCGCAGATGGATGTCGATACTGCAACGGCGGCACAGCTCCACCACGTCGCTGCCGCTGATGCTCTTGCCGTCGCGGAACTTCGTGGCTTCCTCCACCAGTCGCTCACGCTCCTTGCGGTCTTCCTCCATCTTCTTCTTGGCTTCCTCCTCCAAGTGCTGCTTGTATTCCTTCTCACGCTCACGCTTACGGGCCTCACGCTCCGCCAACTTCTGTTCACGCAGGGCCTGCAGCACGGGATAGATAGGCGACTCCGCTTCCGTGAAAGCCCGCAGACAGGCGTTGCTGATCCAGTGGTCGCCCGTCAGCAGCAGCTCGTCGAAGCTACACAGCATCTTCAACCGCTCGAAATAGCGGTCACGGTTCGCTGTCGTGCTCTCTATCCACGACCGCTTGTTCTCCATCATCCGCTTGCGTGCCTCGTCGGTAGTACAACGCTCGATGTCCTCCGTCCATACGTTCGTGGCACGCTGCTCGATGACCTCGTCCGTCTGTCGAAGCATCTCCAAGTCCGCATCGCTTATGCGGCGCTGCACCGTCACCGCCACCTTGTCGCTCAGCTGGGCATACAGCCAGTAGTACACATACGTCCTCGAATAGCTCTGCTCCTCTTCACGATCATACCATAGCGGCGTAGTGCCCACCCCGTCGAGTGCAGGCACCAGCTCGCCAATAGGCTTCAGTTCAATACTACGTCTCTTCGGCGTATTGCCGTCCCTGCCAATATAATGGCACCAGAATTTTCTTGCTTCCATATCCGTTAGTGTTTTACTTTTTCCATTCACAATAAACATACTCCATCAGTCGTTCTGCCCACTGGTCGTCCAGCTCACGGTAGAACTTGATCCATGCTAACATCGTGTCGTTATGGCAGACGTCGCACAGATGAGAAAACTTCGAGCAGAAGTGCTGGTAGAGGTAGTGTTTCTTCGAGCCGCCAACCATCCAGAGTATCACATCTTCGTAGGGCGGATGATTGTAGCAGAAGCCTGCCCAGCGGTCCATCAGCGCCTTCATCTGCTTGGGGTCGGGCTTGGCCTCCTGCTTGGCATTGCTCTCCCACTCCGCCTCCAGCCACGTCAGGACATTCTGCAGCACCTCGTCGGACAGGTCTTCAGGGTCTATCTCCATGTCGTCACTATCGTCTTCTGGTGTGAACAGGAACGTCAGCGGAGTCACATCGTCTGGATCATAGATCATACAGAACAGATGTCCGCTATCCTGACTACCATCGTCGTAGGTGATAGTGCAGGGTTTCAGTCCGCCGCATACCGGCTCGCCGTCGCCGCAGAAGTTATACAGGTCGATGCTAATAGAGGCGCCACTGTCGCTGTGTTCATGTACCCAGGGTCTGCATCCCTCTAAACGGCCCTTGAAATAGTAGCCGCTAATAGTTGCTAACAGGTCTGTCAGTCTCTTGATGATTTCTTGCTTGTTCATAGTCGTAATCGTTTTAGATGTTTGTTACCGTTTCCCAATACAGGTTGTCACCGCAGCAGTCGGCAGAAGAACCGACGGCCAGCCTGTCGGCAGCCTCCTTGATCTCCTCCAGATACTTGCTGCGCTCTTCATCGTCGCAGCCGTCGAGCCACGCATCGTAGTGTTCCATCAGGAACTTGTGCATGGCTTCCTTCTTCGAGCCGTTCCAGTCGCTGGCCTTCATAGTAGCCAGATTATTACAGCTTCCGTCCTCGTAGTCATACGCCACAAGGATCTCCATCTCGTTATGGTTCTTCTTTGCCATAGTCGTAATCTGTTTATTCGCAGTCGTAAATGTTTTACATGCAATCACAATAGAGATAGTCGGGCATCCTACAGAAAGACGCACCGCCACCCTTGTAGGCAGCACAGGCAATCGACCTGCCTCTTTTTTGTTCGTCATAGCGCACAAGCGCTCCGCAGATGACAGGAAGATCGTCCTTGCTGCAAACAACATCAACTCTCGTGCAATCATCGTCCTTTAGTCCGTACTGGATTTGCCAGTGTTCTCTTGTTATTTCCATAGCCGTAATCGTTTTATTCGATGTTACACTCCGTGATTGTTATCTCAATATGGTCGGTGGGATAGCGTCCGTCCTCACATGCCCTGTACAGGTCGGGCTCGTCCATTTCCACGTACCAGTCTTTGCGCTTCACATAGTCCACGATGCTCTCACCATCCACGGGTTCATGGATGAACTTGTGCTTAAACTCCCGTGCCGCCTCCCTTGTGCGGAACGCCTTGACGATGACGTCTGCCGTATCGCCGTACCATGCCTGCTCTGCCGTGAACACATACACCTTCTCCGGCTCGTGACTCTCCGTCTCCGCAGGCTTCTGGCAATGCTTCACGATCTGCTCGAAGAACCACGCCTTCAGTTTTGGCGTGGCCTTGGCTATATTGCACTCCACGCCTCTGGTGGCGATAGGTCCTGAAGGCAGGAACTGCTCCTTGTTCGTGTCGATGGCATACATCGTCCTGAACTCTCCGTCCTGGACATAACCGTCCTTGACGGTGAAGGAGGTCAGCAAGATAGCCATTGCCTTGTCGCACGGCTTGCCGTCGCCTGAATATTCCATCACTACCACGTCTCCTGCCTTGTAGCGGCGTGTCTTCTTGTTGTTAATCATCTCTGGGGTTTCCATAATCTTCTTCGTTTTGATGTTATGTTACTTCGTTTAATGTCTCTCACGCCGCCAGCCGTGCCAGCAGCGCCTGCCTTAGCCTTTCCGCCAGCGTCAGCTCGTTAGATGTCTGATGGCTGACGGATGACGTCTGATGTTTCACATCAGCCTTCTTACATCTTACATCAGCCTTCTTCTTCGCAGACTTCTTTGCCGGATTGCAATCCGGCAGGATAGCATACCGCTCGCCGCCTTCGAATCCGAATACCATCTTGTTGACAAGACTCAGACATCCTACACTCGAACAGAAGCCGTAGGCTATCTCAAACACATGCTCCAACATATAGGAGCAACTAAAGTCGTCCACCGTCAGCTTGACAGAGTTGTCATAGTTCAGTGTCACACCCTCAATCTGTCCCACCTTCAGGCGGAACGTGCCTTCCCATTTCGGATGCTCCACGTCCACATCAATCATCCCAATCTTGCTCTTCTGGCGATTGGTTTTCTTGCCGTAGGCTCCGCACTTCACGTCAGCCAGACGGAACTTTGCATCAAGATAGGGCTGGTGACAGCTGACACAATACTCCCATACCAATGCGCACTGCCGCAGCATCGCCATGGCAATACGTTTGTTGAATACTTCCTCTTCCATAGTCGTATATGTTTTATGGGTTATGCCTCTTAACCGGCATCGTCGTGCCTTGTATAGTAGCTTGTCGCTTGTCTGAGAGGGTAGCCTTTCTTACAGGCTCGTCACTGTGGCGGACATCGACCACCACCAAGTCGCCGAACAGGTCGCGGCGTATCCACTGCCACGGCTCGTCCCTGAGCGCCACGCACTTGTTGTCTCGCAGCGCCATCATAATCTGTTTCGTCGTCATAAGCGTATGTTTTTAACATTTATTTTCCACCTAAAAAAGGACCGCCGCGTCATCCCGACGCAGCAGTCCGTCACATCTCAAAATTTACAGTTATGAAATTTAGTATAGTACCCCGCATCCTTTCAGCAGGTAGGTTCACAGGCCGTGCGGGGCAGTAGGTTACTTGCACTCAAAATAGAATATTACGTTCAGCATATCCTGGAGCTCGTAGAACTCCACCTTGAGATCTGGATTGTCTTCACACTCCCACGCCTTGAACTCCTGCTTGTAGGCGTCGAAGATATATCGACGCACCGTCGCCCAGTCCTCCGACCGTTGCACGGCCAGAATGTGTATAGAGATGAAGTTCTCGCCATGCTTCCACTTGACGTCCACCAGTGCAATCTCACAGGCGACACCGTCCTCGATGACGGTCTTTTGACATACTCTCACCCCTGAAGGAATGAGATTCTTGGATGCAGACGTGACCGCGAAGAAGCGCCGACGGCGTTCTTTGACTTACTGACACTCTCCA
>CACZDV010000080.1 GCA_902780025.1 uncultured Prevotellaceae bacterium
CTCCGAAACACCAGTTAGCAAAGGGCATCCGATACAATCGGGTTAGGAGTAACCTCTTTGGGAACGATAATACTGCTCGCCCTCGATAATATTACGGTTCTCTGTCGTCGAAACGTAAGATCATTGTAGGGTTCGTTCTAAAAAGGAGTATCTTGGCTCGGTTGTCTCATCAAAAGACAGGGTGACGCATCACCGAAGTCAGGACAAAGCCATGCATTTTCTTATGCCTCGAGCAGGGCATTGATGCTTTCCTGTTCGCCCACTACCCAGAGGATGTCACCGACACGGAACTTGCGGGTGGGCTTAACGGGGGTGAGGTTCTCCTCGCCCTCCTCGATGCCTACCACCATGCAGCTGTAAACGGAACGGATGCCGCTGTTGACTATGGTCTTGCCGACGAAGGGGCTGTTAGGACTGAGCACCAGCTGGTGGAGCTTCATTTCACGCTGCTCGAAGTACGGGTCAACGCCAAACACCTCCTTCTGAACCGCATTGCCAAAGGCGGCCAGCTGCGCGTCGGTGCCAATGGCCTGCACTTTGTCACCCGGGAAAATGAGGTAGTCGCCATCGGGGATGTTCAGACGGTGGTTGGCACGCAGAATGCTGCTGATGTGGACACCATACTTAGTGCCCCACTCCAGCTGGCGCAGGGTGTGGCCCATCCAGCGGGTGTCCATGGGGATGTCGAAATCAGCCATGTGGATATCGCGGTCTAACAGGCGCCCCTCGTAGAGCGGACGCTTACGTCCGCTGACCTGTGCGGCAATGTCGCGTGAACGCAGGTTGTTGATGAACAGCCGTTCGAGCATGATGCTGTTATGCTTGATGCGGCGCGAGAACACCATGAGCAGCACCAGACCGATGCCCAGCGTAAAGAGGATGGCCGGACCGAAGTCACTCAGATAGTGACAGATGTAGAACACGAAGGCCACTGCCAACAGGGCACGCACTAAGATGGTGAACAAGAGCGGGAAGCGGTTGCGCCCGTTCTCCTTCCACAGGGCCTTGAACTCCTCGCTGCGATTCTTCTTCATGACCATTGCGCGGAGGAACGGCGAGATGAAGAGAATGGTAAGCAGACCCGTGATGGCATTACCCACCCACTCGAACTTGCTCCACGGGGACAAGTGCTGCATGAGGGGCAACACGAAGGTAAACATGACGAAGACAACGGCCATGGACAGAATGGAATAGACCAGCGTGTTGAGTCCCATGGGCACCAGTAGGCCCTTCCACTTGTTGGTAGTGCCGGTCTTCGACTGGCTGAGGGAGAAATAGTTAAGCACACGAATGAGGCGCGTGGGCAGATGGCGCTCAAGGGCTGCCGAAGCAGGCACGGAGAGACGAATCATGTAAGGGGTGAGGAACGTGGTGATGACCGACACGGCCACCACTACGGGATAGAGGAAATCGCTGATGACACCTAAGGAGAGGCCCAACGAGGCGATGATGAACGAGAACTCACCAATCTGCGCCATGGAGAAGCCGCAACGGATGGCCGACTTGAGCGACTCGCCACCGAGCATGAAGGCTATGGAGCCGAAGATGCTCTGACCAATGAGGATGGTGAGCACGAGGGCGGCAATGGGCAACGCATAGCTGACAAGGATGTTGGGGTCAACCAGCATGCCTACTGACACGAAGAAAATGGCACCGAAGAGGTTCTTCACCGGCTCGACCAGTTTCTCTATACGCTCTGCCTCAACGGTCTCTGCCAGGATGCTACCCATGATGAACGCGCCGAAAGCCGACGAAAAGCCCACCTTGGACGAGAACACCGCCATGGCACAGCAGAGGCCGAGCGAGACAACGAGCAGCACCTCGTTGTTGACCAGCAGACGCACCTTGCGAAGGAAAAGGGGAACGGCAAAGATGCCCACCACGAGCCAGAGCACGAGGAAGAAGACGATCTTCAAGACGGAGCCCAGCATCTGACCGCCGTCAGGATTATTGCCGCTGGCTATGGCCGAGAGCAGCACCATCATGACGATGGCGAGGATATCCTCGAGAATGAGCACGCTCATGACCATGCTGGCAAACTTCTGCTGCCGCAGGCCTAAGTCGTCGAAGGCCTTATATATAATAGTAGTAGAAGACATGGCCAGCATTCCGCCGAGGAAAATGCAGTCCATGCGCGACCACCCGAAAGTATGGCCGGCCACCACGCCCAGCAAGGACATGGCAAAGATGATGCTGACGGTGGAGATGACGGGCGAGATGCCCATCTTGAGTATCTTCTTGAACGAGAAGTCAAGACCTAAGGAGAACAGCAGGAACATGACACCAATGTCAGCCCAAAGGTGGATGTTGGATATATCGGCTACCGAAGCGGTATAGGGCATGTGGGGCGACACGAGGAATCCCGCCACGATATAGCCTAACACGAGAGGCTGCTTGAGTTTCTTGAAAATGAGCGTCACGATGCCGGCTACCACCAGCATGAGCGCCAAGTCAACTATCATTGGTTGCAGTTCTGCCATACTTTTTAATTAGGAATTAGTACCACTGCACGGCGTTAGAGTAGCTGCTGCGCTTGTCGTATTTCAGCACGTCGGTGAGCGTGGCGGCGTTACAGCGGAAGGAGAAGTTGTAACTGGTATAGGGTGCCAGCACCACATTACACGACATGTTGAAGCAATGGAGGTCGCGCGACAGCGACACCTGCGTCATGGTAATCTTGTGGTTGTCGAAGTCGTAACCTGACGAGTATTGAATGTTCCAGCCGTCGGATATGCGGATGTTGCCGCTCACGTTGAGCGTCTGAGACCAGGAGTAAGGATAACGCATGGTGTTGTAGTTGAACTTACCGGAGCGGTTCTCCCTGACACTGATACCGTAGCTGATGTGCATGGACCAGGGCAGGCTGAAGGCCATGTAGCCGTCTTCGTCGGTCTCAGCCTTGTCAGAGGGTTCGCGCTTGGCGGAATGCTTGGCACGCTCCATGTCGGTATCGATGTTGGTCTCCAGTCCGAATTCCTCATCGTCCTCCTCACGGCTACGGGGTTTCTTTTCCTTGTCGTCCTCGACCTTCTCGCCACGCAGCCACTTGAAGAACTTGGCTATCTTCTCGTTGTTGAGCTCGTAGGCCAGGTTGTAGGACAACTGCTGGAAGCGTCCCCACTTACCCTTCTGCCAGTAAGTGACGCGCTCACTCTCACGAGGCGTGGCTCCCACGGAGTCGGCCTCATAGACATAGCTGGCGAACGACGTGGAGAGGTTGAGGGTGTAGCTCTTCGAGAGCTTGAGTCGCAATGACGTTGACAGCGGGCTCAGCGGCTGGCGTTCGGTGGCAAAGTTATACGACATACCCAGACGCAACTCGTCGATGAGGCTGATTTTCTTGAATCCCGTAGAGTCCTTGTCGCTCCTGATTTTCATCTCCACATTATTAGAGAAGTCGAAGCTGACGCTTCCCGTCCTCGACTTGCTGAGCGGGGGGCTGAACAGCTGGCCCTCGTAGGGCGAATACTCTACCATCGACACATTACCGTCGGCATCGGTCTTCTGGTAATAGTCGAAATAGCCGTATCGCGACGTGCCGAAGTTAGGCGCATAGCTGAAGGTAACAGACGGGGAGAAGACGTGGCGGATGGCCACAATCTTGTCGCCGAAGATTTTGCGATTTGGAATGAACATACCGTAGAGCTTGGTGTTCAGGTTCATGTTCAGGCTCCAGTCATAGACGTTATAGAAGCCTGTCACGGTGTCAACCTTCTCGGTCTGGGTGCTTTCGTTCCATGACTTCTTGCTACGGTTGAAGTACATACGGTCCTTGAACGTGAAGTTAGGCGTCACGTTGATGTAGTTGAACAGATTGAAGTTGGCCGCTATGGGCACCTCGTGGTAGATGGCATTCTTCCAGTCACGGTTCAGACGGGTGTGCAGAATCTTGTCCTCATGAGCCTTGACAGAGTTTTCCAACTGACCCTTATACTGCATGTAGATGCTCTCGTACCAGCGCTTGCCGCTGCTGCCCCTACGCTTCAGGGGATAGAAGCGTGAAACGGCGACGTTCAGACTCGGCAGGGTGACGGAAATGGTGGAGTCGCGCATGTTCTGGTCGAAGTTGAACGTAGCACCCAGCGTCATGCCGATGCTGGAGAACTGCGTCTGATAGGAAACTGACGACGTTCGGGTACTCTGTGTCAGTGCCTGCGGGTTGTACATAGAGGTGAGATTGCTGCTCTCATAGCCCGACGTAGCAAAGTTCACCTTTGCACTCAGCGTGCTGAAGGGGTTGGCCTTGGGGTCCTGCGTGTGGTTCCACACAATCTTGAAACTGGTGCGCTTCTCTTCGTCAATATTCTTGTCGCCCGTCTTGGTGCTCAGGTAGCTCACCAGCACCGAGCCGTGATACCTGTAACGTTTCTTGTAGTTTGAGGTTCCCGTGACACCCCACGAGCCCTTGGTGTAGATTTCGCCGACGAGCTTCAGGTCCATCTTGTCGCTGATGGCGAAGTAATAGCCGCCGTCACGCAGGTAGAATCCGCGTGACGTCTCGTCGCCGTAGGTCGGCATGATGAAACCGCTGGAGTAGCTCTTGGTGAAGGGGAAGAAGCCGTAGGGAATGGCGAAGGGCAGCGGCACGTCGGCCACCACTAAATAAGCCGGGCCGAACACCACGTCCTTGCCTGGACGGACCTTGGCTCGCGAGAGAGCGAGATAGAAGTCAGGGTGGTCCTCGTCGCAAGTAGTGTAACGGCCGTGCTGCAGGAACAGTTCTCCGTTGGCACCACGCTTGGCCAGCTCGGACGTCAGGAAACCCTCGTCCTGCTGGGTATATACGCCGCTGATGAGACCTTTCTTTGTCTTGAAGTTAAAGGCTATGGTGTCGTTCTCGTAGGTGTCGCTACCCATTCTGAATACCGGTGTCCCCTTGACGACGCCAGTAGAGTCGGTCGTACCCGTGGCATGCACCTGATTAGAATCGAGGCTCATGTATATCTGGTCGCTCTCCAGGTTCATGTTCTCGTAATCCACCTTGGCCGAACCGAACAGATGCGCCGTATTCGTCTCGGCGTCATAGGTCATAGAGTCAGCAGCCGAATAGGTTACAGGTGCCTCGATGCTGTTCTTGTGCTTACGGTTCAGACTGTCAAGCCGTAGGGAGTCGTCGATGGCCTTGTTGCGCTTATATATAAGGAGCTGCAACGAGTCCATCTTGGTGGTATCGGGCTCGTTGGACAAGGAGTCGGGGGTGGTGAGGGGTGAGTCAAGAGGCTCGGTGGTGGGTGTCAGGTGTTGGATGACGGGTGAGTCAAGAGGTGCCACAGTATCAAGAACCGCCTCACGCTTTTGCACACCGGAAAAGCGTAAGGAGGGCAGTCCCGCCATCACAAAAATGAAGGCGAAGAGCAGTATAAATATGAGCGTTTTTCTTCTCACGGCTTCTATATAACTAAATCTTAACGCATTGACAATCAAGAAAAAGCACATGCGGCACTTTCGTTCTGTAGTCGCAGGATTTTAGCCTGTAACCTCTCGA
>CACZDV010000081.1 GCA_902780025.1 uncultured Prevotellaceae bacterium
ATTCCCGCCGAACAGCTGGAGATCATCGAGGACGTGGTGCTGCATAGGAAAAAGGGGGCGGCAGCAAGGCTGATAGAGACCCACCCCCAGCCCCTCCCTGTTGAGGGAGGGGAGAAAAATGCCTCCAACCAATTGCCCCCCTCCCTAAACAGGGAGGGGCTGGGGGAGGGTCTGTCGGGGGAGGGTCCAGTTGCTCAACGCCTCTCCGACGCCCTCGTCAAAGGCATCGGCGACCACCTGGAGGCCGACTTGAAGGAAGCATTGACCCAGTATCCGCGAGCCGTCGACATCATTGAGGGGCCGCTGATGGCAGGCATGAACCGCGTGGGCCAGCTCTTCGGCGAGGGAAAGATGTTCCTGCCGCAGGTGGTGAAGACCGCGCGCACCATGAAGCAGGCCGTCAGTATCCTGCAGCCCTATATCGATGCGGGAAAAAGCGGACAAGCCGGCAAGGCAGGAAAGATTCTCCTGGCCACCGTCAAGGGCGACGTCCACGACATCGGCAAGAACATCGTGGCCGTGGTGATGGCCTGCAACGGCTATGAGGTCATCGACATGGGCGTGATGGTGCCTGCTGAGCAGATTGTCCAGAAGGCGATAGAGGAAAAGGTGGACATGATAGGACTGTCGGGACTCATCACACCCAGCTTGGAGGAGATGGTGAACGTGGCCACAGAACTGAAACAGGCCGGGCTGAACATTCCCATCATGATAGGCGGTGCCACGACCAGCGAACTGCATGTCGCCCTGAAGATAGCTCCCGTCTATGGCGGGCCGGTGGTATGGATGAAGGACGCGTCGCAAAACGCCTTGGTGGCTGCCCGACTGATGAACGACGGACAGAACGTGGAGCACGAACTGAGTGAGAAGTATGAACACCTACGTCAGGACTACGGTCAGGAACAGGCGCAACTGGTGTCGATAGAAGAGGCAAGAAAGAACAAACCCATTATAACCGAATGATAAAGAACATCATTTTCGATCTCGGCGGTGTCATCATGACGCTCGACCCGCCTGAGGCCATCCGCCGTTTCAAGGCCCTGGGCCTGGCTGACGCCGAGCAGCAGATGGACAGCTATACGCAGGGAGGCATCTTCGGAGAGCTGGAGGAAGGGAAAATCTCGGCAGAGACCTTCCGTCAGGAACTGAGTCGCCAGACAGGGCGCGAGGTGACCTACGACGAGTGCCGCCATGCCTGGTTAGGCTATGCCAAGGAGGTGCCGCAGCGCAACCTCGACATCCTGCGGAAACTGCGTAGCGAGGGCTACAGGCTCATCCTGCTGTCGAACACGAACCCCTACATGATGTCGTGGGTGCGCTCGCCGGAGTTCGACGGCCACGGACACGCTATCGACGACTACATGGATGCCGTCTATTGCAGCTACGAGTTAGGCGTGATGAAGCCCGACACGGAGTTCTTCCACCAGGTACTGATGCGTGAGCGCATCATGGCTTCAGAGACGCTCTTCCTGGACGACGGGGCACGTAATGTGGCGGTTGCCAGCCAGATGGGCATCCGCACCTTCTGTCCTGAGAATGGTGAAGACTGGACGGCGGAAATCTATGATTTCCTAATGTGAAGTGAAAAGTGAGAAGTGATGAGTGAAAAGTGAAAAGAAAGAAATATGAGAAGAGTTTTGAGAGTACAGAGTTATCGGTGGATGATGGCAGTAATACTGTTCACTGTTCACTGTTCACTATTCGTTAGCTCCGCAGGAGCGCAAAAGCGTGAGATGCGCGGTGCCTGGATTCAATGTGTGAACGGACAGTTCCAAGGCATGGGAACCGTCAAGATGCAGCAGACGCTGGCCTATCAGCTGAACGAACTGCAGAAGGACGGCGTCAATGTCATCATCTTCCAGGTACGTCCTGAGTGTGATGCCCTCTATGAGAGTCGGCTGGAGCCCTGGAGCCGTTTCCTGACTGGACAACAGGGACGTGCCCCACAGCCGTACTGGGATCCCCTGCAATGGATGATCGAGCAATGCCACGTCCGCGGCATGGAACTACATGCCTGGATCAACCCCTATCGGGCACGCACCAAGTCGACAACGGTACTGGCCAACAACCACATCAAGATTCGCAAGCCGCAGAACTGTTTTGAGTATGACGGGCTGACCATCCTAAACCCCGGTATTCCTGAAAACCGTGACTATATCTGCGACGTTGCCCGCGACATCGTCACCCGCTATGATGTCGACGGCATCCACATGGACGACTACTTCTACCCCTACCCTGCTGCTGGACAAATCATTCCCGACGGCGCACAGTTCCAGCAGTATAACAACGGTATTGGCAACATCGGCGACTGGCGCCGCTATAACGTGAACCTCTTTATAGAGCAGTTCTATAAGACGGTTCACAAGGCTAAGCCCTGGGTGAAGGTGGGTATTTCACCTTTCGGCATCTACCGCAACAAAAGGAGTGCCGACATGGGTAGCAACACCAACGGACTCCAGAACTACGACGACCTCTATGCCGACATATTGCTATGGATCAACAACGGATGGCTGGACTACTGTGTGCCCCAGATCTATTGGGAAATAGGCAATAAGGCTGCCGACTACGACACGCTTATCCGCTGGTGGAACCAATATGCAGGCAAACGTCCTCTCATCATTGGTGAAGACGTGGAGCGTACGGTGAAGGCCGCCGACCCACGGAATCCGGCTCAGCACCAGCTTCCCGCCAAACACCTTTTGCGCCAGCAGATGCCTAATGTGAAGGGCACCGTGCTGTGGTATGCCAAGGCGGTGGTCGACAACGTGGGTAACTACGGCATGACCCTGCGCGACTACTACTGGCACACCCCCGCCCTGCAGCCCGACATGAGCTTTATTGACAAGAAGACTCCAGGCAAGGTGCGTAAGCTGAAGCCCGTCTGGACCAGCGACGGTTACGTGCTTTTCTGGACAGCTCCGAAAGGTAAGGACTGGCGCAACACGGCAACAAAGTACGTGGTCTACCGCTTTGACAAAGGCGAGAAGGTAAATACTGATGATGCTAAGAAGATTATCGCAGTCACACCTGAGACATTCTTGAAACTTCCCTACAAAGGCGGTGACCAGAAGTACGTCTATGTGGTAACAGCCCTGAACCGCCTGCAGAACGAATCAAAGATCCGCAAGAAGACCGTTAAACTCTAACATAATGGATGTCAGACAGATGAAACAGATAGGATTGTTATTGGCAATAATGATTTTCGGACTGACTGCATGTTCGGATGATGACTCGTTTTCGACGAGCCGTAACCATCAGCTGACTTTCTCTGTCGACACCGTGAAGATGGACACCGTGTTCTCGAACGTGGCGTCCCGTACCTATTCATTCTGGGTATTCAATCGGTCAGGCGACGGTATCCGTCTGAACACCGTTCGTCTGAGGAATGGAAACCAGACGGGATTCCGCGTCAATGTCGACGGTTCCTATCTGGACAACACGACGGGATCGGTAGTCAATGACCTGGAAGTGCGTAAGGGCGACAGCCTTCAGGTGTTCGTGGAACTGACTGCACCCGAGAACCGGCAGTTGGAACCACAACAGCTTGAAGACCACCTGCTGTTCCAACTGGAAAGCGGCGTTGAGCAGCGTGTCTGTCTGCAGGCCTACTCATGGGATGCCGTGAAACTGACCGACCTTACCGTTGCTGCCGATACGGTCATTGAGTCTGCCAAGCCGATAGTCATCTATGGCGATGGTATCAAGGTCGACAGCGGAGCCGTCTTGACTATACGTAACACGACGCTGTTCTTCCATGACCAGGCAGGCATCACCGTCAACGGTATCCTGAAAACAGAAAAGGCAATCCTGCGTGGTGACCGTCTCGACCACATGTTCGACTATCTGCCCTACGACAGGGTAAGCGGCCAGTGGCGCGGCATCAGATTCGGCCGTTCTTCAACAGGCAACGAATTGACCGATACGGAGATTCGTAATGCCACGACGGCAGTACAGATTGACTCAGCTGCCATCAACACGACGATACAGCGGTTGACGATGCAACATTGTGTGGTACATAACTCCAAGGGTGACGGCGTGTGCGCAGTTCATAGCAATATCCATCTTTCCTATTGTCAGCTGACCAATACGCTGGGCGATTGCCTGGCACTCTATGGCGGTGTGGCAGTCATCGACCACTGTACGTTGGCTCAGTTCTATCCCTTCGATGCCAAGCGGGGGGCTGCCTTGCGCTTTGTCGGCATCAGCGACATGACGCTGACGTGTACGAACAGCCTTGTCACCGGCTATGACGAAGACGTGGTCATGGGTGAACGACCTGACACCACAAGTGTCTTCGATTACCAGTTCAGCGACTGCCTGCTTCGTACACCAGCCGTGGAAGACGATACTGTCAGCTTCAAGCACATCATCTGGGAAACACCCAAGGACAGTATTCAGGGCAAACAACACTTTGTCAAGATTGACGAGAAGAACCTTGACTACGACTTCCACCTTGACTCTTTGTCAACGGCTCAAGGTTTGGGGTGCTATTAGAATTCCGTAAACGAAAGAGGCATCAGTTCCTTGATTCCATCCATGACAAACGTCTTATTTCGACCGTAGAGCAAAATCCGGACTGGCTGGTGGAACCGCGTCTCAGTCTCAATAAGAACCTGACGGCAAGAGCCGCAAGGTGATACTGGCTCATCCTGTAGTTCACCATCGGGAGTGCGGGCAGCAATGGCCAACATCTTCACAGGAACATCTGGATACTGCACTCCAGCGGCAAACAGCGCCGTGCGCTCAGCACAAAGACCTGCCGGATAAGCCGCATTCTCCTGATTGCAACCAAGAATCTCCACGCCATTGTTCAGCAACAAGGCAGCACCCACACGGAATTTGGAATAAGGTGCATAAGAACGGCTCGTCGCCTCAATGGCCAACTGTATAAGATGTTGTTCTTCGGGAGACAGCTCCTCCAACTGGCACTCCCTGATGATACTTTTCAGTTCCAGATTCTTCATAATAGATTGTTTTGGTGGGGCAAAGATAATCAAAAAACTTGAAACACAAACTTTTTTCAGCAATTATTTTGGATGTTTCAGAAAAAAGTATTACCTTTGCAACCGCAAAACGCGAATGGAGAGTTGGCAGAGTGATCGATCGCGCTGGACTCGAAATCCGGTATACCCCTTTCGGGTATCGGGGGTTTGAATCCCTCACTCTCCGCTGATTAATGAAAAGGGAACCCAACGGATTCCCTTTTTTCGTGCCTGTAAATCAACTACATGCATTTTTAACCCATTGAAACTCTGCTATATAGAGGGAGGAACGTCCCAAAAATGACATCAGCAGTCATCGGACATCTTCCGCTATCATAAGCACGAAATGTATTACCAGACGTATTACCGCCCCCCGGCTGTCAATAGTTTAAAGTAATACTTTTAGTTAAAAATGAACAAGACACCGTTATTAGAGTTCGTTTACAACCGCAAAAAGACTGCGGCAACGAACAGG
>CACZDV010000082.1 GCA_902780025.1 uncultured Prevotellaceae bacterium
TGTAAACTATTTGATAATCAACGATTTATGTATCTGACGGGAGGTGTCGATAGAAATAAAAAACGAGGAGTCTCCTCGTCATCGTGAAGGGCCACTTGGCGATGGTAAAAAAGCCATATAGTGGGGCTATATAGTTCATATAGGTTTGGTCGGACTCGCTTGGCATCCCGCAGGGTGACGCTTGCCACCATAGGGACGCAAGAAACTACCCCCTTTGGTCGGACTAAAGGTGAGGTTTAGTCCGACCAAAGGGGGCGTTAGGTGCCGGGTAAAGAGGCGCTACCCGGTAGGTAGCGGGCCTGTAGGTACTGGGTAGCGGACAGACTTACTTCTCAGTCAGGTCTTTACCGTTAGGAAGTACAGAGTAAGTCAGCTTCTGATAACCCTGGAAATCGTCGAACTGAATTTGGAAGTCGGCGTACTGGTAGTTGTTGCCGCCCGTGTTGTGGGTGTCCTTGACGAACTTCGTCTTCTGGAGCACGGACAGGATTTTGTTGTAGAGCACCTTTTCGTCCTTGGGATCTTCGAACTGGATGCTCTGCGACACCACACGGTCGTTCTCCACCTTGAAAGAATAGTCGCCAGCCTGATAGAGCTGGAAGTTCTCGGTCTCGAGGATGGTCTCCAACTCACCTACGCCCTCGCGCAACTGGTCCAGCGTCTTGTTGACATAGCAGACGGGAACCTGCTGGTCGTCTATCTTGATTACTTCCTTGTTATCTGCGGCATCCTGAGCAGCGGCAGTGACGGTGCCCAGCATCATCATGGCTGCTAAAACAATCATTTTTACTGTTTTCATCTTCTCTCTCGTTTAAAATGTTACTAATCAGGGTGCAAAAGTAACACTTTTATTTATTCTGTCCAAATATTTATAGCAAAAATATCATAAACCGTCGCCTTTCCTGACAATCAGCGTCTTCAGCCAGTCGCGCAGGATGCCGCGATACTGGTTCTGGGAGTCGGCTATCATAAGCAGTATCAGATTGCCGTCGGCCAACCGACGGGCTACGCAAAGGCCCTCATAGTTGGCAAAGTTGCGGCGCACGAGGTTCAGCTTGGTGCGGAAGGTGTAGAGGTGCTTCTTCTGCAGGCGCTCTTCGGATGCAGGGCAGACTTCGTAGAGGCGACACTCTACGTAGGAGCCTATCTTCAGCGGCGGCACCCTGACCGTCCGCTCCAACACCAGGAGCCGACCGTCGCCAAGGGCACAAAGCTCGCTGACACCGTCGCCGAGGGTTCCCCTGCGCTTAGCAGGCACTGGGTCGAGGGCGTAGGTGTACTGCTGAACCAGCTGGCCGTCGTCGTCAAACACCATCAGCCGCAGCAGACTGTCACCCTCGGCTGGATGCTCGGACATCGTGTAGAAACGGTGGGCGTCGGCATCGTAGCAAAGCGACTCCAAACCATAGTTATGGCTGAGGCGACTGAACAACGGCGATCGTTGAAAGCGGCGGCCCGTACGCTGTCCTTCCAACGTGTATTCCAGTATCTCGTTGTCGGCCTCGCCACTAATATATAAGGTACGCGTATGAGGCTGAAAGGCGATACTCTCCTGATCGCGATTGGGCAAACCAGAACCCATAAAGCCCTCGTCGACAACGCTGAGAATACGCCCTGACAGCGAGTCGATGCTGATGTGGAAGATGCTGAACCCGTCGGCCGACTTGTCGTTGACCACCGCATAGCGGTCATCGCCCAAAGCCGTAATGCCGCTATAGTTTCCAGCGGGAATGGCCTTGGGAAATTTCTGCTGACGATTCTCGTGCAGCAACTGGGCAGAAACGGATAGTGGCACCGCAATGAGCAGTGCCACCATCACGCAAACATATTCACTTCTCACTCTTCACTTTTCACTTTTCACTTTTCACTTTTCACTCTTCACTCTTCACTTCCCACTTCCTCACTTCTTCACTTCTTCACGGGTTTGATGGCGAAGGTGAAGTCATAGTCCTTGTAGTCCAGACGATACTCGTCGCGTGGCCAGGCGCCCCAGCTGTTGACACAGCCAAGACCGAACTGGCGCTGCTGAATGAAGACCTGCGTCTTGCCGGCAGGAATGAGGTCGCCGGAGTGGTGTCCCCACTTCTTGTCCTTGTGCATGCCGTCGTCTAACTGGTCCATCGTGTAAGGCAGGGCACTGGCCTCCATCGGAGCGTCGGAGTAGAACTCAAGTCCGCTGCCGTCGGCATTGAGCACACGGAACCAGCGGACGTCGGTGTGGTTGCCTGACTCCTGCGGACGCACATACTCGAAGTACTCGTCCTGCACCTTATTACTATATACGCCGATGAACTCAGAGGAATTGCGGTCGATGTAGTTCTCGGCAGGGCCACGGCCGTAGTACTCAATGCGGTCGTACTGACGCGGTATCTGCAACTGCATGCCGTAACGGAACATATTGCTGATCTTGGCCTCCTTGTCGGTGGAGAGCTGTTCGCGGATGATGACTTCACCCTCGGCGGTCAGCGTGTAGGTCATAGTGAGGGTGGCCTTCTGGTCGGGCATGTCGAACTTTGCAACAATCTTGTTGTCGTCAACCTCAAGATCCTTGACGCGCATCTGCGGATTCTTCCACGTAGCGAAGCGGCGCTGCAGGCCTGCACCGTAGTCATTGTCGGTGGGAGCGCGCCAGAACTCGGGCGTGATGCTCTCACGGAACTGCAGCATACGTTGGCCGCCGACGTTCAGATAGTCAATCAAGCCTGAATGCTTACCGACGGAGAAGTCTGTGCCATTAGCCGACAGCTTAATATAGGTATTGGTTTCTTCCTTGGCGACATCTGCATCATCGACATCCTTCAGTTCCGGGAACTTGTAGGGCTGGATGACGAACTGCTGACGGGCAAGCACCTGACCCTTGTCGATAAGCGGCTGAGCCTCACGGCTGCGGAACTCGATGTTGAGCAGCACCTCGTCGTCAGGATGATGCGACAATACGTGGCTGAGCATCTCCTTCAGCTTCTCGTCGGTGATGAGCTTGCGCTGCTGCGGCTGAATGCCGTTGACGCTGATGGTGCCGCTGTGCTTCTTCACCTTCCAAACCAACTCCACATCGTCAATCGTCTTGAAGAAGTTCTCGTTGTAGACCTCTAACTGACCGTCCTTCAGGCCCTTGTCGGTCACCCAGATGTTCTGGTAGTAGTAGCCCACCTCGTAGGCGTGGGGATTCAGGCGGCGGTCGGGGGCGATGATGCCGTTACAGTTGAAGTTATAGTCAGAGGCGGGATACTCACCATAGTCACCACCATAAGTAAAAATGGTACGGCCAGTGATGGGGCTCTTGTCGCGCATACCCTGGTCCACGAAGTCCCAGATATAGCCACCCTGATACTTCGGATACTGGCGTATCAGATCCCAATACTCCTTAAAGCCGCCCATGGAGTTACCCATTGCGTGGGCATACTCGCACTGGATGAGCGGACGGGGATTGTCGCCCTTGCTGTAGCGCTCACAACCGCGATAGTCGTAATACATGGGGCAGAAGATGTCGGTCTTGCCGTTCTGGCCTGCCTGTTCAAACTGGCAGGGACGTGTCGGGTCGGTAGCCTTCACCCAGTCGTACGACTTCTCGAAGTTAGGACCGTAACCGGCCTCGTTGCCGAGTGACCAGACGATGATGCTGGGGTGGTTCTTGAACGACAGCACATTGCCGTGCTGACGCTCCAGATGAGCCTTCTCGAAGTCCGCGCGCTTGGCCAGCGTACGGTCGCCGTAGCCCATGCCATGGCTCTCGATGTTGGTCTCGGCTGTCAGGTAGATGCCGTATTCGTCGCAGAGGTCATACCAGCGCGGGTCGTCGGGATAGTGGCAGGTGCGCACGGCGTTGATGTTGAGCTGCTTCATGATCTTGATGTCCTGAATCATGCGCTCCACCGAGACGATGTAGCCGCCGTCGGGGTCGAGCTCGTGGCGGTCGGCACCTTTTATCAATATAGGCTGACCGTTGACCAGCAGCTGGCCACCCTTGATCTCCACCTTGCGGATACCTATGCGCTGTCGAATGGATTCCACCAGCTTGTCGCCGTCATAGAGCGAGATGATGGCTGTATAGAGGTTGGGCGTCTCTGCCGTCCACTTCATCGGATTGGGAATCAGCGCCTCGGCCTCGCCGGTACCGTCGTTCTTAATCTGCAGGGGTGTTATTTGCTTAGCTTCCGTGCCGTCAGGAGTCAACAACTTGACGCTGAACTTCTTGCCCTTGGCCTTAGGTGCTGTCAGCTTGATGTTGATCTTTCCCGACTCACCGACAAAGTCGGTCGTTACGGTGAGGTCATCAATGTGAACCTTCGGCCGGGCATACAGATACACCTCACGGGCAATACCCGTGAAGCGCCAGAAGTCCTGGTCCTCTAAATAAGAGCCGTCGCACCAGCGCATCACCTGCATGGCGATGAGGTTCGTGCCCTTCTTCAGGTACTTGGTGATGTTGAACTCGGCAGCCACCTTCGAGTCCTCCGAGTAACCCACGTACTTGCCGTTGACCCAGACCGAGAGGTTGCTCGTGGCCGAGCCTACGTGGAAGTACACCTCCTGGCCGTTCCAGTCGGAGGGAAGGTCGAACGTTCTGCGATAACTGCCTGTGTAGTTGTTGGTTTCGCCAATATAGGGCGGATTGCTATTAAACGTCGTGCCCCAGGAGTAACCCACGTTCTTATAGGTCTTGTCGCCGTAGCCCTCAATCTCAAAAAGTCCGGGAACAGGGAAGTCCACCCACTTCGAGTCATCGTACTTCACGGCGAAGAAGTCCTTCGGTGCGAGGTTGTGGTCCTTCACGAAATTGAACTTCCACTTGCCCTCCATTGAGAGGTAGCGGCTGGACTTAGACTTGTCGTTCGCCCGGGCTTTGTCGGCATCCTCGAAAGCGAAGAACGCGGCACGACGTGCCTCACGGTTCACCTGGTTCACAGCCGGATCTTTCCACACCGGCGTCTTCTGTGCATACACGGCCACGGAAGCCAAACACATCACTGCTAACAGTAGTTTCTTCATATTTTCATTAGTTATTAGTAAATCTTTCTATTGGACACGTAATTCGCTTGCAAATATAGCGAAAAATTAAGAGACCACCAAATTACCTGTCATTTTTCTTCTTGGAAAGTTACACCAAGCGCACCCCGAGCGGTCACTTCCCACAACTGTAACCGTTACCCAACGAAAGAAGCCCTGCTTCATTGCTGAAACAGGGCTTCGCTGATGAAAGATGGCGGCCTCCTACTCTCCCGCATTGCATTGCAGTACCATCGGCGCAG
>CACZDV010000083.1 GCA_902780025.1 uncultured Prevotellaceae bacterium
TAACCCTAACGCTAACCCTAACGCTAACAACATCTGGTACACCCTCGACGGCCAACGCATAGAGGCACCAGCCAAGGGACTGTATATTCACAACGGAAAGAAAGTAATGATAAAGTAATTTAAAATGAAGAGGCGACCCCATTGGCCGCCTCTTCGCTTTAAGATTGAACGTTCAGAAATTTCTTTACCTTTTCTTCCAAAAGCGGGAGGTAATGTCTTCAAAGGTACCTTCGTCGGTGAGACGGTAGAAGCGTTGGTTGGTGGTGGGCTTGTTGAGCGGACCGAGATGGCGGATGAACGGGCCAATCTTGATGTAGTCGAAATCGGTCTTGCACACCGTTGAGGGTATGCGTAGCCGCCCGCTGTACCAGGCCACCTTGAACTGTGGGTGTTCCTCATGGATATACTGTGCCAACAGGTTAACGCCTTTGGGGTCTGCATCGCCGCCCATGAAGGCCAGGCAGGTGATGTCGGTGCCGTACTTCTGAATAAAGGCATCGATGGCATCGGTGTCGAGCGGCAGTCCGATGTCATCCCAAAGGTATTTGCTGTGGCATCCAGGACAGTGGCACGGGCAATTAGAAATATTAATTGCCAGTGTCACTTCGTCGGGAATTTCCTGGAATACAATGTCAGTATTAGCGTACTTGAGCATGAGCGTAGTACCGTCTTGCTGCCTCCTGTTGACGTGGCTCGGAGAAGTTGCTGACGCGCTTCAGGTAACCAATGATGCGGGTCATGTAGTCAATGTTCTTCGAGTGGCATTTGGGACACTCCTTGAGGTAACGCTTGTCGATGGTTCCGCACTCGTTACACACGGTGTTGGGAATGTTGAAGGTGAAGTAGTTGCAACCTTCCTTCGCAGCCACCTTCAGCAGGTGTGCGTATTGCTCCTTCGACAGGTGCTCGTCCAGATTCATGTGCAGGGCAGAGCCTCCAGTCAGGTGCTCAATGTAAGGTGCGCCGTGCAGCTTGAACTTGTCGATGATGGTCAGCGAGTCGTCCTCTACCACATAGAAGTAGCTGTTGTAGCAGTCGCGGGGCACGAAGTAGCCGTCCTCACGGTCCCACTTGGCGTGCTTCACACCCACGTTCTCGGCAGGAATCATCTCGCAGTTGAACATGACATCCTTGGTACGGTACTTCTTGTTGTACTTCTCAATGAGTCCGAGGATGCCCTGAACGAAGTGCAGGTAGTCGTCGTTGGGCGTAATCTTTAGTCCCATGAATTCGGCGGCCTCTACGAGTCCGTTGATGCCGATGGTGAGGTACTGGCGTCCGATGTTGATGTAGCCGGCATCGAACAGCGGCAGCATGCCGTGTGACTGTAGCTCCTTGAGGTTCTCGTTGTAGGCCAGCTGCACCTTGTGGCAGAGGTCGATGACACCGCCAAGATACTCCAGGTAGTCTATCTTGTGGTTGACGGCATACTGGATGCAGCGGTTCAGGTTGATGGTGAGCACGCTCTTCGAACCAGTGCTGACGCCGCCGGCTCCGAGGGTGTAGCTGAAGCCGTTGTCCGTAATCTCGTTGCGCAGACGGCAGCAAGAACTGAGAGAGTCGGCATTGTCGCTCATGTAGGTAAAGAACGAGTGCCCCTCAGAGTACATCTCTGCTGTGAAGTCGCCCCATTCCTTGTCCTTGCACTCACCGTTCTCATCGACGAGCAGAGCCATGGTCTCCACGGGGAAGGTCAGCAGGGTCTTCGTGCGCTCCTGATTAAACCACTTCATGAAGCGCTTCTGCAGCCAAGAAAGTCCGTCCCAGTCGGGTTTCGAACCGTCGGGGAAGTAGAAGTCGCCAAAAATACTTTCGAAGTAATAGCGGTCGTAGTAGGCCACGTTCCAGAACACTGCCTGGTAGTTACGTGCACCAGTTGGTTGGTTGAGGGAATAGACAATCTGCTCAAAATAATCGGTAATGACCTTGTCGAGCGTGCGGTGCTTCAGACTGAGGTCAACCACTTCGTCGGCACGTTTCCAGTAGTCCAGTCCGAATTCCTTGCCGATAAAGTAGTTCATGTACATGAGGAACTCTGGTGTGGCACAGGCACCGCTCAGCATGGAGCTGACCATGAACACCATGTTAATGAATCCGCCGCAGTACGACTTCAGGTTAGTCGGAGCCGTCGAGTTGCCGCCGATGCTGGTTGTGCCGCCGATGAGCCAGGGGTACATGGTGATGCTGGCGCAGTAGTTGGCCAGCGAGGTCTCGTCGTTCTTATATATAAAGTGGTGTGTCAGCTTGTCAATGTACTCGTCGGCCAGCTGCTTGCCATACATCTTCTTGATGCGGTCGGTCAGCAGTCGGCGGTTCAGGCGGATGAAGCTCGACTTGGGCAGCTCGCCAATGAGCGTGGCAATGTTCTTGTGCTCCACGTTGGCGTTGGCATCGTACTTCGAACCCGTGGCAGCGTTGACAGACTCCACATAGTCGGAAAGGAACTGCAGCTTGGCCAGCGTTTCACGGTCCTCACTATGGGCCTGACGGTAGAGCATGAACGACTTCGCCACCTGATAGTAGCCCTCGCGCATCAGTGCTTCCTCCACCTGATTCTGAATGTCCTCCACCTTGATGTCGTCGTGCATGTCGAGGTGGCTCAGAATCTTCGAAACGGTGCCCAAGTCAGCTGGGACGTTTACACTTTCGAACGCTTTGACAATCGCGTTCATAATCTTGTCTAACGAAAAACGGTCTTTCGAACCGTCGCGTTTGGTAATGGTAAAATTCTTGATTTCCATTATGTTACGTAAATATTTATAGTTGTTTCTTACTTTCTCTTTGTGTTGTAAAGTTTTCCGTTTTGGACAACTTTTTTATTTTTCGGTTTCAAAAAGTTTTCCAATTTGGTAAACCGAAATCGAGTGCAAAGATACAAATAATTCCAATACAACGTATCATTTTATATGAAAAAATTATATAAAAATTTTCAATTCCTTGCTACTTACGTGGAATTGTTGTAATTTTGCACAGCGTAAAAAACATGACTTATGAAGAAATATATCATTGCTACACTGACCGTTATGCTTGCCGTGAGCATGCAAGCCGGTAAAAATCCCCAATTAACGTTCAACGAGCGACAAGGAGAGCAGCGCACCCTCGTCATGCCCAACGGGCAGACCGTGGAGTTCATGGCCTATGAACAGCTGTACTACGTGGCCAACGTGGAAGACTCGACTTATCAGTATATGAATGTCTATGTGCCGAAGGGAGCCACCCAGAAGACACCTATTCTATTACGTACGTACGTGGGAGGCTACATGGCTGCCGCCGCTGCCGAACCGCAGGCTACCGACGCAACGGGGCGCGCCCTGCTGGAGGGCTATGTGGTGGCTATACCGGGGGCACGCGGACGAAACTCTACCGTAGAACAGGACGGAACCACCATCTACACTGGGCGTGCCCCTGCCGCACTGCTCGACCTGAAGGCTGCCGTGCGCTACCTGCGGCTGTTCGACAAGAAAATGCTTGGCTCGGCTGAGCGCATCATCACCGACGGCACGAGTGCCGGAGGAGCCATGTCGAGCCTTTTGGGTGCCACGGGTAACAACCCGGCTTACGAGCCGCTGCTGCAGGCTATGGGTGCTGCCGACAAGCGCGACGACGTGTTTGCCAGCGTCTGCTATTGCCCCATCATCGACCTGGAACATGCCGACATGGCTTATGAGTGGATGTATAACTGCACCAATAACCTGACACGCCCGCTGACCGAGGAACAGGCCATCGTCAGCAATGAACTCGCCCGCCTGTACCCCGACTACCTGAACAGTCTGAACCTTAGGAATCCTGCCGACGGCACGCCGCTGACGGCCGACAACTTCCGCAGCTACATCAAGAGGCAGATTATACGCAGTGCCCAGATAGCCAAGAACGCCGGGGCAGAGATACCCGACAGCATCGGCTTTACCTTCAGCGAGACGGCTGGTTTCGCACCGCCCATTAACGGCGGGGTAGGGCCCGCTCCCAGAACCATGACGAAGGAAGAGCGCCTGCAGGCAGCTTCCCAGCTGTTTAACCGCGACACCCCGGGCGGCACCTTCTATACCGGTTCGCCTGCTCCGCCCCGCATGCCCATGAAGAAGCAGCAGGGTGAGTACATCGTCAACTTAGACATGGAGACTTATCTTAACTACGTGGTCACCACGCAGCCGCTGAAAACCCCGCCAGCCTTCGACGCACTGGGCGTTGCCGGTGGAAGGGCCTCGGGTGAGAACGAGGAGTTTGGCGATGCTACAGGTTCAAGTGTCAACTTCACCGCCTTTTCCGCTTCCCATAATGGTACGGAGGTCGATGAGCAGGTAAGGGAAATGGTCAGACTGATGAACCCCATGAGTTTCATTGGCGACAAGAAGACCAGCGTGGCACCTCACTGGTACATCCGTCATGGGGCACGCGACCGCGACACGTCGTTTGCCGTGCCTACGGCCTTTGCCGTCAAGTTACAGAACGCAGGCAAGGACGTTAACTTCTTGTTAGCCTGGAACCGCCCCCATAGTGGTGACTATGCGCTCGACGAATTGTTTGACTGGATAAGAAAGACAGTGCATAATTGATGGATGCGATACAGGCTCTGACCCAGCAGCGGTTACTGTTGCAGTTAGAGTATAACGTAGAGAAAGAAGCCTACCGCCGTCAGACTGAGGATGCCGGCATTGAGCAGAAGGTTAGGCGTGGCGAGGCATGGTTCCCGCTGCGCCTGGGGCGTTCCTATTATAACTCCATGAACCAGTTGGCCATTGAGGTGTTCCGCGATGAGGACACCGACATTGACCATAACTTCGAGTTCGGGCGGCCCGTGGTGTTTTTTGGGATGGGCAACCCTCAACGCTCCACCCTCCACTACTTCTCCTTCACCGCCACCGTCAGTTATGTTGATGGTGACCGCATGGTCATCATCCTGCCTGACAGCGGACGGCTGCTCGACCTGCAGCGGCAGGAGGGGGCGTTAGGCGTGCAGCTGTCGTTCGACGAGACCAGCTACCGTTGCATGTTCGATGCCCTTGACCGCGTGCTACGGGCCAAGGGGCG
>CACZDV010000084.1 GCA_902780025.1 uncultured Prevotellaceae bacterium
TGGTTGCCGAGAAGTTGGCCAGCTGGCGCAGGTTGTTGTCGGTGTAGAAGGTGGTCTTCACCAGGTCACCGCGCATCTCGCCCTGCAGCACATACTGGTCGGCCAGCTGCTGCACGGCCTGCAGGATACCGAAGGCATAGAACACCGAGTCGGTCTTGACGCCAATGGTGGGATCAATGTTCTGGCGCGAGCTCTCGCTCTCGAGCATGTCGGAACAGGAGGTGAGGGCAACGCTAAATGATAAATGACAAATGATAAATGCTAAACCTATCAGCTGTCTTCTGCTTATTTTGGTAATCATAATTATGAATTACTAATTTCTAATTACTAATTATTACAGGTTAATCTTCAGTCCGGCAGTGAACGAGCGACCCTGAGCCAGGCTACCCGTGTCGATGCCCTGATAGAACACACCGTTGCCAATGGAGAACTCGGGATCGCTGCCCAGATACTTCGAGAAGGTGAGCAGGTTCTGAGCCTCAGCCCAGATGGTGAGTCCCTGGAGCCAGTCCCATGAGCCGGGAATGGGCACGCGGTAGCTCAGGTTGACAGTCTTCAGGCGGAGATAGCTGCCATCCTCAATCCAGCGGTCGCTGAAGCGGTTGTTGCCGGTGGGGTCGCCATAAGCAACACGAGGCAGCGTTGCCTGCTGGTTCTCGTAGTGCCAGCGGCCCACCTCGGCCACCTGCTGGTTGTAGAAGTTCGAGCCAGCATTGAGCACCGAGCGCTGATAGTTGTACACGTCGTTGCCCAGCGAATAGTTGAAGCCGACGGCCAGCGTCAGGTTCTTCCAGCTGACATTGGCGAAGATGTTTCCGTAGATGTCGGGGTTCGGGTCGCCGATGACGGTCTTGTCGGCATCGCTGATGAGGCCGTCGCCGTTGAGGTCGAGGAAGTGCACGTCGCCAGCCACGAAGTTGTGGGGGTTACCAGCGTTGTCCTCAGTGTAGAGATAGGTGCCCTTTCCTGCCGAAGCAGCCTCGGCATCGGAACTGAAGACGCCTGCCGTCTGATAGCCGTAGAACAGGGCCACGGGATTACCCTCGGAGGTGAGGATGTTGTTGTCGCCATAGACCGATGTGGTGTAGCTGCCGTCGGGGAGTTTCGTGACCTTATTCTTATAGTGGCCGACGCTGGCACCGAGTTCCACGTTCCAGTTCTTCGTGACGATGGGCTTCATGGTGATGGTAGCCTCGAAGCCCTGGTTCTCCAGCGAGCCACCGTTGCTCCAATAGCGGTTGATACCGCCGATGGGGTTCGAGAAGGCCTTCAGCGTGAGCAGGTCGACGGTCTTGTGGAGGAAGTAGTCGAACTTCACGCCCAGACGGTTGTTGAGCAGATAGCTCTGCAAACCAATGTTCAGCTTCTTGGTCGACTCCCACTTAATCTTGTCGTTACCCACATTGGTGAGCTGCGTACCGACGGCCATGAGATTGTAGCGCACGGTGGTGTAGCTGGTGCGGGCAGCATAGTTGGAGATGCCGTCGTTGCCGCTGATGTCGAAGCCGGTGTTCAGGCGCAGGTAGTTGATGCCAATATTCTTGGGGAACCAGCTCTCGTTGGTGAGCACCCATCCCAGCTGGAGGCTGGGGAAGAGAGCCCACTGCACACCGAAGAGCCCCAGGGCGCCGTCGGCATTCTCACCGAAGCGGCTGTTGGCCTCGCCAAGCAGCGACAGAGTGGCGAAGTAGCGGTTCATGTAGTTGTAGTCCACATTGCCGTACCACTGTATCTGCTTCCACTCGTCGTTGGCACCGAGGATGGTGCGGAATCCAGCCCAACCCAGCGAGGGGTTCTTGTCGCTGGTCTCACCGGTGGCCTGCACGCCCACGTCGTTGCTGTCGAAGGAGAAGATACTATAGTGGGCACCGGCAAAGGCGGCCAGGCCGTGGCGACCATACTGATGGTGCCAGTCGAGCTGCAGCTTGCCCACGAAGTTGTTCTCCTTGGCAAAGAGCGACTGCGTCTTGGCATAGACACGACCCACTCCAGGAATGTTGAACGAAGGCACACCCGTATAGGGGCGGAAATAGCGCTGCGAGTTGCGGTCGAGGCTATAGCAGAGCATGGCCGTCAGCTTCAGGTCGTCATTAATCGTCCATACGGGTTCTACACGCACATTGAAATAGGTATTCTCGGCCTTGTTCTTGTTGTCGCCCTTGCCATTCTCAAGAATCGACAGCGGGTTGGCCAGCGAATAGGAGTTGCCCAGCTGCGAGAACAGGTCGTCGTAGCCCGAGAGCAGCGAGGAGAAGCCTCCCTTGCCACCGTTAAGCAACTGGTTGTACTGATAGGGAGCCACCAGCGGCGACTTGATGAGTGCCAGTGCCGTGGGCGACACCACAGTGCCAGTAGTGAAGTCCTGGGGCATGCCATTGTCGAGCACGTCGTTGCTGGTGCGGGCAATAGAGATGTCGAACTTCGTCTTCAGGTTCCACAGGATGGAGATGTCGGTGTGTAGAGACACAATCTGGCGAAGATAGTTGTGCACCTGAAGATCCTTCTCAACATCCTCGAGCACATTGAACTTATTCTCAACCATCTCCAGTTCAGTGATGTTCTTGAAAGTAACGTACATGTACATGACGGTTACAACGTGGATGCCCAACTGAACTTCCTTAGCGTCGAGGCTCTTTGCCTCATGGTTCTCGTCATTGCGAAGATTGACAAGCAAATCTACATACTGGGCAAACTTCTTGTCAATTGGCTTGTCGCTATACTTGAGTTTGTTGAGGTGCATGCTGTAGAGCGCATTACTCAAGGCAGCATGCTCCACATCACCGTTTCTGTCAGTAACCTCCTTGTCGTTGATAAGGAAGTACAGCTTCTTCAGATAAGACTCGTAACCTGTAACCAAGGCTTTCAGGTAGATGCGTTTTTCAGCCAAGGTGAGGGTGTTGGGGCTGCAGTAGAGTTTGAAGAGTGCGTTGAGAATGTTGTCGCCAAGTCCATTGTATTTGTTGATGCTATTCACCTTCAGCACATCAATCATCCAGTCGAACGCTTCCTCCAACGTTCTGCCTACTCCTGCCAGTCCTGCAAAGTCCTCGCGAATCAAAGGAATCATCTTCTCCCTGAGGTTTCTGATCGTGTATGCTTGGGCCTCTTGCTCCCGGTAGCGCTCATAGATAGCGTGCCCCATCTGTTGCATAAGCGTCTGGTAGAACTCCTGGTTCTCAAACAGCTTGCGGTAGGCGTCGGTCTGAGTGGTATAGCACTGCTGAGCAGCCTTGCCGAAGACATCGGGGAAGATGCTGTCGACAAACTGGTTTTCATCATTGCCTGCTGCCTGCTTGGCCAACTTCTTGGTCGACTTCTTCTGGATGAGGTCGAAGATGCCTTCCACCATCACTCGGTCGGCTGGAGAGAAATCGCCCCGGAACATGATGTTCACCTTGTCAATGATGTTGTCGAGGAGGTCGCGATCGTCTTCGGGCTTGTGGCCCCCTTTTGGGTTTTCGCCCTTGATTTCGGGCTTGTTACCCTCGAGCGTGATGTTCTGCATCTCGTTGGCCTTGATGGAGTTGTTCACCAGCCTGACCTTTTTGTCGAGGTCCACCTTCTCGTGAGGGGTCTTTGGCAGTACCCTGTAGAGGTAGTCGGTGAAGATGTAGGTCTTCATGAGTGAACGGTCGAAAGTACGGGCTATCTGAGCCATGTAGCTGTAGAAGCGGATGAAGTTCTTTATCTTGCCACGAACCTCAAACTTCTTTTCCTCTTCCAGTTCCTCAAAGCGGCCGACGATAGGCTTCAGGAAGTTGGACATGGCACCAAGTTTCGACTTGCTCTTCCGGTCCTTCGTCAAAGCGGCATAGAGCTTATAGAACTTTTCCTCATCCTCTGAGGTCCAGAGGTGGAAGAGCTCAATGTCCTTATGGAAGCCATAGACATAGTTCACGTCCACGGGGTCGATGAGCTCCGTGCCCTTATAGAAAGGCTCAAAGGCAGCCTTTATCTCGTCAGCAGTATTGACAAAGTCGAACACAAAGGTGTCCTTCTTCAAGGGGTGCCAGCGGTTCAGTCGAGAGAGTGTCTGTACGGCCTTGACGTTCTTGAGTTTCTTGTCCACGAACATGGTGTGGAGCATGGGCTCATCGAAGCCGGTCTGATATTTGTCGGCCACAATGAGCATGTTGTAGAAGTCGCTGGAGAAATAGAGCGGGAGCTTGTCTTCAGAGATGTTCTTGTCGCCCCGTTGGTTCAACTGAGGCTCGGTGTATTCTTGTCCCTTGTATTCCACCTTACCCGAGAAGGCCACCAGGGGGTGAACATCCGTGATTCCGTGCTGCTTGCAGTAGTCCTTAATGGCAAAGAAATAACGAACGGCATGAGCCCTACTGCTGGTAACGACCATGGCCTTAGCCCTGCCCTCCATGCTCTGTAGCGTCACCTCGCGGAACTTCTCCACAATGATAGCAGTCTTCTTGTTGATGGTGTCCTTGTGGTTGTCGTGGAAAGCCTTCAGAGCTTTGGTGGCGGGTGTCTCCTCATAGTCGGGATTGTCCTTGCTCTGGCGTGCAATCTCGTAGGATACCTGGTAGGTGGTATAGTTCTTCAGCACGTCCATGATAAAGCCCTCCTCAATAGCCTGGAGCATGGAGTAGTTATGGTATGCCTTGTATTGTGGCTCGCCTTCTTTTGCGTTTGGAATCTTTTCGCCGAATGTCTGTAGGGTCTTAGGCTTAGGAGTAGCCGTGAA
>CACZDV010000085.1 GCA_902780025.1 uncultured Prevotellaceae bacterium
TCTACGGCCTGACTCAGGAAGAGCGCGATGCCATCGGATATATTGATTTCCACAAAGACAATGAAGGTGAAGCAGATGATGATGAATAAGGGGAATAATAAAACTGGATGGAGTCATCGTTCCATCCAGTTCTCAACCTTAATATTTGGCATGTTTTGAAAATGCTAATGCCTGCTTCATTTACCCTCACTCGATTGGTTTCAAAATCCATGTTTCAAGATTTATTGCCAGATATTGACATTGCCATTGATGATGTCGTTGATGTTAGGATTTTCGAACACCCAGTTGCCTTCGTCGTCTGAGGGGGGATTGTCGTAGGGGATGCCGGGGTTGAGCTTGAACCAGCCCGACCAGCCGGTGGCCTTGTCGAAGACGGTGGTGTAATAGTGCTTGTCCCAGCTGTTGTCGGGAGTGCTGTGCCCCTGGCTGTAGTTGTTGATATCGAGGACGCGGTCTTCCTGCCCGCTGTTCCATACGGAGAAATAGACGTTGCCGTTCTCCAGCAGGAAGGCGTTGTAGTAGGGGTCGTCGATGTCGCCTTTTCCGGCTCTGACAACATGCATGATAACGCCCTGCTCGGCAATGGGGTGCGCGCTAGAGACTTCGGCCGTGGGACGGAGGCGCTTGCTGTTGAAGCCGAGGATGATGCTGTAGCTGAGTCCATACTTACGGTCAGTCCCGTCTTTGTTTATGCTGTACTCGGCATGGGCGACTTGGCACTGCTTGGCGGCTGTCTCGACATTGGCGACGAGGGCGTCAAACTGGTCGTCGTTGGCGAACACGTGGTTCTCAAGGGCGTTGAGATAGCTGACGACGTCGTAGAGGGGGTCGGTGTTGGTGTACTGATAGCAATCGCTGGCGGCTTCGCTGAAGTCGTCTTGACGGGCGGTGAGCTCGGCAGGACTGAGGGTGGCGACGTACTGCTTGAGGTAGTCACTGACAGCCTTGATGCTGGCGAAGAGGGCGGGCAGCTTGCTCATGTCGGTGAGGGTGTAGTCCATGCTGCGGCCGATGCGGTTCTCGCTGATGTCCTTCATGTGCATCCTGCGCATGTTCTCGAGGGCGGGATTGACATAGCTGCCGAGGTGCTGGCGGATGCCGGCATCGATGGTGCCCGCAGAGGGTATCTTAGACAGGGCGAGGCACAAATCGGGGAGGGGGTTCTGTGCGACGGAGTGGCCTGAGGCGAAGACGTAGTCGGTGTGGCCGACGAGCTCGCCGAGTGCCTCGAGGTTGTTCATGATGCAGCAGTCGTAGAAGACGACGTTGATGTGCTTTTTGGCTGCGTCGATGGCTGTGGCGATCTCTGTGTTAGAGGCACAGGGTCCTCCCTCGATGTTATCGTCGTACATGACGCCGCGGGTCTTGACACCGTCTTTCATCAGGTCGTATCCACCGCCGTGGTCGCCGAAGGCGAGGACATAGGCCTTGGCATTAGGGGCCTGCTCGATGCACCAGTTGATGAAGTCGGCGATGTTGGCGGGCTCGTACATCTTGAAGTCGGAGCCGGCTATGCGCTGGAACCCTTTGCCTGTGAATGCTTTGACTTCTTCGACGTCGCCATTGTACTTGGGGTTGAGCGAATTGTCGTTGAGCTCGAAGCGATAGACTTCGCCGTAGTTGCCGCTGGGCACATAATCGGTTCCCCAGCGCTTATTTCTCTCTTTTGAATACTTGAACTGTACGAAACTGCGTACGTTGGGGTATTGCTTACGGTAGAAGGCGATGTTGGCAAGGGCCTGCTCGGTGCTCATGTCGAGGTCGCTGCCTCCCAGGGCGTAGTACATGAGGACTACTTCACCTTCAGTATTGCTACCGCCGTCGTTTTTGTCGTCTTTGCTGCAGGAGGTGAGCAGCATGCCACAGCACATGAGTGTGGCCAGCATGAATAGTTTGTTCATTATTCTTATGTTTATGTTTTTAAAGTTATAAAGGAGCACCCGTTGTGGATGCTCCTTTGACAATATGCTTCGGGGATGATTACTCCTCCCAGTTCTCCTGAGTCTTGCGGACGTAGGTCTTGTAGCGGAGCTGGGCCATCTTCTGAGCCTCGGCGAAGAGCTCCTCGGCCTCGTTGGGATAAGCCTTCTTCACTGACAGGTAGCGAACCTCGCCCAGCAGGAAGTCGTGGAAGTTTGCCCAGTTCGGCTCCTTGGAGTCGAGGCTGAACGGATTCTTGCCTTCCTCGGCCAGAGCAGGATTGTAGCGCCACAGGTGCCAGTAGCCACACTCGACAGCCTTCTTCTCCTCAGCCTGGCTCTTACCCATACCGCCCTTGGCCTTCAAGCCGTGGTTGATACATGGAGCGTAAGCGATGACGATAGAAGGTCCGTGCCAAGCCTCGGCCTCGCGGATAGCCTTCAGGGTCTGAGCGTGGTCAGCACCCATAGCGATCTGTGCTACATAGACGTAGCCGTAAGTAGTGGCAATCATACCGAGATCCTTCTTGCGGATGCGCTTACCCTGGGCAGCGAACTGAGCAATAGCGCCGAGCGGCGTAGCCTTAGAGGCCTGACCACCGGTGTTAGAGTAAACCTCAGTATCGAGCACGAGGATGTTGACATCTTCGCCAGAAGCGATGACGTGGTCGAGACCGCCGTAACCGATATCGTAAGAAGCACCGTCGCCACCGATGATCCACTGTGAGCGCTTCACCAGATAGTGGTCGAGCGTCTGCAGTTCCTGGTTGACGGGGCAGCCGGCAGCAGCAGCGGCACGGATAGCAGCGCGCAGCTTCGGAGCAATCTCCTTGGTCTTGTCGGCATCGTCCTTGTTGTCAATCCACTCCTTGGCCAGAGCCTTGTACTCCTCAGAAGCCTGGGGAGCCTCGCAAGCCTCGCAGAGCAGCTTGGCCACGCGCTCCTTCATCTTCTTATTACCGAGAGCCATACCGAGACCGAACTCGCAGAAGTCCTCGAACAGAGAGTTGTTGAAGCATGGGCCCTGCCCCTTCTCGTTCTTGGTGTAAGGTGTAGAAGGAATAGAAGCAGAGTAGATAGAAGAGCAACCAGTAGCGTTGGCAATCATCTGACGGTCACCGAACAACTGAGAAATCAGCTTCACATAAGGAGTCTCACCGCAACCAGAGCAAGCACCGGAGAACTCGAACAGCGGCTGTGCGAACTGAGAGTTCTTAACGTTGCTGCGGATGTCAACGAGGTTCTGCTTGCTGGGCACCTTAACCAGTTTGTCCCAGTCGGCAGCCATCTTCTTCATGTCGGCAGCATCGGGGTTGAACGGAACCATGGTGAGGGCCTTGCCCAGTTTCGGGTTGCCCGGGCAGATGTCAGCGCAGTTGCCGCAACCCAGACAGTCGAGTACAGAAGGCTCGATGACGAAGTGCATACCCTTCATAGCGGCAGGAGCCTTCATCTCGAGAGTCTCTAAGCCGTCGAAGCCTGCCAGTTCCTCGTCGGTGAGAACGAACGGACGGATAGCAGCGTGAGGACAGATGTAAGCACACTGGTTACACTGGATACAGTTGTCCTTGTTCCACAGGGGCACGAAGGCCTCTACACCGCGCTTCTCGTAGGCAGCAGTACCAACCTCCCAAGAACCGTCAACGGTGCCGTGCTTCACGAAGTCAGAAACCTTCAGCAGGTCACCTGCCTGAGCGTTGATAGGACGAACGAGTTCCTTCACGAATGCGGGAGCGTTGTCCTGCTTCTCAGCGTCGTCTGCGAGGTTAGCCCACTCGGCCTTCACCTCAAACTTCTTGTACTCACCACCACGGTCGATAGCGGCGTAGTTCTTGTCAACCACGTCCTGACCTTTGGCACCGTAAGACTTCAGAGCAGCAGCCTTCATCTTCTCGACAGCCAGCTCTACGGGAATCACCTCGGTGATGCGGAAGAATGCTGACTGCAGAATGGTGTTGGTGCGGTTGCCCAGACCAATCTCCTGTGCAATCTTGGTAGCGTTGATAGTATATACGGTGATGTTGTTCTGAGCGAAGTAGCGCTTTACCTTGTTAGGCATGAACTTCTCCAGTTCGGCATCATCGAAGATGGTGTTCAGCAGGAATGTACCGTTCTTCTGCAGACCACGGGTCACATCGTACATGTGCAGGTAAGCCTGAACGTGGCAAGCCACGAAGTTAGGCGTGGTTACCAAGTATGTAGAACGGATAGGTGTATCACCGAAACGCAGGTGAGAGCAGGTGAAACCTCCCGACTTCTTAGAGTCGTAAGAGAAGTAAGCCTGGCAGTACTTGTTGGTGTTGTCACCGATAATCTTCACTGAGTTCTTGTTAGCACCTACGGTACCGTCAGCACCCAGACCATAGAACTTAGCCTGGAACATGCCCTTACCACCAAGTGCAATCTCCTCAACCTCAGGCAGAGAGGTGAAGGTCACATCGTCAACGATACCAATGGTGAAGTGGTTCTTGGGCTCGGGCATAGCGAGGTTGTTGAACACGCTGATGATCTGAGCCGGGGTGGTGTCGTGGCTTCCGAGACCGTAGCGTCCGCCCACGATGACGGGACGATTCTCGCACTCGTAGAAGGCATCCTTCACGTCGAGGTACAGAGGCTCGCC
>CACZDV010000086.1 GCA_902780025.1 uncultured Prevotellaceae bacterium
TCCTGGAGGAACGACTCTACTGCGAGCATTCCTTCTTGAGAGGCCGTGAAGGCCTCAACATTCAAATTGCTTTTTTCCATGAATTGTATTAGATAGTTTCTTTTTGACAGCGATTGGCCCATAAGTGTTTCTCACGGCTTCAATGTCAAGTGCAAAGGTACGAAAAAAATCTGGTTCCTGCAAGTTCTTCTGTCAAAAAACTACCGTTTTAACATTTCATTTCCGAGCTTTCTGAGGGGAGGTGTGACGGGAGGTCAGAAGGGAGGAGGGACGGGAGGTCTGACGGGAGGTCTAAAAAGCGCAAAACCCTTTGTGAATCGATGTTTCGGACGTCTGACGGGAGGTGTCGCGAGAAATGAAAAAAATAGTCGAAAAAGAGCCAGATGGATACGTCCGACCAACGTGGCAGTTTAGTCCGGGTAAACCTACCCTTTGGTCCGACTAAACCCAACCTTTAGTCCGACCAAAGTCCCCCAATACACGCCTACCGAGAAGCGAATGCTAACTAAGCCACTTAGCGATGCTATATGGGTTAGTTAACCTATCTATATGGGGCAGTTAGCATGACTAACCGTATGGTCATTTTTCTCTAAATCTGCTCCTTATTGAGCCATACCTACCGATTTTGGGCGGCTGTAAGCGTCAAGAAAAAGACTTCTTGTCATTTTTTTTATATAAATTAGACATTATTCTCAAATATTTTAGCTAATTTTGCAGGCGATGAAGAGAGTGACAGAAAAACAATCGCGCCATTCGCTGACCACGCAGGTTGTGCTGTGGGTGGTTGGCTTTGTGTCCGTACTCTTCGTCACCGCCCTCTTTATTATGTTCCATCATGCGCGCCAGTCTATCTATCAGGAGGCTATGGAGAAGGCCCGGCAGACGCTGCGCACTACGGAGCTACGCATCGACAACACCCTGAACGAGGTGGAGACGGCCACGCGAAGCCTGCACTGGACGATAGAGAAGCGACTGAACCGGCCGGAAATCATGGACAGCCTGTGCCGGCAACTGTTGAAGGAGAACCCTCACATACAAGGCTGTGCCATCGCCTTCGAGCCGGGTGTCTATCCGCAATACGGCACCTACCACGAAGTGTATGCCTACCGCAACCACACCGACTCGACAAAGATAGAGGTGGCGATAAATGGGTGGCAGCTGCCTTATACGCGCGAAAAATGGTACTTCATACCCCTGCATCACGAAAAACCCATCTGGATCGACCCCTACGTCGACGTTGAGCACGGCGAGACCTCAATCATCACGTCATACGGCATGCCGCTGCACAACAAGGACGGCGAACTGGTGGGGGTGCTGTCGGCACAGATATCGATGAAGTGGTTTGCCGACCTGGTGCTGTCGCTGCGCCCCTTCCCTCACTCGCATGCTACGGTGATGGGTACCGACGGACACCTGATAATTCACCCCGACAGTACGCTCGAAGCCCACGAGGCCTTCTTTACTGAGGCTTACAACGACCCTACCAGCGACGGACACCTGGCAGCCATCTCGATGAAGACCGGCCACAGCGGCCACAGCGAGATGCACATGGACGGCAAGCAGAACTTCATCTTCTACCATCCCTTCGAGAACGCCGGATGGAGCGTAGCCATCGTATGCCTTGAGAGCGACATCTTCAGCTCCTACTACTCGCTGCAACGCTATACGCTCGTCATTAGTCTCGGCGGTCTGTTGCTGCTGGCGCTGTTCTGCCTCTTCATCAGCCACCGCCAGCTGAGACCGCTGCAGCGGCTGGTTGACGAGGCTCACCGCATGGCCGAAGGGGGGCTGGACGAACCCATGAAGGAAAGCCGTCGCACGGACGAAGTGGGCTACGTGCAGAACACCTTCCGCCAGATGCAGCAGAGCATAGGCCAGCAAATAGCCGACATTACCCACCTGACCGACGTGCTCCGCCAGCGTAACCAAGACCTGAAACTGGCCTACGAACAGGCCCGCGAGGCCGACCGCATGAAGGATGCCGTCATCCTGAACATGAGCGACCGCATGGAGCAGACGGTCAAGGCCATCCACGCCACCGTCGACGACTTCCGTCAGCGTGTGGCCGATATGGATGCAGACGAATGTCGACAGATGGCCGACAAGATACAGACACACACCGAGACGACCACCGAATTGTTGGGCAACCTGCTCGACATAGCAGACAGAAAGGGGGATGAGCGCCTATGATAGAGATGAGAAAACATATTCGCCAGTCGCTTTCCACCAAGCTGTGTCTCGACATCCTGTTTGTCGTGGTACTGATATTCTCGCTGTCGCTTGGATTCCTTTATTGGCAGTCGCGCAACATCATCCGCCAGGAGGCCATCGACGAGGCTTCCCACGTACTCGACAATACGGCCTTGCGCGTCAAGGGATATATGGTAGAGGTGGAGACGGCCACGCGTAATATCCTCTGGCTGGTCAACCTTCACACCCACGACCAGGACTCGCTGCTGAAGTACACTCACCGCATCGTAGCCAACCATCCCAACACCAATGGCTGCTCCATCACGATGGAACCCGACTTCTATCCTGGCGACGAATATGGCTTCTCTGCTTATTCCGTCCGCCTCGACAACCATTCAACCACGGAGAAGGATTCTGTGGTCACCGTCCGCGAAGCCGAATACGACTATTATAATAAGGTGTGGTACAAGACGCCGCGCCAGAAGAGGACGGCCTGCTGGGTGGACCCCTTCGACGACTATAACGAAGGCACACTGTCGAACCCCGAGCTGATAGCCTCGTACTGCATACCACTCAACGACCGCGAGGGGAAGTTCATAGGCGTCATCTCCACAGACCTCTCGCTGAATCGGCTCACGGAGACCATTACTGCCGAGCACCCCTACGAACACTCCTACTTCATGATGCTGGGAACCGACGGCCACTACTTCGTACACCCCGACACCACGAAACTGCTGAAGCAGACCATCTTCACTGGCACCGACCCCAGAGAGCATACCGATGTCGTGACATTAGGATACGAAATGACCAACGGGCGCACAGGCCACATGGAAGTCAAACTCGACGGCAAGCAGCACATCGTGCTCTACCGTCCGCTCGAAGGCACCCAGTGGAGTGTGGCCCTCGTCTGTCCCTCCAACGAACTGCTACGCGGCTACAACAGTCTGAACTACATCCTGTTGCCCCTGCTCGTCATCGGACTGCTGCTGCTGGGCATGGGGTGTCACCGCATCGTGAAACACTTCATACAACCCCTGGGACTATTGGCCGCCGAACTGCGGCAGATAGGCCACGGCGACTACGAGAAACGCCTGCCTCCCAGCCAGCGCACCGACCTGATAGGCCAGTTGCAGAACAGCTTCTGCGAGATGAGGCGGAGCATCAGCCAGCACATAAGGGACGCCGAGCAGGCCAAGCAAGAAACCGAGCAGCGCACCACGGAACTTGAGCAGGCCACCCAGCTGGCTCGCCAGGCTAGTGAGCAGAAGACACAGTTCATGCAGGACATGTCGCACCAGATACGTACGCCGCTCAACATCGTTCATGGATTCGCACAGGTGCTGCGCGATGAGAACGTGGAAATGACTGACGACGAGAAACGCCAGATAGCCGACACCATGTACGTGCAGACCAACAACCTCGACTACATGGTGAGCAAGCTGCTTACCGCTTCGCTCATCGAGAGCCGCCAGACCATCAGCACCGGCGACAGCGTAGGCTGCAACGACGTGGCACGAGAGGCTTTCGAGAATGTCAGCGGTCTGATGAACCATACCGCAGAGATGCACCTCGACAGCCATGTGGACGACGAACTGACCATTCCGACCAACCGTCATCATCTGCTCATCGTCCTTACAGAGCTGCTGGCCAATGCCCTCCACTTCACCCGTGAGGGTAGCGTCACCATGCGTATAGAAGCCACCGCCGACGTAGTGAACTTCACTATCGAAGACACGGGCCCCGGCATCCCCCCTGACAAGGCAGACTTCATCTTCGAGAAGTTCACCAAGCTCGACATGTTTACCGAGGGTCTTGGCCTCGGCCTGTTCCTTTGCCGCCGAGTCATCATGCTGATGGGGGGCACGCTCACCTACGACCCACAATACACCGGCGGCAGTCGCTTCGTCACGAGCCTTCCATTACGACATACAGAAATGTGCAAATAAAAAATGAGATGTTTTGGCATAGTATTTGCAGGAAATATTGTAACTTTGCAGTTAAATTGCAATAAAAAGCTGCTAATAAGAATACATACATCATTAAATACATCATATCTATAGTGACAAGTCAGTTTTCACCCCAAGTATCAGAATTGTTGGCTTTCTCGCGAGAAGAGGCTGCACGGCTTGCATGCCGTTCGGTGCGAGTTCCTTTCTATAATATTGCTCGAAGAATCAAAAACTGAAGTGAACCCAGAAAGTTGGACACAACTTAAAGGTTCAAGATGAAGAAAGAATTTAGTGTAGAAGAGAAGTTGGAGGCAATATCGTATGTGT
>CACZDV010000087.1 GCA_902780025.1 uncultured Prevotellaceae bacterium
TGTCATCACGATTGCGGGAGCCTTCAATAACAGTGACGATTCTAAATCATCGGCTGTTGATATCTTCACGCTTGACGGCACAACGCCTACGGTACTGTTCACGACGGAGAAGTTCATTAACGGCCGTCTTGTTGACGATGATCCCGTAGAACAGAGTTTTACTTTGGAGGCAGATTATGACAAATTGTATATCGGTCGTAACGGAAATACGGGCACTGTTGTTACGTTGTTAAAGGTTGTTCGTCAGGCTTCTGTCGAGACTCAGACGTGGACGCTCGTTGGCGCAGGTCCTCTTTGCGGAAGCACCTGGGACTTGAATGACGAGTCGAACCTGTTGACCACTATCGACGGTGTCAACTATACTTTGGTGAAGGAAGACATAGTGCTTGAGACTGGTGTTAACTATGAGTACAAGGCTGCTAAGGATAAGGCTTGGGACGTTAGCGTTCCCCAGTCGGGCAACCAGACACTGACTGTCAACGAGACGGGTAAGTATAAGGTGACCTTCACCCTGAATGTTGAGGCTGGCACATTGACAGTTGAGGCTGTGAAGACCGGTGAGGCCGAGGTCGCTGAAAAGACCTACTCGGTCATTGGCAACTTCAAGGGTGACACCAACTGGACTATTGACTACGATTTGGTGAAGGGTGCCGACGGTCTCTATACGGTTGTCATTGATGGTGTGGATGCAGGTAACTACGAGTTCAAGGTTCGCGTGAACCACGATTGGAGCGAGAACTATCCCAGCAACAATGTCAAGGTGACTGTTGATGCTAACGGTTCTGCCGTCACCGTCACGTTCAATGCTGAGACCAAGGAGATAACCGCTGTTGCCGGTGCTACCAAGATTGACGTCGTGAAGGCCGAGAAAGCCGGTGTGAAGTACAACCTCGCCGGACGCAAGGTCAATGCTCAGTACAAGGGCATCGTCATCGTGAACGGTCGCAAGGTGCTGAAGTAAACCTTTGTCCTATAAGCTACTGGCCCGCTGAGCAATCCGCTCAGCGGGCCAGTTTCATTTCAGATATTCCCTTTTTATGGTTGTTTCTACTATCTACCTCAGACCACAAATACTTAGAATGAAGGCATAGTGGTAGGGCAGGTTGCCGTCGATGGTGTACTGGGGTAGTGTGCGCTTGCCCCAGGTGTCGGCACCGCCTACGCCGTGGATGTTCAGGTCGATATTGAGATTGACAAAGCGGCCACGCTGGATGTCTTGCGGATGACGGGCACCTTCGAGGTCTTCCTCGCCGTAGTCCCAGGCACGGATGCAGAGGGGTTGGAGGCCGTCGATGCGGAGGGTGCGACCCGTCGGAGAACCGACGGGCACGGTGGCTTGCGAAAGCTCGAACCAGCGGACGTCGCAGCGGTTACCGTTGTCCTGCGGGTGGATGTACTCAGTCTCGTAGTCGCTGAGGGGCATTTCGTAGATGCCGAGGAAGGCGGAGCGCTTGCGGTCGGGATAGTTCTCCCAGGGGCCGCGTCCGTAGTACTTCACCTGCGTATAGTCGGCAGGCAGTCGCATCCGCATGCCGAACTTGGGCATTACGGGACGGTCGTCAGCCGTGGGCTGATAGTCCATCTCGACCAGGATGCTGTGGTCGTTGATGACGGTGTATTTCACCTTGACGTCTTTCACCTCCTTCCACTCAGCCACCCGACGGGCGAATCCTGCCGCACTCTGGTTGTCGTTCTCGGGCTTCCAGAAGTAGGGCTCCAAGGGGGCCTGCAGCACTTCACGCCCATCGACCGTCCACGAGGTGAGGGCGTTGCCGACGGTGGTAACAGACCCACCCCCTGACCCCTCCCTGACAGGGAGGAGAGCAGATAGACTTGCGGGTTGTGGCCACTCCCAAGACTGCAGCACAAACTGCTCGCGGGCTACGGCAAAGCCCTTCTTGGCCCAAGGCGTGTCCTTCTTCAGGCGGGCTTCGACGTTGACCACTGTCTCGCTGCCGTAGCGCAGGGTGTCGTAACTGATGTCGTATTCGTCGTAGTTGGTGAAGCTGTCGCGATTGATGATGCGTACGCGTCCCCCCTCATTCACGAACTGCAATGGTTGATAGACGTGCTGCACCTCGTAGTAGTGGGGATGAGGCTTGCGGTCAGGCGCAATCAGACCGTTGATACAGAACGGTCCGTCGTTGGGCTTGTCGCCAAAGTCGCCGCCATAGAGGAAAGCCCCCTCCAACCTCCCCCCACTGGGGGAGGTCTTCTCTACGTCGGGATTCCCCCTCCAGTCGGAGGGGGTAAGGGGGAGGCTTAATCCCTGATCCACCCAGTCCCAGATGGCAGCGCCGCAGATGCTGGAGTCAGCATAGATGACGTCCCAGTACTCCTGCAGATTGCCGACGGAGTTGCCCATGGCGTGGGCATATTCACGCATCATGAAGGGCTTGTCGCTGACCTCCTGTGCGTTCTTCTTCAAGTCGTCAGGATAGAGGTAGCTGTCGTCCCAGATGGCCGAATAGCGGCGGTCGCTGTCGTAGAAGGGTGGGCGAGTATGGTCTATCGCGCGTACCTTATTATACATAGCCTCGATGTTAGGCCCTACGGCTCCCTCGTTGCCCAGGCTCCACAGGATGACGCAGGGGTGGTTGAAGTCGCGCTTGACGAGCGACTCGGCGCGGTCTTCGTGTGCCGCCCGGAACGTCAGGTCCTCACCCATCACCTGGTTGGCATAGCCGTAGCCGTGGGTCTCGTGGTTGGCCTCGTCCATCACGTAGATGCCCCAGCGGTCGCAGAGTTCGTAGAGGTATTCTCGGTCGGGGTAGTGGCTGGTGCGCAGGAAGTTGATGTTGGCCTGCTTCATCAGTCGGATGTCCTCCTCGTAGGTGGCATCGTCCACGTAGCGCCCCGTTCGCGGATGGTGGTCGTGGCGGTTCACACCGCGCAGCTTCACGTTCTTGCCGTTGATCTTGAAAACCTCGCCCACGACCTCCACCTTCTTCACGCCCAGATGGTAGTCGAAGTGCTCAATCAAGCAGTCGTTTTCGTTTCTCAGTTCGATGCTGAAGGGGTAGAGGTTCGGCTTCTCGGCCGACCACAGGCGCGGATTCTTCATGGTGTAGTTCATCTCGATGGTCATGGTGTCGCCAGCGGCAATCTTCTTGACGCCTTCTAACCACTCATGGTCTTCTATCTGCCAAACGACCCGCAAGTTCTTGCGCGCCTTTTTGCCTGTGTTACAAAGGCTGATGCGGGCACGAATCTCTGCCGTGTTATCTGTAAGTGACGGTTCCGCCGTCACCTGATAATCAGCGATATGCGCCAACGGACGTACCCACAGCTGCACAGGGCGGAAGATGCCCGACAGCCGCCACATATCCTGGTCTTCGAGATACGAACCGTCGCTCCAGCGATAGACCTCGACGGCCACCTTGTTGCGGCCCACCCGC
This sequence comes from uncultured Prevotellaceae bacterium, assembly GCA_902780025.1. Lineage (GTDB taxonomy): Bacteria > Bacteroidota > Bacteroidia > Bacteroidales > Bacteroidaceae > Prevotella. The sequence continues at coordinate 3,399 of CACZDV010000087.1, forward strand.
ATGTACTTCGTCACGTCGAACTCAGCGGGCGACATCGAGTTCTGACTGTAGCCCACGCGCTGGCCGTTCACCCAAAGGTAGAAGGCAGAGTGGACGCCGCCGAAGTGGAGGATGAGGTTTGAATTGCTCTTCATTGCCTCCGTCACGTCAACAAACGTCACGTACTGTCCCACGGGGTTGCGGTTCTCGTAGGCCGTCCAGTCCTTTGGCGGCTCGGTGGTCACACGCGGACGGTCCTTCACAAAGGGGTAGTTGATGTTGATATAAATAGGTGTACCGTAACCTTGCGTCTGCCAGTTGCCCGGGACGGTGATTTTTCCCCACTGGCTGACGTCGTAGTCCTCGCGATAGAAGTCCACGATTCTCTCTTCTGGATTGCGACTCCAGTGGAACGCCCACTGTCCGTCGAGTGAGAAGATTTCAGGGCACTCCTTCCATTTCGACGGCAACTGCAGCGTTGCGTGATAAGGTAGTTTGTTGATGCCAATTACGGCAGGATTTTCCCAGTCATGGGGTGTTTGCGCCGAAGCTCCAAAGGTTAAGAGCCAAGCGCCAAGGACTAATAGCCAGTTTCTTTTCATATTTAAGTTTATTCGTGTGCAAAGGTACGAATAATTCCCGAATCCCGCAAATCCTCCCTGAAATATTTCGGAGGTTTGCTCCGACTAAAGGGGGTGGTTTGCTCCGACCAACGCTAGGGTTTACCCGGACTAAAGGTCGAGCTTGTTCGGGGGCTGGCTGTTGTGTTAAGACACAAAGAAAACCGGAGATACTAACATATAATGTTATATGTTACATGTTATATGTTGTCTTAATGCTGTAAGTGCTTCCTCCCTTCTTTGATGACCAGTCCCCGGTAATTGCCGTTGACTTTCTGGCCTGAGAGGTTGTAGCGCGAGGTTGCATGGCGGTTGGTGTTTTCCTTCACCGCTTGGATGCCGGTAGGGTTGGAACAGGCGGGGTAGTATTCGTCGACGCTCTCGGTGGCATCGGCGTTGCCGCCTTTCATGATGGTCTCGACCACCGAGTTGAGGTAAACCTCAAGGTTAGTGTACCAGCCCTT
>CACZDV010000088.1 GCA_902780025.1 uncultured Prevotellaceae bacterium
AGAACGCCACACTCTGCCATGCAGAGAAGATGTATGATATCTGATGTCTGAAAAGAGAAATCGCTCAGGGGTGTGTCCTCTGGGCGATTCCTTGTTTAAAGGGATCATGGGGTCGGTTCTACTCTTATTCATAGTTCCGTTTGTGTTACTTTTTAGCTCGAGCCAACTCCCAAATTGGCTCTAACTAATGAATACATTTGATATATGTAAAGGTTTATTGGCTTTTTTTAAAATTGTTGCATAAAGGTTGCTATAATATTCAAGAATGTTATACCTTTGCAGGCGAAAGCCTGCTAAGTCCATCACGTTCGGCTCATAGATGCGGGCATCCAACGAAACAAAGTAATGAACAAACTACATTAATAAAATAACAGATTATGAGAAAGAAAAAGATTGTTAGCAGCATGCGACTGGCACGGATGGTAACGATGCTCATCCTTGCATTGTTGGCCGTGCAGACGGCACAGGCCGACACATGGGACGGTACAACGAGGACTCAACCAACGAAGACTGTTAAATACGAGAATTATATTGAAAGTTACTCCTTTATTGATATTAATTGTGCTGCCGAATTGGCTTATATCTGTGAGCACTGGAATGAGGAATATGATGGAAAGTATTATTATCAGTGGGACTACAAACTGATGGTTGACATCGACATGGGCGACTGGTCGTGGACGACTTTAGGTAATAAAGCTCTTTTGAATGATAGTTATGATGGCACGTTCGACGGCGATGGCCACACCATCCGCATCAATATCTCCGGAGCCACCGACAACTATCAGGGACTGTTTGCCAAGATTTCTTCTGACGGCAAGGTGGAAAACCTCCATGTGAGTGGCAACATTCATTGCAGCACTTCGCGGCTGGTGGGCGGCATTGCCGGTGAGAACGATGGCACTATATCCAACTGCTGGGTGAGCGCCGACGTCCGCTCCGACTGGCGAGAGCCATCTTCGGCATACACGGCCAAGGTGGGCGGTATCGCCGGTGAGAATAATGGAACGGTGAAATACTGCTGCATGACGGGCAACGTGAAGAATGACGATGCCGACGTAGGCGGACTCGTAGGCGACAACAGCGGGGCAACTATCAGCCACTGCACCTTCTATGGCTCCGTATCGAGCAGCCACGGCCAGGACAATAAGTATGCAGGCGACTCTGGCACCGAGAATAGTTGTTTCGACTCGTTCAATCAGGACGAATACGATGCCGCCAGCGGCAATGACATGTATCGCAATGCCTTACTGAAGCCTTATGTCATCAACATCAGCACTTTGGGCGAAGGCACATACGTAGCCAAAATCGGCGAGTCCACTGTCACAAGGGCATACCCCGGACAGACCATCACGCTGACCAAGACGTCGGAAAAGGCGCTGTATAGCGTCACCATCAAAGATGCCGACGGCAACACGATTTCCTCGACTGGCGACATGAACGATTATCTTGAAATCAGCATGCCGCGTCGCGATGTCAACGTCACGGCCGTCTTCTACACAACGGACTGGGATAGTGAGACATTGGGCACGGAGGAGAATCCCTACATCATCGACAAAAAGGTCGAATGGGACAAATTCGTAAATAAAGTCAACGACGGCACAACTTTCAGTGGCAAGTATGTGAAACTGACCGCCAACATCACCGTGGATAATATGGTGGGCTGCATGGCTGGCTCACCCCGTCGCTCTTTCAACGGCCACTTCGACGGCGGTGGCAACACCATCAATTGCCAGATCGAAGCAGATGAGCTCGACGCGGCACCTTTTTGCTATACCCAGGATGCCACGTTCAAGGACTTGACCTTGACGGGATCGGTCACTATCACTGGATACGGTTACGTAAAACTCGGCGGCATCGTTGCATACGCTACGGGAACCACCACGTTTACCAACTGCAAGGTCAGTACAACGCTTACAGCATCGGTCTTTGATTTCGCTGGCGGTTTCGTAGGCAAAGCAGAGTCTGCCAACTTCGAGAATTGCACCTTCGACGGCAAACTGCTGGGCGGCAATGGCAATGCTCTATATTGCGGCGGCTTTGAGGGATATGCCGTCTACTCGACAACGCTCAACAACTGCTTGTTCAAGCCCTCTGAGGCGACCATCACCGCAAACGAACTCAGAACCTTTGTCTGTGGGAGTGCCACCTTCAACAACTGCTATTATACGCAGGCGCTCGGCACGGCTCAGGGCAAGTGGGTCTATGTAACAGAACCTTCCCATGGGTTCTATGCCCCGATAACGTTTTATGACAGCAACACATATTATTTGGTTATCGGCACAGAGGGCGAGTCTGGTGGCGCAAAGACGTATCAGATAACTGAGGACACGGACATCAACTCGCGCATCATCGTCAAAGGCACCGTGGCGCTTACTCTCGGCGAGGGCAAGACGCTCCATGCCAGAAGGGGCATCGAGGTGAGCGCTGACAACAATGCCAACCTGACCATCAACGGCCCGGGCGCACTGACCATCGACGGCTGCAACGAAGAGAAATCGGGCATCGGTGCTAAAAAGGTAGGAACTCTTGTCATCAAGGGCGGCACGCTCAACGTTCGTGGAGGAAAATATGCAGCAGGTATCGGCGGCGACTATTATAATACAGGCGGTGGCAGCATCACCATCAACGGCGGCGTGGTCAATGCCTGGGGTGGTTATGGGTCTGCAGGCATAGGTGGAGGCTATGGTTATAATTTTACTTCCACATGTGGCGACATTGTCATCAACGGCGGTCAGGTGACGGCCATTGGTTACTGGGTTTATGGTATTGGTCCTGGCCTTGTATATTCTAATAACGAATACCACAGCGGCACGCTGACACTCAACCTGTCCAATCAAGATGACTTCGTTTACGTCAACGAGAGTGATCATGTTTCTCCAAATTGGAGTTTAAACACCATCACCATCGCATCGGGCAAGACGCTCTACGACGAGGACGGCGTTGAGCACACCAGCAGCAACGTCGGCGACATCTACGGCAAGACCCTGCGCCCCTACGACTACCGCCTCACGCTCAACGACAATGCCGACAACAGCGCAGCCATTGCTGCTGCCGCAAATGGCAAGGTCTATAACGTGACGCTCTCCGGTCGTACGTTGTCGAAGTCGGGCGAATGGAACACGCTGTGCCTGCCGTTCAACGTAAGTGCTGAGCAGATGACCGCAACGACGCATCCGCTCTACGGGGCTATCATCAAGGAACTGAATGCCACGACATCGAACCTGGCCTCCGATGGTACACTGACGCTGAACTTCACCACCGCCAGCAGTATCGAGGCTGGAAAGCCTTACATCGTGAAATGGGAGGGCGCAAGCGGCTCGGTGAGCAATCCCGTGTTCAACTATGTAACCATCAATGCAACGGCTCCGACAGCAGTGACGTTTGCCAACAACGCCAATGCAGGCGGCGACTGTAAGTTCGTAGGCCAGTACTCGCCGTTCAGCATCGTAGCCAGCGGCGCTACGGGCAACGACCAGGGCAACCTGAACGAGATCCTCATGCTGGGGAGCGGCAGCACATTGGGCTACTCGAAGAACCCAAGAACGCTGAAAACCTTCCGCTGCCACTTCTTCGTACCTGCCAATGAGCCTGTCAATGAAAACGTACAGGCCGCCCGCGCCTTCGTGCTGGACTTCGGAGAAGATGAGGCTACAGAAGTTAAAGAAGTTAAGGAAGTTAAAGAAGTTAAAGACAATAGCTGGTACACGCTGGACGGAAGGAAGCTCAACGGCAAGCCCACCGCCAAGGGCGTGTATATCCAGAATGGACGCAAGGTCGTGATTAAGTGAGAGAAATGAGGAAGGTAATCATCAAATAATTAGGAATATACAGATATGAAGAAAAATTATATGAAGCCCACCATGCGGGTGGTGAAGATGCAGCATCGGCAGCACATCCTGACCGGCAGCGGCCCCTTTGGTGCCGAAGATGTCGGCAACAGCGAAGAAATCACTTGGAAGGACGGCGGTTTCGCTGACGGCGAAGACGACTACTAATGCTCACAAAGGGTCTGACCCTCTGTGAGCAGGGGACAGGTCTTTGATCTTTGTTTAAGAGGGATATGGAAAACGGAAGTCAGAGCGGCTTCCGTTTTTTTGCGTGCACAAAAGTCCCTATCGAGTGCATAATTTTTTATTCCATATCCATTTTAACGCATAATCACCTCATCTCCAAGGTCTGCGTCGCTACCACCCAGTTCTATCCAATCATCTTGAGACATGTTCGATTCTAAGCCATTAACAGTCTCTTGACCACTGATCATCAACATTCCTGTATGCTGAATCAGCACCACCTGCATCTCAGGCTTCAAATATGCTTTCTTATTCATTGGCGGTGGGCTTGCCAGAGAGACGGCGGCCGTCGAGGATGTACCAGCTATTGTCTTTAACTTCTTTAACTTCCTTAACTTCTTTAACTTCTGTAGCCTCATCTTCTCCGAGGTTCATCACAAAGGAGGTGACCCTAGCACCGGCAGTGGGGTTGCCGACAGCCAGTCCGTTGTGCAAGCGGAACACGGCGCGGCAGGAGCCCATCGTTCTGTCTTTAGTAGGATAATAGAGTTTGTTGCCGGCACCCAGATAGAGCACGGCATTGTCATTAGCCTTGATGTCAACAGGCGAGAAGGAGCCCACGAAGTCAACATAGTGCGTATCGGCATGGCCGCCGCCAATGGTGCTTACAGTAACGCCGCTGAACGTGGGAGCCACGATGTCGCTGCACGTAGAGGCGTTGTTGCCGTCGTAGGCCGTGTAGGGCTCGGGCTTGTCCCACTTCACGAGGTACGGCGTGCCAGCTCTGAGGGTTGTCAGGCTGCCGGTGGTAAAGTTGAGCGTCAGCTTGCCCGTCGAGATGTCGTAGTCGGACGATTCGAGGGTTTTCACTGTGGCGCCATCGAGGGGAGAGCCCTCGAGCACGAGGTCAAAGGGCAGACAGAGCGTATTCCATGAGCCGTCTTTATAGAGTGTGCGCCCTGTGAGGGTGGCGTTGACGGGGCAGTTGTATTTCTCGCTGATGGTCTCGCTATTGTCGGCGTTGTCCCGCAGGGATATGTCTACCGTCGCGGGTACATCAATGATGTCGTAGTTGTCAGTGAAGGTATATTCGTAGCCGTTCAGCTCGTAAATGCAGGTGGCCGTGTATCGCGTGCCGATAGCGTTGTCTGCCTCGTCTTTCAGTACCTCTTGTTCGATGCTCACCTTGGGTTCAACGCCTGTTGAGGACAACGTCACGCCTTCGAGGTCTTTGTGGCTGAGCGTCACCGATGCCGACGAGCCGTTCTCAGCCCATGTCCACGTGGGCGTGAAGTCGTAGAGGAAGCGGGCGTAGAAATGGACCTCTTTATCCTGTCCGAGATAAGTCTTCACAGATGTGCCGGCCGGTATATTGGTGTCCGTGCCCGGATCACCGTGGCAATGGTGGAACTCTCACCGTATGTGTCCTTTTCCGTGCCCGGATGGTGGACGGTGAACTGATAGAAGCTTGTCTTTCCGCACTTACTACAGATTGTACCTTCGTGTTCTTCCTGCCAGGTGGTGTTGCAGTAACGGCAGTGCTTGGTGTGATAAATTTCGTTGTCTATGCTGTAGGTGATGGCCTCCGTCTTATCGTCGCCCTCAGTGGGCGTCGTGTGGTCGCAAGGCTGGATTATCGCATAGTTACGCCATTGGCAGGCTGCTTCGCGCTCGCCGTTGGTGAATATGCGTTCGATACTTTGATACCCATTTCCTGCAGAAACTTTCATGTTGTCGCCAAATTTAATAGTTCCGAGTGATTTACCCCCTCCGACGGCTCTTGCCCTCTTGCCACCAAGGAGCGTTATTTGTCCGCCAAGAAAGTGAACCTCTCCGCCCTTGCCGCTCTTTCCTCCGCCAATAGCGTTACAAAAGGCGTGATAAGTCGGATTATTATTCTTTACTGATGCGGTGACATTGCCGCCATAAATTTTCACAGCACCACCCTGGTCGCCATCCTCTCCGCCGCCGATGCAAGCAGCGGTTTCTCCTCCGGTCGCTTTCACGTCACCGCCGTAGATGGTGACTGTACCACCATTCCCATCGTTGCCACCGCCTATGCCGGCACCATATTCTTCGCTAGATGCAGTGACATCTCCTCCATAGATGGTGACAGTACCGCCGTGACCGCCATTGCCGTAATCGCCATCCTCTCCGCCGCCTATGCCAGCAGATTTACTACCCCCTCTTGCCACCACCGTACCACCATAGATGGTCACTGGTCCACCTTGGCTTCTGTATAAGCCGCCTCCAATACCTGCTCCGTTATGAGTAGTATTGATGGACTGGGCTGTCACCTTGCCACCATAGATGACCACTTCGCCTCCGATACTGGCATCATTGCCGCCACCTATGGCTGCACCAGTGCCGCCGTTTGTCGCTTCGACGATGCCACCATGCACGTAAAGGCTGCCCATATCGGTGTCTTCATCGCCACCAATGCCAGCAGCGTCATTATACTCTCCGTCTATAAGGATATCAGTAAGTGTTGGTGCACCAGTTTCTACTGCAGGAGAGCTTGTGTGATAATTTTTCTGAAAGAGCCTTCCTGTGCCCTCTTCGGAGTCGCTGTAGATGTAGAGTTTGTGGTTCCCTTCCAGTTTCACGTGAACACATTCGAGTAAGGCTCCGTCGGCAAGGATGAGGTGTACGTCGTCGCCCACGATGTTGAGCACCTTGTATTTCGTGTTACTCTTCACCACGTAATAGCCGTTGTAGAGGGCAATCCAGTCATCCTCATGGTTGCCAGAGAGTACGGTGTAGGTGGGACAAGGTGTCAAAGTGGACACCACCTTCTTGTTCTCGGCATCCCACGAGCGAACGATGTAAGACAGGGCTTCGACATAGTATTCTGCGTCGTCAGCAGCAGTAATCTTGGTATAGTTATCCCCTGATGGTTTGTCTTTATAGACAGGCTTGCCCGCCAGTCCAATAATTTGATTGTCAATCACCGTAGGCGGCGTGGTGCTGATGTAATAGGCACCGAAATTGAAGTACTTGGGTCTATCATCCTTATGGTGCAGGGCAATGGGGTGGAAAAGTCCATTGCCGTGTGTACCTGTAAAGAAACTGTTGATGAAGGTAATATTGGCACCGCTCCATCCCACCAAGCCGCCGGCATAGTTGTTGGTGTTGTTCAGATATCCGCTGAAGACGGTGTTCTCGATGACGATGGTGGCCGATGTGCCATGACCTATCACGCCGCCGATGAAGCCGTCGTCAGTGGAGGTGAGGGAGTTGTTGACGGTAGTCTTGACCACGCAGCCACTCACGGTGGTGGTGCCCTCATGGACGATGCCCGCCAGGCCTGCTGCATGTCGCATGCCCGTCACGCTGCCCTCCACGGTGAGGTTCTTGATGGTGGCACCCTTCACATGTCTGAAAGGTGCAGTGCCGTGGTTCTGCGTATCGGTATCGGTGATACTTACGCAGAGCGTCTTGCCGTTACCGTCGAAGGTTCCCGCGAAGGGGTGAGCCTCTGTGCCCATGGCGACAGTAACAGCGTTGGTGCTGTTGTCCCATGTGTCGGCGAGTTTGTAATGCTTGTCGGCATCGGTGCCGGCGTTAACCTGGGTAACGAATGTAGCCCAGTCATCTCCTGTAGATAGGATGTAAGGACTGTCGGCAGTGCCGCTGCCACTCCATGCCCATGCCCCCTGCACAACTGCGCATAGCAGGGCGAGAATAAAGAACACTTTCTTGTTCATTGCTTCCTTTGTTATTTCAAATGTGTATTGTTATATTCAATTCGGGAGTATTATCATCATTTTCTCAGATTTCTTGTGTACTTAACGTAGGAACTCGGTAGAAAACCCGAACCGCCTTTTCCATGATATCATTCAGCCCATAGGTATCTACGGTTTTAGGGGTCAACTATTATCTTGTTTTAAAAGTTCCTTGATTTGGGAGATGAAGGCCTCAGCTTTGTTTCTGCTCATATACGCTTCTTATTAGTTTTAAACTGCAAAAGTACAAACTAATTTCGAGAATAACAAGAAAATGACAGTCTTTTTTTCTGTTGCTTTCTTCAGTTCTTCAGTTGACAGATAGAATTTAATGGGGGGATAGTATATAGAGATATATTATTAAGTAAAATAATTTTACAATTAATATAATATAATAAATAATATTATGTGTATATGTGTTGATACCCCACAGAAAACTAACTGTCAACTGAAGAACTGAGGAAATGAAGAATTCACGATTTTGGGAAGTGCTGTTGAAGGTTATAGTTCTCTGACCTAAAGGTACAGAGCGACTTCGTCGATTTGACAGCCGCCACCGCCGCAATCACGGCGCTCACGACCACGTCGTGCATGGGCCACGGCCCGCTATTCTTTGACTAAAGTCAAAGTGTGGCGTTGCAATTTAGGGCTGATGTCTGAAAAGAGAAATCGCTCAGGGGTGTGTCCTCTGGGCGATTCCTTGTTTAATAATTCCTTGCAAGAATTAGAGGGCGAACTTGTAGCCGAC
>CACZDV010000089.1 GCA_902780025.1 uncultured Prevotellaceae bacterium
GATGGGCCACCGCTCGGCATTGCGCCCCATGGCCTCGGCGGCACAGATGGCATAGCGCTTGGCCTCGGGCCAGAACTCGCTCATGATGCGGGGACTGATCTCTTTCCAACGGGCCTTCACCTGACTGACGAACTGGCGGCTCTTCCACATGTCTGTGAAGAAACTCGGCACATAGGTGTAGTTGCTGATGTGGCGGGCAGGGTCGGTGCCGAGCACCGTCTCGCGATAGTCGGTGAAGAAGGTGTGGCCGGTGCGCATCTGTCCCCAGTCGAAGTCGTAGCCGGCATCGAAGTCCCATAGCGGTCCGAAGGTCCACAGCGAGCCGGCGCCGTCGTCCTTGTAGAGATAGATGCTTCGCGGTGCCGCTACCTCGACGTTGTAGACCAACTCCTGGATGAGCAGATAGTCGATCATCACGCCGATGTCCATCACCTTGGCCAGTGCGTCGTAGTCGTGGGCCAGGATGAGGTTCTCAATCTGGCTCAGGGCGGTGCGGGCGCCGCTGATGAGCGTCTCGGGCGTGGCATAGTCTTCCGCCTCGGGGCTTTTCACACAGACGGGCATCCTGTAGACTTGCGACCAGAAGTTGTCGCCTTCACCGGGAGCCTCCTCGGGTCCGTCGTCGACGTCGAGCGACAACAGCCAGCCTTTCTTGCTGCTGATGTTCACACGGCTCTTGCTCTGCTCCACCTGCTCGGTCAGCATGTAGAGGCCTTTATAGTCGCCGTTGAGCGTCAGTTCTACGAAGCGTGTATGGTTGGTATAGGGAATGCCCAGACCGCTGCCCATCTCGAAGACGAAGGTGTTCATCAGGTGGGTCGGGTCACGGTAGTTGGCCAGCATCACCCAGTCTTTCTCTTCGGCAAGGCCGAGAATGGAGGCCTTCTCGTCGAGCTTCAGTCGGTAGGGCTTCTTGGGATACCACTCCCACGTGGAGTTGCCTCGTCCGCGGATGCGCCCGCGCCCCTCGTAGTCCCATTCGTCGTTGTCCGACTCTATCTTGATGTTACAGCCGCGATAGTCTTCCTTGCTGGTCACGGCCATATTGTTGTCTACATCGATGGTGATTTTTGCTACTTGATACTTAGGTTCTGTCGGTTTGGGCTCATATTTTCTCACCTGTGTAATCTCAAAGGAATAATAGGTGATGGTGGCCTGATTCCGATGAAAGTACTTCGTGTGCAGTGCGCGATATTTGCCGCTGACGACTACCGTCTCGTCTTTCAGCGCCTTCCATTCGTCTTTCATGTTGGTCACCACGATGCTGACGCCTTCCTCGTCACCGCCTCCCATGAAGGGATTCACCTGTTCGCGGTCGAACTTGATCTCCCAATGGTTGCCATTCTCGTCGCTCACCAGCTGACAGCGGAAGTCGGTCAGCTCGTGCTCTGAGGTGTCTTTTGGATATGTGATGGTGACTTCGTCGTCGGACGTTGGTTCCTGCTCGTCGCTGTTGCTCGAACAACTTACCACCAGCAAGGCCAACAGGCCAAAAAGAAATATTCTCTTCATCTTCTTTGTATTCAACATATCGGTTTTCTGCATCATTCTCAATCGGTCTTTAAACTGACAACAGAAGCGTTTTCCTTGTTTTGAGAGTCCATTCACGTCAGATATCCTAAAAGACCGATGGGGAATAATAGCGGGAGCGAAACCCGACCCGAAAAGGCCACTGGCTCCGCTCCCCAAACCTAAAAAACGGTGCTTTAAAAATGCAGTTTGATTGTCATCACTGCTTTATACTGTTTGCCGTCCTTGGTATATACCCAAGTAGGTTTCATGGAATAAGACTTGCCAGCCTCCACCGTGCCGGGTTTGAAGCCGATGGGGAAGTAATAAGACGTACCGCTATACTCGTAGTACAACTGGCCATCGCCCCATGTGGAAGAATAGCCTGCAGCACTAATCCACGGTCCAATGCCATTGGTCGTGCAATGGTAGTCGATGGTGCCGTCGGGCTGCGTCAGTCCAATGGCAATCTTACCTTCTGCGGGTCTTACAAGGTCTGCCTCACCTTCCACGCCAGAAGACTCGCGCGAAGCTGTGAGAGCCAGAATCTCTGCGGGCTGCAGTTTGAAAGCCTTGCCAATCTTCTCCATGATACCCTCACCAAGCAGGTCTATCTGAGTGACCTCATAGCCCTCGAAGGCAGCGTCGAGTCCTTTCACGTCGAAAGAGACAGCCACGTCTTCAGGATCGCCTGCAGGAATCTCGATGAAGCCCTTCACGCTGGTGCCCTGGAACTTCACGTTGTAGGGCCACTGCTGGTCGTTGGTCTCGTCGTCGTCCCAAGCCTGGCGCTGATAGTTGGTCGGGGTGGCCACCACCACGAGGTAGAGCTTGTCGGTGCCGGCGGGAACCTTCATCTCAGCCACGGCGTTCTTGCCCTTGGCCATGGTGCCATAGACCGACTTATCGCCACAGATGGCTACGAAGCCCACGCGATAGGCCGAAGAGTTGTTCGACTGCTGGTTGTAGGTCGAGACATTGCCCTTGGCATTGCCATCGCCGTCGACCACCTTACCGGCATCACCGTCGGGAAGCGCACTGCCTGGAGTCACTGCCTTCAGGTCGGCTTTCACCGTTGTGCCTGCAGCAGGAATGTCCAGTTCGATGGTGTTGAAACCTGTAGTGCCAGGACAGTTGTCGTAGGTAGGCTGGAATCCACCGTCCTTTGGCAACACATTGGTTGTATAGTTGGCAGCACCGGGATTCAGAGAGAGGTACTGGTGTACGGCGTCGAAGTCGTAGTTTACGGCACGGGCGGCATAGTCGTAGTACTCGTCGTAGAACTTCTCCATGTCGTTGCCACAGAACAGGCGGGCATAGGTCTGCAGAGGATCCTCGGGGAAGGTGCTCTCCTGCCAGATGCGGCCGTAGGCCTCGATGCCGTGCTTCTGTGTCAGGTAGTAAGGCAGCCAGTAAGAGGCATAGCGCATGAACTCATGGTTGAAGTGGCGGTGATGGTTGCGAAGCCATACTGCGGGATGAGCCTCCTGAGTGAAGCACTCCTCGGGATAGTCCTGGAACGACTGCCACTGGGCGCACTGCTCCCAGTAAGCACAGCCGCCGGCACCATTCTCGCCGAAGCCATAGCGGAAGCCGCCGTTCATGCCGTATTCGGTCTCCTGAGCCTGACCATTGAGCAGCTTGTCGCAGCCCACCTGGTACTGGAACGAGTGACCAATCTCATGGCCGATAGTCGAACCGACGGGCTGACAGGTAGAGGGGTTCACCCAGAGGGCACCAATCTTATTGTCGTAGCCTGAGCCGGTGGCGAGCCAGTCTTGCTGGTAGAGCAGATAGATCTGCATCTTGTAGTTGTCGAGGTTACTCTTGCCCTGGCCCACAGTCACCATCTTCAGCTTCTCCACATTGGTGGTATAGAACTGCTCGGCCTTCTGCAACAGGTCGTCGATATTGACGCGCAAGGATGCGGGCACGTCGGTAGAGTTGGGATCATAGCCGAAGCCGGGCTCCCAGAACACGAAGAAGTGCTCACTCTGCTTCATGCGCCAGAACGACCACTTGGCATCGTCGCGCAGCATGTTGTCTACACCTTTCTCGAAACCTTCGTTCCACGGGCCGGGACAGGTGTATTTGTCGAAGTTCTGCACCTGCGAGCGGTCCATGATATGCACAGCATCGGGATTCTGGTTCTGGTGAACATTGATGACAGAGACTTTGTCGCCACAACGAATCTCAATCTGCGCGTCGCGGTAGAACTCAGAGTTGTTCTTCGTCAGACAGAACGGCATCTTCACCTCACCAGCCTTACCAGTATTCACTGTCAGGGTGATCCACTCAATCTTGGTATTGGCGGCACGGGTGGTCACATCGCTGACGCTGGCCGACCAATCGTCGTTGGCAGTGAACGTGATGGAGCTCTCCACCTCGTCCCATTCCACCGTCTTATTTAATTCACTCTCCGCAATAGATATATTGCCGACAACGATTTCATCGTCATCCGAACAAGCGAAGAGACCGAGAGCGAAGAGCGCTACGAGGGCGCTCTTGCTCATGAGTCTTGACTTATTATTCTAATGTTGCGTTAATTACCAGTTCGATGTACTTGCTGCTGTCGTACTTGTTAGCATATACGAAGTGAAGCTTGCCCTCCATGCCTGAAGCAAGACCAGGAGCACGGCCGATACCTACAGTACCATCGTGGGTCTCTACGTAGAAGGTAAAGCCATCGGCTCCCCAATTAGTCACCTTACCAGTAGCGTCGAGCCAGTAACCGATACCGTTGGCCGTGTACTCAGATGTGGTATCCCATGCACCGGCCTCATCGACCATATACATGGCGATATCACCACCAGGATCCTGAACGATGGCATTGAAATCGCTCGAAGTCAAGCCGAAGCAAGCATTGATGGCATTCTCCATAGAAGCAAACTCCAACTCATAGCTAGCATAGTCGCCAGCAGGGATGACGATGTTCTGGATAATCGTACCAGGATCGGTAACTGCAAAACTGATGTTGAAGCGGATATAGTCATCATAGTCCTTGCCATTGTCGATAGCAAAACCTACGTTGGCAGCCACCGACACACCGGCAGCAGACTCTTCGGGCACAGT
>CACZDV010000090.1 GCA_902780025.1 uncultured Prevotellaceae bacterium
CCTGTTGCCTTTACTGCCTTCACAATCTTCTCTGCTGACTTGTCAACCAACATGTGGTCGTAGCTCTTCAGCTTGATACGAATTTTCTGACTCATCTTTGTAATTTACGATTTAACTATTTACAATTTACTATTTATAGGGAGCCGCTAAAGAGTCATTTGCTCAACGACAATCGGTTTCGGGCTGCAAAGGTACGCACTTTTTTCCGAACCGCCAACCTTTTTCCCTATTTTTTCTGGAACGGCAGCTACATCACAAGCCCTTGAGACTGATAGGACTGGCAATAAATGGTATTATGAGGAAGTAGGTATTTACTTCACCACTACCTTCTTTCCATTCTTGATATAGACGCCCTTCGAGGGATTGTCCACTTGGCGTCCCTGCAGGTCATAGATGGCATCGCTGACCGTTGACTCGCTATCTTCCTTGACATTGTTGATGCCTGTAGCCAATTGCAAATAGAACTCCACGCTGCCGTCAATGTTTTTGGTGATATCACTGATAGTGACACCCCAGTCCGCTCCACTCATGAACTTCTGATTGCTGATGGTATTGACACCATTGCCGAAGAGATTTGAATTAGCGGCATTATAGTTGAGTTTCGTTCCGTCGGCGGTTATCATTATCGCACGCCTCTTCGAGTACGTGTTGTTGGGGCGGTCCCATTGCCATTCGGTCGAGTCGTAGGAATAACGGCTCAGCATCAGACCGGTGCCCAGGTCGTTGGGGTACCAGGTCGAGGGCTGGCGCGTCTCGATGATGAAGTATTCCTTATAGCCTTCATTATTGGGGTCGTCGTCTCTGCGGAATACTATACAGTCGCCTGCTATATTTTCTGTTGTCCCAGGGAATAGCGTATAGGGCGGGTATAACTTATAACGACCGCTTCCGTCGGAGAGTCCTATTGACCACCATCCCAGATAACTGCGCTCATAGGCAGTATAGCCCATGGGAGTCCAGTTGCCGTTGCCTCCGCAATAGGGACCCGTATCCATCACCGACCAGTTACCAAAGGGATT
The DNA here is from genome assembly GCA_902780025.1 of uncultured Prevotellaceae bacterium. Classification (GTDB taxonomy): domain Bacteria; phylum Bacteroidota; class Bacteroidia; order Bacteroidales; family Bacteroidaceae; genus Prevotella. Next base: position 1,020 of record CACZDV010000090.1, read on the forward strand.
ATCACCCTGAACAGGGGCTTCCCCTGTCACTGGGTCATTGTCGGTGGCATACCAGTCGGGCAGTCCCAGGGCATGACCCAGTTCATGCGCCATGACACCTATGCCTGCCAGTCCCGTCACGGTCTCTCCCTGGTCTGTCTGTTAGTCTGACAGTTCGTTGCCTATAAAGTAGGAGTTCAAAGTGACGGTGACGTTATCGTCAAGCTTGACTTTTCTCCAATCTGTTCCCGTGTTCTCATCTATCCACAAATCTCGTTGGTGCGGCCATAAAAGATAGGGCTGATTAACATGTTCTGACTCTGCTATACCAGCAAACAGCAGGACAATCAGGGGTATGCCGTCGTAATGCAGTTGGTCTTTCGCCTTGATGTCGTATTTCGCGAAGTCCACACCCGGTATCTGTGCCACTGCAGCCTGCATGGCATCGCCCGGTAACTCGAGACAGTGAAGGTCTCTGATTACGTTGTTGCCTTGCTTCACATTCTCACCATAGTAGCTGCTCGGCTTGTCGAGCGTTACCTTGCCCAGTACCTTGAAGTTGGGTTGGAACATACCCTTCGACTGCGCCACAAAGTAGTCGCGAACGCAGCCGACACCGTAGGTCTTGCCGTTTTTCGGATTATTATACTGGAACCCCTCTTTCGTCAGGTATTCCTGTATGAATGCCGGTGTGTGTTCTAAATTGAACTTTACGTCGCTGAATTCTACCATCAGCACCGGTATTTCCCACTCGCCAATACTGTACAGACTGCCTTGGGCACTCCATCCTCTGTTTCCCAGTCCGTCGATAGTCGATGTACAAATGGCGCGACGTGACGGACTGCTGAACCGATCCTGAATGGCACGGCGCTGGGCGTTAATAGTCTTTAAGTCGGTCATGACGAAGGTGTCACCCTGACGCACATAGCACCGTCCCTGCGCATCGCGCCACCAACTGCTGTATTCATCACCACGGGCCTCGACGCTTACCGTTGTTCCGTCGGCAAGCGTCACCGTTATCCACTGTCCCGGACGTACGGGAACAGCCTCTGCTGCCATGCCAAAGAGCAGTGCGACGACAGCCATCAACCAATATCTTCTTGCTTTCATCTTTTATGTACCTTTATTCTTAATGTTTGAAAACTATTAATAAACAAAAAAAACAACTGCTGGTCATAGTTGGTATGCTCAGCGGTTGTTTTTTATTGTTGAGTTATATTTCTTGCTTATACCAAGTCTGCACGGCCCTTGACCTCCTCGAGCACGGCCTTAGCCAGTGCTGAAGACAGCGGAGCATGGTGGTCATACTCCATAGAGCTGGTAGCACGACCAGAGGTAATGGTACGCAGAGCGGTCACATAACCGAACATCTCTGACAGGGGAACCTGGGCCTTAACGACACGGGCACCGCTGCGAGCCTCTTCCATACCCTCTACCTGACCACGACGCTTGTTCAGGTCGCCGATGACGTCACCCATGTTCTCCTCAGGTGTCACCACCTCGAGCTTCATGATGGGCTCCATCAGTACGGGCTTAGCCTTGGCGCAGACAGCCTTGTAAGCCAGCTGGGCGGCAATCTCGAACGACAGCTGGTCAGAGTCAACGGGGTGGAACGAACCGTCAACCACCGTTACCTTCAGCGAATCCATGGGGTAGCCACCCAGAATACCATTCTTCATGGCAGCCTCGAAGCCCTTCTGGATAGAGGGGATGAACTCCTTAGGAATGTTACCACCCTTCACCTCGTTCACAAACTGCAGACCGCCGTTCTCCTTGATATCCCAGTCAGCGTCAACCGGACCGACGTTCACGATGATGTCTGCGAACTTACCGCGACCACCTGACTGCTTCTTATATACCTCACGGTGACCCATGACGGTCTTGGTGATGGCTTCCTTATAGTTCACCTGGGGCTTACCCTGGTTACACTCAACCTTGAACTCGCGCTTCAGGCGGTCGATGATGATGTCGAGGTGAAGCTCACCCATACCCGAGATAATGGTCTGACCACTCTGCTCGTCGGTACGTACGGTGAAGGTCGGGTCTTCCTCAGCCAGCTTGGCCAGACCGTTGTCTAACTTGGCAACGTCAGCCTGTGACTTCGGCTCAACGGCGATAGAGATCACGGTGTCGGGGAAGGTCATTGACTCCAGCACGATGGGGTGCTCCTCGTCGCAGAGGGTATCACCGGTGCGGATATCCTTGAAACCTACACCAGCGCCAATGTCACCAGCGTCGATAGACTCCATGGGAATTTCCTTATTTGAGTTCATCTGGAACAGACGGCTGATGCGCTCCTTCTTGCCCGAACGGGGGTTGAAGACGTAGGAACCGGCCTTCACGCTACCTGAATAGACGCGGAAGAACACCAGACGACCCATGTAGGGATCAGTAGCAATCTTAAAGGCCAGAGCAGCTGTCGGCTCGTCCTCGCTGGGCTTGCGGCCCTCTTCCTCCTCAGTGTTGGGGTTGGTACCCATCACCACCTCCACGTCAACGGGAGCAGGCAGGAATGCACATACATAGTCGAGCAGCGGCTGTACGCCCTTGTTCTTATAAGAAGAACCACAAATCATCGGCGTGCAGGCCATCGAGATAGTACCCTTACGGATGGCGGCGATGATTTCCTCCTCAGTGATAGAGGCGGGGTCGTCGAAGTACTTCTCCATGAGGGCCTCGTCATACTCGGCAGCAGCCTCTAACAGTTTGTTACGCCACTCGTCGCACTCGTCAGCCAAGTCAGCGGGAATGTCCTCAATGTCGTACTCAGCACCCATGGTCTCATCGTGCCACAGGATAGCCTTCATCTTAATCAGATCGACCACACCCTTGAAGTTCTCCTCAGCACCGATGGGCACCTGGATAACAACGGGGTTAGCACCCAGGATGTCCTTCATCTGCTGAACAGTCTCGAAGAAG
>CACZDV010000091.1 GCA_902780025.1 uncultured Prevotellaceae bacterium
GACACGCATCAACAGAAAACGGACGAACATTAAACTCTAAGGAATGTATATACACGGACAATTCTACAATGAGCTGAACGACCGCATCGAGGTGCTGATCCTGACGCACGGCGACCGCGGCGAAGAGCTGGAGATAGGCGACGGTAAGAGCGGCCTATACTTCAGCGACGACCCTGTGGAGACGACGAGCGAGGTGAACGACACGTTTGACCACCTGCTGGGTCAGCAGGCCACTGTGCGGCTGCTCACTCGGAACTTCGTGCAGGACTTTTTCTGCCCGTCGTGCAAGGACGCTGTGGTGAACATCTACCGTGAGGGCGTATGCCTTTTTGCGGGGTATGTGGAGCCCCAGACGTACTCGCAAGACTACAATGAGGAACTGGACGAGATAGAGCTGAGCTGCATAGACGCTCTGACGGCCCTGCAATACGCCAAATATCGCGATGTGGGCTCGCTTGGCGTGCTTTACAGCGTGGTAAAGGGTCAGGCCTCACAGCGCACCTTCCTGAACGTGATGAAGGAGATGTTTGGCGGCGTTGCCGGGAGCTTAGACATCAAGGGCGGCAGCAAGGTCCACTACTGGTATGACGGCAGCAAGGCTGTGGACAGCCAGGCGGCCAACCGCCATGCCATCTTCGGCCAGCTGTCGATCAACGAGCTGCTGTTTTTGGGCGACGGGGAGGACGACGTGTGGCAACAGGACACCGTGCTGGAAGAGATGCTGAGATACCTGAACCTTCACATCATGCAGGACGGCATGGACTTCTACATTTTCTCTTGGGAGACGCTGAAAGGCGACAAGGACATCTACTGGCGCGACCTGCTGACAGGTGAAAGGCTGACGACCGCCCGCATCACGAGGGACATCACGACTCAGAACGTGGTGGGTACGGACACGAGCATCAGCGTGGGGGAGGTTTACAGCCAGCTGCTGCTGACGTGCGACGTGAAGAGCGTGGAGAGCGTGATCAAGAGTCCGCTTGACAACGACCTTGTGAGGAGTCCGTTTTCGAACAAACAGAAATACCTGACGGAATACAGCAGCGACGGTGAGGGCAACAAGGCCATCGACGCCTTTGACGCCATGACGCACGGCAGGGAGACCGACTATGACGGCGGCCGTATCACGGACTGGTACATGCAGGTGATGGACAATGCGGAGTGGACATTTCCCGACAAAGGCAAGGGCAGCCTGATGGCCACCTACGGGGAGGGGAACGCTAACCAGGAACGCCTGCCCAACGTGCTGTCCGGGCAGCCCGGCGCAGCCATCATCGCCTTTGGCAAGGTGGAACGTAAGACCGACGGCAAAGACAACTCGCCCGTGTCGAAGGTGGAGATGACGAACTGCCTCTTCCTGAGCGTGAACGGCAACGGTGAGGACAAGGACGACAGTAAGGCCTACCCGAACGAGAGCTCGCTGAAGGGCTCGATACCCTACGCAGAATATAACGGCAACACGACGGGCGGCGTGTTCTCGCCCAACGACGATGATACGACGAACTACATCGTGCTGAGCGGTAGTATCGCGCTGACCCCTGTAATGGCCATGACGGACACGTATAAGGCAATATATGACTACACGCCGTCGGCAGGGATATTCCCGAACCCCATTATGGGCGGTGGCATCAGACAATGGTGGCACCGAACAGTTCCGAGCCGTGACAACGGCGACGGCCGCTACTACACGCAGAAATGGTGGAAGGCGGCGACACCCGGCATGGAGCCGGAGTGGGACGCGGAGAGGACGAAGGGACTTGTTCCGCTGACGGAGAAAGGCCCCGAGGAGTATGAGTTCAATTACAGTGCCATTGGCGACAGCTCAGACCAGATATCGAAGGTGGGTGTGGTGGCTTGCATGCTCATCATCGGCGACAAATGCGTGGTGGAGACCGGTTCGACGGGCAAGGTGTCGGACTTTGAGTGGCGGACCTACAAGGAGCGGAGCCAGTGTGCAAGCGATGACGAATACTACCAGCAGAGCTTCACGATAGGCTTTGACCCGAAGATTGGGGACAAACTGATCGGTACGAAATTTGACCTGCAGAACAACATCGACTATACGATGGGCATCGACGCAGAGGGCACGGCTATACCGATAAGGAAGAAGGACAGGGTGAGCGGTGCCGTGAAGTTTGTGATCCTCGGCCCGGTGAATGTAACTTGGGACGTGGTGACGCGCCGGCATCCCACTTTTTTTCGTCATACGAAATGGGGCAGCAGCACGATATTGCTGCTTCCACATGTGAGCAGCATCGTGATAGAGTCGTTTGAGATGAAGATATACAGTGACAACGGCCTTGTGAACAACACGGGAGACAAGGACATCGTGTATCTGAGCGACACGAAGGAGACATTTGTGAACCGCAAGGACGACATCAGCTTCAAGATCAACTCGGCGCTGACCTCGGCGGAGAGCCACGAGCTCGGCGTTACGGACAGCGTGAAGATGAGCACGCCGGTGAACACTCAGACGGGCTCCGGCGTGCTGGAGCTATACGACTACGCGAGGGGGCAGAGCGCTAAGCCTGAGCAGCTGTACGTGGACAGCTATTACAATGAATATCATGTGCCCAGGATAGAGATGACACAGAAACTGCGCGACAAAGCCGGTGAAGGTCTTGTGAGTCCTTTGCTGCACTACCGCCATCCGGCAATGGGGAGGACATTCTTTGTACAGGGCATCAGCCGCAGCCTCAATGAAGGCTCGGCAGAAATGGACTTAAAGGAGATAGAGCAATGATAAACGTCAAGATCATCAGCAAGCCCAAGAACGAGGGCAGCACGAGCGCGGTGAACACAGGCAGCACTGCCTACAGCAGCATGGCCGTGAAGGAGGCCGCCCACGCCGCGAAAGCCGACATCGCAGAGACGGCCAAGGAGGCAGACCACGCCAAGGCCGCCGACACATCCAAGATGGCCGAGCAGGCGGGCGAGAGCAAGGAGGCCGCCCACGCCAAGGAAGCTGACCACGCCAAGGAAGCCGACCATGCGCTGATGGCCGACGATGCGGACAAATGGGACAACCGGGAGTTTGATGACTATCTGGACCAGCCTGTGCGCAGGAGTGACGATGTGGCTTTCGACTCCGTGGAGAGCGACGTGGTGCGCAGTGCCGGAAGATTTGTCGACGGGCTGCTCGGCGAGGGTTTCAAGCTGTGGAAAGACGAGGGCGGCAATACGTACCTTTGTCTTGACCGCCTGACGGTGCGCCAGACGATGACCGTACTGGAGCTGCTGATAGAGAAGGTGCGGTCGGTGGGCGGCATGATATGCGTGAGTGCTGCCAACGGCAAGGTGAAGAGCGTCGAGGAGGATGGTGGCTACTATATCATCCGTTTTGAAGAGGACAACGCCTTTGTGGCCCACGACCTGATGCGCTGCCAGACCTTTACAGGCAACGCCATCAAAAACTACTGGGTGGAGGTTGCGGAGACCGGCAAGGACTACGTGAAGGTAGAGAAGGCTGAGTTTACTGAGGCACTCCCGGAAACGAGCGACGAGGTGGTGCTGATGGGCAACACCACGGACAGAAGACGGCAGAACCTTATCCTTATCTCGGCCACGGAGGACGGTCAGCCACGGGTGGACGTGCTTGACGGCGTGAGCGGCAAGAGCTTCGCCGGCGCGCTGCGTGTCCGCCTTGGCAACCTTGACGGCATCAACGACGATGCCTTTCCCGCCGACAGACAGCCCAAGGGCAACGGCCTGTACTCGGACAACGCCTACCTGAAGGGCACGTTTCTGTTCTCGAC
>CACZDV010000092.1 GCA_902780025.1 uncultured Prevotellaceae bacterium
AACGCGAAATTTTCAAAAGGCGATGACTTTTTTTCTAAGCGAAGCCCCCCTTTTTGCCAAAATCAAATCAACCAACTGAAAATCAGTTATTTGCAAAACCCTCAAAAAACACGTGTTTTTGCGTCCAAAAGTTCTTTCGTGAAGAATTTTCGAAATATGGAGGCCAAAAATGGCCATTTTGTCTATTTTGTTCAAAAAAGCACCGCTGTTCTCCCAGAACACATCCTGCTTGGCACCGCCACCGCCGCCAGCGACGTGGTCGATGAAGTAGATTTCCTCGACCGAGTAGCCACTACCCGTGAAGAGCAGGTGCTGGGCATCGAGCAGGTCGAGGAGTTCGGGAGCACCACTCAGGTTGACGGTGACCGTCCAGGTACCGTCTTCGTTGTCAACGAGCAGCTCGTTGCCGGGCTGGATGTCGTCGGCGATGAGGTTGGTGGTCCACCAGCCGGTGGTGACACGGATCTGATAGGAGTCGCCAGCAGGACGATAGCGCATGATGAAGGTCTCGTTCCTAATCTTGTCCCAGATGTCAGCGGGGAAGGTGGCAATACACTCGTTGTTGCCGTCGTTGCCTTCAAGGCCGAAGCGGTAAGTGCCGTTCCAGTTCACGGCGCCATGTCCGTCGGGATCGTCGTTCTTCCAGAATATAGTCGCTGTTATACTGCCAGTCAGAGATGTCCGTCTGGTCAATCTTCTCCAGATACATGTTGACGTCGGCAATGGCGGTGTATGCCTTCGACCAGGTGTTGGAATTGGGGTTGGCAGGACTCCATCCGCCATTCACATAGCTATTGACATTTCCAGATTCGAGGGCATACTGGGCCTCGTCGGTGGCACCGGCCAGGAAGTAGGCACTGTTGGACTCGAACTCATTATTATAGACCTGCGCATAGACGTCGAACACCAGGTTCTTGATACCATTGCTGAAATAGTCGTAGGTCCAGTCCTCGTCGCGGGTCGTCTGCTCCGTGTAGTCAAGATTGGCACAAGAAACACCGAGGACGCCGAGCAGACAGAAAGCAGAGAACCTGCCAATTATCATCTTTATATTCATTGTCTTCATATTCTTAATCTCCTTTAAAATTGTACTGAAAGACCTACATTTATACTCTTCATCACCGGATAGCCCGTATTGAGGTTCTCGGCATCCATGGCGTCGATATTGTCGAAGGAGAGCAGGTTCTGTCCCTGGACGAACACCTTGGCGCAGGAGAGCTTCAGCGGCTCAATGAGCTTCTCTGGCAACTTGTAGTAGACTTCGCAGTCGCGCAGCTTCAGCCAGCTGATATTGCGATACCAGATGGTGGAGTTCTGAGCATTGTTGGCCACATTCTCCGTCGACAGGCGAGGATAGTCAGCATTGGCACCTGCGATGTCGAAGCAGTTTTTATAGTATTCCTGAGAGAGGTTGCGGTTGTCGGAGAGTGCTCCCCAGACGCCGTCGACATAGCGCAGGTTCTTCACCTGATGGCTAGCTCCCTGGAAGGTGGCGTTGATGCCAAAGCCCTTGTACTCTGCTCCAAGGCTGAAAGCGTAGTTCAGCGCGGGGAAGGCGTTGCCATAGTCCTGTGCCACATAGTCGTTTTCGTTGATGACACCATCGTTGTTGACATCCTTATACTTGATGTCGCCCACTTTCACCTGTCCGAACTGCTGAACGGGGCTGTTGTCAATCTCGTCCTGGCTCTGGAAGAAACCCAGTGCGATGATTCCTCGCTCCGCATCAGCGGGGCCATCGACAACCGAGAGGTTGGGATAGGCAGGAGCCTCAATCCATTCCAGGATTTCGTTCTTCACCGTTGAGAACGAAGCACCGGCATTCACGTTAAGGCCATTCTCGAAGGTCTTGGCGTAGCGCAGGCCCAGTTCCATACCGTAGCTGGCCACGCGTCCCTTGTCATCATACGACGACTGGATACCAACCACAGCAGAGTTGAGCGAAGCGGCGCTGACAAGGATGTTGCGGCGCTGCTGGTAGAAGAGGTCGAGGGTGACGTCGAGCTGGTTAGCAATGCGCAGGTCGGTACCGATGTTGGCCTTGTAGGCCGTCTCCTGAGCGAAGTCGTCGGTGGGGAACTGCGTGAGGAAGGCACCCCATGAGTTGGCGAAATTGGTGCCATACCAGAACTGTCCGTGGGAGTTGTTCCATGCAGCGAGCCACAGTCCGTTTGCCGGCACGTAGTCAGTATGCTGGATACCACCCGAGAGGCGCACCTTACCATAGTTGAGGATGCCGCTGGGGTTTGTTGGCATAGATATAGCCCAGGCCAGCCGTCGGCGAGAAGGCCCACTTGGCGGGATAGCTGCGGTTTGAGCCGTTGGCGGCCAGCACTACGTCGGCCATCAGCTTGTCAGCGTGGTCGTAGTGGAGAGCCATCTGCCAGTTGGCGCGATACCACGTATTGCTCTGGCCGTCGCGAATCTCGCTCTTCATGTTGTAGTTGGCATTGGCAGCCAGGTTGTCGCCATTGTTCAGCTGGAGGCCATATTTCAGTCCTGCATTGAAGGTGGCGATGCGCCACTGGGTGTCCACCCAATGATTGAACACCAGCTTGTCCTCTACCGTACCCATCACGGTCTCCTGCATGGCACCAGCGGCGTCATAGTAGTTTCAGCCATACTGATAGCCCTTTGAGCGGGTCTCGATGGTGTTGGAGGAGTTGTCGTAGGAGGCTCCCACATAGAACTTCAGGCCCTTCGTGATGATGTCAAGGTCTTGTTCCAGGGTCATGTTGGCCCAAATCTGGCGCTGGTGGGTCTTCATGAAGCCCGAACCCTGCGACTTGGCCTGCAGGTTGAAGTCGCCATAAGACTGACTGCCGCCCCATACACCGCCTGCTGTTCTGACGGGGAATGCCAGTGCGGGCACCTTGTAGAGATGCCACCATGCGTCGTTAGAGTTCACGTTGGGCACGCCGTTGGTCTCCATGAGGATGCCCAGGATATTGGCACTCACGCGGGTGGTGGGGCTCACCTCGAAGTCGACGTTGGCACGGATATTGGCCTTCGAATACTTCAGCTGGGAATTCCAGTCGCCCTGGTCAGGGTTCTTGTAGAGTCCACGGCAGCGGCGTCTTTCAGCACGGTGACACTCTCCACCTCCTCAACGGTCAGGCGGTCGATAGGCCGCTCCACACCGTCGACGAGAATGAGAATGTCCTTCTCGCCCGTGGTCTGCACGCCACGGATGTTAAACAATGCACCATTTTGGTGCTAAGGCCGCAGAGTCGCCTCGGGTGGTCTATGAAGTTCTCCGTTGGCTACATGCGCCGAAGGCGCCTCTCCCAGAGAAAAATGCTATCTGCGAGACTCTGCGCCCTCTGCGTCTCTGCGCGGGAACAAACCGCAACGGGTCGAAAAAACGCTGTACCGCTTGCGGTAAGTCCATAAAAACCTTGGGGCAATCGTACAGCTCGGAGTTTTTCGCACGAAGGAGCCAAATCTGCACGAAAAAGGCATGATGTATGTCAAAAAGTTGCACAAACGCGTCTGTGTGTGCACACAGAGGTCAGATTTTTGCCGAAAAACTTGCGTAAGTGAAATAATTTGTGTTACTTTGCACCCGATTTTCAAGGTATAGCTTCAAAACGAAGATAATTATTAACACATTAAAACGAGAAAAATCATGTCAGAAATTGAATGCAAAGTAAAGGCAATTATTGTAGACAAACTGGGTGTTGACGAGGCTGA
>CACZDV010000093.1 GCA_902780025.1 uncultured Prevotellaceae bacterium
CACCAGTTTGGCATCGTCGCTCATCTTCACTCTCCCACCCTTGTCGATGGGACATTCCTTATCGTTGACTATCCATTGATTGATGGCACCGTTGTCGATGGCATAGATGTCGGTAGGCTGACGGCTCTCGGTATCAATCATGGCCCAGATGCTGCGCCCGTAGCCATAGACCTTGCCATCATCGCCGACAACTGAAAAGTTGCGGCTGGTGAAATAGCGCATGGCGCTCTCGACCCATGTCTCGACGTTGAATTTCATGTATTGCGTGGGCATCTCCTGCATCTCTATCGCCAGGCGCGACAGCACCCACGAGCGCTTGATAGTCATCAGATACTTCATGCCAAAGCCACGTGTCGAGCTGTGGAAGTCGGCAGCATTCAGCATGTGGTTACCTAGATGCCCCATAAACAGACGCCCGCTGAAGTCGCAGTGGAACGGCTCCGCCATGAATTCGTAACGCCCTACCTTATCCATTCTGTCGCTCCCTTTCATCCAAGAACTCGCTCACCTGTTCCTGCGTACCACGCGTCACGGCAATACGTCCCGAGCGGGTGTACTGCAACACACAGCCGAACTCATTCAGCTCACGATAGAGCGAGATGATGTTATCCGTTCTGCCACTCTTCATCACGATGATGTACGTGGGGTTCACCTCGGTAATCCTGGCTTCGTAGTGACGGATTGTCTTCGATACCTCCGGATTCTGCATCACCACATCGGTGGACAGCTTATACAAACCCGTTTCACGGATAAACAACTGGTCGTCGGTAAAGTAATTGGCCTTTACCACGTCAATCTTCTTTTCTATCTGCTTGGTAATCTTCGCTATCTGGTCTTCATCGCTCCATGCTGTGATGGTGTACTTATGCACACCCTCAATGCTGGATGCCGATACGTTCAGACTCTCAATATTCACCTGTCGGCGAGTAAACACAGCCGTAATCTGATTCAGAATACCAGCAATGTTCTCTGAATAAACCAACAAAGTGTATAGTTTCTTATTATCTTCCATTGTCAATTATCAATTGTCAATTATCAATTATCAATTCCCAATCAAACTTCCAGCATCATGTCATCGACATTCTTTCCCGGAGGCGTCATGGGCAATACGTCGTCATCTTCCTTGATAGCACACTCCAGAATATACGGACCCTTCGTGGTCAGCATCTTATCGATAGCCGCTGCCAGGTTCTGACGCTCCGTCACAGCCTCGTAGGCAATGCCATAGCCCTTGGCAATCTGCTCGTAACAGGGATTCATCATCTTCGTAAACGACTTGCGACGCTGCCAGAACATATCCTGCCACTGGCGCACATTGCCCAGGTAGTTATTGTTGAGCAGAATCATCTTCACCGGCGACTGCTGCTCCATGATGGTACCCAGTTCCTGGATGTTCATCTGGAAGCCTCCGTCACCCATAAAGCATACCACCGTGCGGTCGGTGGCGAAGGTTGCTCCGATGGCTGCAGGCATACCGTAGCCCATCGTTCCAAGACCACCGCTGGTACATATACTGCGCTTCACGGGATACTTGAAGTAACGCGTCGCAAATAGCTGGTTTTGACCAACATCCGTCACAAGCACAGTTCCTCGTGGAGCCTGCTCGGCAACGGCATTTACCACCTCGCCCATCAACAGCGGACCTTCCTTCGGATGGATGGCTGGCTCTATCACTTTCTCCCTTTCCTTCTTGTCCAGCTCAAGGAACGAATCGCGCCATTCCTGATGACTGTTGGGCTTCAAGAGAGCCGTAATGGCAGGCAGCGAAACCTTACAGTCGGCCACCACAGCCACGTCTGTTTTCACGTTCTTGTCTATCTCGCTGCGATCAATATCCAAATGGATCACTTTCGCCTGCTTGGCATAAGTTTTCGTGTTACCAGTCACACGGTCGGAGAAACGCATACCGATAGCTATCAGCACGTCGCACTCCTGTTCCTTCAAGTTCACGGCATAGTTGCCATGCATACCCAGCATGCCTACATTCAGCGGATGGTCGGAAGGCAGGGCCGAAAGTCCCAGCATTGTTCTGCCGGCAGGAATATCAGCCTTCTCCAGGAAAGCCTTCAGTTCTTCTTGAGCGTGACCCAGTTCCACGCCCTGACCTACGACGGCCAACGGCTTCTTGGCATTGTTAATCAGTTCTGCAGCCGCCTTGACAGCCTCCTCCTTCAGCGTGGGGTTGGCCACATAAGAACGAATGAAGTCAACCTTCTTAGGCTCCCACTCTATCTGCTCCACTTGGGCATTCTTGGGGAAGTCAAGCACCACAGGACCGGGACGGCCACTGCGTGCGATATAGAAAGCACGGCTCACCGCCCATGCTATATCCTCAGCATGACGAATCTGGTAAGCCCACTTACTGATTGGCTGGGCAACACCCACGAGGTCAACCTCCTGAAAAGCGTCAGTACCCAGCGTACTGATGGCTACCTGTCCGGCTATCACCACGATAGGCGTTGAATCCATCATCGCATCAGCCAAACCCGTCAGCGTATTGGTTGCACCAGGACCACTCGTCACCAAAGCCACACCCACTTCGCCCGAAACGCGTGCAAAGCCCTCTGCGGCATGTGTAGCTGCCTGTTCGTGGCGCACCAGTATGTGGTCAAAACACTTCTTCTCACCTCGTGTATAGTCGTAAAGCGAATCATATACGGGCATGATGGCACCGCCAGGGTATCCGAAGATAGTCTTCACCCCTTCTGCCTGCAAGGCCCGCATCAGCGCCTCCGAACCTGTTATCTTGTCTTTCATATTCTCTTTTGCGTCGTTATGACGTTATAACGTTATCTCGAAATTCTTAGTCAATCATTCTCACACCACCCTTATCGGCTGACGAAACACTCTGGGCGTAAGCACGCAGGGCCTTGCTGACCACACGGTTGCGCTTCAGCGGCTGCTGTGGGCGAGCTGCCAGTTCCTCGTCGCTCAGTTTCACGCTGATCTGACGATTGGGAATGTCAATCACGATGATGTCGCCATCCTTTATCTTTCCGATGTTGCCACCTGCTGCAGCCTCGGGCGAGATGTGACCGATGCTCAGGCCCGATGTACCGCCCGAGAAGCGTCCGTCTGTAATCAGTGCGCACTCCTTACCCATGTGCATACTCTTGATATACGATGTCGGGTACAGCATTTCCTGCATACCGGGACCGCCCTTCGGACCCTCGTGGGTAATCACCACGCAGTCGCCCTTCTTCACCTTGCCACCGAGAATACCCTCGCAGGCATCTTCCTGAGAATCGAAGCAAACTGCTGGACCCTCGAAGTGCCACAGACTTTCGTCAACACCAGCCGTCTTCACCACACAACCGTCTTGAGCGATGTTTCCGAAGAGCACTGCCAGTCCGCCGTCCTTGGTGTAAGCATGGGCTATGTCGCGAATACAACCATTGGCACGATCGGTATCCAGAGTGCCCCACTCTTCCGACTGTGAACCCATCTTGGTGCTAAAGCGGTTGCCTGGAGCAGTC
>CACZDV010000094.1 GCA_902780025.1 uncultured Prevotellaceae bacterium
ATGTGCACTCACTGACGTGAAGATAGCCTCCATAGCCAACCTCTTCACAGGCAAGGTACAAGACCGAGTGAACTATATTTTACGTACTAACGCGCAATAGGCGAGAAAGAATGATTTAGTAATGAAGTACACCTTATTATATATAAGTATGGCATTGGGCATGATGACGATAGCATCATGCAGCAGTGACGACGACAGGGCTGTTGTTCCAGAAACACCTCAGACTGTCGATGGAGCGGTATCGTGGATAGCCAATGCTTTTACCCCCGAGGCTTTGAAGGAAGTGGAAGATGCCGTCAATGCCATCCGCGGTGCAGGCTACACCTACAGGGATAACGAGTCCTACTGTGTCGGCACCGACATGGAGGTCTTCAACATGCGCACACTGCGTGACATGGAGAAGAAGTACAACACCTCCTATATCTCCGACGACTACATCCCTGTCACCGACCAGAAATTCTTCTACAGCAAGAGCACCAAAGACCTGAAGGATCAGTTGTCGCTCGACATCGGATTAGGCTTTTCCGCCGGTGTATTCTCTGTAGATGTGGAGGTGGGCTTCAACAAGAAGAGTTTCTCAACCCAGAGAAACTACTATTCCCTAAAGCGCATGAAGCAAAGTTACTTCTCGCGCGACCTCAACTACCTGACCCTGCGTGAACAGGCGACCAATGCCATTGCTGCCTCGCCGGCAGCCAACACCTATGCCAGCATGGATGCCGACTCCCTTGCCAAGGTGGCACCCGGCTTCGGTGAGGTTTATTCGCCTGGCTTTGCCCAAGTGATGCAGAAGTTCATCCGCAAGATTCACGGCACCCGCACGGGTTCCGAAGCCATCGGTATTTGCAGTGAATTTATCGAAGAGGTAGGCTCAGGCTTCGTCACCCGTTCCGTCTTAGGCTGTTCGCTCGACTACTACAACACCACCAGTATGGACTCTGTGTCCAATTCGCTCGACGTGAGGGTTGCTCTCGAGATGGCAGTTCAGATTAAGTTCATCACCATCAGCACCGCCATCAGTTCCGACTATCAGGAAGCAGCCCAGAAGTGCAGCCGCAACTCTACGAGCCATATCACCGCCCGTGGTGGTAATGTGTCGCTCGTCACGGCATTCACCACTGGTCAGCAGGCTACGTTAGACGAGGAGACTCTGAGGAAGTGGCAGAAGTCTGTTACGCCTAAGGATGCTGCGCTCATCGACATCCGCTTAGTGCCCATCTACGAAGTCATCTACGATGCCAAGACACGCAATATTCTGAAGAGCTATATGGAGAAATCGTTAAGCAACTTCAACAACCAGTGAAAAGTAAAAATGATTTGCTGCTATAGCAATTACGATAACGACAGAAAATATGAATACAAACGAATATATCAGTCGAAGAGGAGGTTTCCAGAGGATGGCAGTAAAGGGACTGCTGTGCATGGCATTCCTAATGGCTCATGCGCTGGTCCTTACTTCCTGTAGCGATGACCTTAATGATGCAGACGTGACCAGCTACGATCCGTTCATGAGAGGTTATTCCAATGAGCAGATCAAGTTGCAGCGATTAGGATATGCCTACAATGCCGCCGGCAACGTGATGGACGACGCCAGTTTCTCTGCCTCACCGATTGTCAACATGAACCGCATCTTGGAAGCAGAAAACAAGTATGGTCAGATCATCAGTGCCGAGCGCCGCCACTACACGTCGGTAGACATCTTCAGCGGCAATACCATCCAGGAGCTTGGACACTCAGAGACCAAGTACACCATTGATGACAGCGAGGCTATTGGCAGTGGTAAGTTTTACCGCAATAACTCGACGTTTTCAACCTCCACGTGGCACAGCAGCTACAAGGCGCACATGTTCGTCAAGCACATCATGGGCACGAAGACCATCGATGCGGGTCTGCTTCGCTGTCTGAACTTAGACGACCTGAATAATGCCAACAGCGTGCTTGAGGCAGATTTCCGCAAGGCTGTCGCCGACCTGGTCAGAAAGGGAAATGTCGACACGGCTGATGCCGTCACATTCTCCGAGAAGTATGGCACCCACCTTGTTGTGTCTTCGAATCTTGGCGGTATGATTGAGCTGCAGATGGAAATCAAGCGCGACTCCTGCGTCAGCAAGGAGTACACCACGACGACAGTCACCCAGCTGATACTGGGCAAGGAGGTGGTCAAGACCTCAGAGCCGATGTATCTCAAGCCCATTGCATCCAATACCAAGGTCGAGTATAAGGGTCAGGTCAATGTCAAGGGCGGTACGATTGACGACATCGACAAAATGCACAAGACCTTCGACGAGAAGAAGGCAGCAGCTGTAAGAATCAGCGATGCCGACTATACCGGCTGGGCAGGGCGCATTAGCATGGAGCCCGAAACCTATAATGCCACCTTCGTCAGCGGCCGTTTCCTGCCGTTGTACGAACTGTTCGAGGATGCCACCACACGTACCGTCATGCGCGAAGTCTATAAGAAGTACATGAAGAAAGAGGCACCCACGCCTGAGGTGTATGAGCCTGCCTACGGTGTCATGCCCGTTCAGTGGAACTACGGTCCCGAGGTACGGGTAGCTTCAGCAGGAACTGACAAAGCTTGCATCATCTGCCAGGAGTATGTTCCCTCAATCCGTAGCGACAAGCCCTGTATTGTTGCCTATCCGCTCCTCAAGGGTGTGGACGGCAATGTGCGCCCGTTCCTTTTCTCTGGTCTGTTCATCGGTGACGAGAGCCACCGACCTGGCTACGTCACTTGGAAGGGCAGCGCATCGTTCTACGTTCCCTCCGACAGCATCTTCGAGAATAGCGACAACGCTGCTATCCATGATCTTTTCGACCACTCGACCCATTCGCTGAAGAACGTGTATTTCTACTGGAATGCCGTTCATCCGCAGCCCTGTCCCACGAAGAACGAAACACCTAAGGCATATACTACCTACATCTACACCGCACAACCGGCAGCACTTAACGAGTCGACTTCGTTTGCCAAAGTGGCGAGCACCTTCTGGTCGGTGCGTCCGGTCAAGTTAAAGCCCGACAATCTCGTGACATACTGGAATACTGACGAAAAGTTTAACCTATTTACTCAGCACAGATACAACACCGATAGCGGTGTGCTCTACAATAACGGCAAGTACAACTTCTGTCTCGTGGACGGCGGCGACAACATCAAGAGAGCTCCGGAATATACTGACGATAAAGATGCCAGCAAACAGTGGATTGATGCCGTGA
>CACZDV010000095.1 GCA_902780025.1 uncultured Prevotellaceae bacterium
GTTCGATATGGGCAGCTCGCCGATGAGGGTGGCTATGTTCTTGTGTTCCACGTTGGCGTTGGCGTCGTACTTCGAACCGGTGGCCGCATTCACACTCTCCATGTACTCTGAGAGGAACTGCATCTTCTCGAGGGTTTCACGGTCCTCGGTGTGCTGCTGGCGATAGAGGATGAACGACTTGGCCACCTTGAAATGGCCCTCGCGCATGAGCGCTTCCTCTACCTGGTTCTGGATGTCCTCGACCTTGATGTCATCCTTCATCTCCAAGTGGCTGAGAATCTTAGAGATAGTTATCAGGTCGGTAGGCTCGTCCACACTCTCGAACGCCTTCACGATGGCGTTCATAATCTTGTCTAACGAAAAGCGGTCTTTCGATCCGTCGCGTTTGGTGATAGTGAAATTCTTAATTTCCATTGTCTATTTTAGATTGCTAAGATCCATTGTCACTTCTCCGTTTTGGAAAACTTTTTTGTTTTTTAGGTTTGAAGAGTTGTCCGATTTGGCAAACGGCTATTCGGCTGCAAAGTTACTAAATTATCCCAATATAGCCATCATATAAATCTAAAAAAATGCTAAAGTTTTTCATTTGGTTCGTTTTTCTGCATTCTGTTCAAAAAGCACGCCACCGCTTTGAGCTTTGCACAAAATGGGCTGTTTGCGCACAAAACGGACGATTTTGTGCAATTTATTTTGTGGAACGGTGAAAAAGTAGTACCTTTGCACCCGCTTTACAAGACTTTAGTTTTACACATTATTATATTATATGGCATTAAAAATTGTCGTGCTGGCCAAGCAAGTGCCAGACACCCGAAACGTGGGAAAGGACGCCATGACCGCAGAAGGCACGGTGAACCGCGCCGCCCTTCCCGCCATCTTCAACCCCGAAGATTTGAACGCCCTGGAGCAGGCTCTCCGCCTGAAGGAGCAGCATCCGGGCACTACAGTAGGAATCCTCACGATGGGTCCTCCACGTGCAGGCGAGATTATCCGTCAAGGGCTTTATCGCGGTGCTGACACCGGCTGGCTGCTTACCGACCGACTCTTCGCCGGTGCCGACACGCTGGCCACGAGCTATGCACTGGCCACGGCCATCAAGAAGATTGGCGATGTGGACATCGTCATCGGCGGTCGGCAGGCCATCGACGGCGACACCGCCCAGGTGGGTCCGCAGGTGGCTCAGAAGCTGGGCCTGAACCAGGTGACCTACGCCGAGGAGGTGCTCTCCGTGAAGGATGGCAAGGCCACCATCAAGCGCGTCATCGATGGTGGTGTGGAGATCGTGGAGGCTCCGCTACCCGTGGTCATCACGGTGAACGGAAGCGCTGCCCCCTGCCGTCCGCAGAACGCCAAGCTGGTGATGAAGTACAAACGCGCCACCTGCCCGATGGAGCGTCCTGCCGAGGGTACGGCCTACGACTATCTGTATGATGAGCGCCCCGAACTGACGCTGAACCAGTGGAGCGTGGCTGATGTTGACGGCGACGTCAACCAGTGCGGCCTGGCTGGTTCGCCCACGAAGGTGAAGGCCATCAAGAACATCGTGTTCCAGGCGAAGGAGTCGAAAACTTTGACGGCTTCCGATGCTGATATCGAGGGAATGATCAAAGAATTGTTGGAAGAGAAAATCATTGGCTAACCGTCCCCCTATGCAGCAACACTGTTGCAGCAAAGGAAACAAGAGAACAACGAACATGAACAACGTTTTTGTATATTGCGAAATAGAAGGCACCCTGGTACAGGAAGTATCCCAGGAGCTGCTGACCAAGGGCCGCAAGCTGGCCAATGAACTGGGTGTCGAGCTCCACGCCGTAGTGGCCGGCACCGGCATCAAGGGCAAGGTGGAAGAGCAGATTCTGCCCTACGGCGTCGACAAGCTGTTTGTCTTCGACGCTGAGGGGCTGTTCCCCTACACCTCCGCTCCCCATACAGACATCCTCGTCAACCTCTTCAAGGAGGAGCAACCGCAGATTTGCCTCATGGGCGCCACCGTCATCGGCCGCGACCTCGGCCCCCGCGTCAGTTCGTCGCTGACCAGCGGTCTCACCGCCGACTGCACCGAATTAGAGATTGGCCCGTATGAGGACAAGAAGGAGGGTAAGACCTACGAGAACCTGCTCTACCAGATTCGTCCCGCCTTCGGTGGCAACATCGTGGCAACGATTGTGAACCCTGACCACCGTCCGCAGATGGCTACCGTGCGCAGCGGTGTGATGCAGAAGGCCGTCTACGAGGCCAACGGGGAGAACCCCGTTGCACATGGGCAGGTGGTCTATCCTGAGGTTTCGAAGTATGTAAGCCCTGAGGCCTTCGTCGTAAAAGTGCTCACCCACGAGGTGCAGGCTGCCAAGCACAACCTGAAGGGCGCGCCCATCGTCGTCGCCGGTGGCTACGGAATGGGCTGCAAGGAGAACTTCGACATGCTGTTCCAGCTGGCCAAGGTGCTGCATGGTGAGGTGGGTGGAAGCCGCGCTGCCGTCGATGCAGGCTGGCTCGACCACGACCGTCAGATTGGTCAGACGGGTGTCACCGTTCATCCAAAGGTCTACATTGCCTGCGGTATCTCTGGACAGATTCAGCACATCGCTGGTATGCAGGACTCGGGCATCATCATCAGCATCAACTCTGACCCCGATGCCCCCATCAACCGCATCGCTGACTACGTCATTAACGGCACCGTCGAGGAAGTCGTGCCCAAACTGATTAAGTACTACAAGCAGAACTCAAAGTAAAATGAAGAAACAAGTTCTATTCCTGCTATTGTACGCTATTCTCGTCATCGTGTCCATTTGGTTGTCGCTCGACCCGTATAAGGCAACATGGCGAAGAGTCCTCAATGAGGTTATTGCAATCTATTTCTCTATTGCTTTCTACAGAGTATGGATAAACTTGGGTAAAGAAAAAGTATAATTATGGCAAACTATTATAGCGATCATCCTGAGATCGGGTTCTACTTGAACCACCCCCTGATGGCTCGTATCGTCGAGCTGAAAGAAAAGGGTTTCGCTGACGCGAAAGAATATGACTATGCTCCCGTTGACCTGGGCGATGCCATCGAGAACTACAAGCAGATTCTCGACATCACGGGCGACGTGGCAGCCAACATCATCGCCCCGAACTCGGAGGACGTGGACCTGGAAGGGC
>CACZDV010000096.1 GCA_902780025.1 uncultured Prevotellaceae bacterium
CTGGGTATAGGCGCAAATGTCGTTGATATAGAGTGTCAGGACGCTGTTGTCGGTGTAGATGTCGATGTTGTAGGTGTTGTCAGCAGGACGCTCAAACCAGTAGCCATCGGCGGCCTCGATGAAGCCCTTGCCTTCAGCGCCTTCCTGCTCGAAGTTGAGCTTGCGGTGGTTATCGTCCTCGGGGTTCACTACGATGGTATAGTATTTCTTAGAATCTGTGCCACGTACGAACGATACACCAAACTTATCCCAGACGTTAGAGGTCTTTACGGTGAACGAGATGTGGTTGGCTGTGCCCAGACGGTTGTAGAGCACGTATGCGCCGTCGCCAGAGAGCGTACCGCCGTTATAGCCGTTCGACCCCATGACATTAGTACTAACAGCCTGATTGTATTTCGAGGCCATAGCAGGTACTGCGCCCAAGGTCAGCGTACCGTCATTGTGTTGGATAATCTTGTGGCAGACCAGCGCACCCGACCAGTTGGGTTCATTGCCGTCACCAGCGCCAACGTTGATGTTCTTCTCATGGATGTCAGCACCAGAGCGGAAGGGGCACCAGCCCCAGATGAAGCGATCGCTACCGTTCGAGGCGGTCTTGCCGGCATAGAAGGCGCGGCTGTCGAGGACGCCCTCGTGACCATCGGCAGGCCATTTCGGTCCGTCGTTGAAGCAGGCTTTCAGCTCGTCGTAGGTGCTGGCCATCATATACTTCACTTTGCGGCTCCAGCTGGCCTTGAAACTCTCGCTATAGACGAGGTACCAGTAATCGCCCATCTTGAAGATGTCAGGACACTCGAGCATACGGTCCCAGATCATCTTGAAGCGGCCCACGTGCTCCCAAGACTTCAGGTCGCTGCTCTTGAACTCGGCGAAGCAGGGGTCGCCACCACCGTTGGGATAGGTGGCGATGACCATGTGGTAGAGGTTGTCGTCGGCGACGAAAATCTGTGGGTCACGGAAGTCGTTAGCAGAATAGCCGTAGTCGGGGCCGTTGAGTGCCCAGAGTTCATCCTTTGTCCAGGTCTTGAAGTCGGTAGATATTGCACGCATCACCACCTCGCGGTTCTTGCAGTTGCCGTTGTGGCCCGTGTAATAGATATAATAGGTACCATCCTTCTCGTAGGCGCAGCCCGTACCAAGTGCAGCATCCTGCTGATAGTCGTTGGAGCCGTAGGGCAGCACCTCGCCGAGGGACTCATAGTTGGCACCGTCCTTGGTCGATACGCCCCAGATGGGATGGAAACGATGACTCAAGTTGTTGGTGAACTCCTGAAGGTAGAGCACCTTGAAGTCGCCAGCCTTCTGATCGTAGAAAGGCATGGGGTCGCCGACGCGGCCTACTGAGGGCATGTAGTAGGTGCCGAAGCCCTGTGCATCAGTAGAAGCGAAGAAGGTAGTGGTGCCAGCCCAGTCCTTAGCGGGATCGCCGCTGAACTCGTCGTCGCTGCATGATGTGAAACCACAGATTACGCAGATTCCACAGATTATATTATATAACATTGTCTTCATAATCTTCAATTCGTTTAATTCGTGAAAATTCGTTGTTTTATTTTGTGAGATAGTCGAATGCGTTGAGCATGATCTTGCCCATGTTATCGTGATAGTTCGATTCGAAAGGAGTAGGAGAGTTCCAGTCGTAGAGACCTGAGCCGAGGCAGATGATGCCACCCTTGCCGAATTCACCGCTGTAGGCCTTCAACTCCCATGCGTTCACGCTGTTGTCGCCAGTCAGAGCGCGACCGCCAGTCTTAGCTTCCACAGCATCCTTACCACCAGCGTATGTATCCCAGAATCCGTACTGCGAGGTGGTGTTGCAGATGGTGTAGCCATTATCGAGTGTGTAGATGGCGTTGTCGGCAGCACCAGGATAGGTATTCAGGCCGCGCCACAGCGGATGCGTGATGTCGTAGGCAAAGGTATGCCAGGGGTCATCGCCCATCAGGTCGGAGCCTTCGCCGCCTCCGCCACCCCATACATTGTTGGGATAGGCATCCTCGGGCATGGCACCCAATGCAATGGCGTAGTTCACAGCCGAGCGACCGAGCACGAAGGCACCGCCCTTCTGCCAGAATTCCTTCATGCGGGCCAGTGCGGTCATGGCGCCGGTCTCAGCCTCGACGAAGCCGTTGTAGTTGCCGTAGCTGGAGCAGTGGCGGTGGAAGAAGATGAGTCGGCACTCGTCGAGCGAAATATTGCCGCTGGCCACGTCGCTCCATGAAGCGTAGGCGGCGCTGGCGATGTTGCCTGTGAGCCACTTGGCGGCGGCCTTCTCCTCGTCGTTCAGCAGTTCGATGTTCTCGGCCTCGCCGACGAAGAGGGCGACGGGGTTCTGGATCATGGTTACATAAACCGTATAGACGGTAGTTGCCGTATTGTCGTTCAGGACTATCTGGAAAGGCTCCGTGAAGTTACCCTTCGTACCGCTGGCGGGAGAGCACGTGGCGTCCTCGCTGCACTCCACCTCGAAGGTGGCGTTGGTGAGGTCGATGCCGCTGTTGGCCATGACCGAGACGGTGACGGTCTTGTCCTGCTGGTTGATGGCACCCTTGACACCTTCAAGCATGAAGAGCGTGAGGAGTGCTTCGTCGTTGCGAACGCTCAGCTGATAATCCATTACCAGATCGCCGTTAGTGACGTGCAGATTGCGGTCGGCGTCGAAGTTCAGGTGGTCGCCCACCTTTAAATTGGCCTTGGCTCCGGGCGAGACGGTCAGAGCGGTAATCTCCATGTCGCGCTTCTGGTCGAAGTCCACGGGTACCTTTATCTTCACCTGACGCTTCTCTGTATTGATGAGACCTTCGTACTGTCCGTTGAGTACAAATCTCTCTACAAAGCAAGCACCGCTGACATCTATTGAGCCTGTATGGTCGTCGTTGCTACAAGCGCTAAAACCGCAGATGATGCAGATTGCGCAGATAATACTATATATTGTTTTCATAATTCTTA
>CACZDV010000097.1 GCA_902780025.1 uncultured Prevotellaceae bacterium
CTTCTGGCGCTGACGGATGAAGAAAAGCGACATACCCACGTAGCCCATCACGGAGATAATCACGGCAATGATGGTGAAGAGCGTGATAATCTTCAGCGTATTCTGCTGATCCTCGAAGGTTTCGGCGATACCCTCTTCCAGACTGCTAACGGACCACTCCATCGCTTCCTCTGGGACACCCAATTCTCTCATCATTTCGACGAAAGCAGTCTTTGCCTGCTTATCACCATTCGTCTTAACTAGGAAGTTAGGATTATCCACATGCTCTTGCACACGGATGGCGAAAGGCTCTGCTTCATGTAACACATTGATGCGGTGGAAGTCTTTGAGGATGCCACTGATGGGAGCCGTCTCGTCTTTGCCCCAGACCATCTCGCGGTCATCATCCGTCAACTCTAACCGGCGTTTGGCATCCTCGTTCAGATAGTAGCCGTTGCTGGTGTTGCCATAGTCTTTGAGGATGTCCAGCCCGTAGAGGGTAAAGGCCGTCGAGTCCAGATCGGTCAGAAACAGACTCGTCAGTTTGTCGCCGTTCGTGATACTTCTTATGCTACTGCTGTAGGTGACAAAGGTCGTTCCGCTATACTCACCGATGCTCTCTACGAAAGGCATCTTCTCCAACTGGCTCCTGACCGTCTGGCTTTTACCCTCTGGCGTATTCACATAATAAAGCCGTTCTGTATTGAACCCTAGCGGCGCATGAATGAGGTGATTCAATTGAAGCCAGATTACAAGGGCTGCTGTGAGCATTGTCACCGTTACGACATTCTGCACAATGATGAACAACCTACCCATCACCATTTTGGATTGGTAGCGGAAGTTACCCTTTACGATGTCGATGGGTTGGAAACGGGAAATCTGATACGAGGGCATGATGCCTGAGATGATGCCCACAAGCAGGATGAAACCAAGACAGACGCTTACCGTGCCGAGATTGATGTCGTTGAGCAGCGCAATCTTCCCCTTGAACAACTCTGCAGCATCATCCTGAAAACAGAACGCCAAAGCAAAGCCTATGAGGAAGGCGACGGCTATCATCAGCGTTGATTCGGCTATCAGTTTCAGTGATATCTGGTACTGACTACTCCCAAATAGCCTGCGCGTAGCCATCTCCTTGGCGCGGAAGCCTGTATTCGCTACCGTCAGGTTGATATAGTTGCTGACAGCGAAAAATAGGATGGCCAGTACGGCTGCCAAAAGGATATGGAGTCGCGTCTTGTCACCTTTCTGCATACCATAGCCATTGTTCTGCGGTGCAAACATAATGTCTGTCAGTGGTGTTGCAAAGAACTCCTGATTGTCCATGTGCGCCCACATGTAGTTCTTGGCCAGATGGTCTTCTATCAATTTTTTCTTGGCATCAAGTGCCGCGCCCGGACGCAACATCAGAAATGCTTTGCAGGCACCTGTACCGCTATATGCGAAAGAACGGGGTCTAAGCGTATAGCCCATCACCTGAGGAAAACGCTCCATGTTGGCAATGATTTGCGTCTCATTGGGCAGCACCGTACGGTCGAAATCCTTAACGATGCCACTGACGGTATAGACCAGCGTCGAGTCGTACGGATCTTCGTGATTCATGAAGACAGAGCGTTTGCCAACAATCTGCAACGACTCGCCGATGGGATCCTTCTCGCCAAAGAGCCGCTGGGCCAGTCGCTCTGTGATGACACACTTGTCTGGCGCATCGAGAGCTGTCCGTTTGTCTCCCTTCGTTAATTCAAAATCGAAGAAATGGAAGAAGGTCGAGTCTGCCAGCATAATGATGCCATTCTCCTTATCTCCTTCCTTCACCTCTCGCTGACCGTACTTGATTCGTCCGTTCTGGCTCATCACGCAACAGGTCTGTTCTATTTCTGGGCACATTGCATTAATCTCTTGTGCAGCCTGCGGCCACATAAAGAAGTCCTCGCCACTACCCGTCAGATAGATGCGGTCAGCGTTCTTGTGCCACGAATCGATGCTACACTGGCGCCAAGTATAGTCGCCCATGAGGATAATGAACATCAGAGATGCCACCAGGCCTGCTATATTAATAAAGGTATAGGCCTTGTTGCGCGACAGGAATTTGAAATAACTCTTCATGTTTCTATTCGTTCTTGATACTATTAATGGGATTCTCGGTTGCTGCGTGCCAGCCTTGGAAGGCTGCGGTAAGCAGGTTGACGGCGAGCACGATGACAAGAGAGAGCAGTAGTGGTATAAACTCCATCTTGATGGTAAGACCAGAAATGCTGCTGACCATTGGAGCCAGCCAACAGGAAAGCGGTATGGCGATAACCATAGCAACAACAGACTGAATGATTACAGTAAAGAGCAAGCGCAAAGTGATGCCGCCAATCTCTGCACCAAAGACACGACGGATAGCAATCTCGCGGCGACGCTGACTGATGAAATAGCTGTTCATCGCCATCAGGCCGAGGACGGCAATCAGCAGGGCAACAGTCGTAAAGACCATCAGCACGCTGAGGAACCGCTGGAAGTCCTTGTACCAATCCTCGTGGCTCTGGATGAGCGAGTGGACATCGCCCGCCTCTTGGCCTGTGATCGCACTGATTTGTCGCTTGATGGCATCTTCCACCTTCTGACGCTCACCGTGATATTTAACCAATGCCAGACGGGGCTTGCCGTACCTTTTGCTCGCGTAGTTATCAGTACTGTCGCGGAATTCGTTTTCACGTATGATAACAAAAGGTGTAGGATGCTCCTCCTCGCGCATCACGTTCTGATAGACCATATCCGGATAGACGGCAGCAATTTCAAAATTCACCTTTCCATCGGCAGTCACAATTTTCCTTTCGTCGTCCTTCTTGCCGAACTGTCGCAGCAGTTGGTGATTCGCCCCCAAGCCATTGTCAGTGTAGATTCTGTCAGGGTGGATGTTCAGGATATTGAA
>CACZDV010000098.1 GCA_902780025.1 uncultured Prevotellaceae bacterium
GACTGGGAAGAGTTCAGAAAAGCGGTAGATAGCCGTGGCAATCATAGCGTCAATGCTATTCTGAATGCAGACATCTCAGCAAACACTTCCATATCAGGCTTCAAGGGTATGTTCGATGGCAACGCGCATACCATCGAGATGAGTAATGGCCCGATGTTCGCTTCTGCCAGTGACTACACCATCAAGAATCTGCATGTCAAAGGTGCTTACGGTGGCGACCAACACATAGCAGGACTCGTGACGAGCAGCAGGAACGCCAATATCCAGAGTTGCTGGGTATCGCCCTCTATCCATTGTAACACAACACATGCCGGCGGCTTCATTGGCCATGCACACGATTCACCGCACACCATCAACAACTGTCTGTACGACGGTGCCATTAGCACCAAGAACGATGGAAAGAATGATGGAACATCCTACGTCGGAGCATTCATCGGCTGGGGAGGCGGTGCAGATAACTACGTAACCAATTGCTTGGATGACGGAAATTATTACTACGTGGATCACGCTGGATTCTGCTATAAAGGAAGTGGCGATGCATGGGGTAATACCGGCAACAGCACAAATAACTATACCTACAAAGGCATAAGCTGGAACGAAGTCAATTACGCTGGCATCAACCATAGCGATCCGCAGAAAGTGGTCGATAAACTGGGCGCTGACAACTGGTATGTGGATGGCAGTAACGCGCTGCCCAAGATGACCAGACGCGAATTGTGGAACAACGTTGGCTCCCTGTCGGCAAACGATCTGGCCAAGAATCTGGGTCCTGAGTGGAAGGTGGATGGCAACAAAGTGGTGCCTGTGATGGGCAGTAGCATGACTGGTGCCACTGAGGCAGAATTTGCACAGTATTTCACCTACGGCTGGACGAAGGAGGGCGACAACCTCGTTCCTGAAACCACGACGGTTGAGGAACCCGTTTACGCCGACATCGTGCCTCCAACGCTGCCCAACTTCTACCACAAGAACACGGGTACGATAGACAAGACACTGGTGACGACGACTCGCCAGAGCAGCGTGCTGCTGGCCTGGAACACCGACAACAACCCTATCGACTACTTCACCGTGATGCGCCGCGTGAAGGGTCAGGGCGACGATGCTTGGAAAGAGATTGCCACCTTCTTGGATGATATGAGCTATGAGGACACCAGCGTGTCGCCTCTGGCTACCTACGAATACAAGGTGCTCGGCGTGAATGACTGCGAGGGCCGTGACTCGACCGCGACCGAAGTGAAGGTGGGCGAGTGCAAGCACACGGGCCGCGTCGATGGCTATGTGCGCTTCAACGACGGCACCAGCGCTGCCGGCATCCAGGTGGACATCAACTATAAAGGTAAAAAGGTGATGAGCGTCTTCACCGACGATAGCGGACACTTCGTGGCCGACGAACTGTCGTACCAGGGCGGTGCGAGCGTCACGTACGATGTGAGTGCCGTGGGCAAGAACGGCGAAGATTTCTCGCCAAAGGGCTTCAGCGTGACCTTCGATGCCCATAGCAACGACGAGACGCTGCGCGAAATCTCCATCCTGAACGGCAAGCGCTTCTCGGGCTACGTGATGTACGACGGCACGAGCATCCCCGTGAAGGGTGCCAACTTCAAGGTGAACGGCAAGAAGGTCTATAACACGAAGGGCAAGCTCTTAGAGACAGAGTACGACGGCTCGTTCTCCTTCCGCGTGCTGCCCGGCAACGACACCATCCAGGTGGTGATGGACGGCCACAACTTTACGAATGACGGCTACTTCAAGGGCGCCACTGGCCACAACTTCACCGACGATGTGGCTGGCATCTACTTCTACGACGCCACGAAGGTGAAGCTCGCTGGCCGCGTGGTCGGCGGCGAGGAGCAGGGACAGAAGCCTTTGGGCAACAACCTCTCGACAAACAACCTGGGCGACTCGCTGACCATCGTGCTCACCTTGGAGGGCGACAACACGTCGTGGTTGGTCTATGACAACCTGAACCCGAACAAGACGGAGCGTGAGGAGGTGGTGCGCCACCAGCGCAACGGCAACAAGCACTTCACGTCGGTGAAGACCCAGCGCAAGCGCATGACCGTATGGCCCGACCCGACGACGGGTGAGTACGAACTGCTGCTGCCACCAGTACGCTGGAAGGTGCAGCAAGTGTATTGCACCGGCTATCCCACGCTGTTCCAGGAGGGACAGGTGAGCGAGGTCATCGACCTGACCGACTGCCTCACCCCGAACACCATTACCTACACGGGCAGCTACAAGGACGTTGACACCATAACGGTGAAAGACCCCAAGCTGACTTACAACGCCATCTACAACCGCATCTACCGTGCACCGGTAGAGGTGACCTACAAGCAGTTGGGCTACGACTCGTTCGACTACTTCGGCGACAAGAACTACTACGCCAGCGAACTGACGGGCGAGACGGTGGAGGTGCCTCTGGCATTCCCGAACCCCGCCGACACGACGAAGGCGGTTTACAGCTTCACGTACCCCGTGTTCAGCATTGATCGCAAATATACCATCGAGTTGCAGGTGGGCGAGAACTATCTTTACAACAACGACCCAGCCGGCAAGGTTGACATCGTCCGACTGGGCGGCGGCATGGCCATGATGCAGAACGGCATGAACCCCGGTTCATACGATGAGCCAGTGGCGATAGACAGCCTCGGACGGGCACGCTTCACCGTGCAGGCCAGCCAGACCACCAATATGAAAAAATCGCTGAAGACGGTGACCTTCACCGTGATGCGCGACGGAACCTTCCTTGAGGCTAAGCCCCTGCAGGGCTATGTGCTCAATATGTTCCCAGTTGGCGAGAGCACAGAACTTCTGACCGATGGTCAGCCTCTGCTGTTCGATATCCTGCGTGACCCGCCTGGATCCTACAGTTCGAACACGCTGGCCAAG
>CACZDV010000099.1 GCA_902780025.1 uncultured Prevotellaceae bacterium
CGGGGATCTCCTCAACGTCATACTCAGCACCCATGGTCTCATCGTGCCACAGGATAGCCTTCATCTTGATGAGGTCAACGACGCCCTTGAAGTTCTCCTCAGCGCCGATAGGAATCTGGATAACGATAGGATTGGCACCTAAGATGTCCTTCATCTGCTGTACAGTCTCGAAGAAGTCGGCACCCGAGCGGTCCATCTTGTTCACATAACCGATACGCGGCACGTTGTATTTGTCAGCCTGACGCCACACGGTCTCCGACTGAGGCTGCACGCCGTCAGCAGCAGAGTAAGTAGCGATGGCACCGTCGAGCACACGCAGTGAGCGCTCTACCTCAGCGGTGAAGTCAACGTGTCCCGGAGTGTCAATGAGGTTGATCTTGTAGGTCTTCCCGTTCCAGTTCCAGTTACAAGTAGTAGCAGCAGAGGTGATGGTGATACCACGCTCCTGCTCCTGCACCATCCAGTCCATGGTGGCAGCGCCATCGTGCACCTCACCGATTTTGTGGGTCTTACCTGTGTAGAACAGGATACGCTCCGATGTCGTTGTCTTACCAGCATCGATGTGGGCCATGATGCCGATGTTACGGGTCAAATGTAAATCGCGATTAGCCATTGTAGTTATTATCCTTTAATACGATGATTAGAACCTAAAGTGAGCGAAAGCACGGTTAGCCTCAGCCATACGGTGCATGTCCTCCTTACGCTTGAAGGCACCACCCTGGTTGTTGTAGGCGTCCATGATTTCAGCAGCCAGCTTTTCAGCCATGGTGTGACCGCCACGCTTGCGGGCGAAGGTAATCATATTCTTCATAGCAACGCTCATTTTACGCTCGGGGCGAATCTCGGTAGGTACCTGGAAGGTAGCACCGCCAATACGACGGCTCTTCACCTCCACCTGCGGAGTGATGTTGTCGAGAGCCTGCTTCCAAATCTCAAGGGGAGCCTTCTCTTCTTTCGACATCTTGTCCTTCACGATGTCAAGCGCATTGTAGAAAATAGTGAACGAAGTGTTCTTCTTGCCGTCATACATCAAGTGGTTGACGAACTTTGAGACCATCTGGTCATTGAAGACGGGATCCGGCAGGATCACGTGCTTACGTGGTTTTGCTTTTCTCATTATTTTAAAATAATATTTGCTTGGGGCTGTCAATATTGTTCTTCAACATCCGCGCCCGGATATTTACTCAACCTTCTTTAACTTCTCCAGCAAAACGATTGATAAAAATACTGTTGATTTTCTTAGAGAGTGGCATAAGCCCTTGGCCATAGGGTGAAAACCCTTGGCCCTCGGCTTTTTGCACTAATTACTTCTTGCTCTTCGGGCGCTTGGCTCCATACTTGGAACGGCGCTGGGTGCGGTTGGCAACACCGGCGGTATCAAGTGTACCGCGAACGATGTGATAACGCACACCGGGAAGGTCCTTCACACGACCGCCACGGACAAGCACGATGCTGTGCTCCTGCAGGTTGTGGCCCTCACCGGGGATGTAGGAGTTGACCTCCTTCTGATTGGTCAGGCGCACACGGGCAACCTTACGCATTGCTGAATTAGGCTTCTTAGGGGTGGTGGTGTAGACACGCACGCACACGCCACGACGCTGAGGACATCCGTCCAGTGCCGGTGACTTGCTCTTGTCGGCGAGCACCCTTCTGCCTTTACGTACTAACTGTGAAATAGTAGGCATAATTTGTTGTTTTTAATTTATTATTTTATTTTCTTTATTATCAGCCAAATACAAGTCCTCTGCGCCACGCTCTTACTACGACAGCGCAAACTAACCCAATTCGGGGTGCAAAGGTACGAACTTTCCGCGAAAACAACCACCATTATTAAAAACAATCTTTTGTCACACCGGCCGTTTTACGCTTATTTAACAGTTGTTACGCATAATTTGGAAGACGGAAGTATGATGCCCGAAGCAAAAAAAACTGGTGACAGCCACGGCGGTCTGAAAAAAACTGCGTATATTTGCGGCCGCAACACAACTATTATTAATAACAAAGACTATGATTAAGATTTATGGCATGCCGTCGTGTCCCTACTGTGCTTACGTCGACGAGCAGGTGAAGGGCGACAAACGGTTCAAGGTAATCAACATTGGTGAGAACGTGCGCTACATGGGCGCTTTCATGCGGCTGCGCGACAAAAATGCGGCTTTCGACCACTCCAAGGAGATTGGCGACATCGGCATACCCGCCTTCGTGCTCGAAGACGGTACGGTGACGCTGAAGCCGGAGGATGTGGGCCTGAAGGAATACTCCCCCACCGACGGTCCATCGTGCAGCCTCGACGGAAAGGGATGCTGACACAGCAGCATCCGCGAAGACTGCGGTTGACAGTGTAGTGGCCGACCTCGTGTCGGCCACCAGCCATTGGTATGGCAGTCCCGTCAATATTGGTATGGCAGTCTCATCAATACCTACGGACGGTGGCCGACACAAGGTCGGCCACTACACTGTAACCGGCTGAGATGAAGTGAAGCAGTACAGAAGTCCGGAAGTCCGGAAGTCCGGAAGTACAGAAGTCCTGTCATTACAATATTCATACCTGCTTGACAGATATTTTTGCATATGACTGGACTTCTGGACTCCTGGACTTCCGGACTTCCATTATTCTTGAATTCTTTCCTTCCGGACTTCCAATATTTCTTCCGTAGTTTACGCGTTGCCGGTGCCGAACGGAGTTGCAGTGAGGCCGCCCTGGGGTTTGGGATTCTGCAACTTGATTTCGCCGAAATCACGCTCATAGCGGCCGATGTTCTCGTTGAGAGCCATCAGCAGACGCTTGGCCTGGTCGGGGGCCAGGATGACGCGACTGAACACCTG
>CACZDV010000100.1 GCA_902780025.1 uncultured Prevotellaceae bacterium
AGCTCCTACAGTGTCGGCCACTTTGACCTTAGGCGTTTCCTGGAAGGATACGTGACCAGGAGTGAATACGTAACTGCCGTTAGTGCCGCAGGTGAGCACGAGCATGTCGAGATTGTACTTACCCAGAATGAGCCAGCACTTGTTCTCGATGTCAAGACCGGGATAGCCAAACATACGGCCGATGAGCACCAGCTCCTCGTCGTTAATCTTCAGGATGTTGCAACGCTGGAACGACTTACGCAGAATCTCCTGCGTATAGAACTGCTGGCGCAGGTTGATGTCGAAAATCTTCAGGCAGTCGGCGGGCGTGGCATCGAGGAACTTCTGGATGGTCTCGCGACTGACTACGTTGCGCTGGGCAAGCGAGCCGAAACAGACGGCGCGGCAGTTGCGGGCAATCTCGGCGATGTCATCGTCGAAGGGGATGTTGTCCCAAGCCACGTTTTCCTTGATGTCATACGTGGGGATGCCCTGCTCGTCGAGCTGCACCTGCACGGTACCTGTCGGATAGGGAACGCGGGGCAGCAGGTCGTTAAGGCCGTGCTCACGCAAGGCCTCGATGGTCTCGTCAGCCAGTTTATCCTCGCCGAGAGCACTAACGGCTATGGTGTTGTCCATGCCCAGGAACTGCCCGGCATGATAGGCGAAGTTGGCAGGTGCGCCACCAAGTTTCTTACCTTCGGGAAGTACATCCCACAGGACTTCTCCGAGTCCTACTACATAACGTTTGTTCATATTCTATGCGATTTTTAGTTGTTTGATATACGTAAAGAGATAGATGACACCCACGGCCATCACCAGCACGGCACCGGCCTGTCCCATGGCATCGCTGGCCAAGCCCATGAAGAGCGGGAAGATAGTGCCGCCGAAAAGGCCCATAATCATCAAGCCGGACACTTCGTTCTGCTTCTCTGGCATTGACTCAAGAGCGGTGGCGAAGCACATAGAGAAGATGTTCGAGTTACCATAGCCCACCAAAGCAATGGCAACGTAGAGCATCCACTGCTCTGTACCCACAAACAGGCCGCACATTGACAGGGCCATCATACAGACGGAGATGATGAAGAATGTACGCATCTTCAGCACACGCAGGAAGAATGAGCCCGTCAGACAGCCTATGGTACGGAAGATGAAGTAGAGCGAGGTGGCAAAGGCGGCCTCATTGAGCGTCATGCCCAGTCGCTCCATCAGGATTTTCGGAGCGGTAGTGTTCGTGCCCACGTCGATACCCACATGGCACATAATGCCAAGGAACGACAGCAGCACGATGGGCGTGCCCAAAAGCTTGAAGCACTCTATGAATGTCGAAGGCTTACCCTCTATTGGCGGCTCCTCAATGGGTGTTACGAACAGCAGAATGGTGGAGAGTATGCCTACCACGAGGAAGATGCCGAACAGCACGCGCCAGTTCAGTCCGAACTCAGGAATGACCATCGTGGCGCCCCACATGGCCAGGTAAGGAGCCGAGAACGAGGCGATAGCCTTGATGAACTGTCCGAAGGTCAGCGTCGAGGCCAGATTGCCGCCACCCATCACGGTCGACACCAGCGGGTTGAGCGAGGTCTGCATCAGGGCGTTGCCGATGCCTAACAGCGAGAAGGCCACGAGCATGATGCCGAACGACTCACCAAAGAGCGGCAGTAACAGCGACAAGACCGTCACCACGAGCGAGAGCAGCACGGTCTTTTTACGACCGATCTTGTTCATCAGCATACCCGTGGGCACACTGAAGATAAGGAACCAGAAGAACACGAGCGAGGGGAACACGTTGGCTACAGAGTCCGTTAGCCCCAGATCTTCCTTCACATAGTTGGAGGCGATGCCCACCAGATCCACGAAGCCCATGCAGAAGAAGCAGAGCATCACAGGAATCAGATAAATGGATTTGTTTTGATTGCCCATATTGTTTTAGTATTTGATTTCGTAAATAGTTACTTTTCCGCCCTTCACCTTAATATTATTATAGGGTTCCGAGGGAAACACGAGGTTGGTCATTGCCATCTTGCCCTCTGCGTCGAAGGCCTCGATGCTGCAGCGGTCGATGAACAGGCGCAGCTGCTTGATACTGCCGTAAGTGGGAGCCTTGGTCACGCAGGGGAAGTCGGGGCTGAAACCCACCTCGCCGCTCTTCGTTCGGTCCACCGAGAACGTCTGCTTCTGGCCGTCGTAGGTCATCGTGACCTGCTCGCCCTTCGCGTTCGACAGCACAATCTCCGCTTGCTTCCTAATGTCAATGACTATCTCGCAAGCCTCCGTCGGCTGTTTTACCTTTGCGCCACGCACGGCCAGCATTTCTTTAGAGGGCACGACGCTGACGTAGGTTTCACCCTTATACTCGAACAGTCCGAGGTCACGGGCTATCGAGTTAGCACTACGGAACTGCATCGTCGGTACCTGGTTGGCGTACTGCCAGTTCGACATCCAAGCCAATACCGTGCGTCGGTTGTCAGGCGCATTGTAGAACGACACCGTGGCGTAGTGATCCTTGCCATAGTCCAGCCACTTCGTTACCTCGGGCTTCGACTCGCATGTGAACTTGTGGCCGTCGAACTGCCCTACGAAGTACTGTGTAGCACTGCCACCGAACGGCCCGCCGGGATTGATGTTACAAATCAGCACCCACTTCTCACCAATCTTAATGAGGTCGGGACATTCCCATACGCCGCCGTGGTTGCCATACTCCTTACCGAAAGAAGACTCGTACTTCCATTTCTTCAAATCTGGTGATGAGTAGATTCGCATCTCCTGTCCCACTGCGAGGATGAGGTTCCAGGCCTTGACGTCCTCGTTCCAGAACGGACGAGGGTCGC
>CACZDV010000101.1 GCA_902780025.1 uncultured Prevotellaceae bacterium
ACTTTCTTTCGAGCGGCAGGAAATAAACTTGCCTTGATGGGCGGAGATGGTGCAGAAGGCACATCCGCCGAAGCAACCCCGATGGATGTTGACGGAGAACTTTATCATGTCGTAAGCCGGAATGCGCTTGCCCTTGTATTTGGGGTGCGGCTGACGTGTGTAAGGCAAATCGAACGATGCGTCGAGCTCCTCGGTAGTCATGGGCGGGTAGGGTGGATTAATGACCGCATAGCGTCCGTCAACCCCCTGCAGCAAGCGCTGGGCGTGCATCATGTTGGATTGCTCCTCCACATTCTTGAAGTTCTCGGCCTGAGCCTTTTTGTTCTTCATGCACTCCTCGTGCGAGTGGAGTACGATGTCGCGATCGGTAATGCCGCCGAGGATATCCTCCTTACGCGAGAGATAAACGGTTTGCGGCAGGTCGCGGATATCGCGGATGCTCTCGCCGGCAGCCAGGCGGCGTGCCAGTTCAATCGTAACTTTCTCGCCCATGCCGTAGGTAATCATATCAGCAGGCGAATAGCAGAGCAGGCACTTCTTAAGGCTGTCGCTCCAGTAGTCGTAATGGCTCACGCGACGTAGTGAGGCCTCGATACCACCCAGTACTACAGGCACGTCGGGGTATAGCTCCTTCAGGATTTTGGTGTAGACGATGGTGGGGTATTCCGGACGCATGTCGTGACGTCCGTCAGGGGAATAGGCATCCTCTGAGCGCAGACGACGTGCAGCCGTGTATTTGTTCACCATAGAGTCCATACAGCCTGGTGATATGCCAAAGAAAAGACGTGGCTTGCCTAATTTCTTGAAGTCACGGTAGTCACCGTGCCAGTCGGGCTGGGGCACAATAGCCACACGGAATCCCGCGGCCTCGAGTGTGCGGCCAATCACGGCGGCACCAAACGATGGGTGGTCTACATAAGCATCGCCCGAAAACAGGATGACGTCTACGTAATCCCATCCCCGGAGTTCTAATTCCTTTTTTGTTGTCGGTAGAAAATCAGTCAGCCGATACTCCATTATTCTCTGTTTGGTTCTTCTTCCAGTCGAGGAAGAGCGTCATCAAGTTCTGCAGTCCCAGTGCCTTCATGTTGGGATGGTAGATTACATCCAGACAAAGGTCGAGGAGTGCCTTGTCGCGACCTGTCTCTGATTCGAGCAGGGAACGGATGTTAAACCTCAGTTTATCGAGTACGTCTTCGTCAACGTATCCGTTGGAATCGATGAGATCACGAAGCAGTTGATACTGCTCGATAGTAGCCAGGTGCTGGTCACTTACCTCGATGCTTCTTGTACCTGAAGCGTTGGTTTGAATTTTTGCCATAATTATCTGTTAATTAGGAATTTCAGTATGCCACGCATAATTGATTCTTGAAGTGCTTTATCTGTGATGCATTCAAAGGGGAAACCTATTGAGAATGCGTGGTAGTCATTACCTTGATAGGCCACTGCAGCGCAAGTCTGGTTGTTGTAAACCATCGTGGGAAATGCGTTGCTGGTGGTGGGCATCAGGATGTCGCTTTTTAGGGCGGCGTAATGCTTTTCGTTCAGCTGGCGATAAAACTTGAATGTCGTGCCAAGTCCCTTGACGTCTCCACTCAGGTCGTTGTTGGTTCCCTCGTAGCTGACCTTCAGGACGTCGGCAAGGAATGCCTTCTCTTCGTTGTTGGTCATGTCAGAACCGATATAGGCTCCGCTTACCAGCAGGTTGCCGCCGCAGGCTGTATAGTCTCTCAGTCGTTCCTGCATAGCCTGACGGAAACTCTTGTATGGCACTAAGCTGTGCCCGTCATTTTTCTCCAGTCCTAGCAGCAGGTCAATGGCCTGGTATCTGTTCAGGTCGCAGTCGCCTTTTTCAATAGCCAGTGAAGAACTGCTGACGATACTGTATTCTCCAGCCGAACGGATGGCATTGGCATGGGTGCCTACATAGTTGAAGTCGTTGCCGGCAATGAACATACCCTGAAAATCGTTTGTGGTATATCCTAAGCCCGTCTCGTTCTCAATGCCCAT
Source organism: uncultured Prevotellaceae bacterium (assembly GCA_902780025.1). Lineage (GTDB taxonomy): Bacteria > Bacteroidota > Bacteroidia > Bacteroidales > Bacteroidaceae > Prevotella. The sequence goes on from CACZDV010000101.1 coordinate 2,011, forward strand.
GCGCTTGACGTCGAAATTACGCTGTAGTCCCAGCCATCCGGCTGTCCTGCCATACGACACACCAATGTCTTCGTTGAGGTCAAAACCCTGTCCCTCCTTACTGATGGCGGGTGATGAGAGTCGGTTGAAGCCATTGACAATCATGATGGTCTTGGTGGATTTGGGGTTGTAGAGTGCGGCAAGAACCTCAGTGGGGAAACTCTTTCCACCCTCGTTGATGGCTGTCACGCGAAAACGATAGAGCACGTTGGGTTTCAGTTGTACATGACAGGAAGTGCCTCTGAGCAGAGTGCCATTGTCAAAATCGCTGTTGTCCTGGGCAATGTATAATACGTAGCCCGTCGGAGCAGATGAGGGCTCCTGTCCGTCTATGACGCCCTGCCAACTGATAATCGCTTCGCCTGCTTTTTCTGAGAACTCTATGTGGAAACGATTAGGCGCCAAGGGTTGTACCACAGCCTCTTTCTTGTGCTTGCTGGTGATATAGCGCAGGATGGTCTTGTAGACAGAACGTGCCAACGTGAACCGGAAGTTGGGATCCTGACCATAGCGCATATCCCCGAAATTCTGATGCGACAGCGTTTCAAGGATGGAGCTGGGAACGATGGGCAGACGTGTCTCAGAGTAATTGCGGTCTCTTACCTGACGTCTGGTCCAGTCGCCATAACTGTATTTCATGTCGGCGGTCAGGTTGTTGAGCAGGGCCGTGGCCAGTTCTCTTGAGGCCTCACGACTGATGCCTGCCGCCAAACAACTGTCGCCATA
>CACZDV010000102.1 GCA_902780025.1 uncultured Prevotellaceae bacterium
CAATACACCACGCTCTATCCTGACCACCCCGTGCATCAGCGTATCGCCGAGCAAGAGGCTGTGGGTTATCAGATTTGCGGACGAAAGTACAACGACTACAACGTGCGAACAATGGACGGGCAGCAAGTCCGCGCCTCTGAATACTACAAGGAAAAGTTGACGCTCGTCATCTGCTGGGCCTCATGGTGTTCGCCCTGCATCCGCGACGCCTGCGACATCATCCCCATCTACAACGAGTATCGCAATTGTGGTCTGAACGTGTTCAGCCTCGCCCACGAATTCAAGTCCACCGATGCTATGCGCAAGGCCGTCGAGCGTCACGCTTTTCCCTGGCTTTGTCTCGTTGACCTTGATGACGAGTTCGGTGTGTTCCGTAAGCACGGCACTCAAAACAATGCCCTATTCCTCATCGACCGCGACGGCACCATCATTGCCGTGCCTAACAGCATTGACGAACTGAAAGAGAAACTCGAAGAGATTTTCCCCGACAACAAATAAATCGAAACGAACAATGAACAAGCAAACCATCATCACCATCCTCCTCGCCCTCGTCGCAGTAGCGGGGCAGGGGCAGATACCAACAGGATTGCCTGAACACGTAAAAAATCACCAGATGAATATGGAGGCACCGCTGCCGGAACCATCGTTTGAAATGGATACCACAACGGTACGGGTGCATATCCTTAACTGGGAGGCTAACAAGACTTCCACAAAGATTGTGTGCTTGGCTGTAAGCAGTTTCTTCCCATATATCGCTGATAACCATACTGGCTTCACTGACGAGAACGGACTGGCTATCGTCCGTTTCCCGCAACGTGGCACCAGCATGGCATCACTCAGCATAGGCGATGGATTCTCCAAATATTTCTACTTATGGCCAGGTGAATTGGCAGACGTATATGTAGATATAGAACGTATGATACAGACCAGCCGTAGCCACAGAGAGTGGCAGATGCAGCCCAAGGATTATGGCTTCGGTCAGAAGGACACACTGACGGCAGAGCAATTGGAGCGGCATGTCATTACTGAAGAGTATGGTTTCGACAAGCAACCGTGCCTCTGGTTCGAAGGAAGATATGCCGACCTCAATACAGCCCTTCACCGTTATCTGCCCTTTATCGACGGTTTTGGATGGGATGAGAACTACGAGCGGCAGCTGATTGTGAACCAACCGCTGGCCCCTGTCTATGCTGAAGGAATGCTGACTTGGCGCGACTATTTGAAACGCCGTGTCATGGAAGACGGGCGACTGCCTCTCTGCGCCAAACAGTTCTGCGCACTGGCCTACGACGTAAGGACCGAGAACTGGCTGTGGGATAATACCCAGGTGCAAGACTGCCTGACTGCACGACGTGATGGAGCATCGCCCGGAAACTATGTGGAAAACCGCCCCCTCAGCCAAGAACAGATTGCCCGATTCCGTTCACTGGGCACCAACACCAACTATCGTGCCTACTTCCGCAGCCTCGACCTGACGCACATCACCACTCCGAAATTCTGGGATGCCATATCGGGCGACAATCCTTGCGACTACGTCCACGATATGCGCATCGTGCAAGGCTATCCTCGCCACATCGAACTATATGGAAGTCTGCCAGAGGGAGCCATGAACGGTGTGCGAATGCCTTATTTCCACAAACTTTGTCAACAGTTGGAGGCCGCACAGGAGGGAATAGAGCACGATGTGTATAGTGACGTGCTCGAAGATCTTCAGCGTCGTTATCGCGGCAAGGTGGTGCTCATCGACTTCTGGGCCACATGGTGTCACGGCTGCATTGTGGCGATGAATGCAATGGAGCCGGAGAAAGACACAAAGCTAAAGCATCCAGACCTAGCTTTTGTCTATCTCACCGACCACACTTCGCCCGCCGACCGCTGGCAGGACTATCGCAAGCGCATCCGTGGTGAACACCTTCGCGTCAACGATCAGCAGATGGAAGCCTTGCAGAAGCGTTTCCACATTCAGGTCTGGCCCACCTATATCCTGATGGACCGACAAGGCCGCTTCCGGGAATTGCCACACAATCACGTGGAGGAAGAACTATTGAAGGAATTAGAAAAAAAGAACTAATATGAACAAGCAGACCATCATCACCATCCTGCTCGCCCTCGTTGCAATGGCGGGGCAGGCGCAAGAAGAGTGCACTGACACAGTGATTCCCAAATTCCTTTCTAACGGCTATTTCTTCCGCGAAATGCCACAGTTGCCCGACGGTGAGAAAACCATGTCGCGACTGAAGGACAAGGAGGGCAACAGCGTCACCGTCATCAACGTCAACGCCACACTGCCCAAGTCCGCCATTCGCAAGGCTATCCCCCGCGAACAGGTTCACAACGCCGACCAGTTCCTGAACGGCCTGAACATGATGGCCACGATGACCTCGCTGACACAGGCTGGCGTGAAGGACGACGGCACATGGTATTCGCCCAAGGAGGGTGAGCCGTTCCCGGAGTTCTCGGAAAAGGATATGGACGGACGCACATGGACGAACGACAGCGTGAAGGGTCGCGTCATGGTGATTAACCTCTGGTATTCCGGCTGCGGCCCCTGCCGTGCCGAAATGCCCATCCTCTCGGAGTGGAAGGAGCAACTGCCCGGCGTGATGTTCTTTTCGGCCACCTACCACGATGCCGAGACGGCCAAGCGCATCACCGACAAGCACCACTTCACATGGACGCACCTCGTCGAGGCCAAGGACATG
>CACZDV010000103.1 GCA_902780025.1 uncultured Prevotellaceae bacterium
CAAGGCAGTTATCTATTAAGTTCCTCAGAGTTTGATGATGTCGAGATCATCCGGAACAAAGACATTGCCGTGGTATACGGTTTTGGCTTCTTTTGTAGTTGCTGAAGGATTCCGTTGCCACCTCCAGCGTCCACCATCAGCTGACTTCCCTGACTACGCAGGATAAAGCAGGTGTTGTAACACCGTGTTGTCAGGGCATTGCCTGTGCCAAGGAATATGATGTCTATCTTTTCGCTCATAGTAAAGATTGTTTTTAGAGTATAATATAGATGGCGCACAGCACCAGTGCTACGGCAGATGCAATGTCCACTTTCCGGCCATATCGGGCGAAGAATTGGTGTAGGTAACTGCCTGCCAAAAGCCACACAAGATTGGCGCCCGGACCTGCCAGCAAGAGCCAGGCAGACACTTCAAGAAGGTCGGCAAAGCGGTTAGAGTAAGGCAATACAAATGTGGAAAATACCGTCAGGTCGAAGAGCAACATCTTAGCATTGGTCAGTTGTACCAGCATCCCGCTCCAGAAAGTGCAGTCACGGCTGTCTTCCTTCGCGCTATTGCTGCTCTGCAGGATTCTCCATGCCAGAAAGATAATATAAGCAGCCCCGATGTATTTTAGGTATCTGACGTATTCCCCAAATGCGATACCCACCAGATGGGTGATCACGGCCATAGCGCACACAGCAACAGAAAAACCAGTCAGCAGGCCAAGCCACATCACAAGCGATGTCCTTCGCCCGTGTCTGAGCGACATAGCCAGCGAATAGATGTTGGCAGGGCCGGGAGTGTAGCCTACTATCAATCTGGAGCAGGAGGGTTGGAAGCAGTGAATGTGGCATGTTGCTGACTAAATATTTTGTCTGCAAAAATAATTGATAATCATAAATATTGCAAATCTTAGGAAATAAATTAAGTTAAGAAGTCCTCTGTTTTTAGTTTCGAAGTCGTTTGCAAATAACCACTTGAAGACTACGACAAATAAAGCGAGGGTGTATGTCGTAGTTGAAAACAAAACACAAAGAAACAAAGACACAAAGATTATATTAGGAATATACCTTTGTGTCTTTGTGTTAGATAGTAAAAGGACGAGCCCTTTGGTTGCTTGATTACTATTTACTCCCCTCCATACAGGGAGGGGCAGGGGGAGGAGCTCTTATTGTTTACTTTGTCCCGCCGCCCAATGCGATGTAGAGGGCGATGACGGCCTTGGCGCCATTATACATGTTTGCGGCTTCACTTAGCTGCGAGTTCAGCAGGCTCTCCTGGGCAGTGAGTACCTCCAGATAGTTGGCCTTACCGTTGTCCATCAGTTCGTGGGTACCTTTATAGGCTTCGTGCAGCACCTCCACCTGACGGTGGTAGTAGCCATGCTTCTCACGGGCAGCCTGACAGTCGGCCAGTGCCTCGTTCACCTGGTTGCCGGCATCGATGACGGTCTGCACATACTTGCGCTGAAGATCTTCTTCCGAGAGCTTGGCAATCTTCAGATTGGCTTTCAGCCTGCCGCGGGCGAAGATGGGCTGGGTGAGCGAGGCCACGGCGTTGAGCAGCATCTTGCCGGGATTTACCACGACTCCGGCGCTGTTGGTCCATCCTGCTGTTCCTGAAAGCGTGATGCTTGGGAAGAAGGCCGAGCGGGCCATCTGTGTGTTATAGAAGGCTTCCTCCATGGCGTAGTCGGCCAGGCGTATGTCGGGACGGTTCTTCAGCAGCATGGCCGGAACACCCGTCAGCAGGAACTGGGTGTCGAACATGCGCTGTCCGGTGTCGCCCTTTGCCTCAGGATGATGCAGCGAGCTTCCCCAAGCCGAGCGGTTGATGCGCTGTGGTGTCTGAGCGAGCAGACGGCAGATGGCGTTTTCCACGCTGCGTATGTTGCGGCGCGTGTCAACAATCTGAGTCTTCACGTTCAGGTACGACGACTCCATCTGATTGACGGCGGTGGAGTAGATTTTTCCGTTTTCCCAAAGTATCTTCTCTGTTTCCAGCGAGGCATTCCACAAACTGTCGGTAGCGGTCAGAATCTGCAGTTGGCGATCGAGCAACTGCAGCATGAAATACTGCTGGGCTACGGTCGAAACGAGGTTGGCCCTGAGAGACTCTTCGCTGATTTTAGCCTGCATGAGCACTGCTTGCGACTTCCGCTTCTGGTTAGTGATCGAGCCGAAGGCATCGATGTCGAGACTCAGTTGCAAGGGCAGGTTGTAGGTCTTGCTAACAGGTCCGTAGTCGAAGCTCGAGAGCGTTCCCTGTGGCGAGAAGTAGAGCGAGGGCAGATAGGCCAGCTTCGCCGCTTTCAGCGAGGCTTCCGACTTTTCCACGGCTATGCGCATGCTGTTGATGTCGGTGTTGCGGGCCAGCACGCTGTCGATGAGCTGTTGTAAGAGCGGGTCGGTGAAGAACTCACGCCACGACATCTGGGCCAGCGAGGTCTCGGTCAGATTCACGTCGTTGCCGTAAGCATCGGCCGGAATAAAGCCCCTCGACTCAAACTTGTCGAAACAACCGCAGCTGGTGAGCGCGAGGCTCAAAACAGTTATGCTGATGAAATATGAGATTCTTTTCATATTCTTTTTGGTTGATATTATTTATTCTTCTGTTTTTGTTGGAACGGGGGCTCCACCCTGATACTTCTCGTGAAGTTTCTGGAACACGATGAAGAAGGCGGGTACCACGAAGAGCAGGGCAATGGTACCCACGGACATACCGCCCACAACGCCAAGGGCGAGGGCACGGTTACCGTTGGCACCGGCACCACCCTCGATGATGAGCGGAATCATACCGGCAATCATGGTGAGTACCGTCATCAGGATGGGGCGCAGACGCTCCTTGCAGGCCTCGAAGGCGGCATCGCGGATGCTCATGCCCTGGGCACGGCGCTCAGAAGCGAACTCCGTAATCAGGATGGCGGTCTTGGAGAGCAGACCGATGAGCATGATGACACCCGTCTGCAGGTAAATGTTGTTGTCCATGCCCGGCAAGTGAAGTAATGAACCCAGGTAGGCGCAGACAAAGGCTCCCATCAGTCCGAACGGTACGCTGAGCAATACGGCCCACGGCGTGAACCACGAGTTGTAAAGCGAGGCGAGGATGAGGTAGATGAGAATCACACATATTATATATATAAGGGCAGTGGTGTTGGAGCCGGAGGCTTCCTCCAGTTCTCGCGACATGCCGCTATACTCATAGCTGTAGCCGTTGGGCATGGTTTCCTTGAACACCTCAGCAATCACCTTGTGGGC
>CACZDV010000104.1 GCA_902780025.1 uncultured Prevotellaceae bacterium
CATCCAGAACCCTGTAGCCATCTTTGTTGGCGAGGCAGAGAACGTGGAGATGCTGAATCCTGAGGAGAAGGCGGCAGCTAAGTGGCTCACCGGTAATATTCCTGGTGCGGCGTATGTGTCATGGGACGACATTGTCAGCGACAATATCTCACTTGACGAGGTGAAGTTCGTCTTCTTCCACCGCCACTGCACACCTTATGGCACCTATAACGGCTTCGTGGACGCAGAGCAGAAAGCGATGACGGCACTCTCTAAGATGAAGGAACTGAGAGACCGTGGTGTCGGCTTCGTGCTGCAGCGTTCGGCTGTCAACTATGCTATCGCCCTCGGTGCTATGCCTGAGGATGCTTATCCTAACAACGTATGGGGTACGGACGGTGAAGGCTCCGACCTGATGGGTGCCGACCCATGGACCTACAGAGTCTATGACATCGCTCATCCGCTGTGGAAGGGTCTGAAGAGATCACCAGGACTGGGTGACGACCGTATCATCACCCTCGACGAGGGCTACACCATCTGTAACACCACGTCACAGTATGGATTCTGGGGCGACTATCCTGACAAGGAGGCTGTGGAGGCTAAGACTGGCGGACGTGCCTTAGGTGGCGACGGCAACGTGTCATCATGGGAGCTGAAGGCGGTTAACGGCGAATACGGTAAGGGCGGCATCATCTGTCTCGGCTCTGGTGTGCTCGACTGGAACTCACCGACACCTTACACCTCTAACTACCATGACAACATGGGTACCATCATGCTCAACGCTTACAATTACGTAGGAAAAGAATAGTTTAGAAACTTAAGCAGAATAAGAATTATGAAAACCAAGATTTTCAATATCATCCTCGCTTGTCAGTTGTGTTGCGGTTTTGCCGCAACCCTGACAGCCTGCAGCGACGACAAAGTCACAGGCGACCCCGCCAAGGACTGGGCAGGCACCACGCAGCGTTTCGTCCCCACTGACGAAAAGGGATTCTCAACCTATTATACTCCAGCCATTGGACGTGTCGGCGACCCTATGCCGTTCTACGACCAGAAAGCTGGCGACTTCAAGGTGCTCTATCTGCAGGAGTACGATAACAACATGGATAAGCGCTTCCACCCCATCTGGGGCGTTCAGACCACCGACGGATGCAACTACACATCACTCGGCGAGGTTATCCCCTTCGGTGACAACGACTATCAGCAAGATGCTGCCATCGGTACGGGTTGCGCCTACGAGAAGGACGGCGTATACTATATCTATTACACCGGTCATAATGGCAACTGCCAGAACCGTGAGGTAGTGATGCGTGCCACTTCCACCGATTTCAAGACGTGGACAAAGGACAACCTCTGGACACTTAACGGTCCTGAGTTCGGCTACTCTGGTAATGACTTCCGTGACCCGCAGATCTTCGTCGCCGACGATAACCTCTACCACATGGTCATCTCTACCTATCCTACGGGTGGTGGCGATCCCTGCTTCGCAGAGTTCAAGTCGACCGACCTGAAGACATGGGAGCACGTAGGTCACTTCAAGATGATCTGGGACCGTATGCTGGAGTGTCCTGACATCTTCAAGATGGGCAACTACTGGTATCTGGTCTACAGCGAGTCGTTCCGTACCCCTTGGAGCCGCAAGGTGAAGTATATGGTGGGCAACAGCTGGGATGACCTGAAGGCCTGCTTCAACCAGGGTCCGCGCTGGCCACAGGATGGTCGCGAGGGCGTATTGGACAGCCGTGCCTTCTATGCTGGCAAGACTGCCTCCAACGGTACCGACCGCTTCATCTGGGGATGGTGCCCCTTCCGCTCAGGTGCCGATATTGACGAGAAGAACATCAATGTGGGTGGCGAGAAGGACGGCGACGAGCCCAACTGGTCGGGCGCGCTGGTCTGCCACAAGGTGCAGCAGAACAGCGACGGCACACTGGTGCTGGTACCCGTACCTGCTATGGACGACAAGTACGATATGCCGCAGATAGTCGAGGTGATGGAAAGCAATGGATACACTAACGGCACGCTGACTGGCAATGATGCATACGTCATGTACACCCGCTTAGGAGTCCACAACCATATCTCACTCACGGTTAAGACCGCTGGCAACAGAGACAAGTTCGGCATCTCGTTCGTGCGCAGCACCGATGCAAAGAAGTACTACACCCTGGTGTTCAACGATGAGGACGAGAACTGGCGCAAGGTGAACTTCGAACAGGAGGGCGCTGAGGGCAAGGGCTTTGTCAACGGCATTGACAGCTATGGCTTCGACCGTCCTGCCGACAATACCTACGACATCGACATCTACACCGACAACTCGGTAATGGTGATGTATGTTAACGATAAAGTGTGCTACACCCAGCGCATCTACGGCATTCAGAAGAACTGCTGGAGCATCAACAACTACGGTGGTTCTATCACGGTCAGCGATGTTAAGGTATCGCAATACTGATTGGTTAGTAAAAATTGGTTAATAGTAGTTTTTAGTTAGAGAAAAGATTGTTTTTCAGGATAACATTTTTAATAAAACATAAAAGGATGCTCCCATTAAAGTCGTATCTTTGCTTCCGTTATTGATATTAACGATAAGATTATGGCAACAATAAGTTTGAATACTACATTGTACAATCAGGCTAAGGATTATGCTAAGGCAGACGGCATGAGCGTGGAAGAGTGGGTGGCTATGCTTATCACACGCTTTACTCCTGCAAAGAAAAAGAAGTTCAAGATGAAGAAGATAGAAGAACTGTCGCCAGAGCTTCAAGCTTTGATTGGCTTTGCAAAGCCTAATGTGCCAAACGATGATGACATTAATGGCGACATGGCTAGGACAGAATATCTGACTGCTAAATATTCATTGTAATGAGAGTTTTTCTTGATACAAACATCCTGTTAGACATCATAGAAAGCAGGCAGAAATTCTTGTTGGCTTCATCGAATGTCTTTGACTTAGGCATCAGAGGGCAGATACAGATATTCGCTACCCCACTGACTTTTGCCAATTGTGTATACACAGCACGTAAGAATGTAGGATACGAACAGGCTGTAAAAGGGCTGAAGATTCTTAAAAGCTACGTCCAAACAGCCCCAATGGATGACGTTCAGGTGACGGATGCACTCAATTCTGACATGCCTGACTTTGAAGACATGCTTCAATACGAAGCCGCTCTTGCTGCCAAGTGCGATGTCATTGTTACAAGGGATAAGAAACGCCATTTCCCCATCGGCGGATTACCCGTATTATCCCCAGAGGTTTTCCTCAACACTTATTTTGGAAGCTAACTAAGGAAGTCATTCACACTTCACCGTCAGTCGCTTGCCATTAACCGTTACCACTACAGTGCCCCGCTTGCCATTGCTGCGGACAACGGCCAGTGCCCTGCCATTCCAGGTGGTGTGCTTGGCGTCGCAGTACGGATCGTTATCGCGCGGATTGGCATTACCTACCGCCAACAGCGTACCGCTGCCA
>CACZDV010000105.1 GCA_902780025.1 uncultured Prevotellaceae bacterium
GCCCTCGTTCAACATCCGCGGCTTCACCTCTATCAACGGCGGCTCGCCTCTGGTGGTCATCGACGGTGTCATCTCGGACGCTGTTCAGCTCAACCATCTCAACCCCGCCGACATCGCCAACATCTCGGTGCTCAAGGATGCTGCCTCAGCGGCCATCTACGGTTCGAGAGCTGCCTACGGTGTGATTCTCGTAACCACGAAGACAGGAAACTCTGAGAAGGTGACTGTGAACTACAATGCCTATGTGGGCTTCAAGAAGGCTGAGGACAAGGTAGACGTGCTGGGAGTGGAAGACTATCTGAAGTGGCAGTACGAATTGTCGAGTCTCTCTACTGGTGCCAATGCCGGTAAGTACCAGCAGGTACTCGGCGGATGGGACAACATACCCAACATTATGAACTCGATGAAGACTACAGACTGGCAGGACGAGGTGTACGGACGCACCGGCAACGTGTTCAGCCATAATGTCAACATTTCGGGAGGTTCGGAGAAGTTGCGCTTCACAGCAGGATACAACTACATGAAGGAGAAAGCCATCCTGCTCACCTCTGACTTCTATCGCAGCAACCTGAACTTCAAACTCAACTATGAGCCCAACAAGAAGACCAAACTCGAGTTCTCTACCCGTTACTCACGCACCAAGGTGAATGGCGACGGACAGAGCGACGCTACCGGCGACCAGAACTCTGTGCCTTCAGGCTCTTTCGGCCGTATCCGCCATGCTCAGGAAGCCTTCTCTTCGATGAGAGCAACATTGACGACGGACTGGAAGACCCAATCACAGCCCTCAACGACAACTACAAGAAACGTGTTCGTGAGAACTTCAACATGAACGGAGCTTTCACATGGAAGATATTGCCCGAGCTTACTTTCCGCACAGACGTAGGTCTCGACATCTACAACAACGACTTCCGTTACTTCTCCGGCTCTACTACCTATGAGTCGCAGAACAACACCCTGGCAGAATACAAGAACATGCCGCTTACTACACGTACCCAGGTGAACCGCCGCACCGTGCGCAACTCCAACACTCTGCAGTACGACTTCTCTAAGATTCTGCCCAAGGCTCACAGCCTGAACCTCATGGTGGGACAGGAGAGCATCGTAAGCCGTGAGACACTGGCAACGACACGCATAGAGGGATTCCCTTCATTCTACGATGCCGACATGGCTTTCCACCTCTCTGCACAGGGCACTCCTACACGTGCCAACGAGTTCTACTATCCCGACGACAAGATGGTGTCGTTCTTCGGACGTGCCAACTACAGTTTCTTGGACCGCTATCTGCTTACCGCCACTCTGCGTGCCGATGGTTCAAGCAAGTTCTCTAAGGACAACCGCTGGGGCTACTTCCCATCAGTGGCAGCCGGATGGCGCATTATCGAGGAGCCTTGGATGAAGTCGACACAAGACTGGCTGAGCAACCTGAAGTTGCGCTTGAGCTACGGTGTGTCGGGTAACAACAACATTCCTTCTGGACAGACCAGCCGTACCTATTCTATCAAGGAGAGCTCTTGGCTGCACCTGCAGAACTCATGGCTCACCACGGGCAACGCAATGAGCAACCCCGACCTGAAGTGGGAAACAACACACTCGCTCAACCTGGGTATTGACTTCGGTTTCTTCAACAACAAGCTCAACGGTTCGTTCGAGGTGTACAAGAACAACGTGAAAGACCTGCTCATGGAGATGCAGATCACAGGTAGCGGCTACAACACACAGTACCAGAACGTGGGCGAGACCAAGAACTCTGGTTTCGAGTTGACATTGAACTACGATGCCATCAACACCAAGAACTACGGTCTGAACTTCTCGTTCACACTCGGTCATAACACCAATGAGGTAGTGAGCCTCGGAAGCATGGACTCATACTCTAAACCTTCTTACTGGGCAAGTACAGAAATTGGCTCCGACTACTTAGTGAAGCCAGGAAAGCCTGTAGGAACCATCGTCGGTTACAAGCTGGCAGGAACAGGACGCTACGAGGTGGACGACTTCGAGGGCTACGATGCTGCCGCAGGACAGTGGAAGTTGAAGGAAGGTGTGGCTGATGCCAGCGGTATTGTGGGCACAGTACGCCCTGGTACCATGAAACTCCTCGACAAGGACGGTTCAGGAACCATCAACGATGACGACAAGTTCGAGATCGGCGACGCCAACGCATGGGCTATAGGTGGATTCTCTATCGGTGCACGTGCCTACGGATTCGACTTCAACGCCGACTTCTCTTACAGCATCGGCAACGATGTTTACAATGCTGACAAGATAGACCAGACCTCTACACGTGGCGGTATCTGGCGCAACCTCAACACCACGATGGCAAGCGGCAAGCGCTGGACCAACGTAGACGAGAACGGCAACTTCATCAACGATGCAGCCAAGCTCGCCGAGATGAACAAGAACACCACTATGTGGTCGCCTTACACAACAAAGGCTGTGCTCACCGACTGGGCTATCGAGGACGGATCATTCCTCCGCCTCTCTACACTTACCTTGGGCTACACACTGCCTAAGACATGGATGCAGAAAATCTATGTTCAGAACCTGCGTCTATACTTTACCGCTTCAAATCTTTTCTGTATCACCGGTTACAGTGGTATGGATCCAGAGGTGGACTGCTGCCGCAACGTGCTGGTTTGTCCAGGCGTAGACTACTCGGCTTATCCAAGAAGCCGCCAGTTCATCTTCGGTCTTAATCTTACATTCTAAAAAACACTTAAAGGAAACATCGTTATGAAAATAAAATATGTATTTACAGCCCTGTTGGCTGGCGCTACACTCATGTCGTGCAACGACTATTTAGACGTAGAAAGCGAGTCACAATACAACGACAAGGTGGTGTTCTCTAACACCCCGCTTGCCGAGAATACGGTCATCAGCATCTACAGCTGGTTTGCCGCCACCAATTCTCACCGTGCGCGCTACATGCCTTACTATGGTATGAATACCGATGCCGAGTGCTACTTCGACATGGCGCAGCCTTCGTCGGACAACAAGACCTCGCTCTGCACTTACAGCGCCTTCTCTGCCAACAACTGGATGGCTTCTGGAAAAGACCCTAACGCCTTCACAGGCTTCTTCAACGGCATTGAGGCTGCCAACTGCTGCATCGAGGGAATACGTGCCTATGGCAATCCTGAGAGCAATGCCGACATGGCTTATCTCTTAGGCGAGTCGCTCACCCTGCGTGCGCAGTACT
>CACZDV010000106.1 GCA_902780025.1 uncultured Prevotellaceae bacterium
CTTGTCGTGGTCGTGGAAACGATAGTTCTCTGCGCCGAAGCCCAGGTTCTGGTGCCACTTCATGCGCGTCTCCTTCCACTTGGGGAACCACTCCAGCTCGGTGCCGGGCTGTACGAAGAACTGCATCTCCATCTGCTCAAACTCCCTCATGCGGAAGATGAACTGGCGGGCCACAATCTCGTTGCGGAAGGCCTTACCAATCTGGGCTATGCCGAAGGGTATCTTCATGCGGCCGGTCTTCTGCACGTTCAGGTAGTTTACGAAGATGCCCTGTGCCGTCTCCGGACGCAGGTAAATCTTCATGGAGGCGTCGGCCGAGGCACCCATCTCGGTAGAAAACATGAGGTTGAACTGGCGCACGTCGGTCCAGTTGCGGGTTCCACTGATGGGGCAGACAATCTCCTCGTCCAGGATAATCTGCTTCAGCTCCTCCAGGTCGGGACCCTGCATGGCCTTGGCGTAGCGCTCGTGCAGCGCGTCGCGCTTCTGCTTGGTCTCCTTCACGCGCTCCGAGGTCTCCAGGTACTTCTGCTCGTCAAACGAGTCGCCGAAGCGCTTGCGGGCTTTCTCCACCTCCTTCTGTATCTTTTCGTCGTACTTGGCTATCTGGTCCTCAATGAGCACGTCGGCGCGATAGCGCTTCTTCGAGTCGCGGTTGTCAATGAGGGGGTCGTTGAATGCATCAACGTGTCCGCTGGCTTTCCATATCGTGGGGTGCATGAAGATGGCCGAGTCTATGCCGACGATGTTCTCGTGCAGCAGTACCATCGACTTCCACCAGTATTCCTTAATGTTGTTCTTTAACTCTACGCCGTTCTGACCGTAGTCATACACAGCGGCCAGTCCGTCATAGATGTCGCTTGAGGGAAACACGAAACCATACTCCTTACAATGCGATACGATTTTCTTAAATACGTCTTCTTGTGCCATAATGTAAGTCCCCTAACATTAGGGGATTCAGGGGTCTGAACAGGCGTTCTTCAAACCGTCTTTAATAGTTATTTACACGGGGTCTGCGCCTGTTCAGACCCTCGTCCCCCGTCTTTGGGGTTTCATTTTTCCGTGCAAAGGTAGTGCAAACCGAGCAAAAAGCAAAATAAATTAGTATTTATTTTCATTTTCGAGGTGCAGCCCACTTCTGCGAGAGGCCCGCAAGGGGTAAAGTTACGAAAAAAAACTAAAACCAAGGCAATAAATTTGCGTATTTGCACAAATTCACGTATCTTTGCATGAAAAACCTAAAACAAGCCTGTAATGAGCAATCAGAAAGGCTGCACTAAGAACATGAGCGACGAAATAAAAGACCAGAACACCCCTTTAGACCCCGAAGAAGAAAGTGTGGTCAGCGCCTCCACCGCTGACGAGTCAGAGGCCCACTCTGACTACAAGCCTGTCAACCGCTTCGACGCGGCCGCCGTGCACCACCTTTCAGGCATGTACCAGAACTGGTTTCTGGACTATGCCTCCTACACCATACTCGACCGCGCCGTGCCCCACATTGAGGACGGTCTGAAACCTGTGCAGCGCCGCATACTGCACTCCATGAAGCGTATGGACGACGGGCGCTACAACAAGGTGGCCAACATCGTGGGCCACACCATGCAGTTCCACCCGCACGGCGACGCCTCCATCGGCGACGCGCTGGTGCAGCTGGGACAAAAGGACCTGCTCATCGACACACAGGGAAACTGGGGCAACATTCTGACGGGCGACCGTGCGGCGGCTCCCCGTTACATTGAGGCACGCCTGTCGAAGTTTGCCCTCGACACGGTGTTCAACCCCAAGACCACCGAGTGGCAGCTGTCCTACGACGGGCGCAACAAGGAGCCCATCACGCTGCCCGTCAAGTTCCCCCTGTTGCTCAGTCAGGGGGCGGAGGGCATTGCCGTAGGACTATCGACCAAGGTGCTGCCCCATAACTTCTGTGAGATTTGCGATGCAGCCGTCAGCTACCTGCAGGGCGAGGAGTTCCACCTGTACCCCGACTTCCAGACGGGCGGCAGCATCGATGTCAGCAAGTATAACGACGGCCAGCGCGGCGGCGTGCTGAAGGTGAGGGCCAAGATTGAGAAACTCGACTCGAAAACCCTCGTCATTCGCGAACTACCTTTCACGAAGACCGTCTCCTCGCTGTGCGAAAGCATTACGAAGGCCATTGAGAAGGGAAAGATCAAGGCCCGCAACGTGACTGACCTGACCTCAGCCGAAGTGGAGATTCAGGTGCATCTGGCTCCCGGCGTGTCGAGCGACAAGACCATCGACGCACTCTACGCCTTCACCGACTGCGAAATCAACATCTCGCCCAACTGCTGCGTCATCAAGGAAGAGAAGCCGCAGTTCCTCACCGTAAGCGACGTGCTGCGCCACGCCACCGACCGCACCAAGGACCTTATCCGCCAGGAGCTGGAAATACGCAAGGGTGAGCTGTTGGAACAGCTGCACTTCTATTCGTTAGAGAAAATCTTTATCGAGGAGCGCATCTATAAGGACAAGAAGTTCGAGCAGGCACCCAACGTGGATGCCGTCTGCGAACACATTGACGAACGCCTGACACCCTTCTACCCCACCCTGATACGCGAGGTGACGAAGGAGGACATCCTGAAGCTGCTGGAAATCAAGATGCAGCGCATACTGAAGTTCAATAAGGACAAGGCCGACGAGCTGATGGCCCGCATCAAGGCTGAGATAGACGACATAGACAACGACCTGAAGAACCTGACGATGGTGACCGCCAAGTGGTTCCTGTTCCTGAAAGACAAATACGGCAAGGAACACCCGCGAATGACGGAAATACGCAACTTCGACACCATCGAGGCTGCCAAGGTGGTGGAAGCTAACCAGAAACTCTACATCAACCGCAACGAAGGCTTCATCGGAACCGGTCTGAAGAAGGACGAGTACGTCTGCAACTGCTCCGACATTGACGACATCATCATCTTCTACAAGGACGGAAAGTTCAAGGTAGTGCGCGTGGCCGACAAGCTCTTTATCGGCAAGAACGTGCTGTGGCTCGGCGTCTATAAGCGTAACGACCAGCGTACCATTTACAACGTGGTATATCGTTCCGGCAAGAAGGGACCTTACTACATCAAGCGCTTCAACGTGCCGGCCATCACCCGCGACCGCGAATACGACATTACGACAGGCGAGCCGGGGTCGAAGATTATGTACTTCACGGCGAACCCCAACGGCGAGGCGGAAGTCATCAAGGTGACGCTCGATGCCTCGGCCATGACATCGCGCAAGTCGAGCATCTTCCTGGAGCGTAACTTTGCAGAAGTCATGATCAAGGGACGCGGAGCACGCGGTGTGACGCTCACCAAGAAGCCCATTCACCGCATCGGACTGAAGAGTCACGGACACTCCACGCTGGGCGGCCGTAAGGTGTGGTACGACCCTGACGTGAACCGGCTGAACTACGACGAGCACGGACGGCTCTTGGGCGAGTTCTTCGATGGCGACCAGCTGCTCATCATACTCGACAATGGCGAGTACTACCTGACCAACTTCGACGTGAACAACCACTTCGAGGATAACCTGCGTATCATTCTTGGAGGCATCGAAGAAGAAGCAGACCTACATGGGCGAGAATGCCGCGTCAAGAGAGATTCTGCTGACCGACCAGGTTTATCCGCGCGTACTCATCACCTTTGGAGGTGCCGACGCCGTGCGCCCGCCGCAGGAGATTGACGTGGAGCAGTTCATTGCCGTGAAGGGCTACAAGGCAAAGGGCAAGCGACTTACCACCTGGCAGGTGGAGCGCATTGAGGAGCTGGAACCCCTCCGTTTCCCCGAACCCGAGGAGGACACGGAGGACAACGACACCCCCGCTGACACAGAAGAGGAAACCCTCGACCCCGATGCCGGCAAAAGTGAACAGCAAATCATCGACGAGATGACCGGGCAACTAAACCTCTTCCCTGATGAATAGGCTTACCACCATACTCATCTGTTGGCTTTGTACCTGCTCACTGCAGGCACAAAACGACTCCTTGCCTCTGAAGACGTCAGCATATCAGTTAGGCATCGGCAACACCCGCATACTGGACACCTACCTCTCGCAGGAGAAGTTCAGCGGACTGGGACTGACCTTCCTCGCCACCGTTGAGCGCGAGAAGCCCGGCAGCCGTTGGGTAACGCTCATGGAGCATCAGGCCTGCTTCTCAACGGTGGACGACCGTGCCGACACCCAGCATGAGCTGCAGGGCGACTACACGTTCTACTTCGGACGACTGCACCGCTGGCAGTTCGCCCACGGCTGGACGCTGCAGGCTGGTGGTATGCTGGCAGCCAATGCGGGCTTCATCTACAACACCGGCAACAGCAATAACCCGGCACAGGCCCGTCTGTCAGCCAATCTCATGCCGACAGCCACCGTCAGCAAGAGCCTGCAGCTGTTTCACCGGAGCTGTAAGGTGCGCTACGAGGTGCAGCTGCCCTTCGTCGGCATCATGTTCAGCCCGAACTACGGGCAGTCCTACTACGAGCTGTTTAATCGTGGCAACTACGACCACAACGTGGTGCCCACCACCTTCGTCAGCGCCCCCTCGTTCCGTCAGCAGCTGACGGTGAGCTACAGCGTCACCCCCCATACGGCCCTTACTATTGGCTACTTAGGCGACTACCAGCAGGCAGACGTGAACAACCTGAAGTCGCACATCTATCATCATCGTATCATGATTGGGCTGGTCCGCCAGTTCAGCATTATCAAGCACCGCCTATGAAACTGCCCATAAGCCCCATAAGCCTTATTACTCTTATCAGCCTTCTCTTCCTCACCTCCTGCGTCAACGAAGACGAATACCCCGACAACCGGACGGGTAACTTCGAGGCGCTATGGACCATTCTCGATGAGCACTACTGCTTCTTCGAGGACAAGCAGAAGGAGTACGGACTCGACTGGAACGAGGTGTATCATAAATATAAGGTACGCGTGAACGAGGACATGACCGGCGTACAGCTCTTCGAGGTGCTGGGCAACATGCTCAGCGAACTGCGCGACGGTCACGTCAACCTCTCTACCAGTTACGACTTCGCCCGCTACTGGAGCTGGCAGGAAGATTTCCCCCGGAACTTCAGCGACTCGCTGGAACGTCGCTACTTAGGCACCGACTACAAGATTGCTGGCGGACTGCGCTACAGGATTCTTGACGACAACATTGGCTACATACGCTACAGCAGCTTCCAGAGCGGCTTCGGCGACGGCAACCTGGACGACGTGCTCACCTACCTGCTGCTCTGCCGGGGCCTCATCATTGACATTCGTGACAATGGCGGCGGCACGCTGACCTATGCCGAAAGGCTGGCAGCACGCTTCACCGACGAGAAGGTGCTGGTGGGCTACATGCGTCACAAGACGGGCAAGGGCCACCATGACTTCTCGGAAATGGAGCCGCAATACCTGGAGCCGTCATCGCGGCTACGGTGGCACAAGCCAGTCTGCGTGCTGACTAACCGTAGTGTGTTCAGCTCGGCCAACGAGTTCACCATGTACATGAAGGCACTGCCTGACGTCATGATAGTGGGCGACCGCACAGGCGGCGGAGCCGGTATGCCCTTCTCGTCGAGTCTGCCTAACGGGTGGAGCGTACGCTTCTCGGCTTGTCCTATGTACGACGCCCAACGCCAGACCACCGAGTTTGGCATTGA
>CACZDV010000107.1 GCA_902780025.1 uncultured Prevotellaceae bacterium
CTGACCGTTCTGGTTCACATCGCTGCCAGTGATGCTGGCGCGGGTGGTGGCGATGGTGGGGTCAACGAGGTTGGTGGTGAAGCGCATCACGCCGTCCTCTGGGAACTGCGACTTCTGCTGTACGGTCTCGATAGCGTCATCGCTGGAGCATGCCGTCAGCGCCATGGCTGCTGCGACTGCAAAGAAAATGTTTTTGATTTTCATAATACTTTAATTTAAATTTAAAAAAGATGGTTATAAATGAATTTTTTGTTATTCCGACGGGGGAACCGTCGGGCGCAGTAGGGGGCCTACTGGTGGACCTGGCCGCCATTAAGGTCATTACCAACTTCCCAATCGTTGACACCAGTTGATTTGATATAGATATAGGGGTGAATATCGTCATAATTCAAATCCAACTTGTAGTTCTGACCTATCTGCATGTTAGGGGCATCGATTGTACAGTCTTGTTCTATGCCCTGCGGTGTAACAAGATAGAGGTGAATTATCGTACGTTCTGCGGAAGAAGCCGTCGGCATGAGTCGTTTGGTCATACTGAAGCTTGTGCCCGTCGAAGGCATGCTACCGAAGTCAACCGTCAGCTCATCTTCGGAAGGTACACCATAGTGGCCCGCAGTTGTCTGACTGGTCAGCAAAACGCTCTGAGCAATATGTTCCACCTTGGCATTAATGGTATAACTCTCTGGCATATTGCCGATGTTCAGCGTCAAGGTTGTCAACAAGCGGCGAAGGCGAAACTCTGCCACCGTGATTTTGTCCTCACTTATGGTGACGTGGGTCACGGCATACCATGACTGGCGGGGCGACGAGGCGGGTTCACGAAGCGAGACGCTGGTGGGTGTTAGCATGTTCTCAGCGGGCGTGCCCGTTGCGGCGAGGACATAACCGGATGGCTCGTCCATGTCGGCAGTGACGAGGATGTCGTACTCGCCGGCGGGCAACTGCTGCAGCCAGTCGGCACTCTCCTCAATGGATGAGAACGAGCGGGCGCGGCTCACGCCGTTAGCACCCTGCACCTGGAACGAGAGGGCGTTGATGGAACCAATGGCAGCGGCATCGGCCTCGTCTTCCCAGAGGAGTTGCGGAGCGACATAGCCTACGGGCTTGCCGTCGAACTCGTTGGGCGTAAACTCATGCTTGTCGTGATAGCAGGCGGTGAGCAGCATCATGGCAGCAGCCGCCATCAATGGAAATATCTTCTTATTCATACGCATCACTTATTTCTTGTCGTTAATAATCAGTTCCACGCGGCGGGCCTGCTTGCTGTCGGCAGCATCGCGGTCGATGCCACGGCCAACGACAGGCTTCAGACGGCTGCCGTCAATGCCACGGCGCACAAGCAGCATCTTCACCGTGTTGGCGCGACGCTGGGTCAGTCGGAGATTGTAGTCCTCGCTACCCGTGTTGGAGGCGTGGCCGACGATGTTCAGCGTTACATCGGGTTGTGCCTTCATCATCTCTGCCACGGCATCGAGCTTGTCAGCCTCTTTCTGTGTCAGGCGGCTGCTGTTGTTGGCGAAGTAGATGGTGGGGAGGTCAGCAGGAGCGGTTTCCACCACTTCGGGCTTCTTCTCCTCTACGGCAGCGGTCTCGACCACAGGCTGTGCCTTCTCCACAACGGGCTGCGGCTCAGGCTCTGCAATGACAGAGGCTTCTTCCACGACGGGAGCGGCCTTGCCCTTCTTCCCGAAGTGATACGACAGTTTCAGACCAGCCTCGTAGATGAGGTTGCTCTTGTGGTGATACTTGGGAATGTTGTCGAAGCGGTCGCCCGTCAGGCAGGTGATGCCGCCATAGAGTTGGAGGCCGACGTTACGGGCCACACGGTAGCCCACGGCAGCCTGACCGCCCAGGCCGAGATGCCACTGGCGGTCGAACTCATGGTCATAGCCGGTGGCAAGGTGCTTGGTGCGTGTGGTCACAGCCGACACCTGCGGAGCGAGGTTGAGTGACCACCTGCTGGTAGGCTTAGTGAGAAGCGACAGCACATCGAAGTTGGCCTGCAAGCCGAAGCGCATCCACTGCGTCTTCGCTTCGAGGTCACGGTAGTAGTTACCCTGCTTGCCAAGGATAGGCGCAAAGCTGAAATCGCCATCGGTGGCCAGCCAGAACGGGTCGCATTCGAGCGAGGTCTGTTTCTGACTGCCCAACGAAGCGAGGGCTTCAACTGATAACAAGCGGCTGAACTGATAGCCGCCAAAGACACCGCCCTGAACACCCACGTTGGTGGTGCTCTCGGTGATGCTGCGGAACGTGCCCTGACCGAAGGAGGTGCCGCCGCTCAGCCCTGCGTACCAGCCTCTATTGTAGTCGCGGCTGTCACTTTGGGCAAAGGCCGTCTGCACCCCTGTGGCCAGCATCGCCAGCAGCATGAGGATAGAAGTTGCTTTCTTCATCATAATAAAAAATGGATTAGA
>CACZDV010000108.1 GCA_902780025.1 uncultured Prevotellaceae bacterium
AGGACGGCGGTGGCGGCGTTGCCCGCAGGATTGCCCATAAAACCGGCATTGCAGACTTTTGTCAGTCCGACGGCTACGTTATAGCCGATGATGATGTGGCCGACCGTCAGGTCCATGCCGCCATACGCGCCAGCATCCCAACGGTTGAACGACGGATAGTCCACCTTGCGGTTTTCCTTGTCGTAGGCACATGAGTTGAAATCGAAGGGACGGCTGAAGTGGTTCACACCGAACGTCTCGCTGTGATCGGTGTTCAGCACGTTCATGTGGGTCTTGCCACTTAGCCCATAGGCCACGTAGCCGCCACTGCGGAAGGTGAGGAAGCAATCTTTGCCCAATCTCAGGCGGGCAGCCATCTGTAACGGCAGCTGCAGGTAGTCGAGCCGTGTGCCATACTGTGCCTCCATGATTTGTTCATTGCCGTAGAAGCCATCAAACTTCCAACCTTTCCTCGCGAATTGGAGGGAAGGCTGGAAGCGCCAGACGCCATTCTTCGACAGTCCGATGTCGGCTCCGCCACCAACGTGGAATCCCACTCGGTCTTTGATATTCGTTACGCCTGCGAAGACGCTGGAACAGCCGATGCCGCCACGTGCCTGCCAATGAATGTCCTGACCGCTTGCCATAAGGGGAAGTGCGCAGAGCACTGCTCCAATCATTGCTTTTCTTAGTTTTTTCATGATATCTTTTTTATATTGATTGTATTCTGTCAGAGTAAACTCGCAAAAGAAAAGTTCTTGCATGTGGCGGTGTTAAAAATCTTTAAGTTTCGTATATTCCCAACTATTCTCGTAGTTCAGGAGTTCAGACAATACCGTCTGGAGTCCTATAAGTCCGTAGAAGATATCGATGTGTCTATTGATTCAGCATAACAGTGGAATAACTGTCTATTGTTTCAGGTTCATACAGAGAAAAGTGTCCTGTCTATGCGTACAGATGCTTTGTACTGTGTGTACAGATGCCTTGTAGCGTGCGTACAGATGCTTTGTAGCGTCCGTACAAATGCTTGGTAGCCTGGCTACCGGTGCTTGGTAGCGTGCGTACCAACGTTTGGTACTGCCAGTACCAAAACTTGGACTTGATTTTGGTACTGAGATTTAACATTTTTTTGTTTGTACTTAACGATTTTGACAGACTACTTGTAGCCTTATTCACCTTAACGGTTGACGCTGATGAAACTTATTTTTAATTCACGTTGATTCTTCTTTACGTTATTCATTTTGAGTTTCGGAGGTACGAGGGGGCGAAGACTTGTCACTCCGTCTTGATGCTATTGATGGGATTCTCGTTGGCAGTGCGCCAGCTCTGGATGATGACGGTGGTCATCGTGATGACGCCCACCATGAGCAAACTGAGCGGGAATATCCACCAGTAGACTGGCGTGCGCTCGGCGAAGTTCTCCAACCACTGACGGCCGAGATACCACGCTATAGGAGCGGCAACGATGAAACTGACTGCGATCAGCCAGGTATAGTGGCGACAGAACATCAGCAGAATCTCCTTTGTAGAAGAGCCAAACACCTTGCGGATGCCAATCTCCTTGCGGCGATACTCCGTCTCGAACATGGTCATGCAGAACACACCGATGAGAGCAATGATAAGACAGATGGCGGAAAACCATCCCACCTGCTGAATGAAGCGGAACTCTTCTTGATAAAGATCCTCCAGTTTCTGGTCGAGAAACTTGGCCTCCACCTGTTCACCACTGCCCATTCTGGTCAGTATATCGCTGATCTGCCGGCGGAGATTGACCTTGTCAATACCCGCAGCGACACGGATGTTGACAATGCCCAGCCGGTCGCCCCACTCCTTGAATGACTCGCCCATAATAACGAAAGCCAACGGCTCCTGATGACGGTCCTTGCGAGTGGACGCATATCGGATGTCCTCGCAGACGCCGATGACGGGGAAGTCATTGTCCAACAGCTTTTTGTCCATCTCTACCCAGGGCCACTGACGGCGGGCCGCCTCGTTGATGATGTAGCAGTCGCCGTCGTGCTCTGTGAAATCGCGGCCCTCTATGACCTTGATGCCCATGGTGCGAAGGTAGCGCCAGTCGACAGGCATACTGGTGAACGTGATTCGATGGTCATTATCACCACGTCCCCACCCCATGTAGTCATCTTGCAAGCCCAGCACAAAGTTGGAGAAACTGACATCAGCGACGCCGCTCTGTTGCAACAATTCAGCCCGGATGGCATCTTTCTTGCCGAAATGCTCTTCGGTGAGTTGTGCGTAGATGACCTCGTCCTTGTCGAAACCGTAGTCGCTCTGGTAGATGTAGCGGCTCTGCATGAGCAGAATGCTGATATAGGTCACCATGAGCAGGGCTATGCCCAGTTGCAGCGCAACGAGCACGGAGCGCAATTTGCGTCCCTTAGG
>CACZDV010000109.1 GCA_902780025.1 uncultured Prevotellaceae bacterium
ATCGACGCAGCACGCACGGCCTACGACGCGCTGACCGCCGCCCAGCAGGCACTCGTGACAAACTACTCGACGCTGACCGATGCCGAGACCACCTACGCCACTGCTGAGGAGACCGCCTACACCGAGGGCGTAGAACTGACCAAGAACCCCGACGGCACATGGTCGCTCGCCGCAACTCCCGCCTTCGACGTGGAGCTGGAGGTGGAGTATGAGACCGCCCTGGCCCTCTCCGAGACAACGGACAACAGCGCTGCACTGACAGAGTGGGACGGCTACGAGGCTGACGTCACCCTGACGCGCACGCTGCAAGCCGGTTCGTGGAATACGTTTGCTGCTCCGTTCAGCACCGCCATCCCCGAGGGCTGGACCGTGAAGGAACTCAGCAGCGCAACGTTCGCAGACGGAACGCTGACTCTCAACTTCGCTACCGCAGCGAGTATCGAGGCCGGCAAACCCTATCTGGTGAAGGTCGCTGCCACCACCGACCTCTCCACAGCACCCTTCACGGGAGCCATCGTGAGCAAGGATGCACAGCCCTTCACCTCGACCGATGTCGATTTCATCCCCACGCTGGGCGCAACGACCATTGAGGGCAGCGACACGAAGGCCGTGCTCTTCCTGGCAGCCAACAATACGCTGCTGAACCCCTCGGCACTGCCCGCCGACATGAAGGGCTTCCGCGCCTACTTCCAGCTGAAGGGCGAGACTGCCAGTCTGGCCCGCGCCTTCAGCATGAACTTTGGCGACGGCGAGACCACGGGCATCATTGCCATTGGCACTGACAGAGCAGCCAGCACCGACAATGCCACCTACACACTGGACGGCCGCCGCATCAGCAAGGCCACACAGAAGGGTGTCTATATTCAGAATGGTAAAAAGGTAATCATCAAGTAAAGCAAGGAGGACACCGATATGACAAAGAAAGAATATATGAAGCCCGTGATGAAGGTGCAAAATACCGAGATGGAACAGGAGATGCTTGCTGCATCGATTATCACTACCACAGGCCTCGACGATGACAACCTGAACAGGGGGACCGAGGACGGCGACGCATGGACCGACGCCATGAGCCGTCAAAACGTCTGGGACGAAGAATAAAAGCACTCTGAATCAATCATTCGGGGACGGAGCACTTTCGTATGCTTCGTCCCCGAATTTTCACATCAAATCCAGTATATCCCTAAAGAAAGCCTCGACAGTCCGTTGCATTAATGGCTCGTCATCTAAAAACTATCCGCATAAGCAATAATAACGCCCCCCAAAATCTACACTTTCTCATCCATTTTGCTTTCATAAAGTTGAAAGTGTTAAATCATTAACTTTTTTGTTGTTCATAGAATCTATGGTTTCATTTTTCTACCGTTTAACACGTAATTTATTGATATAAAATGTAATACAAATACTATAGTTGCTCAGGTCTTACTTCCATATATAGTATGATAGAGGATGCCTTCGCTATTAATCAGAGCACATTTGACGAAGCAAAATATAGCAATGCTATACTATATGTTCCTATAGGCAAAAAAGCTACTTATCAAAGTGCGGATGGTTGGAAGAACTTCACCAACATCGAGGAGTTTGACTACAGTACGGGTATCGCTGCCCAGCAGATGGGTAAGGACGTGAAGGTGGTGGATGCCTACCAGCTGAACGGCCAGAAGCGCAACGGCGTTCAGCGTGGCCTGAACATCATCCGCATAAGCGACGGAATAACTCGTAAGGTAGTGGTGAAATAACAGCACATCAACATATTAATCATATCCTCAATCCGCAGTACCTACAGCAGGTGCTGCGGATTTTCTTTGGAGAAATCCTAAACTCCAAAAGAGTATGCGTTAGAA
Source organism: uncultured Prevotellaceae bacterium (assembly GCA_902780025.1). Lineage (GTDB taxonomy): Bacteria > Bacteroidota > Bacteroidia > Bacteroidales > Bacteroidaceae > Prevotella. Next base: position 1,842 of record CACZDV010000109.1, read on the forward strand.
AAAAGGGAGTTAAGCTTCATATTTTCTCAGGAAATCCGAAGTGGCGATTCAGATATTGAGAATGATGCACCGTACAAGACCTATCTTTAGAAGAAATCGCATCGGATAGACGAAACCCGATTCTTGCTGACGTGATGGCTCAACTTGACTACATGGAGAAGCGAGGTAGCGGACTCACACGAATTTGTAATGAGACCAAAGCCTTGGATGGGTATAAGGACGAATTGAAACCTGTGTTCAAATCTACTCCGACCCAATTCCAGACCATCATCTTTGCCTCTTCCGACACCTTAAATGTCGGAGACCATGACGGAGACATGTCGGAGACGAAACTCACTGAGCGTCAGCAGAAAATCCTCAATCTCATCAA
>CACZDV010000110.1 GCA_902780025.1 uncultured Prevotellaceae bacterium
ACAAAGTTCTCCATGTATCTCGTCTATAGCGCGTTCATCTCACTCATTATTTATCCTGTGGAAGGTCCCTGGACATGGGGTGGCGGTTGGCTTTGCAACGACGCTGCTGACGGTTTCATGATGACGATGTTCGGTGATGTGTTCCACGATTTCGCAGGTTCTGCCATCGTTCACTCTGTAGGTGGTGTGCTCGCCCTCATCGGCGCCATCGCGCTCGGTCCTCGTCTTGGCAAGTACAGCAAGGAGGGTAAGAGCCGCGCCATTCCTGGTCACAACCTCACCCTCGCCGCTCTCGGCGTATTCATCCTCTGGCTCGGATGGTTCGGTTTCAACCCTGGTAGCCAATTGGCAGCCTCTGGCGAAGTGAACCGCGTGGCCATCTCTCACGTCTTCCTGACCACCAACCTCGCAGCCGTGGCAGGTGGTGTGGCAACGATGTTCGTCACATGGATCAAGTACGGAAAGCCCTCTCTCTCACTGACCCTCAACGGCATCCTGGCCGGTCTCGTGGGCATCACGGCTGGTTGCGACCTCGTATCGCCTATCGGTGCAGTCATCATCGGTCTCATCTGTGGTACAGTGCTCGTCTTCGCCATTGAGTTCATAGACCACAAGCTCCACATCGACGACCCCGTTGGTGCCAGCTCAGTGCACGGTGTCTGCGGTATCCTCGGCACCATCATGACCGGTTTGTTCTCTACCACGAACGGCGCATTCTACGGTTTCGGTTGGGGATTCTTCGGCGCTGAATGCTTCGGCATCCTCGTCATCGACCTCTGGGCAGCAGCCTGCGGATTCGTCCTCTTCTACGGCATCAAGAAGCTCCACGGCCTGCGCGTCGAGCCACGCATCGAGGAAGAAGGTCTCGACATCTACGAACACGGAGAGAGCTGCTACAACTAAGCGAAAAAGCGTAATTGAGAAGTTAAATATTTGCGACGGCAACAAAAAAGCAGTAACTTTGCAGTCGAATTAAAAAAAAGAAAAAGGTATGAAAAAGATTTTAGTTTTTGGATTGATGCTCCTCGGAGCCACCGCCATCAAGGCACAAGAGATTGAAACCACAGTCAGCGCAGACATCGTCAACCAATACATCTGGCGTGGCCAAGAACTGGGCAACACAGGCTTCCAACCCACGCTCGGCATCGAATGGAAGGGACTCTCCCTCACCGCCTGGGGCAACGTAGGCCTCACCGAACCAGCCGACACCAAGGAGTTCGACCTCACCCTCGGCTACACCATCGGAGGCTTCAACGTCGGCATCTGCGACTACTGGTTCAGCGCCGGACAGGATCCCCGCGGACGCTACTTCAAGTACGACGCCCACGGCACCAACCACATCTTCGAGGCCAACGTCGGCTATGACTTCGGCCCCGTAGCCTTCCAGTGGTACACCAACTTCACCGGCAACGACTACAAGCTCAACGGCAAGCGCGCCTACAGCTCCTACTTCGAGTTCAGCGCCCCCTTCAAGCTCGCCACATGCGACTGGACAGCCACCGCAGGAGCCGTCCCATTCGGCGCAGAAGCAGTCTATGGAACCGAGGACTTCGCCGTGACCAACCTCTCCCTCCGCGCCACGAAGGACATCAAGATCACCGACTCCTTCAGCATCCCCATCTTCGGAGAAGTCATCGGCAACCCCTGCAGCCAGAAAGCCTACCTGGTGTTCGGACTGACGTTGCAACCATAAGGAAACAAACAAGAAAACATACAAATGAAAGGACAAGCGGGCCACAACCCGCTTGTCCCTTTTCATTAAACAGTGAGCATTTTTCATTGAGTGTTTAGTGAAAAGCTCGCTTCGCCGTCGGGGAGCCGATTCCGATGACCGGAAACGCAATTTTCGCTGTCGGGCAAAGTTTTTTTCATATCCGTTCCGAATGTCTTTTTGCCAAAACTGAACTTTCGTTTATCATAAAAGGAATAGAATTTGGTCAGGTGCTGATTTTTCCGTTACTTTGCAGTCGAAAATCAGTGACAACATAAACATAAAATGAACACGACGATTCTGACAATCACGGGCAGTGACGGTACGGGAGGCTCTGGAGTGCAGGCCGACATCCGTTTCATCAGCGAGCTGGGTGGCGTGGCGGCATCGGCGGTCACGTCCATCACGGTGCAGAACACGCT
>CACZDV010000111.1 GCA_902780025.1 uncultured Prevotellaceae bacterium
GCTGATGATCTTCGACGAGTTCAACATCCACCCCGAGAAGGAATCGCAGCGGAAGATCCTCGACTGGGACCGCACCTATTTCCTGACCAAGTATTATTGCATCTGATAACTTAAAACAATCTGATAATGAATAGAAGACTATTGTTTGCCGTGATGGCCGCCACCCTCATTTGCGGCGCAAGTGTATTCACGGCTTGCTCGTCGAACGACGACAACCCGGCAGGACAGACGGACGTGTCTGCCATCAGCGACAAGGTCTGGGCTTACAGACAGACTCACCCGGACGGATTCACGCTTGACATCCGCACGATGACGGAGCCGACCGAGGGAATCGCCGTCAGCTATGCCGCCACCCAGAACAGCCATTCGCGTGACCAGCTCGACATGGTGGTGAGCCATGCCTTGCAGCACGAAGGATATGTAGGCGGTTGGCTGAATGGCGAGGATGGCCTTTACTATTTCGACAGTACAAAACTGTTCCCAGAGGATGACCTGAAGGGTGCGCTCCAGTTTGGAAAGGAGAACGGCCAGTACTCCGTTTTCATCCTGTCAACCTATACGGACGTTCCCCTCGACGGGAAGGTGGCGGAGATAGTAGGGCGTGGCACTATCTTCTTTGGCACCACGGGCGACTACCGTCCGTTATCATTCTGCGAAAGCGACGGCACCTACTGGGGCTTCGGCATCGACGTGGCTGGAGAGATTGCCAAGCGATTGGGCGTCGGCATCCAGTTCGTGCCTACGTCATGGCCGACGCTGACGGCCGACGTTCAGGCCGAGCCGCAGACCTTCGACCTTGCCATCGGCGGCATCACCATCACCGATGCTCGCCGCGAGACGATGCTGATGAGCGACGGCTATCTGGCCAACGGCAAGACCATCCTCTGCCGTGCCGCCGAGGCTGACCGCTACAAGTCATTGGCAGACATCGACAAGTCCGAGGTGCGCGTGATGGTGAACCCCGGCGGACTGAACGAGAAGTTTGCCAACGAGAACCTGACCCACGCCACCGTCATCGTCCACCCCAAGAACGAGGAAATACCGTCGCTCATTGCCGAGGGCGAGGCCGACGTGATGATAACCGAGATTACCGAGGCCCCCTGGTACGTGCAGAACGATGTGCGCTTGGCCGCCCCGCTGCTCGCCGCCCCCTTTACCCACGGCGAAATCGGCGTGCTGATGAGCAAGGGTCAGGACGACCTGCTCGCCCTCGTCAATGACGTCATCGCCCAGATGAAGGCCGACGGCACCCTGCGCCGCCTGCATGAGAAATACGGACTGATATATGCTTACGAATAAATCATATCACAGGGGGACAGACCCCCTGTGAGTTCGTAACTTTAACTTTTGTTGGAGTTAAAATGTTTGTATTTGCGATGTGTTTCGTAGATAATTAGTACTTTTGCAGCCATGAAACAAATAAAACTATGGATGCTGGCCACCATCCTTACATCTTGTGGCCTGATGATGCTCAGTTCGTGTTCGAATGAAGACAGCACAGATACGCCTCCAACAGATGAGGTGGAGTCGCAACTACAACGGATGACGCTGCGCGAAAAAGTGGGACAGATGTTCTATGTGCGACCAGAATGTCTCGACACCACCATCCACTTCAACCGCTCCGGCGGCATTGACCAGAGTGTCGACGACCTCACCAAAATCAAGTTGCAGACCGTCAACGAGATGATGCGGAAGGTGAACGAGAAATATCCCGTGGGCGGCATCATCCTCTATGCGCACAACATCGAGGACGAAGCACAACTGGCACGCTTCATCCCTGAGATTCGTGCGCTGAAAGGCTCACCCCTGCTGTGCATTGATGAGGAGGGCGGGCGAGTGGCTCGCATAGGGCGCAACAGCAACTTCAATGTGAAGACCTACGAGTCGATGGGGGCCATCGGCGCCACTGGCGACCCACGGAATGCTTACGAGTGCGGCAACACCATCGGCACCTACCTCCACCGCTACGGCTTCGATATTGACTTCGCCCCTGTGGCCGACGTGAACAC
>CACZDV010000112.1 GCA_902780025.1 uncultured Prevotellaceae bacterium
ACCTCGCTCCGCAAGGCTGCCGACATCCTGACCAAGGTGAACAGGAACACGCAGCTGGCAGCTGAGTGCCGCTCGCTGGCCGACGAGGTGGAGACGGCCCTGAAAAAGTATGCCATTCACGACCATCCGAAGTACGGCAAAATCTATGCCTTCGAGGTCGACGGCTTCGGCAACCAGCTGCTCATGGACGACGCCAACGTGCCCTCGCTGCTGGCCATGGCCTATCTGGGCGATGTCGACGTGAACGACCCCATCTACCAGAACACCCGACGCTTCGTGCTCAGCGAGGACAACCCCTACTTCTTCCGCGGAAGTGCCGGCGAGGGCATCGGCGGCCCTCATGTGGGCTACGACATGGTGTGGCCCATGTCCATCATGATGCGTGCCTTCACCTCGACCGACGACCGCGAGATCCAGCAGTGCCTGCAGATGCTCGTCGACACCGACGCCGGCACGGGCTTCATCCACGAGTCGTTCCATAAGGATGACGCCTCCAACTACACGCGCCCTTGGTTCGCCTGGCAGAACACCCTCTTCGGCGAGCTCATCCTGAAGCTCATTGACGACGGAAAACTCAACATCCTAAAGAAAATACAGAAGAAATGAAACGGACAAGCATCATCTGCGCACTGCTGAGCCTCACTCTGGGCTCCTTTGCCGCAAAGACGGAGACGCTCACGTCTCCTGGTGGGAACATCAAGATGACAGTGACGGTAGACAAGCAGCTCACGCTGAGCGTCTTCCGTGGTGACGAACAGATTCTGAAGGACTGCCCGCTGGGCCTCCAGGTGGGTCAGGAGCAGTTTGTACAGAACCCCAAGCTGAGCAGCTCGAAGCGGTCGAAGGTCGACGAGGTCATCCGCCCCGTCGTACCCCTGAAGCAGGCCGAGGTAAAGAACAAGGCCAATCAGCTCACCATGACCTTTAAAGGCGGCATCAGCATTGACTTCCGCGCCTACGACAACGGCGTGGCCTACCGGTTCTCCATCAGCAAGGGCAAGGGACAGACCGACGTCGTCAGCGAAAGCCTGGAGCTGAACCTGCCCGAGGCCTTCACCGCCCACATCTCGAAGACACGCGGTTTTGGCACGTCCTACGAGAATCCCTACACCCACGTCTCGACAGCCGACCTGAAGGCCGACGACCACTACGTCGTGGCTAAGCGCAAGGGCACGAAGTGGTTTATCGGAGCCATCACGGGCGACAAGCAGCAGGACCTGGACATCTCGCTCGACTTCCTGTCGAAGTCCGGCCACATGACCGCCTTCCAGGACGGACGCAATGCCCACCGCATCGCCGTAGACTACAAGCGTACGGAGCAGAACGTCACTCCGCAGACCCGCCTCCACCTTCACCTCGTGCGCAACGGCGGCTGGTGTGCCGTCGTTGAATAGTACGGCAACGAAGAAACCTCAGCAAAACCAAGAGGATGTGTCCCCGCCAAAGGCACATCCTCTTTTTCTTGGATAGCAGTTTCATTCCCGAAGCCCAGCCCTTACCCCCTGATTACTCCCGCTTCACAGGCTTCTACTACGTACTTCACAGGTGTCTCATTTTAAATAAGACAAGGTAGGCACTAAATGCCACTATGACTGTAGGGAGCAAACGCTTCCATCAGCATTTGCTCCCTACTCTAGTTTCCCTAACGCTGGCCGTGAGCCGTTTCAACAGCCGTACGGATGTTCTCAATAGGAGTACGGCCGTCAATGGTGCACTCAGCTCCCAGCATGTAGTGGGCAGGTCGGTTGGATATCAAACGAGAAACTTCCGCCTTCACCTCTTCCTTAGTGCGAGGCATAGCTGTCGGCGCGGTAGAAGCCGGCCTTGGTCACGGGCAGCATCGGCACGTTGAGCAGGTTCCAGTGGCCCATGGCAGTGTGAGCGAAGCCATAGATGTTGGGATCCTCATACTGATAGCCGCCGCCGGAGCCATACTTTGTGACGGGCGTCAGCTGCACCATACCGTTGGGCGTGGTGGCACCTGGGAAGGTCTCGCCGCCCCAGGGCCGCTTGTCACGGATGTGGGTGAAGCCCAAGTCTTCAGGTGTCCAGAGTGTGGTGGTGCCCAGTCGGGTATCCACGCGGTCGGTGATACTGCCCGCCAAGGCGGGAAGCATCAGGCAACCGAGGAATGAAATGACAAGTATACGTTTCATAATTGATATTTGTTGGGTCTAACGGATATCGCCAAAATATAG